>CAZFAQ010000020.1:0-41352 GCA_964517055.1 uncultured bacterium | reverse complement strand
CGGTCTTCTTCGCCGGGGTCTCGCTGGCGGCGCCTGGCGTGCTGGGGCCCGTGCTGAGGCTGTTGCGCCCCGTCCTGCTGCGCCTCTTCGGCGCCTCGGGCCGTCTCGGTGCGAGCTTCGCCGAGCGCAACGCCGCTCGCAACGGCGTCGCCATAGGCACCGTCGTGGTGGGTACCGGGCTGATCATCGGCGTGGGGTCCATGGTCGCCAGCATCAACAGGGCCATAGCCATGTGGATGGACACGACTGTCGTCGGCGACCTATACGTGACGACGCCCGTCAGCTTCCCGCCAGACTTCGCCGTCAGGGCGGAGGCGATCGACGGCGTCGACGTCGCGAGCGGCGTGGGCATCAGGCCGGTCCGCTTCGTCAGCGTCGACCAGCCACGCGGCCGCACCATCGCCCTCATCCTGGCCGATCCTGCCAGGTTCGACCCCGACGGCGGCTTCGGCCGCCTCCAGTACATCCCCGGCCACGGCGACGAGGTGAGCGGCCACCGCGCCCTGGCGGCGGGCGACGCCGTGCTGGTCTCGAACACCATGCTCGACCGCCACGGCTTCGGCGTCGGCGACACGATCTCGCTTCGCACCTCGGACGGGTTCGAGGAGTTCCCGATCGCCGGGGTCATCGTCGACTTCACCGGCGGCGGTGAGGCCGTGCTGACGAGCATCGAGAACATGCCCGACTTCGGCGGAGGCTCGCCCGACCTGTACATCCTCACCGTGGACCCTGGCCGCGAGCCGCCGGAGGTGAGGGACCGCCTGCTCGCCGCCTTCCCCGATCTCTACCTGGACGCCACCCTCAACGTCGACTACCGCCGCACCGTCCTCGACATCACGGACCAGGCGTTCGCGACGACCCGGGTCCTGCTTGTCATCGCCGTCCTCGTCGCCGTGCTCGGGGTCGCCAACACCCTGGGGATGAACCTCGTCAACCGCGGTCACGAGATCGCGGTCCTGCGCACGATCGGGCTGACGCGGGCGGGGCTCAGGTGGCTCGTCGTCGCTGAGGGCGTCGTCATCACGTTGATAGGCGGGGCCCTGGGCGCGGGCTTCGGCCTGCTGCTGGCCCGTATCGTCACGACCGGAGCGGGCGCGGTCACGGGCTTCCGGCTCGAGCCCGTTGTCCCGACCTACCTGGCGGTGCTGGCGATCCTGGCCTCGCCGCTCGTCGGGCTGGTAGCCTCGCTCCTGCCCGCCAGACGCGCGGCCAAGACGGCCCCCGCGCAGGCGTTGGCAGCGTGGAGCGAACATGTCTGAGGGAAGCGCGCAGCAGGGCAAGGGACAGCAAGCCGCCGGGCAGCACTCGGCCGGGCGCTTCGCCCTGGCCGCCACCGACCTGCACAAGAGCTACCGGCTGGGCGAGGAGGTCATCAAGGCGCTGCAGGGAGTCACCCTCCTGGTGCCCAAGGGCCAGTTCGTCGCCGTCATGGGGCCGAGCGGCAGCGGGAAGTCGACGCTGTTGCACCTGATCGGCCTGCTCGACTCGCCTGACGCCGGCACGGTGGCGATCGAGGGCAGGTCGACCACCGGCCTTGATGACGACGAGCTGACGGCCATGCGCCGCGACCGACTCGGGTTCCTCTTCCAGTCCTTCGAGCTGATCCCCAACCTGACGGCCAAGGAGAACGTCCTGCTGCCGGCCGAGGTCGCGGGCCGCCGCGACGAGGCGGCTTCGCGGCTCACCGAGCTGGCCCAGAAGCTGGGCATCGCCGACCGGCTATCGCATCGCCCACGCCAGCTGTCGGGCGGACAACGGCAGCGCGTGGCGCTGGCACGTGCGCTGGTCAACGACCCGGCCGTCGTGCTCGCCGACGAGCCGACTGGCAACCTCGACAGCAAGACGGGGGCAGAGGTGCTGACCCTGCTTCGCGACGGTGTCGACCGCCTCGGTTGGACGGTCGTGATGGTCACCCACGACCCGGTCGCGGCCCAGGCCGCCGACCGCGTCGTCTTCCTGCGCGACGGGCGCGTGGCCGGTGAGACCGCGGGGCCGCAGGTGCGCTCCGACATCGACCGCTTCCTGAACGCCTGAGTAGCTGGCGTGTTCACGGCGCTCGGCCGTCTGGTCGCGACCTACCCGCGCTGGGTCCTGGCGGCGTGGTTCTGCCTATCCGCCCTGTCGCTCCCGGTCGCCTCGCGCATCGGAGAGGTCCTCACGGCGCAGCCGGTGCCGCCCTCGACCGGTGTCGCCCTAGGCGTTCAGGAGCTCATCGCCAGCGAGTTCGCGCTTCCCGAGGGCGACGCCCTGGTAGCCGTGCTGCGCCCGCGGTCCGGACCCGTCGACGACGGCTTCCTGAGCCGTGTCGCCGCGGCCTCTGGCGCCCTGACCCAGACGCCAGGCGTCTCGTACGTCAACGACCACACCGACCCGCTCGGGCTCGACCTCGTCAACGAGGACGCGGGCTACGTTGCGATGTTCATCGCCCTGGAGCCGCAGCCTCGGTTCGAGGCCCGGTCGACGGTCGCTGCCTTGACGTCGGTGCTCGACGCCGTCGAGAACCTGCGCTACGACCTGGCCGGTGGCGTCGCGACGCTCATGGAGGTAGAGGAGGTCAGCCAGCGCGACGCACGTAGGGCCGAGATCTACGGCCTGCCGCTCGCCCTGGTGATCCTGGTCATCGCGTTCGGCGCGCTCGTTGCCGCCGGCCTCCCGCTCCTCTCGGCGGTGACCACGATCGTGGTCTCCTCTGCCGTCCTCTACCTACTGGGGCAAGCGATCGAGTTCGCCGTGTTCACGCGGACCGTCGTGACGATGCTGGGCCTGGCGACGGGCATCGACTACGCCCTGCTCATCGTCAGCCGTTTCAGGGAGGAGCTAGGTGCGGGCCGCGGCGCCCGCGAGGCGGCCGAGCTGACCACGCGGGAGGCGGGCAAGGCCGTCGCGTTCTCCGGCATCACCGTCGTGGTCGCGCTCCTCTCGCTGCTCGTGCCTCCGGTCGGTTTCATCAGGTCGATCGGCGTGGCGACGACCGTCGTGCTGATCGTCGCGGTCCTCGTCGCGATCACGGCCGTCCCGGCGACGCTTGCCCTGCTCGGTCACAACGTCAACCGCCTGCGCGTGACGCGCCGCGAGCCCGGCACCCGTAGCCGGCGCTTCTGGCGCGCGCGGGCTGAGTCCATCCTGAGGAAGCCGGTCAGGTGGGCGGTCGTCGGGTTCGCCGTGCTGCTGGTGCTGTCGCTACCCGCCCTGCGGCTACAGGTGGGTGAGCCGGGTGCCCGAGGCCTGTCGAGCGACACCCAGGCGCGGCGCGTCCAGATGGCCCTCGAGGACCAGGGGCTGGCCGGCCTGTTGTCGCCATACGACGTCGTCGTCGACACCGGCGAGGACGGCTTCTTCGAACCGGCCAGCGTGCGGGCCGTCTCTCTCCTCGAGCGCGAGCTCGGCGACCTGCCGGGGGTGCAGTTCGTCTCCTCGCCGTTCGCGCTGAGCAGCGTCCCTCGCATCTTCCTCTACCAGTACTACGCCAGCGAGGAGCTGGCGCGCAGCAGCGAGGTCGCGCCGCTGGTCGCGGCCACCGTCAGCGAGACGAGCCGTTACGTGCTGCTCAGGGTCCTGCCGACCGGGTCCCTCACGCCCGAGACCGGCGGCGAGCTGTTGACGGGCATCGAGGCCGCCGTCGCTGCTTCAGTGCTACCCGGAGCGGTGGGCGGCGCGTACGTCCAGGACCTCGAGTCGGCAGCGGCGATCTACGGTTCGTTCCCCGTGGCCCTGGCGATCGTCGCGCTCGCCACCACGCTGCTGCTCGGCATAGCTTTCCGCTCGCTCGTCATCCCCCTGAAGGCCGTGGTCGTGAACGCGCTCACCGTGGCCGCTGCGTTCGGCGTCCTGGTGTTCGTCATCCAGGACGGCACCTTCGCCTCACTTGTCGGCGGCGGCACGCTCGGCTTCATCGACACATCGGCGCCGCTGTTCATCTTCGCGATGGTGTTCGGGCTCTCCATGGACTACGAGGTGTTCCTGATGTCACGTGTCCGGGAGGCCCACGAGTCCGGCCTGTCGGACCGTGACGCCATAATCCACGCCCTCGCCTCGACCGGCGGCGTGATCACCAGCGCGGCCGCGGTCATGGTCACGGTCTTCGCGCTGCTGATGTTCAGCCATGTCGAGCTGATCAAGGCGCTGGGACTGGGCCTGACGGTGGCCGTGCTACTGGACGCCACCCTGGTCCGTCTCGTGCTGGTGCCGTCGCTGATCCTTCTGGCTGGTCGTTGGAACTGGTGGCTACCAGGAAGGCGGGGGCGCGGTTAGGCGGTCGGGCCTCGGACGGGCTCAGCGCACGACGGCGTCCAGCAGGTCGGTGGGCCGCAGCGACAGGCTGGCGATGCCCGCGGCGTCAAGGTCCCAACCGCCGCGCAGGGTGACCGCCAGCCCGGAGCCGACCGTGGCCGCCCGGACCTGCTCGGCGAGAGCGGCTCCCAACCTGAGAGGGTCGAACCTGAAGGTGACGGTCGTCGTCCCCATGCCGTTGGCCGGCACGGGCAGCGACTGCAGCTCCGCCAAGGCGGCGTCCTGGCCCCCGACCTTGAGCACGAGCTGTGGCGAGCTGAGCATGTAGCCGATGGGGCCAGGGTTCGTGACGCTCAGCTCGAGGTCGACCGCGACGCTGCTCACGCTCTCGATCCTCAGAGCGGACGACGCGACGGCGAGCCGGGGAGCGACGAGCGTCAGCCCGGTGCTCAGACCGCCTTCCACGAGGGTGAAGCGCGGGAAGCGCTGGACCGTGCCTAGCACGTCGACGCCGACGCCGGCCTCGACGCGGTAGCGCAGCTCGCCGCCGCCGAGGACGTTGGCGAGGCTCTCCAAGAGAGCTGGCGCAGCCGTGAGCGGGACACCGACGTCCATGACGAGACGCGAGGAGCCTTGAGGGGGCAGCTCGAGGTCCCCACGGAACTGTGCCCTGGCGACCCTCACCTCCTGCATGAAGAGGTCGCCGTCCACGGACGCGAGACGTAGCGCGAACGGGTTCGGGTTCTCGGCAACGAGCACCAGCCTGAACACGGCAGAGCCATCACCGACGCCTGGCGGATCGATGCGCAGGAAGCCGGAGCCGTTCGGGTCGAGCCGGAACGTCGGCGCCGAGAGCATGCGTGCCCCGGGAGCGCAGGCGGCGAGCAGAAGCGCCACCAACAGGAGCAGAGGGTAGAAGCGTCTCACGGGCAGGGGACCTCCGGCGCAGCGTCTGGCTCGCTGCGGCGCTCCAAGCGTAAGGGGGCCGCGGCGGGCGCCGCGGTCGAAAGGTTCGCACCGGCGCGCTTAGGATTGCGCCATGCCAGAGCTGTCGATAGGCGACCAAGGGGCGGTGCGCGTCATCACCATGCAGCGTCCCGAGGTCAAGAACGCGCTGTCGCGAGCCCTCAGGTCGGAGCTGCGCGCGGCTGTCCGTGAGGCCGAGTCCGACGTTGGAGTCAGGGCGATCGTCCTGACCGGTGCCGGCGACGCCTTCTGCGCGGGCCTCGACCTGCGCGAGCTCGAGGGGACGGTCTCTCTGACGCCGGCCGAGCATCGTGCAGACACCGAGGACCTGGCCGAGCTGCTGCTCGCCATCGTCAGGTGCGGCAAGCCCGTGGTAGCGGCCGTGAACGGCCCGGCGGTGGCCGGCGGCGCCGGACTCGTCACGGCATGCGACGTGGCGTTCGCCGCGCCCGCCGCGCGGTTCGGCTACACGGAGGCGCGCATCGGCTTCGTGGCCGCCCTCGTGTCCGTGCTGCTGCTGAGACAGGTCGGCGAGAAGCACGCCCGCGAACTGCTGCTTGGAGCTCACCTGGTGGACGCCGAGCGTGCCGCGACGATCGGCCTCGTGAACGGTGTCGTCGAGGACGGAGGCGTGCTCGAGGCGTCCGTGGCGTTCGCGCAGCGTCTGGCACGTAACGCCCCCGGCTCCCTGAAGGCAACGAAGGAGCTGCTGGCTTCTCTGCCCGGCCAGTCGCTCGCCGATGGCATGGCCGCGGCTGTGGAGGTGAACGTGGCAAGCCGGTCCGGGGCAGAGCTCGCGGAGGGCGTACGCGCCTTCCTCGAGAAGCGCGATCCGGCGTGGCGTGCTTGACCGGTAGCGGCGCCGGCAATAACATGCACACGATGTGCATCATGCACAACGGACCATACACTGGCGTGCGCTCCCGATGAGTCGCTCGCCCCTCAGGGTCCTGTTGCTCTGTGGCGGCCGTTCGGAGGAGCACGACGTGTCGCTGGCCTCCGCCCGCTCCGTCATGGAGGCGGTGGCAGGCAGGAGCACTGTCGAGGTGGCGCCCTTGGTGATCGGCCGGGAGGGCAGGACGCTCGGGCTGGCCGAGTCGGCGCGCACCCTCGGCGTGGCTGCTCTCCCCTCGACCGGACCGACCAGCGGGCTGGCTGCCACGGAGCTCAGCGGCAGCGTGGCCGACGCTCGCGGCGCCTTCGACGTCGTGTTCCCTTTGCTGCACGGTCCGTACGGCGAGGACGGCAGCGTGCAGGGCCTGCTCAAGGTGATGGGCGTGCCCTTCGTGGGCAGCGACGTTCTCGGCAGCGCGGTGGCGATGGACAAGCTGGCGATGAAGGCGGTCTTCGCCGCGGCCGGCCTGCCGCAGGTGGACCATGAGGCCGTGACACGGGACCGGTACCACAGGGCGCCAGCGGAGGTGCTGGCCAAGCTCCGGGAACTCGGCACACCCGTCTTCGTGAAGCCCGCCAACCTCGGATCGTCGATCGGCGTGTCCCGAGTCGACGACCCCGATGACCTGGCCGACGCGGTCGAGGCAGCTCTCGTGTACGACAGGCGTGTGATCGTCGAGGCGGCCGCGGTCGACGCCCGTGAGCTCGAGGTGGCCGTGCTGGGCAACGACACGCCAGAGGTGAGCGGGGTCGGCGAGGTCCGCTACCCGACGCTGGCCGGCGCCTTCTACGACTACGAGACCAAGTACACGGACGGCAAGGCCGAGCTCGTCGTGCCGGCCGACGTGCCGGAAGCCGTGGCCGCGGCGGCGCAGCGCCTGGCGCTCGAAGCCTTCGCAGCCGTCGACGCGGCCGGCCTGGCGCGCGTCGACTTCTTCTACCTGCCTGGCGGCGACCTGCTCGTCAACGAGATCAACACCATCCCCGGCTTCACGAGCCACAGCATGTACCCGCGCCTGTGGCAGGCGTCTGGGCTCTCGTACGCCGAGCTCTTCGAGCGACTGGTAGAGCTGGCGCTCGAGCGGCGGTAGGCGCCGGCGCTGGCGGGTATGCTGCGCGGCGTGACCGGAGGTGCCAAGCCGACCGCACTGACCTAGACGTCGAGGCCCTGCTAGCCGAGCCTGACGAGGACCTCGGTCACGGCGCTGCCACGGAAGGCGCGTCGGCGGACGGCGTTCGCGACGGCGTCACGCCGCTCGCCAACCTCAACTCGGGCCGCGTCCTCATCCTCAACGCCAGCTACGAGCCGCTGCACGTGTGCTCCGTCAAGCGTGCCGTTGCCCTCCTGATGCATGACGTCGCCGAGCGCGTCGAGGAGTCGGGCAAGGTGCTGCGCTCTCCCAACGCCGTCTTCCCGGTGCCGAGCGTGATCAGGCTCAGGCGCTTCGTCAGGACGCCCTTCAGGCAGCGTGTAGCCTTCAACCGCAAGAACGTGTTCAGACGCGACGACCACCACTGCCAGTACTGCGGCAGGCACACCCACGACCTGACCCTCGACCACGTGCTCCCGCGCAGCCGCGGCGGACCGACGTCATGGGAGAACGTCGTCGCGTGTTGCAAGTCGTGCAACGCTCGCAAGCGGGACCGCACGCCCGACGAGGCACAGATGCATCTGCGGCGCAGGCCTTTCGCGCCGAGGTTCATGTTCACCAGCGCGTACGGCGTTATGCCAGACATCGACCCGATCTGGGAGAAGTACCTGCCTCAGCCCCGCCAGCGCTGACAGTCCTTTCGCGCCGGACGCGTTCCTCGGCCACGGCGACCAGCTACGCCGGTCGCGGCGACCAGCTACGCCGGTCGCTTGACGAGCACGGGCGAGCGCGAGACCGGCGTGAACCCGACCAGCCTGAGGAGGTCACCGAGCTTGCCGTCGAGGAGCGACACCTCGGCCTCGACGGTGCCGACGGGGCTGAACGACGACAGCTCCTGCAACCCAGAGATGACGAGGCGCCGCAGCATGGCGGAGTCCGACCGCAGCTCCCTGGCCACGCCAACGGCGTCGAGGGTGTAACGCCCGTCGACGCGGCGCTGTCCGGAACCGAAGAACGCGAAGCCGACGGGTTCCTGGTCGAGCGTCTCGCGCGCCAGGAACCAGAGGTCGGGGTGGAACGGGCCGTGACGACGCTTCAGGTACGCCCAGCCGGCATCGCTCACCGCCCTGCCCTCGGCGTTGGCGTAGAACTCCCTGAAGCGCCTGTCGGACGGTAGCGACCAGGCCTCGAACAGCAGCGGGCTGCCGATCGGCGGCACCTGGGAGAGCTCGAAGACCAAGGTCCTCGTCTCGTCCACCTCGAAGCCGAGCGGGGCGAGCGCCTCGGCCAGTACGGCCCGCCGCGACTCCGGCACGGCGTCGAGGCGGAGGACCGCCGACTCGTGGGGGTACTTGGCGAGGAGCGCGGCCACGAGGTCACACATCGTCCCGGCGTCCTCCTCGTGCCACGGGCTGTACAGGAGCAGGTTGCGGGCGTCGTCGTCCGCGTCTGGCGGCCGCGCCACGACCCCAGCGGCCGGCGCCTCGCCGGCCCTTACCAGGACGTGGCAGGCCGAGGCGTCGGCACGCGGGTCGCCGAAGCGCGTCGCGAGCCGCAGCGACAGGCCGTGAGGATCGGGGTGACCAAGGAACGCCAGGGCGCGCCCGACGAACCAGGGCAGCTCGTCTGACCCTAGGCTGCGTACCACGATCAGCAGAGTCTACCCCGGCCTTGAGCTCCTCGATCCGACCGCTAATCGCGCCGAAGGAGCGCCGGGCCCACGTCGGTCTCGCGCTTGGTTTAGGCTCGCCACATGTCCAAGCCCCGCATCCTGGGTGGCTCGGCCAAGGGCCGAGTGCTCGAGACCCCCACCCGCGGGACCAGGCCCAGCCCCTCCCGCCTCAGGGAGGCCCTGTTCGACATCCTCGCCTTCGAGCCGCGGGGACGGTTCCTCGACCTGTACGCGGGATCCGGCGCCATCGGACTCGAAGCCGCCAGCCGCGGCTTCGATGTCGTGCTGGTGGAGCTCGCGAAGCAGGCCGCTGCCGTGATAGGTCGCAACGCCCGGTCGCTAGCGCTCGATGTCGAGGTCGTCAGGGGCGACGCCGCCGCCTTCGCCGCCCGGCACCCAGGCGAGTTCGACGTCGTCTTCGCGGCCCCTCCCTACCCCATGGACCTAACGAGGGTGTTCTCCGACGTCGTCGCTTCAGACGCCGCCAAGCCCGGGGGCCTCTACGTACTGCAGCACCCGAGCGGCTTCGCCCTCACGCTCCCTGACGGTCTCGAGCCGGCGGGCGTCAAGCTCCACCGCTACGGGTCCAACGCCCTAACCGTGGTGCGTACGGCTCCTATCTGAGCGCCACCGCGGCGCCGCGCGAGCGCAATCGCTACGAAGTCAGGATTCGGCTCCGGCCCGCCCCGGAACGTTGCCCAGTGCCATACACGGCGCCCGCGACCTCAGGTGTTAGGCTGTCTGGCGGCCGCCACGCTGTGGGAGGGCCCACGAGGTACCGATGCTAGGTTTCGTCCAGAAGCTCTTCGACAACAACGAGCGCGAGGTCAAGCGCTTCGAGAACGAGGTCGTGGCCCGCGTCAACGCGCTGGAGCCCGAGGTCGAGAAGCTCGAAGACCTGGCAGCCGCCTACGCGGAGCTGAGGCGCAGGCACCAGGAGGGCGACGAGAGCCTCGACGCGCTAATGCCAGAGGCCTTCGCGCTGGCCAGGGAGTCGGCGAAGCGCTACCTAGGGCAGCGCCACTACGACGTCCAGTTGATAGGCGGCTCCGCCCTTCACGCCGGCCGCATCGCCGAGATGAAGACCGGCGAGGGCAAGACGCTCGTCGCGACCCTCGCGTTGACCCTGAACGCAATCACCGGCAAGGGCACGCATCTCGTCACCACCAACGACTACCTGGCCCGGACCGGGGCCGAGTGGATGGGGCCCGTCTACCGCGGCCTCGGCCTGACCGTGGGCGTCGTACAGCACGACCTGACGGGCGAGGGCAGGCGCGCCGCCTACCGGTCGGACATCACGTACATCACCAACTCGGAGCTGGGGTTCGACTACCTGCGCGACAACATGGCCTTCCGCCCCGACCAGCTCGTGCTGCGCGAGGACACGCCGCTGCACTACGCGATCATCGACGAGGTCGACTCGATCCTCATCGACGAGGCACGCACCCCGCTCATCATCTCGGGCCCGGCCGAGGTCGCAACAGACAAGTACTACACGATGGCGAAGATCGCCCAGCAGCTCACGCGCGGCGAGCCCAAGGACGGCGACACACCGGCCACGGGCGACTACTCGGGCGACGACAAGTCGAAGGACATCCACCTCACCGAGGACGGCATCGCCAAGGCCGAGAAGGTGCTGGGCATCGACAACATCTTCAGCCCCGAGAACATGGAGACGGGCCACATGCTCCGGCAGGCGCTGCGCGCCAAGGAGCACTACCAGCTCGACCAGCAGTACGTGAAGGACGAGAACGGCCAGATCGTCATCGTCGACGAGTTCACGGGCCGCCTCATGCCAGGCAGGCGCTTCGGCGAGGGGCTACACCAGGCGATCGAGGCCAAGGAGGGCGTGAAGATCGAGCGCGAGAACCAGACGCTCGCGACCATCACGTACCAGAACTTCTTCAAGCTCTACGACAAGATCGCAGGCATGACCGGGACCGCCAAGACCGAGGAGAAGGAGTTCCAGGAGATCTACGCCTCCGACGTCCTCGTCATCCCGACGAACAAGCCGATCCTCAGACAGGACTTCGAGGACGTCGTCTTCCGCACAGGCAAGGGCAAGTACGAGGCCGCCGTCGAGGAGATCGTCGAGGTCCACAAGACGGGCAAGCCGATCCTGGTCGGCACGGTGACGATCGAGGCGTCCGAGCGGCTCTCCGCCATGCTCAAGCGCCGCGGCGTCAAGCACGAGGTCCTCAACGCCAAGTTCCACGGGCGCGAGGCCGAGATCGTAGCTCAGGCGGGTCGTAGCGGCGCCGTCACCATCTCGACGAACATGGCCGGCCGCGGTACCGACATCGTGCTGGGTGGCAACCCAGAGTGGCTGGCACGCCAGCTGCTCGAGCGAGAGGGCTTCGAACGCTACGACTCCGACACCGAGCTCTTCATCAAGGCCATCATGCTGGGTCGCGGTGAAGAGGCCAGGGAACGAGCTCGCAAGCTCGAGGGGCTGCCGGACGGGATCGTCTCCCAGATCGAGAAGATCCGCGACGACGCCAAGCGCGACCACGAGAAGGTCGTCGAGGCTGGCGGCCTGCACATCATCGGCACCGAGCGTCACGAGTCCCGTCGCATCGACAACCAGCTCCGCGGCCGTTCTGGCCGACAGGGAGACCCTGGCTCGAGCCGTTTCTACGTCTCGTTCGAGGACGACCTCATGCGCCTGTTCGCCAACGAGCGCGTGCTCGGCATGATGGACCGCCTCGGCATGGACGACAGCCAGCCGATCGAGGCGCGCATGGTGACTGGCGCCATCGAGAGGGCGCAGAAGCGCGTCGAGGACCGCAACTTCGGCATCCGCAAGCAGCTTCTCGAGTACGACAACGTCATGAGCAAGCAGCGCGAGGTCATCTACGCCCAGCGGCGTGAGGTGCTGCTCGGCCACGACGTGTCCGAGAGCGTCAAAGACATGATCGCCGAGTACATAGACTCGCAGGTCCAGCGCTACCTGAACCCCGAGCTCGAGGCCGAGGAGCAGGACCTTGGGGCCCTGTCTGCCGCGCTGGCCGACGCCGTGCCCGCGCTAGGCGAGGTGGACCTCGAGACCTTCCGCGGCCAGCAGCCAGACGACGTCACCGACGACCTGGTGGAGATCGTCGAGCAGGCGTACGGGCAGCGCGAGGAGGAGCTGGGGTCTCCCCTGCTCCGCGAGCTCGAGCGTTTCATCGTCCTCCAGGTGGTTGACCAGCACTGGAAGGAGCACCTGCACGGCATGGACGTGCTCCGCCAGGGCATCGGCCTGCGTGGCTACGGCCAGCGCAACCCGCTGCAGGAGTACGCCTTCGAGGGCTTCAACCTCTTCGAGGAGATGAAGGCGAACATCCGGCTCAACGTCGCCAAGCTGCTGTTCAGGGTCCAGGTGCAGACAGACGACGCGCTGGACCGCGGCAGACGGTCCCGCGGCGCCAGGCCGGCAGCGGTCAGCTACACGGCCGACCAGCCGGTGGGCGTGGCGGCAGCGGCGAGCGGCGCCTCCCGCGGACCGGCGTCGTCGCAGCAGCGTGGTAGCGGCCCGACCTCACCCATCAGGGTCGAGGAGAAGGTGGGCCGGAACGACCCATGCCCATGCGGCAGCGGCAAGAAGTACAAACATTGCCACGGCCGCAGCGCGGCCTGAGAAGCCAGCACCTACGGTGAAGCCTGCGGCCCGTACCGAAGGGGCCTCCGCGCGCGACGGCGCTCGCGGCGAGCCGTTCACCGCTCGTCTTCACGAGCGCCGGGTCCGGCTCGGGACCGCTGTCTGCCTGGGCATAGACCCGCGACCGAGCACCCACCCGTTGACGAGCCCTGCCAGGCTTGGCGCGACAACGGCCTGGGACGACCGGGTCGTCAGCGCCGTCCGCGAGCACTTCCTGGGACTCCTCGACGCCACTCACGACCTCATAGCCGCCTGCAAACCCCAGTCGGCCTTCTTCGAGGCGCTGGGGCCGGCCGGCGTGGCGCTGCTGGCCGAGCTGATATCTCACGCCCGGCACCTGGGCGTGCCCGTCGTCCTCGACGCCAAACGCGGCGACATCGGCTCGACCGCGGCTGCGTACGCCGCCGCCTACCTGGAAGACGGGCCGCTGTCCGCAGACGCCCTCACCGTCAACCCGTTCCTCGGACTCGACACACTCGCACCGTTCCTGGAGAGCGCCCTGGCTGGTGGCCGCGCGCTCTACGTGCTTGTCCGCACTACCAACGCAGGCAGCAGCGACCTGCAGGGGCTGCCGGTCGACGGCGGGGGCACCGTGTCGAGCCGCCTGGCGGAGCGGCTCGCGCGCCTGGCGGACGGGCTGCCGGTGGACGACGCCGGCTACACGCCCCTTGGCGCCGTGGTCGGAGACCTTTCAGACATGGCGGAGCTGCGAGCGGCGCTACCGCGCTCCCCGCTGCTTGTCCCCGGGTACGGAGCTCAGGGCGCTACCGCCGACGACGTGCTGCCGGCCTTCGACGGAGCCGGGCTGGGCGCCGTGGTGAGCGCCAGCCGGTCCCTCACCTACGGGAACGGGTTCGAGGAGGCCACGACGTTCACCGGGCTGGCAGAGATGACGAGGGTAGCCGTGACTGCCATGCGCGACGAGATCGAGGCGGGCCTCATGGGGTCTGCAGGTACGACATGATCGACATCGGCGAGACGTTGGTGCGTACTCGGGAGAGCAGCCCGAGCAGGGTGCCGAACCCCACCTCCGGACCGTCGAACACAGCAGCGTAGACACGCGCGCCGCCGAGCTCCGGCAGCCCGAAGTCGAACGCTTCAAGCTCGTCGCCGGCGGGGACCTCGAGCGGCAGGCCGTCGCGAGCCGGCACGGTCGCGACTACGTACATGCGCGAGTCGTTGTGAGCCATGAACAGGTCGCGCGCCGTCTCCTCGGGCGCGGTCAGGTAGGCGGTGACGTGCACGGCGCAGTTGCTCAGGTGCGGCAGGACGTCCCTCGGCGAGCCCTGGAGGTCGACGCCCCGCTCCGGCCGGAACACGAGCAGGCGTGGGTAGACGGTCCAGTTCCAGATGATCGCCATGAACGACAGGCGGCCCTCGTCGTCCTGGCCGGACGCCAGGAGCGCAGCGGGCCTGATGGTGTCGGAGACCCTGTCGAGCGTTAGTGTGAGGTCCTGGACGAGCTCGCCCACGGTGCCTGCGCCGTTGGGCAGCGGCCGCTCCTCGCTGTACCAACCCAGGAAGCGCCTGTTCATGACCCGCCAGGTGTCTCCTGACAGCTCGTCTGGCGTCCAGTCGTTCGGAAGCAGGCCCCAGGTCGCGACCTTCCTGACCGCCGCGTAGGCAGGGTGGTCCTCGGCAACGCCGACGTTGGGACGCATCATCGCAGGGAGCGCCGGCTCGACAAGCGACACCGCGCGCTCCATCAGCAGAGCCGCGTCGAGCCCCGTGGCCGGCCTGTCCAGCTGGTCGTCGAGCAGCGCACCGACGAGCTCCTCCTGGCACACCTGCGCGGCCGCGAGCTGCACGCATGCGAGGCAGAGGAGCGCGAGAAGCGCACGGACCGGCCCGGACATGGCGGCGAGTCTAACCGTCAGAACAGGTAGTACGTGCTCTTGCCCGAGACCGCAGCCTGGGTAGGGTTCACGGCCCTGACGAGGACGTACTCGTCCACATACACCTGGAACTCCGAGCCAGGCGAGTAAGGGCCGGCCACCTGGAACCCGTTGGCGGCGTGGACGGTGGCCACGAGCGGGATGGCGCCGCTGACGGCAGAGAAGCTGATGAGACCATCGAACGCCACCAACCAGATGTCCTCGTCGCCCACGTACTCGATCGCGCCGGAGCCGTCGTCGGTGATGACCGGCGCGCTCTCAGGGTCGTCGTTGGCTGGCTCGGTGCTGTCGTCGAAGTCACGGCCGAAAGCGTAGAGCGAGATCGTCCCGGCCGACCCGTCGTTCCTGACTCGGACCAAGTACTCAGACGCCGCGCCGTTGATCACGACGCACGAGCCTCGGCACAAGGGTCTCACGCTCACGGCGCTTCCATCCAGCCCAGGGACCGCGGCCGAGCCAGTCGATCCTGAGTTGAACGAGTTCCTGGACGTGCTGCTGTACAGGACGGTGCCGCCAGAGGTGGCCAGCACCTCGAGCACGGCGTCCTTCGTGATCTCGATCTGCAACAGGTCGCGCTGCCTGACAGAGCTGGGGACGCTCAGGACGAAGAGCGCCTCTGCGGAGCCGGTCAGGCTCACGCTGCCGACCGCCGACGTCGAGCTCTGGTTCGCTGTCACCTCCTGGCAGCCTGGCGGCCTCGGCACGCCGCTGAACGGGTCGAGGGTGATGAAGTAGGCGCTCCGGCCCGACGTCGCCGCGTAGTCCGCCACCGCCCTCACCCTGACCGACTCGCCCTGGAACACGCTGAAGGTCTCCCCGCCGTCGTACGGGCCGGCCACGGCCAGGCCGCACGTGTCGTAGACGCTCGCCTCGACAGAGATGCCGGTAGGTTGGCTGATCGTGACGTTGGTGTCGAAGCCGGCTGTCCAGTAGTCGACGTCGCCGAGCAGCTCGATGGCGCCGGACTCGCCGTCCGCCAGGGGGGCGGCCCCGTTCCTCGAGTCGTTGCCCGGCTCGTGCTCGTCGGCGAGGTCGAAGCCGTAGAGGTAGACCTGAGCGGTGAGCTGTGAGTTGCCCGTGTTGACGACGCGCAGGTAGAAGCTGCCGCTGCCTGGGTCGAAGACGATGCATGGGCCCTGACAGACGAGGTTCTGCGAGATGGCTTCCGACCAAGCGTCCTGGCCCGAAGCGGTGGCCGGAGGGACCGATGTGATGCGACCCCTCACGAAGCGGTCGAGCGAGTCGCTGCTGGAGATGATGCCCCAGTAGCCGCTGGTCCTGAGCTCGATCGCGGCGCTCTGGCCGGTCACCAACTCGGCGATGATGACGTCGAAGTTAGCCGGCACGTTGCCGAGGACCAGCCTGAAGTTGGCGTCCTCGCCGGGCGCCAGGTCGACGGAACCGGCAGGGCTCACACCTCCGTCGCTCGTCGCCGACATGGGCGTCGAAGGTGGCGGAGGCGGAGGCGGGGTCGTGCATGCCGCGAGAACGAGGGCAAGCAGTGGCAACAGTCGCAGGATGTGTGGTCTCACAGTCACCTACCTCGCCGTCAGGTCACCGAGGGCGGTCGCTTCACCTGTGGCGAGCTCGGGCGACCTCCATGTCGCGGCAGCGGAGGCGCAGCAAGGCGCCCGTGCCACGTGCCTGACGTCCCAAGCGAAGTTAGCACGGGCGCTCGGCGGTCCCGTTAACCGAACCCTGAGGCTGGCGGGCGGACGTGCCGAAGCGCGCCTAGGCAGCGCTCGGGCACCTCAGCGCCTCGAGACTTCCTCTCGCACCAGCAACGAGTCGCGGCTGACGGTGGCCGGGAAGTTGCCGTGCTCGAGCGTGTAGCCGCTTCGGCCGGCAATCGCCGCCCTGTCGGCGTTCACCGCCCAGACCCTGACGTACTCGCCCTGGAAGACCGGCACGGACTCGCCAGGCGGGAGCGGCCCCAAGATCTCCTGGCCGATCTGGTTCAGGACGTACGCCTCCGTCGGGAAGCTCTGCGGCGAGAAGACCAGCTCGGCTGTGGCTGGTACCTCCCAGTAGTCGACGTCCCCGACCGTCTCGATGGCACCCTTGTCGAAGCCGCCGGCTGGGATCATGGGCGGCGACACCATGTCGTAGCTGAAGTTCTCGGTGCTGTCCCAGAAGTTCCTGCCGAACACGTCGATCTCGATCGTGGCGCCCGACCCGCTGTCGTTGGTGACCTCGACGTAGAAGTCGCCGAACGGCCTGAACACTATGCACGTGCCTAGGCAGTCGCGCTCATCCAGGATCGCAGCCGTGCCTAGGCCGGCCGGCGCCAGGCCGGCGCTGCCAGCCCCGAAGAAGTCACCCGTCGTGGCGCTGAACTCGGTCTCGAACGACTCGTTCAGGACCTCGAGTCGGACGTCACGGTCCAGCTCGACATGGATGATCTCTGGACCGAGACCGGCATGGACCAGGTAGAGCCGGCCCTCACCGGCCGCGTAAGAGTAAGTGTCGCTGGCGCCGAGGACGAGCTCCTCGTCCGGCGTCGGGGGTGGTGGCGGCGTGATCCCGCCCCCGCCGCAGGCGGCCAGTAGCAGGGACAGGCTCAACCCGGTGATTAAGGCTACACGTCTCATCGAGACCTCCTCTTACCGACATGCTGCCCCTGGAGACTGTGAGCTTGTGTAGCTAGCCGCGTGGCCGAGGTTAACCCGGGGCTAACCAAAGGGCGTGAGCTCCCCGCCGATTCGAGGTCGGACCGCGCGCGCTGAGGCGCCAGGCCTACTCGAGCACCATCAGGTACGGGTAGAGGTCCGGCGCACCCGCGTGGACCTCGACCTCGAGGTCGGGTAGCGCGGCCTCGATGCGGGTGACGGCCTCCTCGACCTCGGCCTCAGAGATCGTCGAGGAGTGGAACAGGGACGCGATGTCCCTGTCCTCGCCGTGCCTGGTCACCAGCTCGATGAGGGCCTCGGTCGGGCCGTCAGCGGCGACCTCTAGCACGCCGTCGCGCAGGCCTATCGCCTGACCTTCCTGCACATCGACGCCGTCCAGCTCGACGTCGCGGCTGGCGTTCGTCACCTCGAGCGTGATCGTGTCCTGAGCCGCACTGCGCATCTCCTCGAGGACCTCGTCCGCATCGCCGTCCTCGCTGAACGCCACGGCGGCTGCCAGCCCCTGACCTAGTGTCCTCGTCGGCAACACGACGACCCTCTTGTCGGCGACGATCTCGCCGATGCGCTCGGCTGCCATGATCACGTTCTTGTTGTTCGGCATGACGATGACCGTCTCAGCGCCGACGCTGCGCACGGCGTCCGAGAGGTCCTCGACCGAGGGGTTGTCCGTCTGTCCACCGCCCACGACGCGGACGCCAAGGCTACGGAAGGCGCTCGTCAGCCCGTACCCACTGGCAACGGCGACGGCGGCGAGGCGCGGGGCGTCATCATCTGCGAGGTCGACGTCGGCGAGGATCTCGGAGTGCTGCTCGCTCATGTCCTCGACCTTCGACCTGACCATGCGCCCGAACCGACCGACGGTCGCCAGCAGCTTCTCCGGCTCCTGGGTGTGGATGTGGCCCTTCACGAAGCCCTCGGCGCCCACGACCAGTAGCGAGTCGCCGAACGGGGCTACGACCGCCTGCACCTCCTTGGTCGGCACCTTCACGTCCGCCAGCAGGAACTCGGTGCAGAACCCGAACTCCTCCTCCTCGAACTGCTGCTGCGCGCGCCTCTCGACCTTCGGGGGCGGCGGCAGATCGCGCTTCTCGAAGTAGGCGATGAGCCCCTCGAGCACCCGCAGAGCCCCTAGGCCGCCGGCGTCGACGACACCGGCCTGCTTGAGTATCGGCAAGAGGTCGGGCGTCCTGTCCAACGCCTCGCGCCCGGCGCTCAGAGCGGCGTTCATGACCTCGGTAGGCGAGCCGCCTGTGACCTCCTGGGCGGCTTCGGCGGCCTCCCGCACGACCGTCAGAATTGTCCCCTCCACCGGCTTCATGACGGCCGCGTAAGCGCTCTCAGAGCCCGATGCCAACGCCGCGGCGATCTCGGCTCCCCCCAGTGTCTTGTGGTCCTTCACCACGTCCGCGAACCCCTTGAGGACCTGCGAGAGGATCACGCCGGAGTTCCCACGAGCGCCCAGCAGCGAGCCGTACGACAGGGCGTGGGCGACCGACTGCATGTTCACTGAGCGTAGCTCCGACAGCTGGCGCCTGACCGACTGCATCGTCAAGTGCATGTTCGTGCCGGTGTCGCCGTCCGGCACCGGGTAGACGTTGAGGGCGTTGACCTCCTCGATGTAGACGCCGAGCCACTGGGTCGCGAATATGAAAGCGTGCGACAGCTCCTTGGCCGTCACCTTCCCGCTCGCATGACCTCGTTGCGCCTCAGTCACGGCTCACCCCTGCGACGCGCACCCTCACCTTCCTGAGGGTCACGCCGGCGTAGGTCTTGGCCGCGTAGCGCACCCTGTCGCGCACCGACTCCGCCACCACGGGGATGTTCACCCCGTACGCGACGACCACGTAGATGTCGACGTCGGCGACCGAGTCGTCCTCGGCGTCCCTGTCGACCACGACGCCCTCGTCGACCTGCCGGCTACCTAGGATGCGCCTGATGCCCTCACTGAGGCTGGCCGGCGCCATGCCGACGACGCCAGGCACCTCGTGCGCGGACAGTCCGATGATCTTCGCGAGCGCGCCGTCTGTGACGCTGACGCGGTCCTTCGTGCTCTGCTGCTTCAAGCTCTCACTCCATGCCGGCCAGGAAGCCGATACGCCGCAGCGCCCTTATCAGGTCCATGACGGTCGCCTCTGTCGGGTCGTACTCGACGATCATCTTCGATCCGTCGCCCGGCTGCACCTCGCTCACGCCTGCCACGGCCACCAACGCAGCCCTGACACGCTGCCGCGCCTCCTGTGTGTCCATGCCCCGCACGCCCACGACGGCGCGGGCCGAGCTGGTCTCGCTCATGACCGCCCCACCTGCGCGCCGGCGGAGCCCAGGCGGCGCGAGTACGTGACCACGTCCTGGAGGGTGAAACCGGCGCCCTCTAGCGCGTCCCTCACGAGCTCGTCTCCGCTACGACTCTCTGCGGACAGGCGGTACACGCCCGCGTCGTAAGCGCTCTTCACGACGGCCTCCGCGAGAGCTGATGCCACGGCCTGCGCCCGAGGGCCGGCCGCGGTCACGAGCCGCTCGAGCCGCAGCCCGGGCTCGGCCCCCTGCCACGTGGAGTGGGCGAGGACGAACCCGACTGGCGAACCGTCGTCGCCCTCGGCGACGAAGGAGTGCCCGGAACGGCCGAAGTAGTGCAGGCTGCCGCGGTTCACGTACGGCGCATCGGCTGCGCTGCCGGCTTGCGCCGCCTCCAGCCGGGTCAGCTCCCAGAGGTCCGAGACGCCAAGGGGCCTGACGTGCACGCCAGACACGGGTCTCGTCTCGGGGCTGACGGGTGTGCGGGCCATGAGAGCGAGTATACGGGCCGTGAGCGCGGCCCGGCATCCCGGCTCAGCCGATCACCCGCGTCGCGTGGCGCTCGGAAGCCGCCCTGTCCCAGGGTGCGTAACCCGCCTCGACGAAGTAGAGGCCGTGCGGCCCGACGTTATGGCCCGCGCGCGCGCGATCGCGGGACGCCACGACCGCTGCGACGTCGTCCGGCGTCAACTTCCCCTTGCCGACCCAGAGGAGGGTCCCGACGATGGTCCGGACCATGTTGCGAAGGAAGCCGTCGGCCGCGACGTGCAGACGCAGCTCGGACCCCTCTTCGCGGAGGTCGCATAGGTAGACCTCGCGGACCGTCGTGCGCGTCTCCTGGGTCGCGAAGGCGGCGAAGTCCTTGCGGCCCAACAGGTGCGTTGTAGCCTCCCGCATGGCGACCAGGTCGATCCGCCTGAAGACGGGCAGCACCCTGTGCCTGTCTATCGCCAGGCGCCGTGGGTCGTCCCTGACCACGCGGAGGCGGTACACGTAGCGGCGGTAAAGGCAGTCGAACTGGGCCTCGAACGTGGGTTCGGCTGTGCGGGCCTCCAGCACGACGACGTCTCGCGGCAGGTGGGCGTTCACCGCCAGCCGCAGCCTCTCGTCCGGGATCTGGCTCGTCGTGTCGACGTGCGCGACCATGGCGAGGGCGTGGACCCCCGCGTCGGTCCTACCGGCGGCGCTCACGGTGCCGTGATCGCCAGGTAGGTTGGCCAGGGCCGCCTCGACCACGCCCTGCACGGTCCTCTCGCCAGCCCCCTGACGCTGCCAACCCTTGAAGCCGGTGCCGTCGAACTCGAGGGTCAGCCTGACGCGCCTCTGGGCCGTCAAGTAGACCTGTTCCCCCGTGCGGCGGCCACCCCACCAGCGCTCGCGGTCGCCGCTGCCCCACCTTCGCGGTTCGGCACGAGCCCCGTCTTCCGACCCAGCCAGGGCACGAACATGGTGCCGAGGCAACCGATGGCGAGGTAGCGGACGAAGGACCCGATGGCGCTGCGCTTGACCTCCTCGGGCAGCGCGGCCGAGCTACCGAACAGCGCGGCGAACACGAGCGCGAGGGCGATGACGGCGAGCACGACGCGACCACTGACAGGGCCGCTGGTCTCGTGCCTGACGAGCTCGGGGCCGACCGCGAAAGCGGCGAACGCGCCCATCAGCATGCCGGAGAGCTCCATCGGCACGAGCAGGTGCAACGTGAGCGGCACGAGGAACCCGGCGACGACCGCGACCCAACGAGAGACCGTCACCCGCCTGCGCTGTAGGTAGCCGGCGACGCCCACCACGGCCAGCCCGAACGCGAGTCCGCCGATGACGTCTACCGGCAGGTGCAGCCCGAGGTAGACCCGGGAGACGCTCACGACCGCCACGATGACCACCGCCAGCGCCGTGAACCAGCGGCGCCTGATGTAGCTGGCCGCACCCGCCCAGAAGGTGACGCTGCCCTGAGCGTGCCCGGACGGGAACCCGTTGCCGGGCGCCGTCGCGACGGCGGCCGGCGAGGCCACCTCGGGATCGATGTGGAACGGGCGCTGTGTCGGGAACACGAGCTTGAGGAGCTGGCTGAGGTAGAGGCTGCCGAGCAGCGTCAGCGCCAGGCTCCTGGACCTTCTGGCGTCGACGGCCACGAACGCCACGACTAGCAGGCCGACGTACACGTACTCGGACCCGAGCTGCGTGATCAGGAGCATGAGCCTGTCGAGGACCGGGGAGGCGAGGCTCTGCAACGCGTAGACGACGCCCATGACGCAGATGATAGCCAGCCCCGAGGGTCGCGCTGCACCACATGTGCGGGCTCGTTACGTGACAGCATCTAGGTGCAGGTGTCACTTCCCTCCACCATCGACACGATCGCGGCCGTCGCCACGGCGCCCGGGTCTGGCGCCGTCGGGATCGTGCGCGTGTCCGGCCCCGCGGCTCACGCCGTTGCGGCCCGCGTCTTCCGTCCGGCCGGTGGCAACAGCGTGCTCGACGTGCCCGGGGGACGAGTGCTGTTCGGCCGCGTCGTGGCTGCAGACGAGGTCGTCGACGAGGCGCTGCTGCTGAGCTTCAGGGAGCCGAGGTCGTACACGGGGCAAGACTCGGTCGAGGTCCAGACCCACGGTGGGCCCGCGGTGCTGCGCCGCGTGCTCGAGCTCTGCCTGCTGGCTGGCGCCCGCGCCGCCGGACCGGGCGAGTTCACCCTGCGGGCCTACCTGAACGGGAAGCTGGACCTGGCGCAGGCAGAGGCGGTACTCGACCTCGTGAACGCGTCGGCCGACGCGGCCATGCGCAACGCCGCCGGCGGCCTGACCGGGGAGCTGAGTCGCCGCGTCGACCTCGTCCAGACCGACATCACGGCCGCGTACGCGGCCGTGCAGGCCGGTTTCGACTACCCGGACGAGGGCGTGCCCGAGGCGCGTTTGGCGGAGCCGCTCGATAGGGCGGTCTCCGGCATCGACGCGCTCCTGGCGACCGCAGAGGCAGGAAGGCTGAGCCGAGACGGCGCCAGGCTTGCGCTGCTGGGCCGTCCCAACGTCGGCAAGTCGAGCCTCCTCAACGCCCTGCTCGGCTACCAACGCTCGCTGGTGAGCGACGTGCCTGGCACGACCCGGGACTATCTAGAGGCGCCGCTCGTCCTCGCCGGCGTGCCCCTGACGCTCGTCGACACCGCCGGCATCCGCACCACGCCAGACGCGCTGGAGGCGCTCGGCGTCGACCTGACGCGCGAGATGGCGGAGCGCGCCGACCTCAGGGTCCTGCTGGTCGACAGGTCCCAGCCGCTGGGCGCCGAGGACCTTGGCCTGCTCGAGGGCCTGGGGGACGCTGCCGTCATCGTGGCCAGCAAGGCGGACCTGCCGCCGGCGTGGGACGCTGCGCAACTGGGCAGCGACCTAGCGCCGGTCGTACCGACCTCGGCCGTGACGGGCGAGGGCCTGGATGAACTGCGCGACGTGCTCGAGGAGCGTCTCCTCGGCGAAGCGGCTGGCACCGAGCTATGGGTCGCCAACGAACGTCACGTGCAGGCGCTCCGGCTGGCCAGGGAGAGCCTGGTCGCGGCACGGACCGCCGACGACGAACTGGCGGCCATCGAGCTGCAGGACGCCCTCTCGCACCTGTCGCAGGTCACCGGCCGTGGCGACGTCGCTGAGGAGACGCTGGCGAGCATCTTCGCCCGCTTCTGCGTCGGTAAGTGAGCGGGGCCAGAGCGGCCACGACGCGAGTGGAGCGACGGCCTGGCGATACCGCCCTAAGCGGCCACGACGGCCACCCCGGCCGCCTTCGCGACCGCGGCGGGCAGCCGCTCCGCCACCTGTGCAAGCACCGTGCGGGCCGTGAACTCGATCATCCGCGTGAGCGCACGCTCGCCCCAGCGCTCGGCGGCAGGGAGCCTCAGCCTGACCGTGATCTCGAACTCGTAGTCGATGCGCGAACCGCGGTGCGTGTTGCCGGCGAGCGGGCTCACCCACGCCAAACCAGACACGACGGCCCATCCCGGACCGTCGGGGTCGATCTCGAGCCCGTGCAGGGCAGCGCCGTCCGGCGTCGGCTCGAGCACGCTCCTGAACGGCAGCTCGCGCTGCCCGAACATCGCTGCCGAGACGGGTATGGCGGCGGTGACGTAGCTGGGCTCTCCGGTCACCACCTGCAGGTCAGCCAGGAAGTCTGCGTGCGATAGGGTCCTCGGCACGTCGCGTGCGAACGCCACCGCCTCGGCCGGTGCCATGTCCAGCTCGACGGCGAAGCGGACCCTGTGGGCGAGGTCCACGGCTACCTGTCCGCTGTTCGGGGTCTAGGGCCCACCCACTCGACGCGCACCTCGGAGTCGCGCATGGCGGCTTCCACCTCGGCGTCGGTCGCGCTCCTGAGTCGCGGCAGCTCGTTGAACAGCTGCGCGCTGGAGGCGAGCCCCACCCTGACCGTGACGGGGCCGTCCTCGGAGGCCCGGCCTATGCGCCAAAGCAGGTTCGCAGCGAGCTCGTCGAGCTGGTCGCCCATGTCCACGCCAGCCTAACCTAGCGCTGTCCCCAGCCCAGGCTCTCATGTTTCTAATTGTGACCTGCGTGGCCACTAACCCCCGAGGGCGAGACTCGTGGACGTGCTCGACGAAGGGAAGTGGTTCGACTTGACTCGCGTTCGCGCGACCGTTCTCATGCTGACAGCAGTGCTCGTAGTGGGCGCCGCCGCGGCCCTGTGGCCGCGTAACCAGGCCTCGGCTCAGGGTGCCCCCGACCCCGTCGCCTCACGGCTCCAGGACGAGCAGAACACCATCGACGTCATCGAGGCCATCGGGCCGAGCGTGGTGGCCATAAACGTGGAGATCAGGGGCGCGGTCGTCAACCCGTTCCAGGACCTGCCGTTTCTGCCCGAGCAGTTCCGCGACCTCTTCCCGCAGGGCCAGAGCATCCCGCGAGTGCAGCAGAGCAGCGGCTCGGGCTTCGTGATAGACGAGGAAGGACGAGTCGTCACGAACTACCACGTCGTCAGGGCCGCCCTGCAGACCGACTCGATCGAGCCCCGCGAAGGGGCGACGATCACCGTCGAGTTCCCGGGCAGCGACGAACCGGTCCCCGCCACGGTGCTTGGCGCCAACCCGGACTACGACTTAGCGCTCCTCGAGCTCGAGGACCCAGGGGCCGTGCCCGAGGACGTTCGCCCCATAGAGCTGGCGGACTCGACCCAGGTCCGCGTCGGCCAGAAGGCGATCGCCATCGGCAACCCGTTCGGGCTGCAGTCGACGGTCACCCAGGGCATCGTGTCCGCGATAGGGCGCGAGCTGACGTCCATCGGCCGCGTCGACATCCCCATGATCCAGACCGACGCTGCCATCAACCCAGGCAACTCGGGCGGGCCGCTGCTCGACTCCTCGGGCAGGCTCATCGGCATCAACACGATGATCGTGCCTGGTATGACGACGGCGGGCTCGGCCGGGAACATCGGCATCGGTTTCGCCGTGCCCAGCTCCCTGCTCACCGAGACGCTCACCGACCTCGAAGCGGGCGGGCTCGTCGGCTTCTACGCGGCGACCGCCGACATCGAGAACCGGCCCCGCATCGGTCTCCGCGGCGTGTCAGTGGATGACTACCCGGACGCGGCGCGCGAGGCGCTCGGCATGCCGGATGAGGGCGTCGTCGTCTTCCAGGTCGATCCTGGTGGTCCGGCCGACGAGGCGGGCCTGGTGGGCTCGACCTACATGGCCGTGATCGGGGACGACCAGTTCCCCGCGGGCGGCGACATCATCGTCGCTGCCGAAGGCGAGAGCATCGCCACCATCCAGGACCTACAGGCGCTCGTGCTGAAGCGCGAGGCCGGGGACGTCGTGACCCTGACCGTGCTGCGTGGCGGGCAGGAGGTCCAGCTCGAGGTGACGCTGGCCGTGGTGGAGCCCGCGGGCTCCGAGTAAGGCGTCGCGAGCCGGGCATGGGCTTCAGCGGCGACCGGCCGCCGCAGAAGCCCATGCTAGAGTCCGCCGCGATGGAGCGTGCTGGAGCCGAGAACCGCGTCGGCCTCGTCCTCTCAGGCGGGGGCGCCCGGGCGTTCGCGCACATCGGCGTCCTGCGGGTCCTGGCGAGGGCTGGTGCGAGCTTCGACGTGGTGGCCGGCACCTCGATGGGTGCCATCGTCGGAGCCCTCTACGCGTCCGGGTACACGCCAGACGAGATCCACGAGATCGCCAGGGGCATCGGCTGGCGGGACGTCGTCGACATCTCGCTGCAGGCCGGCCTCATCAAGGGTGACAAGCTGGAGGCGCTGCTCGCCGAGCACCTGCCCCCCGACTTCGAGGACCTGAAGGTCCCGCTGGCGGTCACGACGACGGACGTCGAGACGGGCGAGGCCGTCGTCCTCTACGAGGGCGACCTGGTGAAGGCCGTGCGGGCCTCATCGAGCTTCCCCGGCGCCATCGAGCCGCTCCTGCTGCACGGGCGCGTGTTGGCTGACGGCGGCATCGTCAACAACCTGCCGGTCGCGGCCGCCGCCCTCCTCGGCGCGACGCGCACCGTGGCCTCGGACGTCAGCCCCGCCCGCCACTCCGTGTACCGGACGCCGGACGAGGAGGGCAACTGGCTCGAGCGCATGGTCGCGACCGTGAAGCTGGAGCGTCGCAACCCGATGGCCCAGATGCTGCTGCGCAGCTCGGACATCATGCAGTCGATACTCGTAGACATCCAGGCGAGCCTGCACCCGCCGGACGTGCGAATCCGCATGTCCATGCCTCAGTACCGCATCGAGTCGTTCAAGGACGTCGAGGACATAGTGGCGATCGGGGAGGCCACAGCCGAGGCGGCGCTAGAGGCCCGTGGCGGCTGGGAGAGGATCGTCGAGCTCGGCGCCCGCGGTGAGCAGCTGCTTGAGTGCCCGCCGGAGCCTGAAAGCCCCGCTAGCGAGCCCGAAGAAGCGGCTCCGCCTGTGGAGGCTTCACATGGTCCGAGGCGCAGGGTCGGTCCGGCCGCCAAGACGCCCCTCCGGCCCGCCCTGGCGCGGGTGACGATGAGGCGTGGCAGGCGCGGTTGACGAGCGGCAGCTTCCGTAGGCGTCGGCCTCGCGTGGCCTGGCTGCTGGTCGGGGTCGCGCTCGGTGCGCTCCTCTGGTGGCAGGCCCTGGCTTTCATGCGCGTCTCCGGTGACAGCATGGCCCCCACGCTGCCCGCGGGCTCGGTGGTCGTCGTGGTGCGGCCGGGGTTGGACAGGTTGCTGTCGCGGCCGGGTGGCTACGTGCCTGGCGACGTCGTGGCCGCCGCCGTGCCGGGAGGCACGGCCCTCAAGCGCGTCGCCGCCGTCGGCCCGGCCAGCGTGGGGTTCAGTGGCGGGGTGCTGAGCGTGGACGACGAGCCCGTTGCCCCTCCGAACGATTCGACGGCCGGCGTCACCACCTCCCAACCGTTGGAAGTGCCCGCCGGCAGCCTCTACCTGCTCGGGGACGACAGGCGCCCCCTCGCCTCGCGGGACTCGAGGGACTACGGGCCTGTGAGCGTCATGGCCGTGCGCGGCCGCGTCGTGGCGGCGTGGTCCCCTACGCCTTGACCTGGCTGCCGTCTAGACCCAGCTCGGCAGAGCGCGCCTGCATCGCGGCCAACACGAACTCCACGTGCTCCCATAGGTCGACGCCCAGCTCCTCGGCTCCGCGCCTGACGTCGTCCCTGTTCACGCCGCGAGCGAACGCCTTGTCCTTGAACTTCTTCTTGATGCTTTTCAACTCCAGGTTCGCGATGTCCTTGTCCGGCCTCACGAGCACGGCCGCCGTGATCAGGCCCGTGATCTCGTCGCATGCGTAGAGCACCTTGGCGAGCATCGACTCGCGCTCCACGCCCGTGAAGTCGGCGTGCCCAAGGATCGCGTCAAGGACCTCGGCCGGGTAGCCGAGCTCGCGCAGGTGCGCGACCCCGACGTACGGGTGGCCGCCCTCTCCCCCATCGGCCAGCGGGTGGCGTTCGTAGTCGAAGTCGTGCAGCAGCGCCGCCACCGCCCAGGTCTCGACCTCGCCACCGTTTCGCTCGGCGTAGGCGACGACCGCCGCCTCCACCGCGAGCATGTGCTTGCGCAGGCTCTCGCTCTGCGTCCACTCCTCCATCAACCTCAGGGCGTCCTCGCGCGTCGGTCTCACGGTGTGAACCTAACCCGCCTGACCGCTGGCCCAGGTAACGGCCTGTGCGTCCTGAGGGTGGTAGAGGGCGTCGTTGACGGGGTAAACCCTAACGCCGTACGCGAGTCGGCCCGACAGGGTCGGAGCGAAGCTGGCGCGGTAGGTGAGCGTCCCGTCCTCGCCGACCAGCGTCATCCTCTCGACGTGCAGCCCGTGCTCGAGGGCGTCTGACGCCCTGCCGTAGACCACCTCGACCCTTATCTCATCGCCTCGCCAGCCGGGGGCTTGGACGACGGCCTCCATCTCGACCGTCTCGCCGACGTCCTCCGTGGTGCCCGACACGACCTCGGCGGTGACGCTGACCGCCGGCCAGGTAGCCCTGACGCGTGCCTTCCACTCGGCCAGGCGGGCGGCGGCGTCGCCGGCCTTGAGCTCCTGCTCGCGCCGGCTCGCAGGCAGGTAGAAGCGCTCGGCGTAGTCCCTGACCATGCGTCCTGCGTTGAACCGCGGGGTCACGCTGGCGACGGCCCTGGCGCTGCGCTTCAACCACTCGACGGGCACGCCTTGCGTGTCGCGCCTGTAGTAGAGCGGCACGACCTCGCGCTCCAGCAGCCCGTACAACGAGTCGGCGTCGGAGGCGTCCCCGCGAGCGTCGTCGTGGTAGGTCCGACCGCCGCCGATCGCCCAACCGTTGTCGCCCTCGTAGCCCTCCTGCCACCAACCGTCGAGCACCGAGAGGTTGAGCACCCCGTTCATCGCGGCCTTCTGGCCGCTGGTGCCCGAGGCCTCGAGGGGCCGCCTCGGGTTGTTGAGCCAGACGTCGACACCGCGCGTGAGCGCCCTGCCGACGGCCATGTCGTAGTCCTCGACGAACAGGACCCTGCCGGCGAAGCGCTCGTCGTGAGACAGCCTGTGGATGCTGGCGATCAGCTCCTGACCCTGGCCGTCGGCCGGGTGGGCCTTGCCAGCGAAGACGAGTTGCACGGGCCTCTGGTCGTCGGCGAGGATCGCGTGGAGCCTGTCCAGGTCCCTGAGGACGAGCGTGGCGCGCTTGTAGGCGGCGAACCGCCTCGCGAACCCGATGGTGAGCACGTCAGCGTCGAAGAGCGAGTCCGACATCGCCACGGCGCTCGGGCTCGCCTCCTGCCTCTCCAGCTGCTTGGCTAGCCGCCGCCGTAGGAAGCGTAGGCTCTGGCGCTTGAGGTCTCTGCGGACCTCCCAAAGGGCAGCAGGGTCGAGGTCCTCGACCGGCGCCCAGTCATCGGGACCGATGGCCTCGTCGATCCAGTCCGGGCCGAGCACGCCCCTGATGAGCTCCTGCATGCCAGGCGCCATCCATGTTCGCAGGTGCACGCCGTTGGTCACGTGCGTGATCGGCACCTCTTCGACAGGTACGCCCGGCCACAGCCCCGACCAGATGCGCCGGCTCGTCTCACCGTGCAGGCGGGCGACGCCGTTCCGGTCGGTCGAGAACCGCAACGCCAGCGCTGTCATGCTGAACACGTCGCCCCAGCCGTGGTCGGCCCTGGCGAGGTCCTCGAACTCCTTGGCGCTGATGCCGAGCTCGTCCCAGTAACCGTCGAAGGCTTGCCTTATGAGATCGAAGCCGAAGGCGTCGTTCCCGGCAGCGACGGGCGTGTGGACGGTGAACAGCGTGTTCGAGGCCACGAGCTCTCTCGCCTCGGCGAAGCTTCGGCCCTGCGCCACGTACTCGCGGCAGCGCTCGAGCGCCATGAAGGCGCTGTGGCCCTCGTTCATGTGCCAACTCGTCGGCCGTACCCCTAGCGCTCTCAGGAGGCGCACGCCGCCGATGCCCAGGACGACCTCCTGCGCGATCCGGGTCCTCTGGTCGCCGCCGTAGAGGCGGCACAGGATGCGACGGTCCTCGGGAGCGTTGCCCTCGACATCCGTGTCGAGCAACAACGCGTCGACCTGGCCGACCCGGCAGCGCCAGGCCCGCAACCGCACGTCGCGGCCGAACACCCTGATCGCGATGAGCAGCGGCTCACCGCTCTCGCCGACGACGGGAGTGACCGGCGAGTCCTCGGGCGGCACCCTCACGTACTCCGCCTCCTGGCTGCCGTCGTCTGCGACCCGCTGGTGGAAGTACCCCTCCATGTAGTACAGACCGACCGCGGTCAGTGGCACGCCGAGGTCGGAAGCCGCCTTGGTGTGGTCGCCTGCCAGCACGCCCAAGCCTCCGGAGTAGAGAGCGATGGACTCGTGCCAGCCGTACTCAGCGCAGAAGTACGCGAAGCGTGGCTCGGACCCCAGGCCGGATGAGTCCTGTCTGGAGAACCAGGTCTCGCGGGACCTGTAGGCGTCCCATCTGGCCACGAGCTCGTCGTACATGGCAAGGTACTCAGGGTCTGTCGCGGCCTGCTCGAGGCGCGACTGGTCGACCTCACGCAGGACGACGACTGGGTCGTGGTTGGAACGCTCCCAAGCCTCCGCGTGCAGTTCCCTGAACAGGCGCCGAGCTTCCGGCTTCCATGTCCAGTACAGGTCGTAGCTGAGTTCCGCGAGGCGACCTATGCGCCTCGGTAGGTTGGGTCTGACTGTCAGATGGCCTAGGACCTTCATGGCGCGGCATTCTATACCGGCGCGGTAACCTCGCCAGGATGCGCTGCCCATCGGTGCTCTCACTGGCGTTGACGATCACCTTCGCCCTGTGCGCGGCGCCCGCGCTGGCACAGACGGTAGGTCTGACAGGTTCAAGCTGCTTGGCCGGCGCCTCGCCCGAAGGCTGCAGGAGCCTCGACTTCGGGGTCGATGTGCAGGGGGTGCGCGTCGGCGGCAGCACGGTCGGACTTGGGGTGGGACCCGGCCATCTGAGGCTGGCGCTGCGCAGCGCGGAGACGTTCGGGCCGCTCGGGAACGTTGTCTTCGAGCTCGACGGCGCGCTCGTCGAGGGGCCGGCAGCTTTCGGGCGCCTGTCGGCGCGGGGCGTCGTGGCCAGCGTCGCGGCCAGGGCGGCCGTCGTGGCGGCCGGCGCGGACGAGGAGCGCTTCGCATCCGTCGCCTTGGCAACGGAAGGACGCCCGCTGCTCGGCGGACCCGTGGTCGGCGTCGAGCTAGGCGGGACGTTCCGGCTAGATAGACAGGTCGTACTAGACATCGCCCCAGCCGTGTACCTCGCGCCCGCCGGCACGGCCCTGGAGGCGGGAGCGACCCTGAGGCTCCTGCGGGCTCTGGGCCCGAACGAGCTGCAAGCGCACCTCCACGGGGCCGTGCTGCCGGGGGGAGGCGGCCACGGCGCCCTGGGCGCGGCCTTGGTGCTGCCACGGGGCTCCGCGCCCGACTGGACCTTCGGAGCGTGGTTGGGTGTCGGCGAAGAGGGCCTGCAGCCCGGCGCCTCCCTGAACGTCGCCGAGGCGCTAGGGCCCGGCGTGAAGGCGTCGCTGGAGGCCGCTTACCAGCCGTACCGACGTGACGCAAGACCTTTGCGTGCCGCCCTCGCGCTCGACGCCGACCTGTCCGGGCCCACGCTCACGCTGCGCGTGGCGGCCGGAGCCTTGCACCCGGGCTACCCAGACGCCGTCGCCACGACCATCGGCCTGTCCTGGCCACTTCCAGCCGCCAGGTAGCCGCTCACTTCGTCTCCACCTGTAGGAGTTCGCCGGTCTGTAGGTCGAGCCGGAACGCCCCCCTATCTGGCACGGCTCTCAGGTAGCGGCGCACCTCCGCTCCCCTGACGAGCTCGAACTCTCGAAGCCCTGGCTGGATGCCGGGGGCGTAGCCGCCGGTCTGCAAGCTGCCATCGACGTACACGAGGACCTCGCGCTGCTCGTCCCAGAACACGACTAGCGACGACGTGGGCGTGAGCGTCGTCTCGACGCGTGTGACCCGGTAGTTGCGGACGTTGGCGTAGTGCGTCTCGCTCTCGAAGCCGTCGCGCTCGAGCGTGAGTGTGTGGATGCCGGGCAGGGCAGGCAGGGTGGCAGGGGTCCGCCCGGCAGGCACGCCGTCCAGGGAGACGCGTGCGGACGGGTAGCTGGTGACCTGCACGCTGCCTCCAGAGATCGGCGTCAACACGACGGGCAGGAAGCTGGTGTCACCCGAGCGAAGCTCGACCATCCGCACCTCGGGCAGGAAGCCCTCCTTGCGCACCTCGACCTGGTAGCGGCCGGCGCGGAGCATCGCCACGTCGAGCTGGCCGGTGTGCCCGATAGCCACGCCGTCGACGAAGACCTGAGCGTCGCCAGGCTCGCTCGACACGAACAGACCAGCGTCGCCGGCAGGCAGTTCGAGCTGAGCCGTCGTGAACTCAGCGATCAGGTTCGCTAGGTCGCCCGCGGCCGCCGCCGGGCTGCCGGGGTCAAGCGAGGTGGTGATGACATCGGTGGCCCTCCGGTACTGGACGTCGACGACGATCAGGTTGATGGTGTAGGCGGGCGGGCCGACCTCGTCGACCCTAGCCAGCTCGCCGCTGACCGCGTAGCGAGCAGAATCGAGCTCGGCGATGAGCATCGAGAGCTCTGGGTCCAGGCTGCCTGCGATGCCAGCCGTGATGCGCTCACCGGCGCGGACCTCCAACCCGGTGGCCGCCCCCACCGCGGAGCGGAACGAGGTCATGAACGATGTCAGCACCTCGTCCGGTACCGCGCCGCGCGTCCCGAAGGTGGGCACCGACACCTGAGCGACCGCGACCGCTGCCACGAGCATGGCCGCCAACGCGACCGCGCTCCGCCGGGCTCGCGCGTGAGCGACGGCAGCGGGTCTGGCCGCAGGAAGCGGCGCCGAAGCCGCGCCACCTTGCGCGGCGTGGCGTCTCTTCGCGGACGGGCCCATCGCGGCAAGTATAGCCGCACCAAGCGCGAACTCCCGGCCCGGGGAGCGGCGCCCTTGATATCCTCTGAAGCCGATGCGCTACCTCGTCTTGAGCGATGTCCATGCCAACCTGCCAGCGCTAGACGCGGTAGTCAACCACGCGAAACAGAGGGGCTACGACGAGGTCGTCTTCCTCGGGGACGCCGTCGGCTACTATCCGCAGGCCGAGGAGGTCGTCACCCGCCTGATGCAGTTGGAGCCCACGGTTCGTCTCATGGGGAACCACGACGCTGCCCTCCTCGACATCGTCGACGGCAAGCGCACCGGCGGCGACGCCAGCGTCGTCTCGGAGGTGCTCGAGCGCCATGCCGAGCAGCTCAGCCCAGAGAGCGTCGAGTTCCTGCGCACGTTCGTGGCGCATCATGTCGACGAGAGCTGGGAGGCCGCGCACGGTGCCCTGACGCGCCCGTGGGAGTACCTCGCGACCATGGCCAGCGCCCAGGCGAACGTCGCGCTCATGACGACACGTCTGCTGTTCGTGGGGCACACGCATCACCCGCGCGTGTACGCCCGGGCCAGGAGCGGCACGCAGGAGCTGTGGCGCACCGTCACGTTCAGGGAGGAGCGGGTCAGCTACCGGGTGCCTCCACTGGCCACGGCGATCGCCAACCCAGGCGCCGTCGGCCAGCCGCGGGACCAGGTGCCGCTTGCGGCCTACGCGCTCTTCGACGTGCCCGCGATGACCATCGACTTCCACCGCGTCGAGTTCGACGTGGCCGCCGTCCAGACGGCGGTGCGCGCCGCCGGCTACCCAGAGGTCCTCGCCGCCCGCCTCGCTGTCGGCCGGTGAGGGACCTCGGCACCGGCATAGACGACCGCGTGCTGGAGCGTCTGCGGGCCACGGCGTCGCGTCCCGGCTTCCAGCGCACGCTGCTCTTCTCCGGACCCGACGGCGTCGGCAGGCGGCGTGCGGCAGCCTGGTTGGCCGCTCTCCTCAACTGCCTGGCCGAGGAGGACGAGCGCCCGTGCGGCGTCTGCTCGTCCTGCCAGGCCGTGGCCGCCGGCACCTCCCCCGACCACCGAGAGCTGGGCCCGACCACACGGACGTCGAGCACCGGCCGGCTGCGCCACCGCGGCGAGATCGTGATCTCTCAGCTGGTGCCGAGGCCCAAGGAGGGTGGTGACGACCCGCTCGGCCCCTGGCTCGAGGCCAGACCGTACGGGCGCTTCCGCGTCGCCGTCATAGATGACGCCCACGCGATGAACGCAAGCGCCGCCAACGCGTTCCTGAAGACGCTCGAGGAGCCCCCGCCGCACGCCGTCATCGTCCTCGTGGCGCCGGGCCCCGAGACGCTCATGCCGACGGTGGCCTCGCGGGCCCTCAACTTCCGCTTCTCGGTCGTGCCCGTGGACGACGCGGAGTACCCGGGCCATCCGGGCGTCAGGCTGGGGCAGCCGGGGCTCATCGAGAGGGCCAGGGCCAACGCCGAGGCCACAGCCGCGGCGCGCACGGCCGCAGACGAGTTCCTCGATAGCGTCAGGGGCGACAGCCTCCGCGCGCTGGAGGGCGCCGAGGATCTCGCCAAGGTGCTCTCGTCAGACGCCGTGCATGGCGCCGAACCGGGCCCCCTTGGCTGGCTTCGAGAGGCGCTCAGGTCGCTACCGCCGAGGCCTTACGCCGCGGCGCTCGAGGCCCTGGACGAACTCGAGGACACCTTGGCCGCGTACGGCAACCAGGGCCTCGCCTGCGCCAACCTGGCCCTACGACTACGCGCGCTCGTCGCCTCGGCGTAGCGCGCCTGAGGCCCTAGCGCGGGCGGCTCACCTCGGCGGCAGGGAACTCGTGGACAGCCCCTTCGTCTGTCTTCAACTCCAGGGTCCCGGCGAGCGGGTTCAGCTTGATCACCCGACCGCAGGTCCCACTGCCCTCGTGGCACCCTCGGCTGCCCTTGCGAGGCATACCCTTCAGGAGCTCCCGGTACATGTCGTGCTCGTACTGCAGGCAGCACATCAGACGTCCGCACGGACCCGAGATCTTCTCCGGGTTCAGGGGCAGCTGCTGGTCGCGGGCCATGCGGATACTCACCGAGCTGAAGCTCTGCAGCCAGGTCGAGCTGCATGAGCCATCGCCGCAAACGCCGAGCGTCCCCAGCATGCGGGCTTGGTCGCGTGGACCGACGTTCACGAACTCGACGCGGGCGTCGGTGCGGCCGACGAGCTCCTGGGCGAGGACGCGTAGCGGCGGCTGGCCGTCGCTCGAGTAGCTGACGACGAGCAGGCTCTCGTCGATCGTGAACTCGAGGGCGACGACCTTCATGTCGGCGCCTACCTGCCTCGCCCTGGCCTTGAGCAACCACTTGAGGTCGTCAGCCTTGGCCTTCAGGCCCTGATAGCGCTCCAGGTCGTCCGTCTGGGCCTCGCGTACGTAGTGCCCGTGGGCCCGCTCGACCTCGCGCGGCTCGGTCCTGACCCTGCCGACCTCCAGCCCGCGCCTGGTGGTCACCACGCAGGTGGTGCCTACGGCAGGCGGCGTGGGCGGGGCTTCCATGTAGTGGATCTTGGGTCCGTTGTCGAAACGGACTCCTATGCACTCTGGCATGCGGAGATACTACCGTGGAGAACGCGCGGGCCGGCGCGCTGATGCGCCGACGAGGCTAGTCGGCCGCCCCGAAGAGGTTGACGGCCGCGACCGGGGCGAAGCTGAGCCGGTGCTCGGCGCACGGCCCGAGGCGACGGAGGGCCTCCAGGTGCTCGGGCACGCCGTATCCGACGTGACGGGCGAACCCGTAACCGGGGAACTCGTCCTCGAGACCAGCAAGGTAGCGGTCGCGCTCGTGCTTGGCGAGGACGCTGGCGGCAGCCACCTGGTAGCTCCGGGCGTCGGCGCGCGGCTCGGCTACCTCCGGCACGCCGCAGCCCAGCGTCAGGTAGTCGGTGACGAGGCCGTCCAGGCTCTCGATGACGCGAGCGACAGCGCGTCGTGCGGCTGCCTTGGTGGCCCCGAGCACGTTGAGGGAGTCGACCTCCAGGGCCGTGGCGAACTCCACGGCGTACGCGACGGCTTCTGTCCTCAGGCGCGCTGCCAACCACGCGCGCTGTTCACGCGTTAGGGTCTTCGAGTCGCGGTACGGGTACTCGCGGCCGGCCTGCAGCACGACGACAGCGACCGACACCGGCCCAGCGAGCGCGCCACGCCCCGCCTCGTCGACGCCCGCTACCGAGACCGCCCCCCTGGCCCACAAGCGCCTCTCGAGTGACCAACCGGGCTCCTCGGGCACGCCTACGGGTTCCCTACGACCTCGCCTGGCAACGCGCCCTCAGGCACGCTGTCCGGGAGCGTGAAGTAGAAGGTGCTGCCGCGGCCGACCTTGGACTCCACCCAGATACGGCCGCCGTGCTTCTCGACGGCCAGCTTGCAGAACGTCAGGCCCATGCCGGTGTCGTATCGGTCGTGAACCGTGTGCCGCGACTGCTCGAAAGCGTTGAAGATGCGCTTCTGGTCGGCCTCCGGTATGCCTTCCCCGTCGTCGCGGACGCTGAGCACGAAGCCGCCGTCCTGCCTCCAGGCGCGGAAGTCGATGTAGCCACCACGCCGCGTGTGCTTGATGGCGTTCGCCATGAGGTTCGCTAGCACACGTCTGAGCAGCTTGGGGTCGCCGTACACGCGTTCTGCCTCGGGGCGCACCAAGAACCCGAAGTTGCGGTCCTTGGGGCCGCCGACCACGTCGCCGAGCGCCTCCTTGGCCAGGTCCGTGAGGCTGGCGATCTGCGCGGGCGAGTACGGCATCTGACCCTCCTTCATGCGCCTGACGTCGAGGATGTTCGCCGCCAGGTTGAGGAGGTGTTGCGACTCGCTTCGCGCCAGGCCGAGTAGCTCCTCGACGCTGGTGTCTCCGCCGCCCCTGATCATCTCCAGGCTGTGGTCGAGGAGGCCCATCACGCTCGAGATAGGGCTCTTGAGGTCGTGCACGAGCATGTGGATGAGGTCGTCCTTGACCCGCTCTGAGTCCTTCAGCGCCTGCTCGAAGCGACGAGCCCTGTCGAGGGCGGTGCGCATGTCGCGCTCGGCCCCCCGCCGCGTCAGGAGCTGTTCCAGGTACGTCTTGACGACAGAAGGCTGCGTAGGCAGCGCGATGTAGGCGTCGGCGCCGGAGCCTATGACCTTGGACTCGATCTGAGCATCAGCCGGACCGAGGTACAGCAGCGGCGCGTGCGCGAGGTGCTGACGGCTGCGAAGGATGTAGACGATGTCGAGGCCCTCGGGAACGCGTGAGGCCAGGGCGTGCTCGATCACGACGGCCTCGGGGACCGCGACCGTGCCCGATTCAGCGGCTTGGCTGGCGCCCCTGGTCACGTACAGGAGCTGCTCGACCTCGTCGATCACGCGGCCTTCGAGGCGTAGCTCGGACAGGACCCGGTTGAGAGCCTGGCCGCGCTCCTGGCTACCGGACGCGATCAGCACGTGTGGGGCAGCGACGGCCATGTACTCGCATACTAACAACCCCCGGCTGGTAGCATCCTTACCGTGCTCGCCGGCGACTTCGCGATAGGCCCGGTGACGTTCGCTCGGCCGCTCCTCCTGCTCGGCCTGCTCCTGTGCCTTCTGCCGCTTCTCCCTCGCCCGACAAGCGCCGCTGCTTGGTTCAGGGCGGGCGCCATCGCGTTCGCCGTACTGGCCCTGTCTGGTCCGTTCCTGAGCGGCGGAAGGCCGCGCATGGCCGTCGTCGTCGACGTCTCCGATTCGGTCGGTGACTCCGGTCTGACGCGAGCCGCCGCGCTCCTCGCCGACCTGCCAGCCGACACCGATATCGTGCTTGCCGCCGTAGACGCGACGCGGGTCGCGACGCTCCCCACAGCCGCACCGCGCTTCCTGACAGCGGGCGGCACGGACCTCGCCAGGGCGCTCCAGGTCGCGACCGCAGGTGGCGCCGACCGCGTGCTCCTGGTCTCGGACGGCGTCGCTCCTGAGGCCGCCACGCTGGCCGCGTTGCCTGGCGTGCCCGTCGACGTGGCGACCGTCCCGAGCCGCGCAGGCGTTGGTCTCTCCGAGCTGATCCTGCCGACGCAGGCCGCGCCAGGCCAGACGGTCGAGGCTGTCGCCGTCGTGCGCTCGGACGTGTCCACCACCGTCCGTCTCGCCGGCGTAGCAGGCGGAGCAGGCCTCGGGCCTGTCGAGGTACGCCTCGAGCCGGGCACGACGGCCGTACCTCTGACGTTCACGGCCGGCACCGGGTCGGTCATGAGGGTCAGCGTCGACCTCTTCACCGAGGTGCCGGCCGGAGCGACGACGCTCAGCCGCGAGCTCTCGGTGCGCACGCGCCCTCCCGTCCTCGTGGTTGGCGACCCAGCCATGGCGGCGGCGCTACGGGCGCAGGGGCTCGCGATTCAGGAGGGGACGCCCGCCGACGTCACCTCGCCCCTCGCCTACTCGGCTGTCGTGGTCCGCGGCACCGCTGCCGACTTCACGCCCGGTCAGCTCGACCTACTGGCGCGGTTCGTGCAGACAGGTGGCGGCCTGATGATGACAGGTGGGCCGGAGAGCTTCGGCTTCGGCGGCTGGTACCGCACGCCCGTCGAGGAGGTCCTGCCCGTCACGACCGACCTGAGGACCGAGGTGACGCTACCCCTCGTGGCGTTGGTGATGGTCGTGGACCGCTCACAGTCGATGGCGACGGGCTCGCCTTCGAAGATCGAGCTGGCCAAGGAGGGCGCGATCCAGGTGGTCGAGCTCGCCTATCAGGAGGACCTGCTGGGCCTGATCGCGTTCTCCGACGAGTCCAGCACGCGCTGGGTGTTCGAGCTCCGGCCTGCCACCGAGCGCGGCAAGAGGGAGATGCTGCAGGGCATCCTGGGCGTCGGCACGGGTGGGGGCACGGTCCTGGGGCCAGCCTACCGCCAGGCGATCGCCGCACTGAGGGACACGGAGGCGGCCGTCAAGCACGTCATCGTCCTGTCAGACGGTCGGCTGTACGACGGCTCGGGGCCGTTCGGCTCCCAGCAGGAGATGCCGGACTTCGAGGCGTTGGCCGCCGAGGCACAGGCCGACGGCATCACGACGTCGGCCATCGCCATCGGCTCGGAGGCGGACTTCGAGAGGCTCTCGGCCATCGCCGAGAGCGGCGGCGGGCGCTACTACGAGGCGCTCGACGTCACGACGCTGCCCCGCATCTTCAGCAACGAGGCGCTGACGGCCACACGCGCGCTGCTCGTTGAGGAGCCGACCGTGCCTCGGGGACGGCCGAACCAGCTCTTCGACTTCCCCGCTGCCCTGCCGCCTGTCGATGCCTACGTGGCGACCAGCCTCAAGTCAGACGCCCAGGAGCTGTTGGGTGGGCGCGACGGCGAGCCCTTGCTGGCGGTCAGACGGGCCGGCTTGGGGCGTACGGTGGCGCTCACGACGGACCTGAACCTGTGGGCTGGCAGCCTCGGCGAATGGCCCGGCCTATCGGGGGCGCTCGGGACGCTGGGGCGCTGGCTACAGGCCGTGCCGCCCGGCTACGATGCGACGGCCGACCGCGACGGCAACGAGCTCGAGGTCGTCGTCGACGCGGTGATCGCCGGGGAGTACGTGAACGGCGAGCGGCTGGTCGCACGCATCGGGGGCGCCTCGGCGGCCCTCGACCAGGTCGGTCCCGGTCGCTACGTCGGCCGGTTGCCGTTCGTGGAAGGCGCAGGTCAGGAGGTCGTCGTGGCACGGGATGGCGACGTGGTCGCCAGGGCGACCGTCACCGGTCCAGACCCGGAGTTCGCAGACGTCGACGGGCCCGGGCTGCTGGCGACCGTCGCTCAGCGCACGGGCGGCGTGGTGGTGTCGGGTGAGGCCTACGAACCGGCTCTGACGGGTGGCGGCAGGTCGCTATGGCAACACGCCTTGGTCACCGCCGTGGCGCTGTTCCTCGCTGAGCTCGCATGGCGCCGCTTCGCCCCCGCCGCGGCCTCGGAGGCGAACCGCCCTGGCAGGCTCACTCCTCGTGGTCGCCCGCTAGGGGCTCGTCTACGTCGACCTTCGTGACCTCGCGCAGGACCGAGGTGGCGTATGAGCCTTTCGGGAGGAAGAACTCGAGGGTGAGGGCGTCCCCGGCCACGGAGACCCTCGGCTCGCTCACGACGATGCGCGTGAGACGCCTGTCGCCGCGTCGCGACGTGAAGTCGGTCCACGAGAGGCCGAGCCGCGCCAGCACGGCTTCCTCGAACCGCCCTGCCATGCCAGGCGACTGCTTCACCTTGCGACCGTAGAGGGGAACCGTGGCGCTTATCTCGAGCGCGTTCGCCCTTGGCGCCTCGGACCCCTCGTCCTCGACCAGGAACGTGCCGCCCGTGTCGTGCTTGCGCGCCCAGTCACCGGCCACGACCGTCTCGTAGAGGCCCTCGCGGACCCTGTCAGCCAGCACCTCGTTGAAGAAGTACGACTGCAGCGCTGACACGAAGAAGCGGCGCAGTCGGTGGCCGCCGGGGACGCTCTCGCCTCTGATGACCTGGTAGCCGTCGTAGGCGTTGGACCCGAAGCGCCCGAAGCGCTGCGGCCCGAACCAGTTGGGCGCACCGCGTGCGGCCAAGGCGTCGAGCGCGGCCTCGGCCGAGGCCGCCGCCCGCTCGTCGGTCCGCCTCAGCGTGACCCGGAAGCGGTTGCCCCTCAGGTGGCCGATCCCGAGCTTGTTGCGGTGGTAAGACCGGTCGAGCACCCGCACGCCCGCCATGCCGCCCAGCGCGGCGGCCGCGTCTGCATCGCGCTTGGGAAGGCTCAGCCACTGCGTGGTGACAGCGTGCTTGTCCTTGAGGCCGGCCACGCCTATCGACTGCTCGCTGACGCCCTCCCGCACCAGGGTGGAGACGAGGTCGCGCGTGGTCAGCGAGCGCTTCTCGACGAGCAGGTAGAGGTGCGAGCCCGTTCCATCTGGCAGGTAGAGCGGCACCTCCTCGACCACGAAGTCCTCTGGAGAGTCCCTGATGACGCCGCCCGTGCCTGGCACGTCTGGCGTCACGAACGGCAGCTTCGCCCAGGAGAAGGTGAGGAGCTCGCGCCGCGCGGCTTCGTCGGCGCCGCCGGCGCTCAAGCCCTGTGCCGGCGACCGCGCTGTTGGCGCTTGCTCATGCGCTCGAGCATCAGGTCGCGCGCGAGGTCGAACCTCTCGGTGAGCGAGGGGGCAGCCAGCAGCGGCTGCTTGCTGGCAGCGGGCACGCGTATGTTGGCGCACACGAACGAGGCCTGGTAGAGGGGGTCCTCAGGCAGGTGCACGTCTATGTCGGTGTCGCCGCGGTAGAGCGTGTCAGCGTATGCGCGGAACGTGTCGATGGCGTCCCAAGCGGCGACGGCCTCGGCGTTGGGGTCCCCGCGGCCGACCGGCGCCGGCTTGAACTCGGCGAAGTACAGAGGCCGCGCCTCGCCTGAACCGTCTGGCACGTCGGCGACGTCGGCGATCGCGACCTCACAGCGCTCCTGTCCGTGGAGGACGAGGTCGAAGCCCTCGTCCGTCTCCTCCACGCTGAGGAGGTGGACGAGCGTGCCGTACCGCTCGAACCGCTCCGGCGTGTCGCGGATCGGGGCTGTCTTGGGCGTGAACACGGTGATGAACCGCTTGGGCTCGCTCTGCTGCGCGAGCGCCAGCTTGACGAGGTGCTTGTAGCGCTCCTCGGTGGCGGTGACGGGCACCGTCATGCCGGGGAACACCACGACGTCGAGCGGCAGCACAGGCAGCGCCTGCGAGCCGCGCCTACTCACCTTGTCTATGGTCTCTCCCACGGCCTCACGGTAACAGGGGCAGGCTCAGGCGACTGCCGCCCCCCACACCATGGCCTTCACGTCGCCTTGAGCCGGCTAGCGCCAGACCAACCCCAGGACCGTGCCGAGCAGGACTATCGGGCCCAGGTACAGGTTCACGTCGAACGCGTCGAGGGCCCGGGCGTCGCGGTACTTCCGTAGCGCTCTAACCTGGCCGATCAGGAACGACATCACGCTCAACACGGCGAACTGGTACGCGAACCCGAGGGCTTCGTTGGGCCAGCTCGGATGAAGGGTCGCGATCCCCACGCCGAGTAGAGACAGCACTGCGACGGCGTAGAGCGCCGTGACGACCCGGATCGCCGCTGCCTCGCCTAGGTCGGCGGGCACGCTGTGCACGCCGTGCCTGCGGTCCGACTCGACGTCCGCGAAGGCGTAGATGACGTCGAAGCCGGCCACCCAGGCCGCCACAGCGAGCCACAGGAGCAC
>CAZFAQ010000019.1:28574-43167 GCA_964517055.1 uncultured bacterium | reverse complement strand
TCGTAGATCTCGGCGGGCGGCGCGAGCTGGTGCACCTTGCCACCCTCCATGACGGCGATGCGGTCGGACATCGACAGCGCCTCGAGCTGGTCGTGGGTGACGTAGAGGATCGGTATGCCGGTCTCGCGCTGGATGCGCTTGAGCTCGATACGCATCTGCTCGCGCAGCTTGGCGTCGAGGTTGGAGAGCGGCTCGTCTAGCAGCAGTACGTCCGGGTCGGCGACTAGCGCCCTGCCCAGCGCGACCCTCTGCTGCTGCCCGCCGGAGAGCTGGCTAGGCTTGCGCGACCCCAGGCCCTCCATGCCGAGCATCTCCAGTACCTCGCGGAGGCGCCGCCTTCGCTCCTGGGCAGCGACGCCCTGTATGCGCAGTGGGTACTCGATGTTCTGGTTAACGGTCATGTGCGGCCAGACCGCGTAGTTCTGGAAGACCATGCCGATCGAGCGCTTGTGAGTTGGCAGGTCCAGCCTCTCGTCGCTCGCGTAGACCGGCTTGTCCTTGATCGCGATGCGGCCCTCGTTGGCCGACTCGAGCCCGGCGATGCACCTCAGGGTCGTCGTCTTGCCGCAGCCCGACGGCCCGACGAGCGAGAAGAACTCGTGCTCGCCCATCTCGAAGCTCACGCCCTTGACGGCGGTCACGTCCTGGAAGCGCTTGACCAGCTTGTGTACGGTTATCGACGGAGGCACGGCTACCCCTAGACTGCCACGTTGCGCTCGCCGCCCAGCCACTGGGTGAGCAGGAACATGACGAGGATGATGGGCAGGATCGCCACCGCCAGGGCGCTGGCGCGGCCGGCGAAGCCAGAGTCCTGCATGAGGAAGATCCACACGCCGATGGTCTCGTTGCGGGCGCTCCAGATGAGCACCGAGACCGTCAGCTCGTTGAACGCCGACATGAAGATGAGCACCCAGCCCGCGATCATCCCCGGCCGCATCAACGGAAAGGTGATGTCACGTAGCACACGCAAGCGGCTGGCGCCAGACGTCGATCCCGCCTCCTCGAGCGAGGCATGGATCTGTAGCAGCGACGCCCTCGCGCTGCGCAGTCCGAAGGCCATGTAGCGCATGAGGTAGGCGACCAGCAGGATCCAGATCGTCCCATAAAGGGTAGGGCCGATGGGCGGGTTGCTCCACGCGAGGATCATCCCCACGCCTATCACCGAGCCTGGCAGAGCGAAGGGCACCATGCCGATCGAGTCGAGGAGGCCGGTCCCCGGCATGCGCGTCTTGACATGGAGGTAGGAGAGCAGCGAGGACACGACGATGAGGATCGTCGCCGCCAGCGGCGCGAGCAGCAGGCTGTTGCGGATGCCGCGTATCGCGGCGCTGGTGCCGAGCACCGACTCGTAGTTCCCGAGCGTGACGTTGTCGGCGGTGAGCGGCGCCCCGTAGTAGGGCTGCAGCGACGTGACAACGAGGGCGAAGAGCGGCAGCAGCACGATGACGACGATGGCCAGTAGGAGGAGAAGTGTCACCCACGGGCGCGACCTGCCGAGCGAGATGATGTGCGGGCGGATCGCCTTGCCGGCGATGATCGCGTGCTCGCCGGCGCGGCCCTCGAACCGCCCTAGCAGCCACACGGCGAAGGCCGCCAGGAGCACGAGGAGCATGGACATGGCCGTGGCGAGCGGCAGGTCGGGGATCGAGAGCGCCTCGTAGATACGCGTCGTGAGCACGTGGAACTGGACCCGTAGGCCAAGCACGGCGGGGATGCCGAAGTTATCGATGCAAGACACGAAGGCCAGGAGCGCCCCGCCCAGGATCGCCGGCCTGACCAGCGGTAGGGTGATGCCGCTCATGATCCGGAACGTCCCGGCGCCCGACGTGCGCGCCGCCTCTTCGAGGCTGGCGTCCATGCGCTGGAGTGCGCCGGCGACTGTGATGAACACGAACGGGTACTTCGTTATGCCGAGCACGAAGATGATGCCGGCCGCCCCGTAGATGTTCCAGGGGACCGTGGTCGTCCCCGCGACCGACTTGTAGATGTTGCTGACGATGCCGACCGGCCCCGCGAGCTGCACCCAGCCCATCGCGGAGAACAGCGGCGGGATCGCGAAGGGCAGGATGAGCAGGAAGCGCAAAAGGCCCTTGAGCGGAACGTCGGTCCGTTGGACAAGGAAGGCAGTGACCGTGCCTATGACCGTGGCCAGCAGCGTGGAGAGCAGAGAGACCCAGACGGAGTTCCAGATCGCCTCGTAGTTGCGCGCCCTGCCGAAGACCGCGCGGTAGTGCTCGAGCGATGGCTGGCCGTCGACAACGATGCTCCTGATGAGCACCTGCACGAGCGGGTAGACGATGACGAGCGCCACGAACAGGGCGAGCAGCACCAGGAGCAGCGCCCTCGTGTCGAAGTTGGCTACGCGTCTAGGTGGCAAGGGCCTCTCCGAATGAAGCCAGGGGCGGAGCCGCTAAGCCCCGCCCCCCTCTTGGGAAAGCTGTCTACTCGTACAGTTCGGAGAAGCGCTCGCGCAGCTGTGCGTCGTTCTCGGCCAGCCAGTCGTAATCGATGGGTAGCGACACGATCTCGGCCGCGGTTGGGAGGCCGGCCGGTGGGTCGACGTCTGTCCGGACCGGGATGAAGAACTTCGAGACCATCATCTGCTGGCCCTCCTGCGAGATGATGAAGTCGATGAACGCCCGCGCCGCCTCGACGTTCTGCGCGGCCGCCGGGATGGCCAGAGGGCTCGCGACGGTGACCGCGCCCTCCTCTGGGAAGAGGAACGCGACGGGCGCGCCCTCCGCTGCCTGGTTGGCCAGCACGTAGTCGATGCCCTTGATGACGGGAAACTCGCCAGAGGTGAGGCCGCGGGTCACGTCACCGGTCCCGCGCAGGAGCTGCATGCCGTTCGCCTTGGCCGTCTCGAACCACTCCCAGCCCAGCGACTCGTTGGAGACGAAGGCGCCGAGAGCGGTGAACGAGGTGCCGCTCTGAAGCGGGCTGGCCAGTGCGGAGCGTGGGCCCCACTCGAGGAGCTCTGCCCAGCTCTTTGGCGCCTCTTCCTCAGAGACGAGGGACGTGTTGTAGCCGATCCCCATGTTGAAGACGCGTCCGGCAACGAACATGTGATCGGCGTCCTTGAGGGAATCTGGCACCGCGGCGGCCTCGGGCGACTCGTAGGCCTGCAACAGATCCTGCTCCTTGAGCTTGAGGAAGAACGCCGGGTTGGCCGCCCAGATGACGTCGGCGCGGATGGCGCCCGCCTCCTGCTCAGCGTAGATGCGCTGCTCTAGTTCGACGCTGCCGGAGTAGAGCATGTCGACGGTGATGCCCGGATGCGCCGCCTCGAACGCGGCGATGATGTCCTCGATCACGTCGACCTGCATCGACGTGTACAGGTTTAGGGTCCCGGACGGCTGCGCGAAGGCGGCCACGGGCAAGGCCAACGCGAGTGCCGCGAGAATCTTGACTGCGAAACGACGCGACGTCTTCTCTTTGCTCCGCATGCGTGTGTACCTCCGATTTTGGTTGAGGACGACTATACCAGTCGCCGGTGAGGCGCCCGATCTGGATTAGAAGGGCGGCGTTCTGGAGCAACAGCGTCTCGATCCGGTAGGTGTGGAGAGGGTCCTAGCCGAGGGCTCGGCCCTTCGCCCCAACCTCAGCGGTCTCCCAGTAGGTCTCGCCGAGCACGCTGCTCGACCCGAACTCGAGGCTGCCCGACCGTGCCGCCACGAAGGCATCGACCTCGTCCGCGGACAGACCGTAGTACTCCTCGATCTCCTTCGCGAACAGGCGACCCTCGCTCTCCAGCAGCTCGCCAAGGGCTGGCAGCTCGCTCTTCCTCAGCTCCGTGCCTTCGCCAAGGGTGGTGGCCAGCGCGTCGACGTACGCCTCTAACGGCTTGGCCCCGACGACCTTCACGCCGGCGCCGTCCTCGTTCATGAGCAGGATGGTCGGGAAGCCACGGACGCCAAGCTCGCGCGCCAGCGAGATATCGGCCTTCAGCAGCTCGTGGCCGCGCTCGGAGTCGGCTTCTGATACGACGTCTCTGCCTACCAGGTCCGGCTGGCCGAGGCCGTCCACCAGTCCTGCCAACACCGTAGGGTCCGAGATGTTGCAGTCGAACGCGAACACGGCCTCGCGCGCACGTCTCAGGAAGGTGCGCGCCAGCTCGGGGTCACGCTCACGCAACACGACGTAGACACGCGACGGCGGGTAGGAGGACGTGACGGGGTCGCGCGACCACAGCGAGCCGTCGATGGGCATGCGTGAGGCCTCACCTACCTCGCGCCAGTGGTGTCCGACGTCCTGAGGGCCGCCGATCCCGTTCGCGCGGTCGGCGAAGCCGTCCCAGGCAGGCAGTAGCCCGCCCATGACCACGCGGACGTCCAGGTGCCCCCGGTACTCGTGCTCGAAGCGGCGCAGCACGGGCTCGAGCGCCCAGCAGTGCGAGCAGATCGGGTCGGTGACGTAGTACATGTCCACCTTCTTGACGGGTGGACGGATCTGCATCAGTTTCGTCGTCGTCGAACCGGACTGTTCGGCTTCGGCCGGACCGCAGACACCAGTCTCGACGTCGCAGACCATGCCGGCCAAGGGATCAAGGTTGGGCTCCATGAATATCGTTTCCTCTCAGACCTGGCGCCCGCCATGCGCTAACGGCGCGCCGCACATAACTCACTATACTTCAGTAAGTCACTAAATGCTGGTAAGTCTGAGGTTGTGGCAGCACCGGACTGCGTGTCATGTGGTCAGGAGGTCGAGATCAACCTCTCGAGGTAGTCGATCGCCGCGTCTACCTTGCTCACGTCCTCCTTCGACAGTCCCTCCAGAGGTTCGCGCACTCGGCTCTGGATGTGGGCGCCGCGCCGGGAGGCTGTCTCCTTGAAGCGCGTCAGGCTGCTGCCGTTCCCGAGCAACGTCGCGATGTGGTTGACGTGCCCCTGGAGGATGCGAGCTGCCCCAAGGTCTCCTGCCATGTGGGCGTCGTACAGGCGGACGAGCACGTCGGGGATCGCGTTAGCGTTGCCGCTCACCACACCGCTCGCGCCGAGCCCGAGGCCAGGCAATATCACCTTGTCGCTGCCGACGAAGACTTGGGCCCTGCCGTCTGTAGCGTCTAGGAACTCGGCGAGCCGCACGACGTCGTCCTGGCTGTGTTTGATGCCGATCACGTTCTCGTGTTCGGACATGAGCTGCGCCAGGAGTTTCGGTGTGACCGGGTTCGTCGTGCACTGTGGGATGTTGTAGAGGTAGACAGGCAGGCTCTCAGGCACGGCCGACACGACGGTCCGGAAGTAGTCAAGCAGCGCCCGTTGCGAGAGCGAGTAGTAGTAAGGCGTCACGACGCTGATCGCGGCGGCTCCGCTACCGGCCGCATGGCGCGCGAGCTCCGCCGCCACGGAGCCGTGCATGTGTCCGACCTGAACGATGACAGGGACCCGGCCACCGGCGCTGGCGATCACCGTGGTCGCGACCAGCTTGCGCTCGTCGATGGTCAGCAACGGGGCCTCGCCCGTCGTACCGCAGGGATGCAGGCCGTGCACCCCGTGCCCTATCAGGAACTCGGTCAACGACTCGAGACCACGTGCATCGACATCGCCGTCCGTCCCGTACGGCGTGACCATCGCAGGGAATATCCCTCTGAGCGTCATAGTTCCCCCATCCCTCCGTTACTGCTCATTGCTGCGCACGGCCGGGAGCCGGTCCGGCGCAAGCTGAGCGTGCACGATGTGCGTCCTCTGTTCTGTGTACAGCATGTGGATAGTCCCGTCGCCGACTTGCAGCAGGTAGGGGTACGAGTACTCGCCGACCCCGTCCTCGACCAGGGTCGGCTCGCTCCACCCGCGCCCCAAGTCGTCAGCCACCGAGAGAGCGAGGCGGTCCCTACCGACTGCCTGCGGGTTGTGAGCCAACAGGAGTCGGCCATCCCTCAGCTTCAGTAGGTCGATACCGCTGTTCGGGTTGGCCAGGGCGGTCGGCTGCGAGGCGCTCCAAGCGTGGCCGCCGTCGAACGAGAAAGACTCGAAGATCGAACCGAGTGGGCTTCGCGAAAGCATCAGGAGCCGACCGTCTGAAAGCGGCGCGACAGCAGGTTGGATCGTCTTGCCACGGGACGTGGTGTCCCCGTAGAGGCTCCAGCCCCCGAAGCCAGGACGTTTGACCAGCACGTGTGAGCACCAGTTGCGTTCGTCGTAGACGGGAAGAATTTGGAGGTCCCCACTTCGGACCGGCCGCGTCTTGGTCATGAGCCCCAGGCGCTCGTGCACCACTGTGGCTTGGCCCCAACTAGCCCCGTCATCTCGGGACTCCTGTACGCAGACGACTGCCTCGGTCCACGTCTCACCCTTGAGGATCACGAAGAAGAGTTCCAGTCGCCCTGGCTCCGGGCTCCACATGACCGGGTTGCCGACCGCGATGCCCGGGAGGTCGATGAACGTGCGCGTTGGGCTCCACGCCGACCCTTCGAAGTACGAGGCGACCATGACGGTGTCGCCTGAGGTCTCGAAAGGGAACGCGTACGCAACGGCCATTAGCCGACCGTCCTGCAGCTCGCACACGGTGGCGCAGTGAACGCTCAAAGGGCTCAGGTCGTCGAACAGAGGTCTCTTGACGATGTCGTTCACTTGATCTCCGTGCTGGCCATGGTGATCCCGGTGATGATGCGCCGCTGCAGGATCAGGTAGATGATCAGCACCGGGAGGGACGTGATTGCCGCCGCCGCCATCAACAGCCCGTACTGGATGTCGTACGCTCCTTGTAGCGCCTTCAGGCCGATTGGGATGGTGAACATCTCTTGCCTAGTCAGCGCGATGACAGACCAGAAGAACTCGTTCCAGGTGAATATGAAGACGTAGATGCCCAGAGCCCCGAGCGCTGGTAGCGACATCGGCAGGATCACCCTCGTGAGTATCCCGAACGAAGTAGCGCCGTCTAGCTGAGCGGCCTCCTCCAGTTCCATCGGGATGTTCACGAAGAACTGCCGGAGGAGGAACACCCCGATCGGCATCGCCGTGATCGGCAGTATCAGGGCGATGCGGGTGTTGAGCAGGTCGAACGCGTTCATCATGAAGTAGAGGGGGATCGAGTTCACCTGCCACGGGATGAGCATGGACGCGACCATCGCGAAGAACAGAACGTTGCGGCCCCGCCATCTCAGCCTGGCGAACGAGTAGGCCGCGGGGACCGACAGCAGCAGGGTCAGGAGTGTCGCGCCGCTGGCGACGACGAGGCTGTTCCAGAGCCATCGCCCGAACGGCCAGTCACCCAGCGCCTCGCGGAAGTGGCTGAACGTCCACTCGGGTGACCACCACGAGGGCGGACGGCTGAAGATGAACGCGGTCGGCTTGAAGGCGGTATCGACCATCCACAGGATAGGCACGAGCCAGACGACGGCCAGGCCCACGAAGAGCACGGTCTGCAGGATCCGTTTCAGGCCCGGCGGGATCACTTCGCCCCACCCCTCCGGCGTTCGAACTCGGACTCCAGGCCGAGGAACCTGAAGGCGACGATCGTGACGACGAACATCATGAGGAACAGCAGGAAACCGACCGCGGCCGCCTCACCCATGCGGAAGTAATGGAAGCCGAGTCGGTAGAGGTACAGGGCGAGGACCTCCGACGACCTCCCAGGTCCACCTTCCGTCATCACCAGCACCTGCCCGAGGACGCTGAACGCCGACAGGGCGCTTAGCACCAGGGAGAACAGGATCGCCGGCTTGATGAGCGGGATGACTATGCGCCACAGCCGCGTCCAGGCGTTGGCGCCGTCGATCTCGGCGCTCTCCAGGAGGGAGTCCGGTATGTCCTTGAGCGCGGCCCGGAAGACGACCATCCGGTAACCCGAGAGCCACCAGCCGGTGGCGAAAGCGATTAGTGGGATCACCCAGAGAGGGTGGTTGAGGAACGCTGGGGCGCTCTGCCAGCCGATCGTCCGTAGGAACTGCAGGAGGATGCCGTAGTCGGGGTCGACGAGCCAGGCCCAGATCAGGCTGATGATCGATACGTTCAGAAGATATGGGAAGAACAGGCTGGCCTCGATGGCCGCCTTGGCGCGGAAGCGAGTGTTGTGCAGTATGACCGCGAACAGGAGCCCGAAGCCGACTATGAGCGGGATGCTGATGGCGGCGAACTCGAGCGTGTTCCAGGTGGCGTTCCAGAAGCGCTGGTCCGCGAACAGTCGCAGGTAGTTCCCGAGGCCGACGAACTCCGAGCCGCGCAACGGGTCCCATTTCCACAGGCTCAGGTAGAACCCGTAGATGACCGGCCACACCAGGAACGTCAACCAGACCAGCGCGAAGGGCAGGACGTAGAGGATCCCGGTTAGCTGCGCCCGCCGGCGCCGATTTCTCTGTCCGTTCATGCCCTACCTGACTCTCGTCGTTCTAAGGAGTGCCGTCCGGACCGGCGTTCGCGCGGTCCGGACGGCCACCACGGTTCAGCGGTTCAGGATGGCGGTGATCTCGCCTTCCGCACCGGATAGCGCGGCTTCACAGCTCAGCGTGCCGTTGTAAGCCTGCTCGATGTAGACGTTGAACACGCCCTCGAGCTCGGCTGCCGACTCGTGGGTGATCGGGTAGTGCAGCATGCCCTCTTCCGCCATCTCAGCGAAGGTCGACAGTGACCTCTGCCAGGTGTCGGACTCTCGCAGCGCCTCGCTCTCGCGAGCCTCGTTGTAGGCGGGGATGTGCCCACCGTATATGCCCCAGATGTCGCTGTTCTCGTTGATCCAGCGGATCGCGTTGGCCGCCGCTACGTAGACCTCGTCCGGGGTGCCTTGCGGCTGAACGGGGATGACCAGGTTGTGGCTGTTGCCCCAGGTCTTGGGCGTGTCGAAGAATGCCGGCATCTTGGCGAAGTCGTAGTTGATGCCGGCTTCGGTCGCCGTCCAGTAGAACCAGTTCCCGGCCACCAGCATCCCGAGGTCACCGGCGGTGAACTGCCTGAACCCGTCGCCGGCCGCGATGTTCCAGCCGTTGTCCACGACGCTGGTCAGGTACTCGCAGGCTGACAGACCGGCCTCGTTGTTGAAGGTGGCGGTCGTCAGGTCAGCATCGAACAGCTCTTGGCCCTGACCCCAGTACAGGTAGTACCAGGCACGCGCGAGCTTACGGGCGAGGCCGTCTTCAGCCAGGTGCACGGCGTAGGCGTCCGTGTTGTCACGGATGGCGTTGGCGGCCGCTTCGAACTCCTCGCGGTTCGTTGGCGGGCTGTCCGGGTCGAGGCCGGCGGCCTCGAATATGTCGCGGTTGTACCAGAGCCCGAACATGTGCGTGTCGAGAGGTACCAGGTAACGGTGGCCCTCGTACTCACCCGCTTCCCAGAGCGCCGAGATGTACTTGTCCGCAGTGATGCCCGCGGCCTCCAAGAGGTTCCCAGCCGGGCTGTCGTCGAGCGGGGTGAGCGCTACTGCCATCTGCGGCAGGTTGGTCGTGTGCACGATGCCGATCTGTGGGGCGTCGTTCGCCACGACGGAGTTGTAGAGCTGGGCGTAGTAGTCCGCCCACTGACCTTGCGTTAGCACGATCTGTACGTCAGTGTGCTCCTCGTTGAACTTCTCGACGATGCGCTCCATGGCCTGAGCGTCGCCACTGTGGAAGAGCGTGTTCATGTTCAGCACGATCTGCGAGCTCGCGGTGCCGGCCAGCAACAGACCAGCCAGCACGATCGCGATCCTAAGACGAAGCTTTGTCAACGTGATGCTCCCTTTCGTGGTTGCGTGGGTTCGAGGATCCGTCGGTGAGGGTTCATCAGATCAATGTCTGTCATGCCTCCTCTCTCGCGCTCGCTCTTATCGCAAGGCGATGAACTGTCGGAGCGGTGCTCTCGTAGAGCGTCAGGAAGTCGGCGAAGAGCGCGTCGTACAACTCTCTGTCCGTGGGATCTGGCTCTATGACATCGGGGGCTCCTACCCACTTATCGATATCGGTGGTTTCGATGTGGCCGGAGGCGATGCCGGCCAACATCGCGTCCCCGTAGCTGGCGCCGATCGCCTGGCGTGGCACGTGCTGCGCCACGCCTGCTACGTCCGAGACGATCTGTGGCCACACCCCACCGCGCGTTCCGCCGCCCACGGCCGCGATGCGGTCGATGTCGGCGCCTAGCGCTCGGAACGTCTCGAGGTTGTGGCGGACGCCGAACGCGACACCTTCCAGCGCAGAGCGGAAAAGGTGATCGCGCGTGTGCGTCAGGTCGAGTCCGGCGATGACGCCGCGTGCGTGAGGGTCGTTGATCGGTGTGCGCTCGCCGCTGAAGTACGGCAGCGTAAGGAGACCTCCAGAGCCGGCTGGAACGCCACTCGCGGCCGTGAACAGCTCCTCGTACGCGTCTTTCGGATCCAGCTCTTCGGCGAGATTGTCGCGGAACCAGCGTGTCAGGCTTCCGGTCGTGGCCATGCCCGCAGCTAGAACGTACTGACCTGGGAACGCTCCTGCCGTGAGCCAGACGCGTTCGTCGCGCACCCTTTCGTCCAGAACCAGGATGAAGAACGTGGTTGAGCCGTACATGATCATCAGCTCACCGGGGCTCCGGACCCCGGCGCTCAGAGCCTCTGCAAGGGCATCCACCGCGCCGACGGCCACTGGGGTCCCGGCGCTCAGGCCCGTCAGTTCGGCAGCCTGGGTCGTCACGCCACCGGCTACCTCAGCACTCCAGCCGAGCCTCGGCAGCATCTCGAGGGGCGCGACCAGGTCTTCGTAGAGCGGCGACCACTCGAGGGCCTCGATGTCGAACAGCGGCATGTAGTGGCTTGCGGTATGTCGATCGATGGTGAGCTCACCGGTCAAACGACTCACGAGGTAGCTGCTGGCGGTGGTCAGATGCGCCGTGCGCTTCCAGACCTCGGGCTCCTGCTGCTTCAGCCAGACGATCTTCGGACCGATCGCCTGGCTAGTGAGCGCCATTCCGGAGTGTTGAAGCAGACGCTCGGGACCGATGGTCTCCTCGAGCTGTCGTATCTGCTCGGTAGCGCGCGTGTCGACTCCATAGAGGATGCCGTTTCGGAGAGGTCGGCCGTTCCTGTCCAACGGCAGGAGGCAAGGTCCGATCGCACTCACCGCTACGCCCGCCACGTCCGATCCTCTGTGAGATCGACTTAGAAGCTCGCGACAGATCCCGGTCAACCCCTGCCACCAGACCTGCTCGGGGTCGTGCTCGGCCCATCCCGGGTGCGGCACGCTGAGTTCGTGCTCTATCACGTGCTGGGCGATGACCTCACCCGCCGGCGTGACTAGCACTCCTTTGGCGGAGTAAGTGCCGATGTCTATGCCTAGGAGCAGCTCCGGCAACTAGACCAATCCCGTCTCGCCGCACAGATGGACGCTGATGCCCAGTTCCTCGAACGCGACTGCCTTCGCAGCCAGCGCCCGTCGCGCCATGCCCTCGTCGGGTGCGTACGCGACCTGTATGTGGTTCGCCTTGTGCCGTCCCATGAGCTGGTCCCGGCTCACGCCGCTCAGCGTCAGATGCATGATCGGCCAGGCCTGATCGGTGAGGCGCAACCTGCGATAGGTCTCGTCGGTAGGTAGCTCTACCGCCGTTCCCAAGCCGACGTCGGCGTGCAACACATGGTCCTCGATGTAGACGCGGCTCCAGACGACGGCCCCCGGCTTCGAGACGCCCTTGAGCGTGCCACCGCCTCGTGGGAAGTACATAGCCGGTTGCCGTTCGCTGACGGCCCCTGCGTACCCGCCATCGAAGTGGGAGGCTGGCGCCCCGCCCGAGATCATCAACACCCACACGAAGTCGTCGATGCCGTTGCCTGTGTAGTGCTCCCCCCAGCGGATGTCGTGCAGGGTCGTGGAGGGATCCAGGCCGAGCCTCCCCCAGACGCGGTTGGTGATCAGCGCGTCGATGGCGGCGCCCTCGTCAACCTCGTTGAAGTGGGGTAGGGCCGCTCCAGCGAACAGCTCTTCACCATCTTGGCGCGAGTACGCGGGTGGCCGGTCAGGGTTGTTCAGGAGCCCCTCGACCAGGTCGCTTGCCGGCGCCATGTCCGTAAGGCCGTTCTGATACTGGATACCGATCGCGTCGCAGGCGAATCGGTCGGCCATGCGAAGCGCCGCCACGTACATGCGGGCCTGACCGAGAAGCTGCTGCTCCGTGAGCTCGGTAGCCTCGTCAGAACCTGTGATGAACCGCATCCCGCGGCCGCGCAGCCAGTCGATGACGCCCGCGGCCTCGCCTTCCTCTACCAACTCCATCTCGGCGAGCAGAGCCGACTGGCTCAACCTCTCCTTGTAGATCCCAAGCGGGTTCAGGAGCTCGTCGTCGACGATCGCGTTGTACATGCCCATGCAACCCTCGTCGAACACACCGAGGATCGCCTTACTCTCTCTGAGCTCGGCGGCCACCGTCGCCCCCAACTCGCGCTCAGTTCCGGGAAGGGTGCTGAGGTCAGCGACCCTGACGTGCGACTGGTCATGAACGATCGCACCGGTGTCGAGCCACTGCCTCAATGAATCGACGGCGAACTCGTCGGTGTAATCCTGGCTCCAGATGGTGCTGTAACTAACGCCGGCCTTCGTGAGGCTCCCGTTCAGGTTCAGGAGTCCGACCAGGCCCGGCCACTCCCCGCTCCAGTTCCCCGCGGTGAGCACCGGTCCCCGGTGGCTCCTCAGGCCAGCCATGACGTGGTGACTGAACTGCCATGCGGCGATCGCCACGACGATCGGCGCTTCGGGAGGGATCGTAGCGAAGACGTCCATGCCCATCCGTTGGCTGCGGATGAAACCGTGACCGACCTGCGCGTCGACCTGGAAGGCTCGTTCTACCGTCACGCCCATCGACTGCATGACGTCTGTCAGCCTGCGCTCGAGTAACTCCTGGGCCGGCCAACAGAGACGGTTGGCGCTCTCTCGACCGTCGCCACTGGAGACGAGATGGATCTTCGTGGGCCGGCTCACGCGCTGTTCCCCTTCCGTCGAGTGACTAAGGCGCCGGTGCAAGCAGGCACCTCCCTTCTTGCAATCGTTTGCAGCAAGCGCACGGCGAACCTCACGTCGTGGCTGCCTTCCTCGCATGAGCAGCGGTCGCACCTGCCGGAGCGGCGGTCGACTGCCTGATCAGGAGCGTCGGTTCGAAGACGCGTCTCGCGGATTCCTGCCTACCGGAGAGGCGTTCCAACAACAACTGTGCGGCTGCCTGGCCCATCTGTTGGACCGGCTGCGCGACCACCGTGAGCGGCGGGTTGACGTATCGCGCCCACCGCACATCGTCGAAAGATACGAGCGAAAGGTCGTGCGGGAGGCTCAGGCCGGCCTCCTGTATAGCTGAGAGAGCTCCCGCGGCCATCTCGTTGTTGCCGACGAACAGGGCTGTCGGGCGGGGTACGAGCGAGAGGAGCCGACGTGCGGCAAGTCGGCCAGATTCCTCCTTGAAGTCTCCGTATGCGATCAGGTCCTCGTCCACACGTATTCCAGCGTTGCCGATGGCGGTCTTGTAGCCCTGCAAGCGGCCGCTCCCGGTCGTCAGGTGTGGCGGCCCTGAGACCATGCCAACGCGCTCGTGGCCGAGACCCAACAGGTGGTCGACCGCAGCCTTCGCTCCCTGCACGTTGTCGACGAGCACGGTGTCCGTGCCATGCATGCCAGATGCACGGTCGATCTCGACGATCGGGATGCCGTCCAGTCCGAGGCGCTCGAGCTCGTCCGAACCGCTGCCACTGAAGCCGTGGATTATCCCGCTGACCTTCAACTCCCCGAGCAGTCTCAGCGCACGCTGCTCCTTGTCTTGGCTCTCACTCGCATCGCAGACGACGCAGCTGTAGCCGTAGGACGACAGCGCGTGCTCGATCGCCTTGACGATCCCGGAGTAGAACGGGTTCTGCAGGTCCGAAACCACCAGACCGACCGTTTGCGACCTGCCCTTCCGCAACGACCTGGCGATGCCGTTGGGGCGGTACGAATGCTCCCGGACCGCCTCCAGGACACGCTCACGCATCTCTGCCGAGACCATCTCCGGCCTGTTGATCGCCCGCGAGATGGTCGCGGGACTCACCTTCAACAGCTCTGAGAGTTCGACCAGGGTCACGTTCCAGCTGCTCCAATCGTCGCCCCGACTCTTGGCCTGCAAACGTTTGCAACTTCGCCTTAGCGTGACTCTACGGAAACAGACCATCGGTGTCAATGGCCAAACCGGGCGTGACCGACACCGGTACACTCGCCGCCATGTCGCCAGGGGAGCAGCCAGCCCAACCCGAGCTTAGGAGCCGCGTCGTGAGCAGCGCTCGCGGCTACTACGGCTGGACGCTGCTGGCCGCCGCGACCTTCGGGATGTTCATGACGGCGCCGGGCCAGACGCTCGGGGTCTCGGTCTTCCTGGACCGCATCATCGAGGACCTCGGCCTCACGCGCGCCACCGTCTCGCTGCTCTACACCATCGGCACGCTGACTGGCGCCGCGGCTCTACCCTTCGTCGGCCGGTTCATCGACAGACGCGGCCCGCGCGTCGGCGTCGTTGTGATCGCCTCCCTGTTCGCCCTGGCCTGCGCGTACATGAGCCTGGTCGGGGGTCTGGTCATGCTGCTCATCGGCTTCGTGCTGATACGCGGCCTGGGCCAGGGGGCTCTCTCACTCGTCTCCTTGCACGCAGTCAACATCTGGTTCGTCAGGCGACGTGGGCTGGCGGTCGGCCTCCTCGGCCTCGGCATGGCG
>CAZFAQ010000019.1:0-28474 GCA_964517055.1 uncultured bacterium | reverse complement strand
CGGACCCGCACGTTCTGGCTGTTCGTGGCCGGCGACGTACTCGTCGCGATGCTCAGCACAGCGCTCGTGTTCCACCACTACTCGATCATGAGCGGGGCCGGCCTCGACCGCGTGGCCGCCGCCACCGTCTTCGTGCCCATCGCAGCGGCGTCGGCGGGCGCGAACCTGCTGGGCGGCGTCCTCATGGACCGGCTGCCGCCGCGTCACGTTCTCGGTGTCGGCCAGATCTTCCTGGCCGGCACGCTGGTACTGGCTGCCCTCGTGTCCGGGTCCTCAGCGATGTTCGTGTACGGCGCGCTCCTCGGCGTGACGCAGGGCCTGAACGGCGCCGTCAAGTCGAGCGTGAACGCCTACTACTTCGGGCGCAAGCATATCGGCGCCATCAAGGGGTTCGCGAGCACCCTGTCGGTGGCAGGCACCGCAGCCGGGCCGCTCATCGTCGCGCTCGGTTTCGATGCCGTCGGGAACTACGCGCCGGTGCTACTAGCGTGCGCGGTCCTGCCCCTGTTGGTAGCGATGTACGCGCCGTTCCATCGGACGTTCAGAGCCGATGGAGGTGTGGCGTGAGGGTGCCCTCACCCCCGCTTCCCCCTCGACCGGTTCCTAAGCCAAGCCCGCGCTCATGACGACGAGAACTCGCACGACGACCTCGGTCGCACTTCGCTGGCGATCTACGCGATGAAGCGCTGAAGCAGGTAGACGATGGCCGGCAAGGTGAGCACCGCCGAGAAGGTCGCCAGGATCACGGTCCCGGCGACGTCCTCAGCCTTCACCTCGTACTCGATCGCCAGAACGAACATCATCACGGCGGGCGGCATGCCGCCAAGTAGGGTGAGGATCGCCAGGTCGATCCCCGTCGCACCGACCAGCGTCCCAGCTACCAGCGCGACGCACGGGCCCACGAGCAACCTGAGGGCCGCACCGAGGACACTCACTCCGCTTGGCAACTTGACGCCGGTCCGCTGGACCTGCATGCCGAGCGCCAGAAGGACGATGGGGATCGCCGCGCCACCTAGCAGCTCGATACCCCGTGACAGCCCGGTGGGAACCTCGATACCCGCGAGGTTCGTGACGAGCGCCGCCACAGCAGCCCACAACACAGGCAGTTTGAGGATCTCGGCCGAGCGGCCCCCGTCTGCCCGGCGACCCCAGCCAGTCAGGACGAGTGGCGCGACCGAGTAGATGAGCACCGACGTGAACACGAAGAGTATCAGGGCCCTATGCAACCCTGGTTCGCCGAAGGCGAACAACGCCACGGGCAACATAAGGTTCGCGGCGTTGCCGAACACGCTGGTCGCGACCAGGCCACGACGCTCCACAGGCAGGAGACGCCAGGAGACGAGCCATGCGACCAGCCCCATGGCGACAAGGAAGATCGCGTAGCCAGACAGAAGCTGGGCCACGTTGCCGAGCTTGACGTCCGTGTCGTAGATGCTGTCGAACACGAGCGCCGGCGTGGCGGCATAGAGCGCCAGCCGGTTCACCTGCGAGAGCGCTGGCTTGAAGCGCCATCCGAACAGGACCCCGACGCCGACGACGAGGTACGCGGGAACGACTACATCCAGTAGGGCGATCAGCACCGACGCTCACCATTGCATGCCGGCATACCGTGTGCTAGCTTTGGCTCCACAGCCATACCCATCGTCCGGGAATCGAGTGAGGGGTTCCGAATTGACGAAGCCTGCGCGGTCGCAGTCGTCACCAGTGGTTCGGCAAGGAGGTGGTTCCAGCTAGGGCCATGCTTCGGGCAGCTCCGTGTCAGCGCGCGAGCCGGTCGTGTCAATCCGTCACAAGCAACCCATGCGGAGGTAGATCTTGACGAAAGGTAGAGCAACCTCAACTCTCAGGGCCGCCGGTCTGGCAGCCATCATGTCGCTTGCCGCGTTCGCCGCAGCACAACCAGGTGAGGGTAACCTTCGCGTTGCGCTCGCTATCGCGGATTCGGCCTCGCTCCATCCACACATCGTCACAGCGAAGGAAGATCGCGGCATCGTGGCCACGATCTTCAACGGTCTTGTCCGCTTCGCACCGGGTGACATGGCGGCTCCCTTCCAGCCCGACCTCGCCGAGACCTGGTCGGCGTCAGAGGACAGCCGCGTGTGGACGTTCAACCTGCGTGACGACGCCATGTGCCATCCTTGGACCAACCCAGCGACCGGCCAGTCCCATCCCGGGTACCAGCTGACCGCAGACGACGTGGTCTTCTCTCTAACGTCAGCGGCGGACCCGGCCACATCGGCCTACTCGGGTAGCTACCTCGGCATGACGTTCGAGGCGGTCGATGACCTCACCGTGCGCATCACCTCCGAAGACCCCATCTCTGAGGTGCTGTTCCTGCCGCTAGTCGCGAACGACTCCGGCGGGCTGATCATGTGCCAGCAGGCCGCAGAAGACTTGGGCGACGACTACCAGACGCACCCCGTCGGTACGGGCCCGTTCGTCTTCCAGGAGTACGTGCCGCGCGAGGGCGTCGTCGTGACCCGCAACCCCGACTACTTCCGCGGCCAGGCGCGGCTCGAGCGCGTGACGTTCACGTACATGCCGAGCGAGAGCAGCCGGAAGTTCGCCCTCCGCAACGGTGAGATCGACGTGATCTCAGGCGCAACGCAGGACTTCGTCGAGGAGATGAGGACCTACGCCGGGGTCGTGGTCGACGTGTACGGCCCGGGACAAACGGTCCAGCTCCACCTGAACATGACCAAGCCGCCCTTCGACAACCTCCACGTGCGTCGGGCGTTCATGGAGTGCCTCGACCGTGACACCACCAGGGCAACGGTCGGGATAGATATCACCGAGAACATCTACACGTTGGTGCCGCCCTACATGCCCGGCGGGATGACCCTCGAGGAGGTCCGTGCCCGCGAGGTCGAGGACGGGACGTCGTACGTCTACGGCCGCGGAGCAGAGGCTGCGAGGGCGGAGCTAGCGGAGGCCGGCTTCCCCGACGGGGTCTCCGTGTCGGCGACCATGACGGCGCGCGAGGACTACCAGTCCTACGCGACGAACGCCCAGGCCCAGCTCGCCCAGTGCGGCATCGACGTGGCGTTCCAGACGGTCGACCACGCGACCTACGGTTCTTACCGTCTGGGTGACGCCGAGCCGATAGTCGCTTACAACGTCATGCGACCGACCGCGGACGTCTTCCTCACGCAGTTCTACCTGTCAGCGTCGATCGTCAGCATCGGCACCAACCCCAGCCTCAACTTCTCCCATATCGGTGCGGTAGATGCCGACGGTGACGGACAGGTCGACAGCGTCGACGACCTCATCGAACAGGCGCGCGTCGAGACGAACGTCGAGGAGCAGGTGCGCCTGTGGCAGGAAGCACAGCTGCTGGCGAACGAGTGGGCCGTCATGTGGCCCGGTTTCGGCTTCAACTTCGTGGCCGCTCGCGGTGAGAACGTCGAGTGGGGCTACGAGCTGAGATCGGTCCTCGCCGGCTTCCCGCTCATCAACGAAGAGACGGGATTCGCAGAAGACTAGGCGAACCAGTAGCGGTGTCGACCGAGCCGAGCCCGTCGACACCGCTACCTCTCACGGGGCTCGAAAGGCTCGCACTTGCTGACTTACGCATCCAGGCGACTGCTACTGGCCATCCCGCTGTTGTTCGTCGTCGTCACGCTCTCCTTCTTCCTCGTCAGAGCAGCGCCGTCCGACCCGGCGCAGGTTCGCCTTGGCGCCTACGCCTCGGAGGCGGCGATCGAGGCGATGCGGGAAGAGATGGGCCTCAACCAGCCGATATGGAACCAGTACATCGATTACATGTCCGGTCTGCTCAGAGGCGATTTCGGCCGCTCGCTCGTCAACCAACAGCAGATCACACCTTCGCTGGCGCGAGCACTCAGTCACACGTTGCAGCTCACCGTCGCAGGGATGCTCCTCGCCGTGCTGCTCGGCATTCCTTCTGGGGTGTGGACCGCGCTCGAGAGGAACCGGCCCATCGACTATCTAGGTAGGACCCTATCTCTCGTCGGACTGTCGTTCCCTAGCTTCTTCCTCGGGATCCTCCTGATCCTGCTGTTCTCTATCTGGCTAGGGCTGTTCCCCGTGGTCGGCGCCGGCCAAGCAGGCAACGTCTCTAGCATCTTGAGGCATCTGTTCGTGCCGGCCCTTACCCTCGGGCTGATCCAGGCGTCATACATCGCGAGGGTCACGCGCTCTTCGGTCCTGAACCTCGTCTCGGCGGACTTCGTTCGCACCGCCAGGTCCAAGGGCGTCCGGGAACGCAAGGTCGTGTTCAAGCACGTCATGCGTAACGCCGCCATCAGCATCATCGGCCTCATAGGCCTCTACGCCGTCGTGCTGATCGGCGGTTCGCTGATGGTGGAGATAGTCTTCGCCCGGCCTGGGCTGGGGCGCATGCTGATCGGCGCCCTCGAGTCCCGCGACTACACGGTCCTCCAGTCTGTGCTCGCCGTGTACGCAGGGTTGGTGGTTCTGTTCAACCTCCTGACTGACCTGGTAGTGGGGGTGATCGATCCGCGTGTCGAGTACGCCTGAGGCCACCACCGCCACACCGGATACCGGCAAGCGCCGCAACTCCAGTCGGCGCCTGCGCACCTTCCTCAAGAACCGGACCTCGATCGTCGGGGCCGTCATCACGTTGCTCCTGGTGCTGGTGGCGTTGTTCAGTCAGTGGCTGGCACCACACGACGTCCTGAAGCAGGACGTCTTCAACCGCTTCACTGCGCCTTCCGCCGACCATCTCCTAGGTACCGACGGTTACGGACGCGACGTGCTCTCCAGGGTCTTGGTGGGCCTACGTATCTCCTTGACGGTCGGGGTCCTCTCGACAGCCCTCGGCCTGGTCTTCGGCACGATCCTCGGCACGGTCGCCGGATACTACAGGGGCCGGATAGGCGAAGTGATCATGCGGTCGATGGACGTCGTCATGTCCTTCCCTGGCGAGGTCCTTGGTGTGGTGATCGTCATCGCGCTCGGCTCGGGGCTCTGGAAGATCACCATCGCGGTCGGCCTCTTGCTGATACCTAGGTTCGCGCGGCTAGCCTACGTACCGACGCTATCCATCAGGGAAGAGGCGTTCGTCCTGAGCGGCAAGGCGCTCGGGATGAGGGACCTGCGCCTGCTGACCCTGCACGTGGTCCCCAACATATTCAGCGAGCTGCTCGTCATGGCGACGTTGTGGGTCGGCACGGCCGTAAGGCTCGAGGCGAACCTCAGCTTCCTCGGCCTGGGCGTGCCACCACCCACACCGACGTTGGGGAACATGGTCAGGGAAGGCGTCGACCGGATAGCCGTCGCGCCATGGTTATCGCTCTCGGCCGGGTTCGCGATCATGCTCGTCATCTTGGGGATCAACACGTTGGGTGACGGCTTGCGGGACGTTACGGACCCCAAACTTCAGGTCTGAATGGCTACGGCCGGCTTCGGAAGGAGCGATCGAGTTGCAGGAGATGTTGATGAAGCGGAACGCGGACAAGATAGTGGCGGTCTGCGCGTCGGTAGTTCAGGGTGAAGAGGTCCTGATCGTCACGGACTTCAACCTGATGAACAGCGCCAGGATACTCGCCCAGTCCGCGTTCGCGCGCGGCGCGAAGGTCACTTTGACGGCGATGGAGCCGCGCGAGATCGACGGTCAGGAGCCGCCGCAGAGCGTGGCCGCCGCCATGGGCCACGCCGAGGTCATCCTCACTCCTGTCACCGTTTCCATGGCTCACGCCAAGGCCACGCTTGCGGCACTACAGAACGGGGCGCGGGTGCTGTCGCTGACGACGCTATCCGAGGACCTGTTGGCGTCCGACGCCTGGCAGGCAGACTTCGTGGCGCAGCGTCCGATGGTCCAGAAGGTGGCGGACATGTTCGAGGCGGCAGACGAGGTGCGGGTCACCTCCGCGCTCGGGACTGAACTGGTCTTCAGCGCGACCGGTAGGACGGGCAACGCACACGCGTGCGTCGTCGACGCGCCCGGTAGCTTCTCGGCTGCGCCCAACATCGAGGCCAGCTTCTCGCCAGTCGAGGGGTCCGCCAACGGCACCTTCGTGGCCGACGGCAGCATCCCGTACTTGGGGATCGGACTACTGAAGGAGCCAGTCGAGTTCGAGATCAGGGACGGCAGGGTCACGAGCGTGAAAGGCGGCGAGCAGGCAGACCACATCCGACGGATATGGGAGGAGCAGAACGACCCGAGCGTCTACAACATCGCTCAGGTCGCGGTCGGCCTCAACCCGAAGATCGAGCGTGTGTTGGGCACCCTCGGCTGCAACTACGATGAGGGTGCCTACGGAACGCTGCACATCGGCATAGGTACCAGCGCGTCGATCGGTGGGTCCGTGCGCGCCCCCACGCACTTCGACGCGTTGATGAACGGTCCGACTGTCACCTGCGACGGGCGCCCGCTCCTGACGGCCGGGAAGTACGAGCTTTGACGATGCACTCCTTCATGACCGGCCACGCGCCTCGCCGTGGCGTCGACACACATCTCCGTTCCGAGGAGGGCACATAGATGGAGACCAGGAAGGTGAAGAGAGCCGGTGTGATCGTGCCCACCACGAACACGACGTTCGAGGACGACCACGCCAGGGTCTTGCCGAGGTTGCGCGACGCCGGCGTCGTCTATCACTTCGCCAGGGCCGAGTATCCAGGCGTGCTGACGCTGGACACCCTGGAGGCCATGGTTGGCACCGCTGTCGACGAGGCGAGGAAGCTAGCCAGGGCGCGGATCGACCTGGTGGCCTACGCGTGCACGTCGGGCAGCTTCCTGAAGGGCGTCGCCTACGATTCCGATGTCAAGTCCGCTCTCCGTGAAGCAGCTTCCGGTCTGCCCGTCGTCACGGCCGCGTCGGCCAGCGTCGCCGCACTAAAGTCGGTCGGCGCGTCGAAGATCACCTTCCTCAGCCCCTACCCTCCAGACGTGCACGCACGTGGCGTCGCCTACTTCAGGGAGGCAGGCTTCGACGTGATCGCGGACGCGACGCTGGGGCACAACGAGACGAAGTTCATCGCCGCCTCAGACGCTGCCACCATCGAGCGGATGGCGATCGAGGCCGTAGCACCTGGCTCGGAGGCCGCGTTCATCAGCTGCACGAACTTCCCGGCGTGGCGTTCCATACCGCGCCTGGAGAAGTCGCTTCAGCTACCGGTGATATCGAGCAACCAAGCAGTGTTCTGGGACATACTTAGCCACTTGGCGCCAGAATCGAGCATCGGCGACGGCGGCTACCTGTTCGACAGGAGGCATGGGGTCCTTGCGCCTTGATACCGCCGCTCACTACGACTCGGAGGGGATGATCACGATCTCAGCAGTACCAACCGACCACGTTCGCGACGCAGGGCGGCGTTCAGGACACTGGCACCTCGCGGTGGGGGTCCGCGCAGGTACTGTCGGCTCCCGTCTCCTGTGAGCGTGAGCAACCCGGAGTACGCGGTCCTCGGCGACGAACCGATCCAGACCACCACCATCAAGGACGAGGTCTACCGGCGCCTCAAGAGCGTGATCATCGAGGGCGACCTGCGACCCGGCCAGAGGCTGATCGAGGGCAAGCTCGCCGTCACCCTCAACGTCAGTCGCACCCCACTTCGCGAGGCCATCCAAGTGCTCGTCCAGGAAAGGTTCCTGGAGAGGTTGCCACAGGGAGGCGTACAGGTCGCGAACATCTCACAGCGGGACATCCGAGACCTGAACTCCGTCAGGTCCGCGCTCGAGGCGTTGGCAGCCAGGAACGCCGCCCTGAACGTCTCGAACGGAGGCGATGGCCCGGCTCGCGAACAGCGCCTTGCCGAGCTCGACGAGGTGATCGAGCAGCTCTCCGACCTGACGATCGAGGACGAGACCATCGAGTTCCTTCAGTTGGGTAGGCGGTTCCACCGCCTCATACACCACCTGAGCGACAACCCTCGCTGCAGCGAGATCCTCCAGCACGTCATCGACTCGATGGAGAGGTACCGCGGGCTCGTTCCCAGGAGCCGGAACCTCGCGGCCGTCGAGGAACATAGGGCGATCGCGGCCGCGATCAAGGCCGGCGACGCCGACGCCGCCGAGAGCCTGATGCGAGACCACATCGAAAGTGCGGGCATCATCTACGAGACGACGCTCGTCAAACAGACCCTCGCTGAGCGTGAGGATCCGGTCTAGCCGACCTCACGCTCGAGCCAGGCGTGCAGCCTGTCCATACCGGCCGCGATGCTGTCGTACGACGTCGCGTAGCTCAGCCGCACGTGGCCCTGGCCGCCCGCCCCGAAGACCTCTCCTGGCACCGCAGCGACCTGTGCTTCGTCGAGGAGCCGCGTAGCCAGCTGCATGCCAGCTCCGACGCTCGCCGGGAGACGCGGGAAGACGTAGAAGGCGCCGCCGGGCTCGACGACCTCGACCCCAGGCATGGCGCGCAGCCTCGAAACCAACATCCGCCTGCGGCGGTCGAACTCCTGCCGCATCTCCTCCACCGCCGTCTGGGGCCCGTCGTACGCGGCGATGGCGCCGTACTGGAGGAACGTCGGCACGCAGTTGGTCGTGTACTGATGCACCTTGACCAGGGGCGAGATCAACCTTGCGGGACCGGCCGCGTAGCCTATGCGCCACCCGTCCATCGCGTACGCCTTGGAGAAGCCGTTGATGGTGATGGTGCGCTCCGCCATGCCTGGGAACGTCGCGATCGAGTGGTGCTCGGAATCGCCGTAGAGGAGCTTCTCGTAGATCTCGTCCGAGACCACGAGCAGGTCGTGTTCGTCTGCCAGGCGGGCGATCTGAGCAAGCACATCGCGGCCCCACACGACACCGGTCGGGTTGCTCGGCGAGACGAGCACGATGGCCTTCGTACGCGACGTTATGAGCCCGGCTAGCCGTTCGATGTCCGGTACGAAGCCGTTGTCCGCGCCGAGTGGCATGGCGATCGGGGTGGCGCCCACGAAGTCCACGCCGTGCCAGTACGTGTCCCACAGAGGGTCCGGGACTATCACCTCGTCGCCAGGCTCGAAGTAGGCGAGGAGCGTGAGCGCGATGGCCTCCTTGCAGCCCACGGTGACCACCACGCCCGTCGCCGGGTCAACTTCGATGCCGTTGTCGTTCGCCAGCTTCCTCGCGATGGTCTCACGCAGGGGTTCTATGCCTCGGTTGGGCGCGTAGTGGACGTGGCCGGCGTCGAGCGCGGCCTTCGCGGCGTCCTTGATGTGTTGCGGGGTGTCGAAGTCCGGGCGCCCTATCTCCATCCGGGCAAGCTGAAGCCCGCTCGCCTCGAGCTCGCGGGCCCTGTCGAACACCTGCCTTATCGAAGAGAAGGGTACCGAGTCCGCCCGTGCCGCCGTGAAGGCCCTCTGGGACCCTGCGGAGCTCTGGCCGCCAGCGGGCCTCACGACACGAACCCCATGTCCCGGTCCTTCTGGCGTGCCGCAGGGTCTCTCTCCGCGGGGTCGCCGTAGCCACCGCCTCCGGGTGTCCGCAAGCGCACGCGGTCTCCCCTCTCAAGGACGTACTGGCGCTTGGGATCGACACGCTCGTCGTTCACCTGGATCTCTCCAGTCGCTCCGTCCTCACCTCCGGCGATGCCGGGTGCCGGCGTCTTCGTGCGCTCGGCCAGGAACGAGACGGCGACCTTACGGTCAGAGAGGCTCTCCACCAAGATCTCCTGCCCGAGGCCTCCCCGATACCTGCCGTCGCCACCGGAGTCCTGCCTGAGTCGTTTGTGGTGGAAGCGCAGCGGTGCGATACGTTCGCTGACCTCGATGGGCGTGTAGGACACGTTGCTCGGCCAGCTCAGACAACTGACCCCGTCGGCACGGTAGTTGGCTCCCATGCCGCCGTTGAAGAAGAACATGTTCGCGAACGGCCTGCCGTCCTCGTCGACGCCAGAGTGATTCATGCCCCAGAGCGGCGATCCAGCGCCAGCCGTCACGGACTCAGGGATCACTTTGGCGAGGGCCTTGAAGATCAGGACGGGCAAGTAGTGCCCGACGAGCACCCGGGATCCCCCGGCCGCCGGAAACCGCGGGTTGAGGATGGAACCGGCCGGCGCGGTGACGGTGACGGGGCGGAGCGTGCCCTCGTTGTTGGGCACGTTCGGCGACACAGCCGTCTTGAGGCCGTACGCCGTGTACGCGAACGTGTAGCACATGGCGACGTTGATCGCCCTGTCCACCTGCGGCGAGCTGCCCTTGAAGTCGATGATCGCCTCTTCGCCGTCGATCGTGACCTCGACCTCGAGGTGGACCGGGACCTCTAATCCGTCCGTCTGAAGTGCTGCCCTGTAGCTGCCGTCAGGGATCTCCCGTAACGACTGGCGCATGGCTCTCTCGGAACGCGACTGGATCTCGAAAGCGAGCTCGTCGAGGCTATCGAGGCCGTACTCGCTCATCAGGCCAAGGACGCGCTTCTCCATCAGGTCGAGGGCTGCGAGCTGGGCCCAGAGGTCGCCGACTACCTGGTCGGGTACACGCACGTTCTTGCGGAGCAGCTTTATCAGCGTGGTGTCCACCCGACCCTCGTCCATCAGCTTCATGATGGGGATCTGGAAGCCCTCCTCGAACACCTCACGCGGCTCTGGCGACCTGATCTTGCCACCGATGTCGGGGGCGTGAGCCGTGCTGGCCGCGAACCCGACGAGCCTGCCCCGGTTGAAGATGGGTTTCGCGACGGAGATGTCCGGCAGGTGCCCGGTGCCCTGGTAGATGTCGTTGGTCACGTAGACGTCGTTGGGGCGGATCTCGTCAGCGGGGAACTCTGCCAGGAAGTGCTTCACCGTACGTGGCAGCGTGCCGATGAACGATGGGATGCTCCTCGTAGCCTGAACCGTCGAGTCACCGTGTTGGTCTGTCAGGACGCACGAGAAGTCGTGGGACTCCCGGACCAGGGTCGAGAACGAGGCGCGCACGAGCGCCGCTGCGGCCTCGTCGACCGACGAGGTGAGCCGCGTCCACAACACCTCTAGGGTGGCGGCGTCGAAGCTAGCCACGGTTGACCTCCTCGCTTACCGAGCCGGCCGGCTCCGCGCGACCAGCGGCAGGCATGCTCACGACGATGTGCCCCGCGGGGCGGGCTCGGAACGTCGCCCCGGGCCCGATGACGAGCGTCGATTCCGGCTCCTCGACTATCGCGGGCCCCTCGTAGTCGTGGTCGGGTATCAGGTTCGCGCGGTCGAGTACCTGCGTGTCGACGTACTCACCCGGCTCCGGGAAATAGACCGGACGTCGTCCCTTGAGCGCGTCGCCCGCGCGCCGGTCACCCGCCGCGAAGTCGATCTTGTTGCGGGTTATGGGCGCCTGGACCTCGACCCTGAGGTTGACGAGCTCGACCCTTACGTCCTCCGGCACGCGCGAGTAGAGCCGGTTGTACGTGCGCATGAACGCGTCGGCGATCGAGTCGTGGTCGGCGCTCGTGTACGGACCGGGCGGTAGGTCGACGACCACGTCGAACCCCTGCCCACGGAAGCGCATGTCGGCTCGTCTGTAGACCTCCAGCTCGTCGAGCAGGGCACCCGTCCTGGCCACGGCCTCCTTACCCTCGGATATGAGGTCGTCGTATGAGGTCTCGAGTTCGTGCCAATCGAGACCGTCTAGCGGTGCCCCGAAGGTCTTCACGTAGTCGACGCGCGCCGGGGCCATGAGGAGCCCGATCGCGGAGCCGACGCCAGCAGATGGTGGGCAGATCAGCCGGGGCACGCCTAGCTTCTTCGCGACGTAGTAGGCGTGCACCGGCCCGGCGCCGCCTGTAGCCAGGAGGGTATAGGAGCGCGGGTCGCGACCCTTCTCTGCGATGTGAACGCGGGCGGCGCCGGCCATGCGCTCGTTCACCACATCGTGGATACCCCAAGCGAGCGCTTCCATGTCGAGGCCCGAGGTTCCCGCGAGCTCCGACATGGCCCGCCGCGCCCCTTCGAGGTCGATGCTCATCCTTCCACCGAGGAAGTAGTCGGGGTTGAGGTAGCCGAGTATCAGGTCCGCGTCGGTCACGGTCGGGACCGTTCCCCCACGCCCGTAGCTGACGGGACCGGGCTCGGAGCCGGCGCTCTCGGGACCGACCTTGAGCAGGCCGAGCTCGTCCATCCGCGCTTCGCTACCGCCGCCCGCGCCGATCTCGATGAGCTCGACGGTCGTGATCTTGAGTGGTATCCCGCTGCCTTCAGCGAAGCGCTTCTCGCGCGCCGCTTCGAACTCGTACGCGATCGCCGGCTCCCCGTCGTCGATCGTCACCGCCTTGGCGGTGGTGCCACCCATGTCGAACGCGAGGATCGTCTCCTCCGCGTCCAGGGCGCCGAAGAAGGAACCGGCGAGCGCTCCAGCAGCTGGTCCGGACTCCAGGAGGTTGATGGGGAAACGCTGGGCCTCCTCCGTCCCTGTCAGGCCGCCGCTCGAGAGCATCAGGTAGAGGGGGGCGCCGATTCCCAGCCCCTCGAGGCGCCTCTTCATGCGCTGCAGGTACTGTTCCGCCAGGACCTGTACGTAGGCGTTGGCCACCGTCGTCGCCGCGCGGCGGTACTCGCCGATCTCGCGGTTGAACTCGTGTGATGCGGTGACGTAGACCTGCGGGAACCGCTCGCGGATGGCCTGCACGGCTCGCTGCTCGTTGACCGGGTTGACGTAAGAGTTCAGCAGGCAGATGCCTACGCTGGTGATGCCCTGTTCTATGAGAGGCTCGAGCTTCTCGACGAGCTCGTCCGGGTCTAGTTCGACCAGCACCTCGCCGTCTGCCGCCACGCGTTCGCTCAGGCCGATGCAGTGTCGCCTCGACACCAACGGTTCGGGTTTCCTGATGAAGAGGTCGTACAGGTCGTACTTCCGCTCGAGCCCGATCTCAAGGGTGTCCTCGAACCCCGCCGTCGTGAGGAACGCCGTTGGAGCCCCCTTGCGCTCGATCAGCGCGTTCGTGAAGAGGGTCGTTGCGTGGACCACCCTCGTGATCAGCTCCGGCCTGACGTCGTTCTCGCGCAGCAGCCTGTCGACTCCGATAGCCACGCCCTCCGACGGTTCCTGTGGCGTCGTCGACTGCTTGACAATGAGGTGCTTCGCGGTGGCGTCGTCGTAGAGCACGATGTCCGTGAAGGTCCCCCCGATGTCGATACCCAAGGCGAGGTCACTCATCAGAGCTTGAGACGTCCCTCCTCCATGACGACGATGTCGTCGACGACGATCGTCGGGTCGTTCAGTACGAAATCGAAGTGGCTTGGCGCCTTCACGTCGCCGCCAAGGGTGTCGCTAGTGCCGATGCCGAAGTGGCAGGTGGTCGCAACGCCCTCGTCATCGAGCATCCGACCGGTCAGCCTGGCCTCCGGGTTCATCCCGATCCCCAGCTCCGCCAGGTGGTAGACGTTCGGGTCCCCGAGGCTCTCCCACTTCTCACGGACCGTGGCTGCCGCTTCACCGCCTTCGATCGAGACGACGCGACCGTCGACGACCTGCAGCACCACCGGCTCGTTCAGCAGACCGATGCCGAGATACGGGATGCTCGCGTCGCAGACGATCACTCCGCTCCCGGTGACCGGCGACACTGGAGCTTCGATGTCAGGTATGGGATGGAACTGGCCGGCCCGCACCACGCCGGTCTTCGCATGGGGTGTGGCCTCCCGCCCGGTTATGTCCAGGACCATGTCTGTTCCGGCCCGCGTCCTTACCGTGACCTTCGACCCCTCGTCGAAGACCTTGGACACTCTCAGGACCCTGGGTTCGATCGCTCTGAAGTCGGCATCTATGCCGCCACCCAACAGCATCTCTGGCACCCACTGGGTCAGTGCAGCGACGCGGGCGCCGCGCTTACAAGCAGCTTGGACAGCGTGCGTGTGAGTGATCGATACCTGTACCGCTGCGAAGACCACGTCCGCCGTCACGAGCGCTGCCCGGACCTCTTCAGGAGGCTCACCAGAGTCCGTCTTGGCGTCCTCCACCTCGAGGATGTTCGGGACCCCACCGACCTCGCGGGTCGCCTCTGCCAGCGCGGTCGCGATGACCTGACTCGTCGAGCCGTCCCTGACGATCAGCACGCGTTCGCCGGGCTGTACGTCGGTACAGATGGTAACGAGACGCCGCGCACCGTAGAGGTGATCGTGCTTATCCATGTCCAACTCCAGCCAGTTCCATGTCCAACTCCAGCCCGCAGCGCTTGGCGATTCCAACGTATTCATCGCGGTCCATCTCGCTCAACGCCGAGGCCGGTCTGCGGCAGACCTCGGTCGAGAAGACGCCCCGCGCGCGGTAAACGAGCTTCCTGAACGCCAGCCCGATCCCGGGCTGAAACTCGTAGCGAAGGAGGTCGACGACGTCGTGGAACACCTGCGCCGCGCCGCTCATGTCGCCAGCTCTGTACCGCCTATATATGTCGACAAGGACCTCGGGGAACGCGAAGCCGGTCATGATGCCCGCGGCGCCCCGGTCCAGCTCTTCGAGGAAGTACTGTCCACCCAGGCCACCGAACGCGCCGATCCCGCCGTTGGTCGCTTCCATCACCTTGGTCAGCTTGGACAGTGGAGGCACGTCCTCCTGCTTCAGGTACGGAGCGAAGCCCTCTGCGTTCAAGCGCGCGATGAGTGGGACGGACATGGTGATCCCGAACGAAGCTGGGTAGTCGTGGAGCACAACAGGGATGTCTACGCTCTTCGCGACAGCCTTGAAGTGCTGATAGAGCGCCTCGTCGTTCTGGGGGGCTATCGGCGCGACGAGCACGCTGTCTGCACCTAGCGACTGGGCCGCCTGCGCCTGCTCGATCGCTCCCGCGGTACCCAACGCGCGTACCCCGACGCACACGCTGAGTCGGCCCTGGCCGGCAGCGACGACCGTACCGACCACCTCGTTGCGCTCGGCCTCGGAGAGCTTGTGGGCCTCGCCTAGGAACCCGAGGATGGCCACGCCGTCCGCACCGACCCGAGCCATCAGCTCTATGAGCCGGCCCATGCTCGCGGCGTCAAGGCCCCCGTCGTCCGCGAACGGTGTAGGCAGTATGGGGATGACCCCCGTCAACTTGCTCGTGGTGCTCAATCCAGCCTCCTCACGCTGCAAGAACCTGGCCTTCCTCGGTGACTACGCACGCTGCCACACCGTATCGGCGCGGGTGTCCATCCGCGCGAACGCCTCTACGGCCTGGACGCCGAAGTCGACGATCCTCTGCAGGTACTGCCTGCCTCGCTCACCGTCGATGACGTGAGGGTTCCCCTTGGTGCCGGAGTCGGAGACGTCCTTCTCGTCGAAGTAGAAGCTGAAACCGGCCTGGCCAAGCCGCAGCTCGGTCGGTGCGCTGGCGCTATGCCCCTGGAGGTCCTGCCAGGCGTCCTCCGTGGCGAGGTCCATCCGCATGTCGCCCTCTGCGAGCGCCATCGCCATCGAGCCGACCGGTTCGGAGCCGTGCCCCCAGCTCTCAACACCGCTGCCGTACAGGTCACGTCCCAACGCCTTCCCGACGTTGTACGGGAACACTCTCGCCGGTATCACACCCAGCTCGTCACGCAGCTCCCAAGCGACATGCTCGACGACAGAAGCGTTGCCGAGGTGGTTGTCCACGAACATCAGGTGGGTGAAGCCGTGGCGGACCAGGGAGAGGGTGACGTCTTTCAGGTACGCATGTAGCGTCGAGGGACGGACCGCGATGGTACCGGGGAACCTCGCATAGAACTGGGAACAACCGAACGGAACCGCAGGCAGGTGAACAGCATCGGTTCGCGCTGTTACTTCCTCGCAGAAGTGCTCGGCGACCAGCAGGTCGACGCCGGTAGGCGTCTGGTGACCGTGCTGTTCGACCGCGGCCACAGGCACTAGAACCACGGTGCTGTCTTTAGGGAGCGCCTCAACTTCCTTCCAAGTCATACGCGCGAGTGCGGTCTTCCTAGTTGCAGTCATGGTTCAGCATACGGTATGCAGCATGCAGCCGCAGGCTCACCGTCCCCCCCGGTCCGCTTGCGGCTACACCATCCCTGTCGAATTGCGGGTGCCCGCCCGCTCGGTGGCCTAACCGACAGGGACCGGAGCGACACGCTCCCGAGGAGGAATCTCGATGAGGTACGTTCTCGAACCCGGTCCACGTCCGTCGGTGTCTGTGCTGGGCTCGGACGCGAGGTTCCCTGTCCGCCGGGTCTACTGCGTTGGCCGCAACTACGCCGACCATGCCAAGGAGATGGGTCACGATCCGAGCCGCGAGCCGCCCTTCTTCTTCTCGAAGCCGGCGGACGACCTGGTGTCCGGCATCACGGTGCTCGACTACCCGCGCGGTACCGCCAACCTGCACCCAGAGGTGGAGCTCGTCGTGGCCATCGGGGAGGGCGGAGCGGGCATACCGACCGACACCTCGTTGGATCACGTGTTCGGCTACGGCGTGGGCCTCGACATGACCAAGAGAGACGTCCAGGAGGAAGCGAAGCGGCTACGCCGTCCTTGGGACATGGCGAAGGGGTTCGACCGCTCCGCCGTCGTCAGCGAGCTGGCTCCGGTCTCGGACGTGGGCCATCCCGCAACTGGCTCCATAACACTGAGCGTGAACGGCGAGGTCCGGCAGATCAGCGACCTAGGTCAACAGATCTGGTCAGTCGCCGAGGTCATCTCCCACCTCAGCGAGCAGGTGCTCTTGGCGCCAGGCGACCTGATCCTGACGGGCACTCCGGCCGGCGTACAGGCAGTCGAGCGCGGCGACCAGATCAGGGCGACTGTCGCTGGTGTAGGACAGCTAGACCTCGTCTACAGGTGAACTAGGGGCCGTCTGGACCGATCCGCTGAGATGAGCGCTCTCCGGCATACCTACCGAGCCCGCCAGCCTCCACTGCTGAACCGCCGCGCCCTCACCCCCGCTTCCCCCTCAACCGGTTCCCTAGCCGGGCCCGCGCGCTCGGCTTGCCCGTCCTGGCCTCCTCGCGGTCGGCCGAGCGCGTCAGCCACAGCCCGACGTTGACGCCCAGGTACCTCAACGGCTCAGGCTCCCACCGTCGCCAACGGTGCTGCACCCACGGCAAGTCGGTGCGCTCCGTCTCGTGCCCCAGCACCAGCTCGGCCATCGTCCGGCCGGCGAGGTTGGATAGCGTGACGCCGTCGCCTACGTAGCCGCCCGCGAACCCCATGCCGGTGCCGGCATCGAAGGTCACGCTCGGCCGCCAGTCGCGTGGCACGCCAAGTGGGCCGCCCCACCGGTGCGTGATCGCCGCCCCCGCCAGTACGGGGAACAGCTCGACCAGCAACCTCGCCAGGTGCCCGTGCACGACGTCGTCGGCGTCGAACTCCGGTCGTATCCCTGACCCGAAGTGGTAGGGGGCTCCCCTGCCACCGAACGCTATGCGGCCGTCCGCGGTGCGTTGGCCGTAGATGACCATGTGCCCGTAGTCCGCGAAGACCTCGCGGCGCTCCAGGCCCACCTCTTCGAGGACCTCCGCGGACAGCGGTTCGGTGGCGATCATCAGCGAGTAGAGAGGGATCAGTGTGCGCCCGTGGCCCGGCAGGTCGCGGGTGTACCCCTCGGTCGCGCGAACCACACGGTCGGCGCTCACGGCCACCGGGCCGGTTGCGGTCTGTACAGACACCGAGCGTGGGCTCAGACCCGTGACGTTCGCGCCCTCGTACACCTTCACGCCTAGGCGCTCGGCGGCCGCGGCGAGCCCATGCACGAGGAGGGCCGGCTGAACGGCCGCGACCGGCTTCAGGTAGCTGGCGCCATGGACCTGGCTCATCCCCGTGAGGGCCCGCGCCTCCTCGGCCGAGAGGTAGCGGACGTCGTCCTCGGACAGGCCGAGCTCGTGGTCGTGAGCCACGTCTCGCCTGGCCCGCTCGGCCTGCAACGGCGACCTGGCAAGTAGCAGGCGGCCGCCCTGCTGGTAATGACAGTCGATGCCCTCGGCCTCGCTCACACGACCGACCTCGTGGACGGCGTCTATCGCGGCGCGCTGGAAGCGCAGGGCCGCGTCCCTGCCGTGGCTGTGCGCGAGCGTCGCCAGACCAAGCGGGTACTCCGGGTGGCACCAACCTCCGTTGCGGCCGGACGCCCCGAAGCCGACGTGCTCACGCTCCAGCACCACGACGTCGAGGTTCGGGTCGAGGCGCTTGAGGTAGTAAGCGGTCCACAGCCCGGTGAACCCGGCGCCGACGATGACGACGTCTGCCTCTAGGTCCGACCGAGGGGCAGGGCGCTCCGGATCTGTCGGGAGGTCGTCCCACCACAGCGGCGAACGTTTCGCGTGCTCGAGCCGACTCACACTCACTGCGACCTGCCCCCCGTCGCCCGCCGCGGGTCGAACGCGTCCCTCAGCCCGTCACCTATCGCGTTGACGGCGATGACGGTCAGGAAGATCATCAGCCCAGGGTAGATGGCCAGCAGTGGATGCTGCGTCATGCTCGCTTGCGCGTCACGCAGCATGCTCCCCCAGGTCGCGGTGGGCGGCTGGATGCCGAAGCCGAGGTAGGAAAGGCCAGACTCGGCGAGGATCGCGACTGCCACCTGCAAGGTCGCCTGCACGAGGATGGGCCCGACCGCGTTGGGCAGGACATGCCGGAAGATGCGGCGGCCGTGACCGCTGCCGCCGGCCGTGGCGGCCTCGATGAAAGGCATCTCCCTTATCGACAGGAAGCTCGAGCGCACGATGCGCGCCACCACCATCCATGACATGCCGCCGATCACGATGACGATCATCGGCAGCCCGCCTCCCACTATGCCGATACCGGTGTCGAACAGGAGCGCGCTTAGGACGATCAGGATGAACAGGGACGGGACGCTGAGGAACAGGTCGGTGAGGCGCATCAGCACGCTGTCGAGCCAACCCTTGAAGTAGCCGGCGAGGGCGCCGACCAGCGTGCCGATGGTCACGGAGATCAGCATCGCGAGGAGCCCGACGAGCAGCGAGACCCGCCCGCCGTACAGCACGCGGGTCAGGGTGTCGCGCCCCAGGTCGTCGGTGCCGAACGGGTGCGCTGGCGAGGGGGCGGCGAAGCGGAGGCGCAGGTTCGTCGTCGCCGGGTCGTGAGGCGACAGGCCGGCCAACAGGACGGCCAGCACGATCACGCCCAGCGCGATGACCCCCGCCATCGCCAGTCGGTGGCGCCGGAAGCGCCTCCAGGAATCGGCGAACGTGCCGCGCTCACTCATACTTGATGCGCGGGTCCAGCAGCCCGTACGCGACGTCGGCCAATAGGTTCGCGAGCACGATGAGCACCGACGTGAGCATGACGATGGCCATGAGCACCGGGTAATCACGGCGCATCGCAGACTGGAAGAAGAGGCGGCCCATGCCGGGCCAGCTGAAGATCGTCTCGGTGTAGAGCGCGCCCGAGAACACGACCGGGAGGTCGAGGCCGATGAGCGTCACGAGCGGCATGGCGGCATTGCGCAGGGCGTGGCGGTAGATGACCTTGCGGTGCGGCACGCCCTTCGCGCGCGCGGTGCGCACGTAGTCCTGAGAGAGGACCTCGAGCATCGACGAGCGCAGGAACCGCGTGTACCAGGCAGCCCAGGTCGCGACGAGCATCGACACCGGCAGGACCATGTGCCAGATGCGGTTCGTCAGCACGTGCTCCCTGTCGAGGCTGTACATCCCGCCCGCGGGGAACAGAGGGCCGCCCGTGAATGGGTTGCTGAGCCCTACGTAGAACACGAGTATCAGCAGCAGGCCGAGCCAGTAGACGGGGATGGACTGGCCCATGAACGTCAGCGTGGTGACGATGTGGTCGAAGACCGAGTACTGCCTGACCGCCGACAGAACGCCGATGGGTATCGCGACCAGGAGCGTCACCAGGAAGGCGACGCCCACCAGAACCGCCGTGTTGGGGACGCGTTCGGCCACCTCGGTGAGAGCGGGCCGGCCGGTCTGCAACGACGCGCCGAAGTCGCCCCTCACCGCGCCGTTCAGCCACCGGCCGTACTGGACGAGCCACGGGTCGTTGAAACCCCGCGCCTCCTTCAGCCGCTCGATGTCGGCCTGCGTAACGGAAGGGTCACGCTCAAGCTGTGCCAGCGGGCTCCCAGGGCTCGCCTGCAGCAGGGCGAAGACGATGACGCTGACTACCAGAAGGAGCGGGAGGCTCTCAGCCAGTCGGCGCAGAAGGTAACGCGTCATGGTCGAGAGCCGCCCTCGGTGTCAGCGGTTACTCCAGGTGCCAGTTCCTACTCCAGGTGCCAGTTCGCGACGTCCCAGCTGATGCCCGACCAGGTGTTGGGCTCCACACCCTGGAGGTTGGACGCCAGCGCGTTGCCATCCGCGAACGAGTAGAGGTAGATCTGCGGCAGCTCGTCGTTGACGGCCTGTGCGACGTTGCAGTACGCGGCCTTGCGGACGTCGAGACTAGGGCTGCCACCCGCTTGATCGAGCCAGGCGTCGACCTCGGCATTGGCCCACCGGCTGTAGTTGCCGCCGTCCCCACCGTTCTCCTCGCGGGGGATGCGGCTCGAGTGCAGCAACTCGAAGACGTGCGACTGCGGGTTGTTGCCGGCACCGGTGTCGTAGATGAGGATGTCGTACTCGCCGGTCTTCCGCACGGCGCCGTCCGACCAGCCGCCGAACAGCACGCTCTGCTCGACGTTGCGCACGTTCACCTCGACGCCGATCTGCGACAGCATGTCGGCGATGGCGAGCTCGGTCTGTTCCAGCAGCCTGAAGTCGGTGTAGCCCAGCATGTCGAGGGTCAGCCTGGTGCCGTCCGCGGCGAACTGCGAGCCGCTCGCCACCCTCACGCCGTCGCTGCCGACCGTCCAGCCGGCCTCGTCGAGAAGGGCGGCCGCGGCCTCTGGGTCGTACGAGTAGCCGTCGACCTCGCACCGGTACCAGCCGAGCTCGAACGGCGAGTTGGCGCGCTGGACGCGGCCTTCGGCGAGGCCCTCGATGATCGCCTCGTAGTCGATCCCCTGCGCCAGCGCCTGGCGGACGCGCACGTCACCCAGGATCGCGTGTGGTGCCTGGCCCTCTACGGGGTTGCCGCGCTCGCCCAGGTTGAGGAACATCCGCAGCACCCAGATGGAGGGGACGAGCTCGTAGCGGACGTTGTCTGAAGCTATCAGGGCGTCGCGCTGGTTCGCTCCCGGCCACAGCATCCGCTGGGCGTCACCCCGCGTCATCATGGCGACGCGCGTCTCCTCGCTCGGCACGACCATGAACACGAGGCGGTCGAGGTAGGGCTTGCCCTCCTCGCGGTACGACTCGTTGCGGCTCATGATCATGCGGTCGCCGGTCCGCCACTCGTCGAGGACGAACGGCCCGGTGCCGATGGGCGCGCGGTTGAAGTCCCAGCTGCTCATGCTGGCGGGGTCGCCGGTCGCGTGACGCGGCAAGATGCCGTACTGGAACAGGTCCAGGTAACTTGAGTCGAACTCGCTGTACGTGACGTCGACGGCGTCGTCGCCGACGGGCTCGACTGAGACGACCTTGGCGAACAGCCCTCCGCGTACCGAGTTCTCGCCCTGCGTCGCGGCCTCGTACGTGAACACGATGTCGTCTGCCGTCACCGGCTGGCCGTCCGACCAGGTGAGGCCTGGCGCCAACGTCCAGCGCACGACGAGGCCGTCATCGGAGACGTCGCCGTTCTCCGGCGTCGGTACCCTGGCGGCCATCGCCGGCAGGTAGTCGCCGTCTGGGTTCACGACAAGCAGCGGCTCGATGATCGCGGGCGAGACCTGCATGGTGATCAGCGCGGTGCTGAGGTAAGGGTTCAACGTCGGGATGTCCTCAGGCAGCAGGACGGTGGCGGTGCCGCCGGACGACTGTGCCAGCCCGACGCCGAGCATCCCGCTGGCCAACACCAAGACCGCGCCCAGCACGGCGGCACGGAAACGGCCGGTAGAGAGAGACCTCGTCGAGGGAGACCTCGTCGAGGGAGACCTCGAAGACGAACGACATGTCGGCTGCATATGAACTCCCATTCCATGCACCCGGAGCCACGCCGGGGAGCACTGTTCACTTTGTAAGGAAGGCAAGATACCACGGGGTCCGACGGGCGCTCAGAACGCCCAACGCCCTAGTTGGGCGAGATAGTAGGCACCACCTGCCGGCGGTTCCGGCGGTAGATCTCGAAGTCGCTGTCGACGGTGATCACGACGCTCTGGGCTTCGATCTCTGTCATTCGCACCAGACAGGCGTCAGCGAACGACATCGGAACGTCTCGGTACCGCCTCATGAGCGTCGAGACTGGCTCCAGCTCGTCCTCGAGGTCGAACCCTATCTCCACCGCACCGCGCTGCATCAGTTCAAGAACCGCCTCAGGGCCGTCGTTGATCGCCTTCAGCAGGAAGCACGCCTCGGAGATGACGGCCTCGCACGTATAGAGGGGCGGCTCCAGATCCGCGACCAGCTCCTTGGCCCACAGATGATGTTGATCCCGTCGGTTCAGGAGCGCGACTAGGGGCCCCGTATCGATGACCGCGCGCATCACTCACCGTAGCCGTCGAGATGACGCTCGTTGGTGGAGAGGTCTTCCGGACCATCTAGGCTCCCAATGAGGTCTCCAGCTAGGGCGGTGACGGACCTGCCGTCCTCAGGCGGTAGAGACGACAGCGCCTCCCTCACCAGGGCCGAACGACTTGTACGCCGGGCCTCCGCGAGGCGACTTAGCCGGTCGTCGAGGTCCGGCGGCAGCTTGAAGGAGACGGTGCGCATCGGGCGGCTCATGGTATTACCCTAGCACAGCGGACGTATTACGCTGCATGCGCTAGGACATCCCAGCAGCAGATGCCATGGGGCGCAAATCTATGTCACTAAGAAGTGGGAAGCGCCGCCTCCATGGCCCGAGTCAGACGATCGACCCCGGTCCCTATCTCCTCCGCCGACACGTTCAGCGGTGGGATGATCCTCACCACGTTATCGCGCAACCCGCAGGTGAGCAGGAGCAGGTCCTCGTCGATCGCGCGCTGCTGGACCGCCTTGGCCAGGTCAGGGCGCGGGGTGTTGTCGGCGTCCGCGAACTCCATGCCGACCATCAGGCCGTAGCCGCGCACGTCGACCACGTGTGCGTAGCGCCCGGCAGCCGACTTCAACGCCTCCTTGAGCTCGGCGCCACGTTGACGCGCGTTGTCGACGAGGCCCTCGTCCTCGATGACGTCGAGGGTGGCTACCGCCGCGGCCGCCGCGACCGCGTTCCCTCCGTACGTCCCGCCCTGAGAGCCGGGCCATGCCTTGGCCATCGTCTCCTCGGGAGCGGCGATCCCCGAGATCGGGAACCCGCTGGCGATCCCCTTGGCGAACGTCATGATGTCGGGCTCGACCGTCGTCCACTGGTGACCCCAGAACCGGCCTGTCCTCCCGACGCCGGCCTGGATCTCGTCGACGATCAGCTGGATGCCGTGGCGGTCGGCCCGCTCCCGTAACCCCTCGAGGAAGGCCAGCGGCGTCGGCAGGTACCCGCCGTCGCCCAGCGCCGGCTCGATGATGAACGCCGCCGTGTCGTCGACGTGAGACACCGTGCGCAGGATGAGGTCGAGCTCGCCGAGCGCGAACCGGACGGCCTCTTCCTCGCTCATCCCGTACCGGATGGCATCGGGGAACGGGGCGATGGCCACCCCACCCATCATCGGCCCGAAGCCGGACCGGAACCTGCTGCCGGCCGTCGTAAGCGAAGCGGCCGCGACGGTACGCCCGTGGAAGCCACCGTGGAACGCGACGATGTTCGGCCGCCCCGTGGCCATGCGCGCCAGCCGGATGGCGGCCTCGACGGCCTCGGAACCCGAGTTCGCGTAGAAGACCGAGTCGAGGCGCTTGGGCAGCACGTCGCCCAGCCTCTCGGTCAGCCTTCGGAGCGGCTGGTGCATGACGGTCGTGTACTGGGCATGGATGATCTTGCCTGTCTGCTCCCTGGCGGCCTCGACGACCCTCGGGTGGCAGTGCCCGGTGCTCGTCACGCCGATGCCCGTCGTGAAGTCCAGGTACTTCCTGCCGTCGGTGCCGTAGATCCACGAGCCCTTCGCGTGATCGACGACCACGGGGGTCGCTTGCTTGAGATGCGGGCTCAGTGTGGCCACGGTGCGCCTCCTAGGGGTGGTGATGTACCGCTGTATAACAGTTCGCCACCTAGTGTCACTCGCTCGAAGCGGCCGAGCGGGAGGTCGTGCCGATAGATGCAAGCCTCGTCGACACGGCCATCGCTATCGCGAGGCGCCATCGCATCGCCCTCTGGGACGCTCAGATCGTGGCGGCAGCGCAGCGTTCCGGTTGCGCCGAGGTCCTCACCGAAGACCTAGACGACGGAGCGGTACTGGCAGGTGTGAGGGTGCGCGACCCGTTCTCCGCCTAGCGCCTCGGAGTTGGCTCAGGTCTGAGCCCTAGGCGGCGGCCAGGCGCCGAGCAGCTGACGAAGAAGCACGATGCGCCCGAAGTGGTAAGCGCTGTGAACGGCCAGGAACTCGAGCGAGTCGCGCCAGGTGAACCCGTGCTCCTCGTAGCCGGGGTCTGGTGACGTCAACCATTCGGCCTGCTCGGATCGGCCCACGGCCTCGGCGGCCGCGTCGAGGTACAGCGCGACGAGCCCGTCCCACTCCTGCATGTCGGCTGGTTCGGGCCTACTCGGGAAGTGCTCCTCGAGCGGCCAGTTCTCCAGTACGACGCGACCATCGTCCAGCGAGTTGCGCAACACGGTGGTCAGGTGCCACAGCTCCTGGTAGACGCTGTGAGGTGCTCCGTCCGGCACGGCTCCCACTTGCTCGAGCGTCAGGCCGCGCAACAGCGCGGCACGTGGCGCGAACCCGCCACTCAGCAGCAGGTCGTCCCATTGGTTGAACATGGCTGATTATGTACGGCCTGGAGCCGGATCGAGCCTCACCGCGGCTTGCCCTCCTTGAGGGTGGCGACCGACTTGGCGATGCGCCTCTGCTTCGTCTCCTCCGTCTTCGCACCTGTCAACTGGAGCACGTGCCACGACTTGTTCGAGTTCGATAGCTTGTCGAACGTGGCGCGCGCCGCCGGTTCGGCGTCCAGCGCCGCCGCCAGCTCGGCCGGCACCTCGACGACGCGAGGCGCCGTGTCTAGCTCGATGTCGACATCTACCTCGTCACCGCCCTCTACTCCTGCCTTGGCGCCGTTGTCGGCGCTGAGGCTGATCATCGGGCGGCCGTCATGCGTTCCGACGGTCGACCTGTACGTGTACCCATTGATCGTCACCTTGACGGCGGGTCTCCTGCCGCTGCCTAGCGCGGTCAGTACCTCTTCCGGTACCTCGATGCCCGTCGTGTTCTTCCCGCCCTTGTGGACCTTGGCCCGTATGCGCATGCGTCCTCCCACGTGGCTTGGTACACGCCGGTGTGTCCGACCTGGACGACCTGGGCGACCTGGACGACCTGGACGACCTACTTTGGCATACGGACCAGACAGAGCGGCGGCGGGCACTGGATCGCCCGCCGCCGCGCGTCTACTTGTAGGACTGCTTAGTAGAACCGAAGCTTGTTGAACTCCAGCTCGACCTCGGAGTTGTCCTCTACCTCGAGCTCGAGGTGGACGCCGTCGTTCTCGTACTCGGCTTCCAGCTCGTCGTCGTCACCGTCGTCCAGCTCGGTCTGGGTCCAGCCCAGGTCCTGGAGGTGGCCGTCGTAGTAGTCGAAGACCTCCTGCGTGTTGGTCGACGGGTGGTCGAAGTTGAAGTCCCACTCGACGTCGGCCACCTCGGCGCCACCGTAGATCGGCAGGTCGAAGCCGCCGAACGAGGTGAGCGAGAAGCCCGGCGCGAACGGACCCGTGAAGTCGTCGATGTCGAGGTCGACCTGCACCCAGCCGTCGTCTCGCTCGACCTCGATCTCGATCTCGAGGCCCGTAGTGGTGTGCGTGTAGTCCGCCTCGACCTCGTTGTCTTCGGCCTCTATGTCGGTCCGGGTGAACCCGGCCGCCGTCAGCTCGGCGTGATAGAAGTCGTAGACCGCCTGCACGTCACGGGTGTCGTAGTCGATCTCGACGTCCCACTCGACGTCCGCGATGGTCTCGCCCGGCATGAACGTGAACGCGAAGTCGTCGCTCATCGCGATGACGTCGACCGCGGCGGGCTTCACGAGACGCGGGTCGGGACCCTGCGGACCCTCGGCCGCGGTGCTGCATGCAGCCAACAGCGCTAGCAAGGGGATGGCGAGGATGGAAAGTAACCTTCTCATAGTCGTCTTCCTCCGTTCGGAACTGTGACCGGGCGGTGCCTTGGGATGGCCCTATGGAGCCAACCTATGGGCTGAACATGTGTGTCAGGTAGCGGTCGCCCGGCCTAAGGCCTGGATCTGTCTACCGCTGAAAGTAACTATACATCGGTAAGTGACTTGACGCAAGTTAGCCTCGGGTTCTATCGTTGACGTATGACCGCCATAGACGCGTCGCTCTGCCCCCGCTACCACCAGGCCGTCGAGATCATCGGCCGGCGCTGGTCGGGTGCCGTGCTGCGCGTCATGCTCGACGGCTCCACGCGTTTCAACCAGATCAGGGACCACGTACCGGGCATCAGCGACAAGATGCTCTCAGAGCGCCTCAAGGAACTGGAAGGCGAGGGACTCGTCGAGCGCACTGTCGTGCCGAGCACGCCAGTGCGTGTCGAGTACCACCTGACGGCGAAGGGCGAGGCCCTGCGTCCCGTGCTCGACAGCGTCGGCGGCTGGGCCGAGGAATGGCTCGAGGAACCGGCCCCAGAAGCTCCTGCTAAGCGCTAGGTAGCTCAGGCTCCACGCTAGGAGCCGCAGCCGAAGGCGCCGCGTCAGCAGGCACCACGGATTGCATGCCCTCTCCAGTCGGCGCCGCCACCGGCGTCCGCAGCGCGCGCATCGCCTCGTTCGACAGGCCGGCGAACCGAGGCAGGTCGACCATCTCCATCCTGACCATGCGCTCCGTCATCTTCGAGAGGAACAGGCGGTTCAGCTCGGGCCTCGCTGACATCTTGCGGAGCACAGCAGCCGGGACCTGGATCAGCTTGGTGTCCTGTTCGGCCACGACGTTGGCCGTGCGCGGGACGCCAGTAAGGGCCGCGATCTCACCGAAGAAGTCGCCGGCGTTGAGCACCTCGAACGGCCGGTAGCCACCCTCCTCGTCCCGGCCCGCGACCACGCGACCCTCCACGACGAAGTAGGCTGCGTCGCTCTCCTCCCCCGTGCGCACGACGGCGCTGCCCTGGGGTGCCTCCGCGAACAGCGTGGTCGAAGCGAGCTCTCGGACCTCGGCAGGCGACAGGGCCCCCATGACCGGCAGATGCACGGCCAGGGCAGCGTAGTCGGCGGCGGTGGCCCCGCGCGTGTGCAGGAGCCCGGGCGCGGCAGCAGCGCCACGCAGGAGCGCGACGGCGCGGCGCCACTCGGCGGCCGGTTGGCCCAGACCCGGCAGGACGGCGGTGGCGACTCCGAGGGCGAGCGTCGCCAGGGCCGTGACCAGGTACACGACCCGGATGCCGAAGTAGTCGGCGAGCCCGACCAGCACCATCCCGACGAGGAAGAACGCGTTGGACGCCACCGAGAACGTGCTGGCCACGCGGCCACGGACCTCACGTGTCGTCTGCCTCTGGATGATGAGGCGCCCAGCTATCGAGGACGGCGCGTTGAGGAAGCCGGAGACCATGATCAGCACGATGGCCCAAGGGATGTCGTTGGCCATGGAGTAGAGGATCCCGACCACGCCCATGCCGATGAGCGCGATGGTGAGCCACTGGCCTTCGCGCAACCGGTCGGCGCGCGACGCCATGAAGAGGCTCCCGAACACGAAGGCCAAGGAGGTGAGGCCCTCCTGCAGGCCGAACACGAACTCGGTGGCGCCGAGGGCCTCGACCGCGAACGGGAGCAGCAACGCGTTGTGAAGCCCGAACGCGACGGCCACGCCGGCCGAGATGATCAGGAACGAGCGCAGGATCTCGCTCTGCCACAGGTACCTGAGGCCCGAGCTCAGGTTGACGAACACGGACTCGGCGTTCGTCGACTCGTCCACCTGAAGCTTGGGTATGGCGATCCGCGAGATGATCAGCGCCGAGGTGAAGAAGGTGACGGCGTTCACGTAGAACGCCCACTCGAGGTTCGCGGCCGCGGCGATGGTGCCGCCGGCAGCGAAGCCCAGTGCGGTGGAGCCGAAACCGCTGATCGCCAGCATCGAGTTCGCGGCAGCGAGCTCCTCGTCGGTGGCGATCTCTGGCAGCACGCTGGCGTGCGCCGGGTGAAAGAACGTGCCGACCCCGCTGATCAGCGCCACGGCGACGTACAGCCAGCCGATCCCGAACGAGATGATGAAGGGGATGGACAACACCATCAGCCCGCGCAGCACGTCGCAGACGACCATGATGCGCTTGCGGTCGTAGCGGTCGACGACGACGCCGGCGAACAGCCCTATGACGAGCGCGGGGGCGGCCGTCGCCATGAGCACGAGGCCGACAGAGAGCGCAGACCCGGTGATCCGGTAGACGAGGATGGCCGCGGCGATGTCGACCAGCGAGTCGCCGATTGTGGCGACGAGCTGGGCCACCCACATGGAACGGAACCTGCGGTTCTTGAACACCGCGAAGGGCGAGAGGGTCGCGGACGCCGTCGCCATGCTAGGTCCTCCTGGACCGCCGGGGCCTACGCGCGCAGCGGCTCAACCCTGGTCGGGCGTGTCCGCCGCAGCTAGCGGGGCTTGGGCCGTAGGTTCTCGTACGAACGCAACTCTACGCGCCTCGG
>CAZFAQ010000018.1:37272-44326 GCA_964517055.1 uncultured bacterium | reverse complement strand
ACCTTGAACGCGTCGAGCGGGTCACCACCTGGCCCGAAGTAAGCAGACGGGCTCGTCAGCACGTAGACGAGCCGTGCCCCGACGACCCCGGCGATCACGAGCCAGATGGCCATGTCGAGGAGCTTGTCCGGGTCGAGACCGCGGCGTTCGGTCGCCCTCAGCGACCACGCGGCGCCGATGAGCACGCCGAGCGCGATCAGCACCCCGTACCACCGGATGGCAAGCGGCCCTACCTGAACGAAGATCGGATCCATCTACCAGCTCCTTGGGGCGGGCTGTCTCAGCCGCCGAAGAACCTCGGGAAGACAACGAAACCAATCACTACCATGATGACGAGCTTCGCGACGGTGCCGCCCAGCGTCCCGACGAAGGCTCCTATGCCCGACCGGACAGCCTCCCTCGTGTCGCGACCGGCCAACAGCTCTGCGACGACAGCGCCGACAAGGGCACCGACGAGGAACCCGAAGGGCGGGAACGCGAAGAGCCCGACGAACGACCCGATGACCCCGCCCCACACGCCGGCGCGCCGCGCGCCGAAGTGCTTGGACCCCAGCCACGTCCCCGCCACGTCGACTAGCTGAGACAGCACGACGAGCACGGCGACGTAGACGAGCGGCTGCGTGCCGAAGCGCTCGAAGCCCATCAGCAGGGCCGCGACGACCGCGCCCACGAGGGCGATGGGCGCCCCAGGCAGGACAGGCAGGACGACGCCGGCTAGCGCGACTACGAACGATACGAGGAAGATGACGAAGGCCAGGACGGTCAAGGCCGGTCTAGCCTATTGCCGAAGCGGCCCGTAACGCCAGGCCCGCGGTCGCAGCGGTCAGTTGTGCCAGGCCTCTGGCGACGCGTCGGGCGCGCCGCGTATCACGTCGACGGCATGTGGCAGCGTCTCGATCACGGCTTCGAGCGAGCCGGCCGCACCTTCGGGGCTTCCTGGCAGGTTGACGATGAGGGTCAAGCGCCTCACCCCCGCCACGCCGCGCGAGAGGGCGGCGGCACGGCCCTTGGCGGCCCCGACTGAGCGCATCAGCTCCGACAGCCCGGGCACGCGCCGTTCGATCACCTCTTCGGTGGCCTCCGGGGTCCTGTCCTTGCGGGACAGCCCGGTCCCACCGGTCGTCAGCACGAGGTCGACGCCGTCCTGGTCCGACCACAGCCGCAGCTTGGCCCTGATCAACGCCTGCTCGTCCGGGACGACCTGGTAGTCGACCTCGACGAACGGACCGGTCTTCAACACCTTCCGGATAGCCTGGGCGCTGCCGTCCTCGCGTCGCCCCGCCGAGACGCTGTCCGACACCGTCAGGATGGCTGTCCTAACCATGCCGGCACTGTACCGGCTGCCACCTCGGCCCCACCTGAACCTTGCCACACGCGCGCCGTGTCCCTTGGGGGCCGGCGACGCGCGGTAACCTAGCCCGTCTTCTCTTGCCGAGGAGGAGGTCCGCCTCGGCGTCTCGGAGGTAAAGAGCCTTGAAGATCCACGAGTACCAGGCCAAGGAGCTGCTGGCGCCGTTCGGTGTCGCGGTCCCGTTAGGGCGCGTAGCTACCAGCGTCGACGAGGCGGCCGCCGCCGTGCGGCCGCTCGTCGAGGAGACCGGCAACCCCGTCGTGGTCGTCAAGTCCCAGATCCACGCCGGTGGCAGGGGCAAGGGCACGTTCGTCGAGCACTCCGGCCTGCGGGGCGTCAACGTGGTCCTCGACGGGAGGGACGGCGACATCGGGGCGGCCGAGGCGCGCGTGCGCGACCTCGCCGGCCGCATGCTCGGCTCGACACTGGTGACGATCCAGACCGGCCCCACGGGCAAGCAGGTGAACCGTATCTACGTCGAACAGGGCATGGCCATAGCTAGGGAGCTGTACCTGTCGATCGTCCTGGACCGGTCGGTGGGCCGCAACGTCGTGATGGTCTCGACGGAGGGCGGCATGGACATCGAGCAGGTCGCCGAGGAGACGCCCGAGAAGATCGTGCGTGAGGTCATCGACCCGCTGCTCGGGTTGGCCGACTACCAGGCGCGGTCCCTGGCGTTCGCGCTGGGCCTCACCGGAGACGCCCACAAGAGCGGCGTGAAGCTCCTCAAGGCAGTCGCGCGAGCCGCGACCGAGCTCGACACCGACCTACTCGAGGTCAACCCGCTGGTCGTCACCGAGGGCGGCGAGGTCGTCGCGCTGGACGCCAAGATGAGCTTCGATTCGAACGCCATGTTCCGGCACCCCGCCGCCCTACGCCTGCGCGACGTCAGCGAGGAGGACGCCGCCGAGGTCGAGGCAGGCAAGTACGGCCTTTCGTTCATCAAGCTCGACGGCAACGTCGGCTGCCTGGTCAACGGCGCGGGCCTGGCCATGGCGACCATGGACACCATCAAGCAGGTGGGCGGCGAGCCGGCCAACTTCCTCGACGTTGGCGGCGGCGCCACCGAGGAGAACGTCACGGCCGCGTTCAAGATCATCACCAAGGACCCGAACGTGAAGGGCATCTTCGTCAACATCTTCGGCGGCATCATGCGCGGGGACACGATCGCGAACGGCGTCGTCGCCGCCGTCAAGCAGGTCGGGCTCGAGGTGCCGCTGGTCGTGAGGCTCGAAGGCACCAACGCCGAGCTCGGCAAGAAGATCATCGACGAGTCGGGCCTCAACGTCATAAGCGCCACCGACATGAAAGACGGCGCCCGCAAGATCGTCGAGCTGGCTGGAGGTGCGGCGTGAGCGTACTGATCGGCCGCGACACCAGGCTGCTGGTTCAGGGCATGGGCGGCGCCGGCACCTTCCACACGGACAAGTCGATCGCCTACGGCACCAACGTCGTGGCCGCGGTGCGGCCTGGCAAGGGCGGTCAGCTCGTCCACTTCGAGGGCGAGACCGACCACTCGGGCGTGCCAGGCAGGCCAGACACCTACGCCGTCGACGTTCCATCCTTCGACACCGTCGCCCAAGCCGTCAGCCAGACCGGCGCCAACGCCAGCGTCGTGTTCGTGCCGCCGCCGTTCGCCGCCGATGCCATCATGGAGGCCGCCGACGCCGGCGTCGAGCTGATCGTCGCCATCACCGAGGGCATCCCGATCATGGACATGGTCCTCGTCAAGCGGTTCCTCGAGGGCAAGGGCGTCAGGCTCATCGGCCCCAACTGCCCGGGTCTCACGGCGCCGCGGGCGTGCAAGATCGGGATCATGCCCGGCTACATACACAAGCCAGGCAAGGTCGGCGTGGTCAGCCGCTCTGGGACGCTTACATACGAGGGCGTCAAGCAGCTCACGGACAACGGCCTCGGCCAGACGCTTGCCGTCGGCATCGGTGGCGACCCGGTCAACGGCACCAACTTCATAGACGTCCTCGAGCTCTTCAACGACGACCCCAACACCGAGGCCGTCCTGATGATCGGTGAGATCGGCGGCGCAGCCGAGGAGGAGGCCGCGAGCTGGATCAGCGCGAACATGCGCAAGCCCGTCGCCTCGTTCATCGCCGGCACCACCGCGCCGCCTGGCAAGCGCATGGGCCACGCGGGCGCCATCATCTCGGGGGGCAAAGGCACGGCCGACGAGAAGATCGCCGCGCTCGAGGCAGCGGGCGCGGTCGTCGCCAAGACGCCTTCGGACATGGGCGACGCTGTCCTGGAGGCGATCCGCCGCCGCGGCTGAGCCGTTCCCAGCGCCGTACAGGGGTCGGTTCGCTCCCTCCCCGAGCGGGTGGTTACACCTCGGCAACGCCCGCACTGCCCTGTTCGCATGGGGCCGAGCCAGGGCGGCGGGCGGCGCGTTCGTCATGCGGGTCGAGGACCTGGACGCGCCCCGGACCAGGCCCGAGGCTGTGGCGGGCAACCTGGCCGAGCTTGCCTGGCTGGGGTTCGACTGGGACGAGGGGCCAGACGTAGGTGGGCCGTACGCGCCGTACCTGCAGTCAGAGCGCGCCGACGCCTACGAGACCGCACTCCAGCGCTTGCGCGAGGGCGGCCACCTGTTCGAGTGCTACTTATCGCGGCGAGAGATCGTGGAGGTGAGCGCGGGTAGCGGCGGCGTCGACGCCGCCGGCGAGGGTGGCAGCGAACAGCCGTCCCGCGTGTACGGGCCCGAGCACAGGGCGCTCAACGAACAGCTCGCGCCGGGCCGGCGCGCCGCTGGCAGCGTGCCAAGCCTCAGGTTCCGGGTGCCACGTGGCTCTGTCACGTTCGACGACGCTGTTCAAGGTGAGGTCTCGTTCGACCTCGCCAGCGAGGTCGGGGACTTCGTCGTCAGGCGCGCCGACGGCCAGGTCTCGTACCAGCTCGCTGTGGTCGTCGACGACGCCGCCATGGAGGTCAGCGAGGTCGCGCGCGGCGCCGACCTCCTGTCCAGCACGGCCGCGCAGAGCCTCCTCTACTCCGCGCTCGGGTCGCGGCGACCCGGGTTCGCCCACGTCGGGCTGCTCCTGTCGGGGACCGGCGAGAAGCTCTCCAAGCGCGACGGCCCGCTGTCGCTGCACGAGCTGCGTGACGCGGGGGCAGACCCTCGCTCCGTCCTCGGACTGCTGGCCCACAGCCTCGGCTGGCTGGATGCGCGGGGGCCCGTCACCCCTGAACAGCTCCTGGCCAGGCTGAGGGACGGGCCCCTCTCCGTGCCGCCCGGCGACCTGGCCCTGAGCGCGCTGGACCTCGCCGCACTCTAGCGGCGTACACTCCTGACCCATGAGCCTGCCAGCTACCGCCTTGGGCCTGCCCGACTTCCCGCTACCGGACGCCCGTGGCCGCTTCGGGCGGTTCGGTGGCCGCTACGTGCCAGAGACCCTGATACCCGCCCTGGAGACGCTCGATCAGGCCTACCGCGAAGCCAAGCGCGACGAGGCCTTCCAGGACGAGCTCGCCCGCGTGTGGCGCGAGTACGTCGGGCGCCCTTCGCCCCTCTACCTGGCCGAGAACCTCACCTCCCACCTCGGTGGCGCCCGCGTCTACCTCAAGCGCGAGGACCTCAACCACACCGGCGCGCACAAGATCAACAACACCATCGGTCAGGCGCTGCTGGCAAAGCGCATGGGCCTGGGGCGCATCGTAGCCGAGACAGGCGCCGGTCAGCACGGCGTCGCCGCCGCCACGGCAGCCGCGCTGTTCGGGCTCGAGTGCACCGTGTTCATGGGCGAGGAGGACGTCAGGCGCCAGGAGCTCAACGTCTACCGGATGCGGCTCCTCGGCGCCGAGGTGATCAGCGTGACGAGCGGCACTCGCACGCTCAAGGACGCCACCAACGAGGCCATCCGCGCCTGGGTGACGAACGTTCGCGACACCTACTACCTGATCGGCTCCGTGGTTGGCCCTCACCCTTACCCGATGATCGTGCGCGACCTGCAGTCCGTGATCGGGCAAGAGGTGAAGGAGCAGCTGTCCGAGCGCGAGGGCAGGGAGGCGCCCGACGCGCTCGTCGCCTGCGTGGGAGGTGGCAGCAACGCCATCGGTCTGTTCGCGCCGTTCGCCTACCTGCCGCGTGAGAGGCGGCCCCGCCTCATCGGCGTGGAGGCAGGAGGGCACGGCGTCGCGTCGGGCGCTCACGCCGCCAGCATCACCGGCGGCAAGCTGGGCGTGCTCCACGGCTCGCTCATGTACCTGTTGTCGGACGATGGCGGTCAGGTCTCGCCGCCGCACTCCATCTCGGCCGGGCTCGACTACCCGGGCGTCGGGCCGGAGCACAGCCACTACGCCGAGCAGGGCATAGCGGAGTACGTGGCGGTGACGGACGAGGAGGCCCTGGATGGCTTCGAGCTGCTCTCCCGCACCGAGGGCATCGTGCCCGCCCTGGAGAGCGCGCACGCCATCGCGCACGTGGCCAGGCTGGCGCGAGAGCTCGGCGACGGCAAGGTGATCGTCGTCAACCTCTCGGGACGCGGCGATAAGGACGTGGCCGAGGTCAGTCGGCTGCGTGGCGGCCGCACGCGAGCAGAGGCCGTGCGGTCGTGAGCCGCCTCGCCGAGCGTTCAACGGGCCGGATCGACGCCGCGTTCGACGCTGCCAGGTCAGACGGGCGGGCAGCGTTCGTCGCCTACCTGACCGCCGGCTACCCAGACCCGGAGCGCTTCCTGAAGGCTGCCGAGGAGGTCCTGGCCCACGCAGACATGCTCGAGGTCGGCCTGCCGTTCTCCGACCCTCTCGGGGACGGCCCCACGGTGCAACAGGCCTCCGAGCACGCCCTCGCCAGGGGTGGTGGTGCGCGGGAGACCCTGGAGCTCGTGGCTGAGCTTCGCGCCAGGACCGAGAAGCCGCTCGTCGTGATGACCTACTACAACCCTATCTACTGCTACGCGGGAGGCGAGACGGCGTTGGTGCATGACCTCGCGGGGGCCGGCGGCGACGGCCTGATCCTCCCGGACCTTCCCCCCGACGAGGGCGAGACCCTGATCGCGTCCGCCAGGGAAGCCGGGCTCGACACGGTGTTCCTCGTCGCGCCGACGTCCACGGACGCCCGGCTCGAGGTCGTGGCCCGCGCCAGCCGGGGCTTCGTCTACGCGGTCAGCGTCACGGGCGTAACGGGGGTCCGCGAATCGTTGCCTATCGAGGTCGGCGACCTGGTGCGCCGCACCCACGCCGCCGGCGCCCGCAACGTAGCCGTCGGCTTCGGCGTGGCCAGCGCGGCCACCGCGCGGTCCGTCGCGAAGGTCGCTGACGGCGTCGTTGTGGGCTCGGCGCTGTTGCGCGCGCAGCAGGAGGGCAGGGACCTTGGCGCCTTCGCCCGCGAGCTGAGGGCCGGCTGCGAGCGCCAGGGCTGAGGCTTCAGTTCGAGAGTACGAGCACCTCGGAGCCCACCTCGGCGAAGAGGTCGTAGCTCACCAACAGGTCGGCCGGGGTACCGGTCGGCACGTCCTGGCTCACGACCCTCACGACGACCTTGCGCGAGCCGGCATCGAGCACGAGCAGGGTGCCGACCGGATGGACCCTTGAGATCGCCTCGAACCCCGTCAGCTGCCCGAACGCCGCGACCCGCACCATGCCGGCCGGCAGCGTGAGCACCTCTATGCGCACGTGCGCGACCCCGGAGCCGACCATGCCGATCGCGTCGGCGGCGGCGCGCGATAGGTCGATGATGCGACCCGCCTTGAA
>CAZFAQ010000018.1:0-37172 GCA_964517055.1 uncultured bacterium | reverse complement strand
AGCAACGTGAGGACGGCCAGCGCCGGGCCGGCCGCCCTTCCGAACATACGAGAACCGCGCGCGTGCACGACCGATGCTACGCGCGCGGCTCAGGCTTCAGATGTGAACTTCTCTCTGAGGCTCAGGCCCAGGTGCGACGGGCCAGCTCCTTCTGGCAGAGGACGAACGCCTCGTAGTCCTCGATCTCGGCGCTGCCGTCGGTGATGGCGGTCTCGCACTTCGAGATGATCTCGCTCAGCTCCTCGTTGCTGTAGTACCGGATGGCCTCAGCCATCGGACGCCCCTGAACCATCCTGGTCCTCGTTCCTGGTCGCAAGTAGACCATCGCTATCTGAGGCGGAAGATACGTAAGGCCTTCTTACAGAACTCTCACGAAACCTCGGCGGCGCTCCCGTCACCGACGGTCGTCACCGCTACCTGGCGCTATCGTTGGCGGCGATGACGGACTCACACTGCCACCTGACACGCTTGGAGGACCCCGACGCGGCGGTCGACTCGGCCGGGCTCGCGTGGCTCGTCACCGTCGGCACCTCGTTACATGACTCCCGCACCGCGCTGGCGATCGCGGGGCGGCACGCCAACGTCAGGGTGGCCATCGGCATACACCCGAACGAGGCCTCGGTCGCCGCCGATCCGGAGGCGCGCGCCGACCTGGAAGCCCTCGCCAGCGACGAGGCCGTGGTGGCGATCGGCGAGACCGGCTTCGACACGCACTGGGACACCGAGACACTGGAGAGCCAGCAGCTGGCGTTCGACTGGCACGCCGAGCTGGCCGCGCGCACGTGCAAACCACTCGTGCTGCACGTGAGGGACGCCCAGGGCAAGGACGACGCCAGCCGAGCCGCCTCGCGCGCGATCGCGGCGTCCGGCGTCACACGCGGGGTCCTGCACTGCTTCAACGGCAACCGCGACCTGCTGGAGGCCGGGCTGGCCGCCGGCTGGCACGTGTCCTTCGCGGGGAACCTCACCTACCCGTCGGCGGCCTCGATACGGGAGGCAGCGCTGGAGGTGCCCGCCGACCGGCTGCTGGTCGAGACGGACAGCCCGTTCCTCTCCCCCGTCCCGCACCGCGGCAAGCCCAACACCCCAGCGTACGTCCGGCACACGGCGGAGCGGCTCGCCGCGGAGCGAGGAGAGAGCCTGGAGGACCTGGAGAGGTTGCTGGACGCGAACGCGGCCGCGCTGTTCGGGTGGGCCGCGTGACGAGGGACGAGGCGCTGAGGATTGAGGTCGCCCTCGACGATGGCGGCGCCGCCCAGCTCGGTGACGACAGGCAGGCGTCCCTGTACATCGAGCGTGCTGGTCCGGTCGGCGCCACCACCGTCTACTACCTCCACGGCGGTCCCGGCTACAACGCCGCGTCGTTCCGCGAGCTCGCCGGCAGCGAGCTGGAAGACTACGACGTCATATTCGCGGACCAGCGCGGAGCCGGCCGCAGCACGGGCCTGGGCTCGAGCGACCCGCGGCTCCTCTCCGCCGATGTCCTGGCCGTCCTCGACTCGCTCGAGGTCGGCGAGGCGGTCCTACTGGCCCACGGGTTCGGCGCCCTGGTCGCGGCTCGCGCGGCGCGCATCGCCCCCGATCGCTGCGCCGGCCTGGTCCTCGTCAACCCTTGGCTCTCCATGCCGCAGCTCGCCCGCGACCTGCATGCGGAGGCCGTGGGCTCAGAAGCACAGGCTCCCGAGGACACGGAGGCCGCAGACCCGCGCGCGCTCGTCGACGAGGCGTTCGCCCTGGTGAACCCCAAGGTGCTGTTCGACGCCATGCAGTTCCCGTCGGCATCCTCGCGGCTGTTGTTGGAGCACGTCGACGCCAACGCTCTCGAGGGCGATCCCCCGGACGACGTCGATGACGCGGTCTGGCTGGTCGACGGCAGCGAGGACGTGAGCGCGGCTGCCAGCGCAGGCGTGAGGGTCGCAGTGCTCGCCGGCAGGCACGACCGCACCAGCTACCCTTCACAGGCCGAGGCCGCGCTCGTCGCGGCGCCAGACGCTCTGTTCGGCCTCCTCGACGCCGGCCACTACCCGTGGCTCGACGACGAAGCCTTCGGCGCGACGTTGCGCGAGGCCCTGGGGCCGGCCACCACTCCTCCGCCAAGCAGCTGAGCGCGCTCCGGCTCCGGCGCCGAGAAAGTACCGCATGCAACGTGCCGAACTCCACGTTCGCCGCTGCCTAGGCGTGAGCGGACCGTCAGGAAGCCCGTGCTATCCTCCGCCGATGCTTCGGCCGGACGTGCGCCTGGACACCTTGTCTGAGGTGACCCCCGACCTCCTGAGGGGCCTGGGCGCGAGCTTCGCCCTTCTCGACCTCGACGACACGCTCATCGCCTCCGGCGGCGACGCGACGGCCGACGGCATGCACGAGGTCGTGGCGGCGCTAAAGGCAGCGGGCCTCGGCGTGGCGATACTGTCGAACGGTTCACACGAGCGGGTGCACCACATGGGCAGGCTGTTGGGCGTGCCAGGCATCGCCATGGCGGGCAAGCCGTTCGCCTGGGCGTTCCGCCGCGCGCTGCGACTGCTCCCCGGCGCGACCCCGGCCACCACGGCCATGATCGGCGACCAGCTCTTCACAGACGTGCTCGGTGCCAAGCGGGCCGGCCTCGTCACCGTCCTGGTCAGGCCTCTGACGCAGGGTAAGCTTCCTCATACCAGGTTCGCCCGTCGGCTTGAGAGAATGATCTTAGAGGAGCGTTGACAGTGGCAGTTCTCTCCATCGGCGACAAGCGGCTTGGCGCCGTGCTGCTCGAGCGCGGCTACGTCACGGACGATGCGCTCCAGCAGGCCATAGCCAGGCACTCAGAGGTCGGTGGCCGCCTCGCCGAGATACTCATGCAGCTCGGTGTGATCTCAGAGCAGCGGATCGCTCGCGCCGTCGAGGAGTCCATCGGCATCCCTCTCGTCAACCTGCCGCGCGTCGACGTCATGGGCGACGCCCTCGCCAAGGTGCCAGGCACCCTGGCCTCCGAGCTGCTCGCCATGCCTTTCGCGCTCGACGGCGACCGCCTGAGGGTGGCTTTCGTCGACCCGCTCGACGCCCTGCTCATAGAAGAGGTCGAGGACGCCTCCGGCTGCCTCGTCGAGCCGTACCAGGCGCTCCACAAGGAGCTGCAGTGGGCGCTGGCGACGTACTACCCGGAGCTCGGGCTAGAGCCGCCCGTCGACGTCGACGTCGACATCAGCCAGCGGCTTGGGAACCTCGCCGTCGGCCGTGGGCTCATCTCCGAGCAGCAGCTGGAAGACGCCATCGCCGAGCAGCAACGCACAGGCGGGCTCCTCGGCCGCATCCTGGTGCAGATGGGTCACCTGGGCGAGGAGGCCCTCGCCCAGTTGCTTGCCCAGCAGATGGGCATCGACTACGTCTCCGAGCTCGACGACGTGCCTCTGGCCGACAAGCTAGGCACCAACCTGCTGCGGCTCGACGCCGTGCAGTTCTCCGCCGTGCCGCTCAAGCTCGAAGAAGACGTGCTCGTCGTAGCCATCGCCGATCCTCGACGCATGCAGGACATCGAGGCCATCGTCAACCGGCCGGTGAAGTTCGTGGCGGCGCCAGAGAGCGCCGTCCAGAAGCGCATCGACAAGCTATACGCGGACGACAAGGGCCGCCTCGGCGAGACGCTGCTTCAGAGCAGGCGTCTCAAGCGCGAGCAGCTGAGGCGAGCCCTCGAAGAGCAGACCAAGCTAGGCAGCGTCAAGCCTCTCGGCGAGATACTCGTCGACCTCGGATACGTGACCAAGACGGAGGTCGAGGACGCTCTCAACAAGCAGCGCGCAGGCGGGGGCCGACTCGAGGACACCCTCGTCCAGTCAGGCAAGATCAGCCCGGACATGCTGGCGCGCAGCCTGGCGATGCAGCTCGGCTTCCCGTTCATCGAGGAGAACGTCCAGGTCGACCCGTACGCCGTGAGCCTCGTGCCGGAAGCCACCGCACGGCGCTACTCCGCCATGCCGGTACGCCTCGACGGCAACACGCTCGTTGTCGCGATGAAGGACCCGCGCCACGTGTTCGCGCTGGACGACATCCAGCTCATCACCGGCCGCGAGATCCAGCCGGCGGTCTCCACCGAGGAGACCCTCACGAGGCTGCTCAACCGCTACTACCGTGACGGCGCCGACATGGACGAGCTGGCACGCGCCGTCGTCGAGGAGGTCGCCGCCGGCAGCGGCAAGGACGAGTCGGACGAAGAGAGCTCTGCGATCGACGACAACGCGCTCGTGCGGGTCGTCAACAACATCATCCGCGACGCCATCATCAACGACATCTCCGACATACACATCGAGCCGCGCCCGGAGCGCGTCATCGTGCGCGTCCGCAAGGACGGCAGCTTGCGCGAGTACATGACGATGCCCAAGGTCACGGCGCCCGCGCTGTCCTCGCGCATCAAGATCATGGGTGGCCTCAACATCGCCGAGAGGCGCCTCCCTCAGGACGGCCGCGTGCGGTTCAAGGACCGCAACCTAGAGGTCGACCTACGCCTCTCGACCCTGCCAACGGTGTACGGCGAGAAGACCGTCATGCGCATCCTCAAGAAGGCGACGGACATCCCGGAGATCGAGGACCTCGGCTTCGCCGACTACAACTTCCAGAGCTTCGAGGACGTGATCCAGAAGCCGTACGGGATGTTCCTGATCACAGGGCCGACCGGCTCCGGCAAGTCGTTCACGACCTTCTCGATCCTCAAGCGCATCGCCACCCCAGACGTCAACGTCACCACCATCGAGGACCCGGTCGAGTACGAGATCCCCGGCATCAACCAGACACAGGTGAACATCAAGGCCGGCCTCGACTTCGCCAGGGCGCTGCGCTCCTTCCTGCGCCAGGACCCCGACATCATCATGGTCGGTGAGATCCGTGACCACGAGACCGCCAAGATCTCGATGGAGGCAGCGCTCACCGGTCACCTCCTCATCGCCACGTTGCACACCAACGACGCCGCCGGCGCCGTCACACGCCTCACCGAGATGGGCATCGAGCCGTTCAACGTCTCCGCGTCTCTGCTCGGTGTCCTCGCGCAACGCCTGGTGCGCAAGGTATGCCAGGAGTGCAAGGTCGCATCGACCCCAGAGCCCGACGTGCTGCGGCGCCTAGGCATGAAGGACGAGGAGATCAAGGGCAAGGTCCTCTACCGCGGTGTCGGCTGTGAGAAGTGCGGTGGCAGCGGCTACAACGGCCGCTACGCCATCCACGAGCTGCTCGTCATCGACGACGAGGTGCGCACCGCCATCGTCAAGGAGGCCTCAGCATTCGAGATCCGCGAGCTCGCCATAGAGCGCGGTATGCGCACGCTGCGGGACGATGGCATCAACAAGGCTCTGCAGGGCATCACGACGCTAGAAGAGGTGCTCGCCCGCACGTCCGAGTGAGGGAGCGTCTCACACCCGGTGTGGGATTCGTCAGAGCCTCGTGACGATGCCCGCGCTAGCGTGTCGTCCAGCGAGAGGACAACAGGACCCCTATGGCTGACCAGATCAGATCCACCCAGATCCAAGCCGACATCGTCGACCTACTGAAGATCGCCATCGAGCGCAAGGCGTCCGACCTCCTCATCACGGTCGGGCTACCGCCGATGCTGAGGATCCACGGCGAGTGGCGGCCGACCGAGCACGAGGTGCTGTCGCCCACCATGACGCGCCGCCTCATGTACGCCCTCATGGACGAGAAGAAGCAGCGGAACTTCGAGGAGAAGAAGGACCTCGACTTCTCGTTCAGCCTCTCGGGCCACGGCCGCTTCCGCGTCAACGTCTTCGTGCAGCGCGGCTCGGTCGGCGGCGTCATGCGCACGATCTCGGAGGAGGTGCAGTCCTTCGCCGAACTGGGTCTGCCGGACGAGGTCGCCAACGTCGCGCGCCTACCGCGCGGCCTGGTGCTGGTCACGGGGCCCACGGGCTCCGGCAAGTCGACGACGCTCGCGACGATGATCGACCTGATCAACGCCGAGTACCCCAAGCACATCGTCACGATCGAGGACCCGATCGAGTTCTTCCACCGCCACAAGCAGTCGATCATCAACCAGCGTGAGGTGGGCGAGGACACTCAGAACTTCAACAACGCCCTGAGGAGCGTGCTGAGGCAGGCGCCGGACGTGATCCTGGTCGGCGAGATGCGTGACCACGAGACGATCGGCGCCGCCGTCACCGCTGCAGAGACCGGTCACCTCGTCATGGCGACCCTCCACACCAACTCCGCATCCGAGGCGATCGACCGCATCATCGACGTGTTCCCGGACGCCCAGCAGGAGCAGGTACGAGTGCAGCTCGCCAACAACCTGCAGGCGATCCTCACCCAGCAGCTCGTGCCCCGCATGAGCGGAGAGGGCCGGGTGTTGGCATACGAGTTCCTGCTCGCGACGCCCGCCATCCGCAACCAGATACGCGAGGGCAAGTCGCACCAGATCCCGGGCTCCATCCAGACGAGCGGGCAGATCGGCATGATCACCATGGACGCCTGCCTTGCCGAGCTGCACCTCAAGAAGCTGATCTCGTTCGAGACCGGCCTGGCGCGCAGCGTCGACTCCAAGGAGTTCGAGCGGCTCGTGACGACCGGCGGCATGGCCAACCAGGAGGGGCTGGTGAGCAGCACCTCCACACCGACGCGCATCGGCCCGGAGATGGGCCGCGTCGGCGGGCCACCGGCCATAGGGCGAGGCGGGCGTAGCTCCTGACCCCTGAGTGAGGGCGACAGAAGGCCACCATGACCACACCGCTGAGGCTCATCAAGGACGTTGGCAAGGCCTACCTTGACAAGGCCAGCGTGCCTTACCGCGACCGGTTCGAGATGGTCAGGCTGGGCTTCACAGGCGAGGCCTACCTGCTCTTCGACCTAGCCGACAACGACCCGGACGACTTCGTACCCAACGCGGCTTGGGGCCCACTGCTGCGCACCAACAGCCACGCTACTCAGGAGCTCCTGGGCAACAAGCTGCTCTTCTGGCACACGTACGCGAGCGAGCTGCCCATCCCGCCCGTGCTGGCGATCAGCGCGGGCGGCCGTCTCGTGCCGGTCGCTGACAAGGGCGTGCGCTCGACCGAAGCGCTCCTGGAGCGCCTGGGGGACGAGACCGTCATCATCAAGCCGCTAGACGGTCAGAAGGGCAAGCGGGTGCACTCGCTGTCCGTGAAGGGCGGCGTCCCACACCTAGACGCTGAGCCCGCCTCCCGGGAACAGGTCGACAGCGTCCTGTACGAGCGCGACGGCAACATAGTGGTGGGGTTCGCTCGGCAGGCCGCGTACGCGAGCCAGGTCTTCCCAGGCAGCACCAACACCGTGCGCGTCGTCATGTTCGGTGGCGCGGGCACCGGCTACGAGCCCTTCGTCTCCGCCCTCGCGCACCGGTTCGGCACCGCGGCATCGGCGCCCGTCGACAACCAGTCGAGCGGTGGCCTCATGGGCCGCATCGACCCCGTATCGCACCGCCTGGGTAAGGTGTGCATGTACCCGTTCGGCGCACCGCGCCTGTACTGGCACGACGTACACCCGGACACCGGGGCCGCGATAGCAGGCGTCGAGGTACCTGGGCTCGGGCCCGCGCTGGAGCGCTTGGACGCGTTCATGCGGGCGCATCCCTACATCACGTACGTTGGCTGGGATGTCGTGCTGCAACCCGGCACGGGCGACGGCTTCACGGTCCTCGAGGCGAACTGCGGGGCAGCCATCCAGACCCAGATGTTCGGGTTCCCGTACCGGCGCGACGACCGCGTCATGGCGTTCTTCGAGCATCACGCTCTGAGCGTCTACCTCAAGGACGCGCACCGCCGCCGACGTGACGTTCCCGCCACGAAGCCGGGTCGCGTACGAGCCACCGCTTAGCCTCGGTTGACGCCCGTCCGGGACCGCACATATACTTCGCGCCATGCCGGCTAGCCGCCCCCAGGTCAACGAAGCCACCGCCCAGTGCGGTAGCTCGCTACTACCTGTGACGGGGGCCTAGGCTACCCGCAGCGCGCCCCGAAGGGCACACGCTGAAGGTTCCAGACCGACCCCCGGCCACCTGAGCGGCCGGGGGTCTTCTCGTACTCGTCAGCGCTAACGAGAGGAAGTCAGATGCGAAGACCGATGAGCCTCCTCGACAAGGTGTGGGACACCCACGCCGTGCGCACGTTGGGGAACGGCCAGACCCAGCTGTTCATCGACACGCACCTCGTACACGAGGTCACCAGCCCACAGGCGTTCGCGATGCTGCGCGACCTCGGCCTGAAGGTGCGCATGCCGCACCGGACCTTCGCGACCGTCGACCATATCGTGCCGACCCACACCCGCGTCGAGCCTTTCGACGATCCCATGGCGCAGGACATGATCACGGCGCTTAGACGCAACGTGGCCGAGCACGCCGTGCCGTTCTTCGACGTCGGCTCCGGTAGCCAGGGCATCGTTCACATGGTCGGGCCGGAGCTCGGCATCACGCAGCCGGGCACGACCATCGCCTGCGGCGACAGCCACACCAGCACGCATGGGGCGTTCGGAGCGGTCGCCTTCGGCATCGGCACGCGCGAGGTGCGGGACGTCCTCGCGACGCAGACGCTGGCGCTCTCGAAGCCCAAGCTGCGGCGCATCGAGGTCAACGGTCGCCTCGGCCCGGGCGTCTACGCGAAGGACGTCATCCTCCACATCATCCGGACGCTGGGCGTCAAGGGCGGCGTCGGCTACGCGTACGAGTACGCGGGCGACGTGTTCGACGCGATGAGCATGGAGGAGCGCATGACCGTGTGCAACATGTCGATCGAGGGCGGCGCGCGCTTCGGTTACGTCAACCCGGACCAGACGACGATCGACTACCTCGAGGGTCGCGAGTACGCGCCAAGCGGCGCGGCATGGGACGAGGCCGTGATGCGCTGGCTCGACTTCCGTTCCGAACCTGGCTGCCACTACGACGACCTGGTCGTGATCAGGGCCGAGGACGTGCCTCCGACGGTGACGTGGGGTCTCAACCCCGGGCAGTCGGTAGCCATCCACGAGCCCGTTCCGACCGTCGACTCGGTCCCCGAGGACGAGCGGCCGGCGGTTGCGGAGGCGCTCACCCACATGCGCCTCGAGGGAGGCAGGCCCATGACGGGCACGGCAGTCGACGTCGCGTTCCTCGGCTCATGCACCAACGCGCGCCTGTCGGACTTCATCGAGGTCGCCAAGTACCTGGATGGGAGGCGTGTCCACCCTGGGGTCAAGGCCATCGCCGTGCCCGGCTCAGAGCGCGTCAAGCGCGAGTGCGAGCGCCTCGGCATCGACAGGGTCCTGCAGGCCGCCGGCTTCGAATGGCGGGCAGCGGGCTGCTCCATGTGCCTGGCCATGAACCCCGACAGGCTGATAGGCGACCAGCTCTGCGCCTCGTCGTCCAACCGCAACTTCAAGGGCAGGCAGGGCTCCCCCACCGGACGGACCGTGCTGATGAGCCCCGTCATGGTGGCGGCAGCGGCCATCACCGGAGTTGTGTCAGACGCTCGCGAGGTGTTCGGGGTGGGCCGCGAGGTGCTGGCATGAGCTCGTTCGCACCGGTCACGCGCGTCACCGGCACGGCGGTGGCGCTCCCCGGCGAGGACATCGACACCGACCGCATCATCCCTGCCCGGTTCCTGAAGGCCATCACCTTCGACGACCTGGGCGAGCAGCTCTTCTACGACGAGCGCTTCGACGAGTCCGGGACCCCAAAGGGCCATGCCCTCGACGAGCCGGCACGCTCCGGAGCCACCGTGCTGGTGTCTGGCGTCAACTTCGGTTGCGGCTCGAGCCGCGAGCACGCCCCGCGCTCCATCGCCAAGGCGGGCTTCGAGGCGGTCATAGCTGGCAGCTACGCCGAGATCTTCTTCGGCAACGCCACCGGCATCGGCCTGCCGTGCGTGTCGCTTGCGCCCCACGACCTCAAGGAGCTGACGGCTGCCGTTCTGGCCGACCCGGGCCTGACGGTCACCGTCGACCTGGGTGCTCTGCGGGTCGAGGCGGGCGGCCGGGGTTACGCTGCTTCCATGTCAGAAAGCGCCAGGACCGCGTTGATCAGTGGGACCTACGACCCGCTGGCCGAGCTGTTACAGGGAGCGGACGAGGTCACGAAGATGGCCCGCAGCCTGGGCCACGAGGCCGCCTCCAGATGAGCAAGCGCGTCATCGCCGTGCTGCCGGGCGACTTCGTCGGCCCGGAGGTAGTGGACGCCGCCCTCACGGCGCTGAGTGCAACGGCCACGGCCTTCGACCTGGACCTCGAGTACCAGCGCCTACCGTTCGGCGGCGGCGCCCACGAGGAGCACGGCGCGGCCTTCCCGGAGGTGACAAGGCAGGCCGTGACCGCCGCCGACGCCGTGCTGCTTGGCTCGGTAGGCGGCCCGGTCGGCGACCACCCTTGGAACCGCCTGCCGCGCGAGCAGCGCATCGAGACCGCGATCCTCGACCTGCGCCGTCACCTGGCCGTGTTCGCCAACCTGCGGCCGGTCAGGGTCTTCCCCGGCCTCGAGCGGCTCTCCCCGCTCCGACCCGAGAGAGCCGCGGGCACCGACATGATCATCTTCAGGGAGCTGACCGGGGGCATCTACTTCGGCAAGCCGGCGCACAACCGCGAGGACGAGGGCGTCTCGACGATGGTCTACCAGCGCCACGAGGTCGAGCGCATAGCGCGGATCGCCTTCGAGACCGCCCGCGGGCGCCGCAACCGCGTCACCAACGTCGACAAGGCCAACGTGCTCGACGTCTCGCAGTTCTGGCGCGACGTCGTGGTCGACCTGCACGCCCGCGAGTACGCGGACGTCGAGCTGAACCACCTCTACGTCGACAACGCCGCCATGCAGGTGGTGCGCGACCCCGGTGCCTTCGACGTCCTCGTCATGGGCAACCTCTTCGGCGACATCCTCTCTGACCTGGCGGGCGTGATACCCGGCTCGCTCGGCGTGCTCCCGTCAGCCAGCCTCGGCGGCAGCGTCGGTCTCTACGAGCCGGTGCACGGCAGCGCCCCAGACATCGCCGGCCAGGGGATCGCCAACCCCACAGGCACGATGCTGTCGGCGGCGATGATGCTGCGTCACAGCCTGGACGCCCCACAGGCAGCGGGGGTCCTGGAGGACGCCGTGCAGGAGGCGCTCGCCGATGACCCCACACGCGACCTGGGCGGCACGCGCGACACCGCCAGCTTCACGGCGGCCGTCGTGGCGGCCGTGTCTCGGAGGACCGAACTTGTCAACGGATGAACTGAGGCCAGACCAGCGCCTGAACCGCCACAGCGCCGTGGTGACGACCGGCGACGCCCGCGCCCCGAACCGGGCGATGCTGCGGGCCGTCGGGTTCCGCGACCAGGACTTCGGCAAGCCGATCGTAGGCATCGCCGACGGGCACTCGACGATCACGCCTTGCAACGCCGGGCTCAGACGCCTGGCCGACGCCGCGGCCGACGCCGTCAGGGCCGCAGGCGGCATGCCTCAGACTTTCGGCACGATCACGATCTCGGACGGCATCTCGATGGGCACCGAGGGCATGAAGTGCAGCCTGGTGTCGCGTGAGGTGATCGCGGACTCTATCGAGACCGTGGGCCGCGGCCAGAGCATGGACGCGATGCTCGTCGTCGGCGGCTGCGACAAGAACATGCCGGGCGGCATGATCGCGCTCGCCCGCCTCGACGTCCCTTCCGTGTACGTCTACGGCGGCACCATCAAGCCTGGGCGCCATGCCGGTGAGGACCTGACCATCGTCAGCGTCTTCGAGGCCGTCGGCGCCAGGGCGGCCGGCCGCATCGAGCTCGAGACGCTGAACGCCATCGAGGCGTCGGCCTGCCCAGGCCCGGGATCTTGCGGCGGCATGTACACGGCCAACACCATGAGCTCGGCCATCGAGGCGCTCGGGATGAGCCTGCCGTTCTCAAGCACGATGGCTGCCGAGGACGACGAGAAGACGGAGAGCGCCCGCGCCAGCGGCGAGGCGCTCGTAGACCTCGTCTCCAGCGACCTTAGGCCGAGCCGCATCATGACGAGGCAGGCGTTCGAGAACGCCGTTCGGGTGGTCATGGCCGTCGGCGGCAGCACCAACGCCGTGCTCCACCTGCTGGCCATCGCCCACTCCATGGGGGTGGGCCTCACCATCGACGACTTCGAGGCCCTGCGGCTCACGACCCCTGTGCTGTGCGACCTGAAGCCGTCAGGCAGGTACGTCGCTACCGACCTGCACGCCGTCGGCGGCATACCGCTCGTCATGAGGATGCTCCTCGATGCCGGCCTCCTGCACGGCGACTGCCTGACGGTCACCGGCAAGACGGTGGCCGAGAACCTCGCCGACGTGCCGTCTACGCCGCCCCCCGGTCAGGACGTCGTGCACAGCTTCTCGGAACCGATGTACCCGGCAGGTCACCTCAACGTCCTGCGGGGCAACCTCGCTCCCGACGGGGCCGTCGCCAAGACGACGGGCCTCAAGAGCACCCGCCTGACCGGCCCGGCGCGCGTCTTCGACAGCGAGGAGGAAGCGCTCGACGCCATCCTCAGCGGGTCGATACGCGCGGGCGACGTCGTAGTCATCCGCTACGAGGGGCCCAAGGGCGGACCCGGCATGCGGGAGATGCTGGCACCGACCAGCGCGATCATCGGACAGGGCCTTGGCGACTCCGTCGCGTTGATAACCGACGGTCGGTTCTCCGGAGGCACCTACGGGCTCGTCGTCGGACACGTGGCCCCTGAGGCGGCGGTCGGCGGGCCCATCGGGCTCGTGAATGAGGGCGACCTGATCACGGTCGACGCGACGACCAACCTGCTCCAGCTCGAGGTCGACGAGGCCGAGATCTCGAGGCGCCGGGCTGCCTGGAACCCGCCGGCACCGCGCTACACTACCGGGGTGTTGGCGAAGTACGCCAAGCTCGTCTCAAGCGCGTCCGTCGGCGCCGTGACCGACTGACGCGGGCCGAAGGTAGGTCGAGTGAGGGTCACCGTCTTCAACGAGTACCTGCATGAGCTGGAGGACGAACGTGTCGGCGAGCTCTACCCAGCGGGCATCCACGGCGCGTTGCGGGCAGCGGTCATTGAGCATGTGCCCGGTGCCGAGGTGCGCACGGCCACGTTGCGCGAACCGGAACACGGACTGCCGCAGGACGTCGTCGACGCTACAGACGTGATGCTCTGGTGGGGTCACAAGGCGCACGCCGAGGTCTCGGAGGCCGTAGCCGAGCGCGTTCAGCGCGCCGTCCTGGCTGGCATGGGCCTCGTCGTGCTGCACTCCGGCCACCTCTCGAAGCCCTTCCTACGGCTGCTCGGCACGCACGGCTCGCTGAAGTGGCGAGAGGCCGACGAGAAGGAGCGCCTCTGGAACCTCGCTCCCGCGCACCCGATCCTGGAGGGCGTACCCGATCACCTCGAGCTCGCGCAGGAAGAGATGTACGGCGAGCGCTTCGACGTGCCAGATCCCGACGAGCTCCTGATGATCTCATGGTTCCAGGGCGGCGAGGTGTTCCGCAGCATGATGACGTGGAGACGTGGCCACGGTCGCGTCGTGTACTTCCGGCCGGGTCACGAGACCTACCCCACCTACCATCACCCCGTCGTGAGGCGCATCGTCGCCAACGCGAGCCGCTACGCCGCTCGGCGGGTGACGCGTGACGACTCGGACTGCCCCAACCCGGCCGCCCTCGAGAGCGTCCCCAACCCTGGGAAGGAGCACGTGCTCAAGCCCTCATGACCGCCCTGGCTCCTCTGCGCGTCGCGATCATCGGCACCGGCGGCATCTCCCAGGCGCACTTCGAGGGCTTCAGGGCCGCGGGCGCGAACGTCGTCGCCCTATGTGACGTCAACCCCGTGCAGCTTGCGGCGCGGGCAACAGCCTGGGGCGTCGACCGCACGTACCCCGACTACGACGCGATGTTCGCGGCCGGCGGCATCGACGCGGTGTCGATCGCGGCCCCGACGGCCGTCCATCACCCCGCCACGTTGGCGGCGGCGAGGGCCGGGGTTCACGTCCTCGTCGAGAAGCCGATCGCCCTGGACATCGCGCTCGCCGACGAGATGATCGCGGCATGTGACGCTGCCGGCGTGCTCCTCGTCGTCAACCACCAGCTCAGGTCCTCGGCGCCGGCCAAGAAGGCGCGCGAGCTCATCGAGGCCGGCGCGATCGGCCGCGTCACCCACCTGCGACTGCGCCAGGCCCACGACTGGGGCGGACTGGGCGTGAGGCCGTCGTTCGCGACGAAGGCCAGCTCCGGCGGAGGCACTCTCCTCGACAACGGCTGTCACCTGGCGGACCTGGCCAGGTTCTTCGGCGGCCGGGTCCGCGAGGTCTACGCTCGCATCGCCACCCTGGCCTACGACGTCGAGGTCGAGGACACCGCCAACGTCTCCTTCGAGTTCGCTGACGGAGCGATCGGCACGATCGAGACCGCCTGGACAGCGACCGGTTGGGAGGAGGGCTTCTGGGTCTACGGGACGCAGGGCGCCCTGGAGAGCACCAACCGCTTCGGCCCGCCTTGGCTGCGCCACTACTACCGGGGGACGCCGGGCGGCACCTGGGACGTCACCGACCTCGCGACCTACAGCTTCGGTGGCTACAAGCCGCACACGGCCCACGTGATCGCCTTCGTGGCGGCGGTGAAGGGCGAGGGGCCGGTCGTCTGCTCGGGCGTGGACGGGCGCGAGGCCGTGCGCCTCATTCTGGCTGCATACGCGAGCGCGGCGGATGGCATCGTGGTCCGCCTCGAGGACGCCCCAGACACCTTCGAGGCCGCAGTAGCTGCGCCATGACCCGCCCGGACCAAGAGCGGACAGCCAACGCGCCATGACCTTCGAGGAGTTCGAGGACCTCGTTGCGGCGATGGTCGAGGAGATCCCTGATGAGTTCATGCGCGGCCTACAGGGGGTCCACGTCCTGCCCGACGTCAAGCGCGAGGACGACTTCGAGGACGACGTGTTCCGCATGGGCGAGTACCTAGACCCTGGACCTGAGGACTTCCTAGGCTTCGGGGAAGGCATAGGCAGGCACGTCGCGCTCTACTACGGGTCGTTCCTGGAGATCGCGTCGCACGACCGCGAGTTCGACTGGGAGGAGGAGGCGTGGGAGACGCTCACCCACGAGCTCAAGCATCATGTCGAGTCGCTGGCCGGTGAGGACTTCCTGGTCCAGGAGGACGAGGAGTTCAGCAGGGAGCTCAGGCGAGACGAAGAGTGACCTTCAGCCGATCGTCGCGGCCTGAACCCAAAGCTCCGGCCGCTCTTCCCTCAGCCTCGCCGCCAGCGCCGTAGCCGCCTCCGCGTCGGGCGCCACACCGAAGCAGGTCGGTCCGCTGCCCGACATGAGCACGCCCTTGAGACCCAGATCCCGAAGCGCGTTCAGAACCTCGCGTACCTCTGGGTGGTCACGCACGACGCCGGTCTGGAGGCCGTTGCGCCAGCGCGGCTCGTCGCCGGCGACCAGGGCGGCCAACGCGGCCTCATGCTTGAGCCGTGGCGTGAACCCGGCCAGCCCGGCGTAGGCATCGGCGGCCGAGATCGTAGTCGCCGGCTTCGCCAGCACTAGCGCCAGGTTCGGCACTGCCGCCTGCGTCAGGCGCTCGCCACGCCCGCGCGCCACGGCCGCCGGCCAGCCAGCCAAGAAGAAGGGCACGTCCGAGCCGAGCCTTCCTGCCAGGTCACCCAGCTCCAGGTTCGCCGGCAGTTCCCCTTCGAGCGCCGCCAGTACCGCCGCAGCGTCCGACGAGCCGCCGCCCAGCCCGGCCGCGACCGGCACGCGCTTGACGAGCGCCACTTCGACGGCCGGCGCCGTCTCACCGGTCGCCAGCTCCCAGGCCCGCAAGTAAGCCGAGGCGGCGCGCACCGACAGGTTGTCATCACCGGTAGGTAGGCCTGCCAACGAGGCGGTGAACCAGACGGGAGCACCCGGCGGCGGCGCAGGTGTGAGGCTCAGCCGCACGCGCCCAGACGGCCCGTCGGACAGAGTCACGTCGACCTCGTCTGCCAGGTCGAGGCGGGCCATGAGCGTCTCCACCTCGTGAAAGCCGTCGCCGCGCCTCGCCAGCACGGCAAGCCCCAGGTTGACCTTGGCGTGCGCTCGCCGCGTCACGTCGGCCGACCCGCTCGGCACGACATGAGCGCCTCAGCCAACAACAGGTCGTCGGGCAGCGTGACCTTGAGAAGCAGAGGGCTGCCCTCGACCATCACGACGCGGTGACCGATCCGCCTGACCAGCCCCGCGTCGTCCGTTCCGATGGCCCCTACAGCGGCCGCGGTCTCGTGCGCCTCCACCAACAGCCGCCGAGCGAAGCCCTGTGGCGTCTGGACGGCGAGCAGGTTCGACCTGTCAACCTCCGAGCCGTGGGCCGTGACGAGCGTGTCTGTCACCGCTACCGCCGCCGATGCCGCACCGTGCTCACGGGCTGCGGCGAGGACACGGGCGACGACGTCCGCAGGCAGGAACGGCCTCGCCACGTCGTGAACGAGGACGTGGTCTGCGTCCGTGGCAGCCAGCATCTCCCGCACCGAGCCCTGTCTCGTGTCTCCCCCGGCGACGTACGTGATCTTCCGGTGGGTCGGCCAGCCTTGGGAGCCGGCCGTGGGCACGGCCACGACCAGCTCGTCGACGTGCGGCCCCAAGGCCTCGATCGCGAGGTCCAGGAGCGTCACGCCGCCTACCTCGAGTAGCGCCTTGGGGCCGCGGCCGAGCCTGGTCCCGAGCCCGGCGGCGGCGATCAAACCCGCGACCCGCGTGCTCAAGCGCCGGCCCAGCGCGGGGAGCGGTCGTGCGCGACGCCCAGGTGGTCGAGGAGACGAGCGGTGACGCCTCCGACGAGGTCAACTATGGTCTGCGGTCGGTGGTAGAAGCCCGGCGAAGCCGGCACGATCACCGCGCCGGCGGCGTCGGCGGTGAGCATGTTCGAGAGCATCGGCCGCGAGTACGGAGACTCGCGCACCACAAGCAGGAGTGGCCTGCGCTCCTTGAGAGCGACGTGCGCGACCCGCGAGGTCAGGTTGTCGGTGAGGCCGTGAGCCACCTTGGCCAGCGTGCCCGCGCTGCACGGCACGACCACCATGGCACGGAACCGGTGGCTACCGGAGGCGATGGGCGCCCCCTGGTCGCTGTCCTTGTGGACCTCGCTGGCCAGGTCGGTTAGGGCCGCGAGCCCACCATCGAGCTCGGTGGGGACGACGCGCTTCGCCCCGGCGGTGACGATGAGATGGGAATGCACCCCGGCGGCCCCGAGGCTTCGTAGCAGGTCGACCGCGTAGACGAGGCCGCTGGCGCCCGTGACGGCCACGACCACCTCGTCCCGCACGCCATCATCTCGCGCTTCGGTTCCGCCTACTGTCACGCGCCAAGGTTACCGCGGGCGTTGTAGACGTATACTCGCCGCGCGATGGCGAGCCCAGACCGTTCCAGCACGACCGGCGTCTCCTACGCGAACGTGCGACCAGGGCCAGATGGCCGACTGAGCCCGTCCGGCCCCCGCCTGACACGGGCGCGCGAGGGCAAGGTCGTCACAGGGCTGTGCGCAGGCATCGCCGAGCTGACGGGCTCCAACCCGTCAGTTGTACGTGCCATCTTCGCGGCCGGCGCGGTCGTCACGCTGGGCGTGCTCGGGGTCGCCTACCTCGGCCTGAGCGTGATGGTCCCTGCCGCCTCTGACTAGGTCCAGCTAGCTCACATCACGAGCCTGACAGGCGCGTCGAGGAGCTCCGCGACGCGACCCAGCAGCCTGGCGCCCTGCTCCGCCGGTAGGTCGCCTGTCAGCGTCAGCGTGCTGCGGTACCCACCCCGTTGGTTGTCGTAGAGCATGCGTCCCAGGCTGACGACCGGCAGCTCGACGTCGAGCACCACCTCGTCGACGTCCAGCGAGCTCAGGTCGGCGACGACGAGGCCGGCCTCGTCCTCCTCCTGACCGTCGTCTGTCAGCTCGTTGAGGAGCTGGGCGAACGGCCGGCCAGCGGCGTCGTCGACCCGCCTGAGCCTGAGCCCGTTCGAGAAGGTCGCCAAGGCGACCTGACCGAGGCCGACGCCCTGGTCACGCGCGGCCTTGGCCACGGCCCGCAGCACGAAGGGCCCAGCGCCCAGCGGCTCCTCGAAGCCGAGCTCCTGTGACACGGCCAACTGCGCGCCGGCCAGTGCCGTGACGTCGACGTGGCGCCTGAGGACCGTGCCTGTCCTAGCGAGCGGCAGACCAGCGAAGGCCTCCTGCTCACCGAGTTCGCTGACCACCTCGGGGTCGTTCACCGCGGCCTGAGACCACGTGTCCGCCTCTGCCTCCGGCCCCTGCCCTGTCACGGGAGCGGTCCAAGGTTCGGCCTTCGCATGGTCCACGTCGCCGCCGTGGCCCTCTTCAGCCCAGATGACGCTCTCGGCATCGCCTTGCACGGAGCCGGCGAAGAGGTCGACGTCATCACCTGCCGTAGCGACCGGCTCACCCCAGATGTCAGGAGCGTCCTGGTCCTCTACCGCGTCACTGCCGCCGAAGGCGATGTCGCTGCCCCAATCGGCCGCCGGGGCGGCGGCCGGCTCGTCGGCAGTAGGTGGCGCGAGAGCGTCATCGTCGACGGGAGCGGGCTGCGCTCCGAAAACGTCGGCGGTCGCGCCGACGTCGTCGTCGCCTAGTAGGCCAGCGTCGTCGCCGGCGACGAGCAGGTCCTCGAGGTCGTCGGAGGTGGCCACCTCGACCTGGTCCAAGCCAGGTGTGACCGGTTGTTGAGCCTCCGTGAGCGGGGCCGGCTCATCGTCGAAGAGGAAGACGTCCTCGTCGACCTCGGTCGCCGCGTCCCGTACCCCATCCTCGACTGCCGACGCAGCGTCGGACTCGTCGCGGACAGCGCTGCCTATCTCCTGGCGCAGCTCGCCGAGGGTCGTCGGCTCGCCAGCAGCCCGCATGGCAGGGTCCTGGTCGGGCCAGGCCTCCATGCCTTCCGGCAACGGCTCTGGGGTTGGGTCGAGCGCCTCTTCACCGGCCATCACCCGCGCCAGGTAGTCGAGGACGTCTCTCTCGACGATCCTCCCACCGTCGCCCGAGCCGTGCAGGGCGCGCCACTCGACGTTGTTCTGCTCTGCCAGCCGTCGCGCCAGCGCGGTGATGTCGGGCTCGCTCACTTACGCTCCTCCTACCGGGCGTTCACGCCCGTCCAAGTGCACGTCTGATCGAAGTATACAAGGCCGATTCTTCGCGTCCGAGAGCGCGCTCTCTGCGACATATCCCACTCCGATTGCAGCGTGCTGGACGGCACGTTCCGGGCACCGGCCGACCGGTCGGATCAGGGTCGCCAGGCCTGGAAGAAGACGCCGTCTATGTACGTCTGGAGTAGCGCGTCGGTGCCGTAGACAGGGACTGTCGTGCTCGCGACCTCGCCCGGGTCCATCTGCCTGTCGAAGACGGTTCGCTCCCCGCGCTCGTCGGCCACCACCAGCTCGAGCCGGTACGGCTCCTCGAGGAGGCGGCGCACGCCCATGAACGTCGGGTCGAAGGTGAACGGGATGGCCCTGCTGCCGTCGCCAGCGACGATGGTCGGCCCGCCCCCCGCTTGGTCTCCGTCCTGTGTTCGTCCTGGCGTGAGGTCGTTCCCACCGCGCGGCGACCCGCCCGGCAGGCCGAGGTCGGGCACGAGCAGCGGCCCCGAGGGCTGCCCGTTGATCGTGAGCAGCACGGGCGTGCCAGGCAGCGTGAAACCGGTGGGCTGGACGTCCAGGACGCCCTCGGGTTGGGCTGGATCGTCGACGTAGGTGACCTGTCCGATCTGCAACTGCGCCGCCCTCAGCGCGAGCTGGGCGCGCCACTGCGGCATGCCGACGATCTCCGGCACCTCCACGACGTTCCGTGACGACAGCGCGTAGTTGACGATGACCGGCGTGCTTAGCACCACCTCGGTGCCGGGCGGCGGCCACACGGAGACGACGTCGCCGGCCTGAGTGAACGAGACCGTGCTCGGCACCGCCTCTACCCTGCCGAAGCCGAGCTCCTCCAACCGACCGACGGCCTCCTCGAGCGACATGCCCTCGACCTCGGGTACGGCGACCTTGGGGAGCTCGCGCCCGCGGCTCACGACGATCGTCAGCATCTCGCCGCTGGCGAGCTGAACTCCACCCTCCGGGGACTGACCGATGATCGTGCCGATCGGCCTGTCGCTGGGCTCGTAGACGGTGGTGGCTAGCGGGAGGTTGAGGTCGCGGACGCGCTGTCTGGCGTCCGCCTCGCGCATCCCCGTCAGGTCGGGGACCCTCGAGGCCGCCGTAGCGGTGTTGACACCGAGGTGAACGGTGCGCCCGCGCTTGACGGTGGCACCCGGAGGGGGCGCCTGACTTGTGACAGCCTCCGGGTCAGCGCCAGCGACGTGCTCGACGAAGGAGACGGGCTCCAGGCCCAGGCGCCTGAGGACGTCCGTCGCCTCGTCGTGCCTCATGCCTACGACCTGCGGGAGCCTGACCTCGCTGACCGTGAAGTACTCCCGCACGCTGATGGCAGTGAACACGACGGCGCCGACGAGGATCGTCCCCGCCACGGCCAGCCACGTCAGGCCCGTCGGGCCCCTTGGGCGGGTGTCGGCTGCTGACACGGCCAGACTCTACCCCGGCCGCTCGCGACGCCGAGTAGAGTCGGACGCGTGGACCGTGCGCTCGTGTTCCCATCCGCGACGGTCGCCCATCTCGAGGTCGACGGCGCCCCTGGCGAGGTCTCCGACCTAGCTGCGCTCGAGCGGGCTGGCCTCAGGCTTGGGCTGGTCGCGCTCCCGCCGGCGGTCGAGGACAGCCTCTACCGCTACAACAACCTGCCACCGCGCCTGGCCGCTCTCTACGTCGGCCTCGATCCGTTCGATCCCGACGAGGACGTCCTCGAGGAGGCCGAGGAGGAGGCTGGCGCGCTGATAGACCAAGCCCACCTCCTGGACGACGTCATCGACGGGGTGTACGCGGCCCTCGAAGGCCTGCCGGCCGAGGTCATCGTGAGGCGTCCAGGCGACGCTCGTGGCGTCGAGGCTGCGGGCAGGCGAGCCGTGCTCCTCGCGATCAAGCGCCTGTACCGCAGCGACTGGTCTGTGGAGTGCGCGAGCCGTCGCCTGGCTCGCACGGCGAGCATCGCTGTCGACGCTCGAGCCGTCATCGTTCACGCCGCCGGCGCCGCCAACGACCCGTCACTGAGCTCCCGGGCAACCGACCTGTTGGGCAGGAGCGTGACGGTGAGCGCGTGGCAAGGCGCCGTGACAGGCGTCGCCTAGGCCGCGTGGTCTGCTAGGCCGCGCCCGTCAGGTTGCGCCGCGCCGCCGCCGCCGCCCCGATCACGCCGGCGTCGCCGCCTAGCTCCGCGAGCCTGAACACAGGCTCGCCGTACCCCTCGAGGTAGTCGCGGGCTGTCTTCGCGACCCTGTCTAGGTAGAAGGGCCCGACGTTGGTCAGTCCGCCTCCGAGCACGAAGGCCTCTGGGTCGAACACCTTGACGAGGTTGGCGAGCCCGATGCCGGTGAAGCGAGCGGCGTTGTCCACGATGCCGAGCGCCATCCGCTCCCCCGCCATGGCACGGGCGAACAGCTCCTCGGTCGTCAGGTCTGTGCCGTACGCGTAGCTGGCGTCGCGGGCGATAGAGCGGCCAGCTGCTATGGCCTCGAGGCTCCCGGTATGACCGTCACCGCCCATGGGCCCGCCTGGCAACATGGTCATGTGGCCGATCTCGCCGGCGATGCCGTGCGCGCCCCGGATCAACCGGTCGCCGATGAACAGGCCCCCGCCGATGCCCGTCGACAGCGTCACGTAGACGCTCGACTCGAGGTCCTTGGCGGCGCCGTACAGATGCTCAGCGTACCCAGCAGCGTTGGCATCGTTCTCCAGCTCCACCCTGAGATCGAGGGCCGCCTGCAGTGCCTCGACGATGGGGGCGTCGACCATGCCGGCGATGTTGGGAGCGAACACGACACGCCCGCGCTGGTGGTCCAGGGGGCCGGGCGAGCCGACGCCGACCACGTCGACGACGTGACCCTTGCCCAGAAGCTCACGTGCCGCTCCCGCCATCGCCGCGACGACGTCAACGAAACCCGACTGGGGCGTGTCGACCCTCACGCTGTCTACGACCGTGCCGCCGTCGACGACGGCCGCGAGGATCTTCGTGCCGCCCAGGTCTATCCCGAGGGTGCTCAAACCTTCCCCTTCCTTACCTCACGGGCGACCGCGAGCGCGGCGTTGGCGATGACACTCTCCTCGTCGGTAGGTACAACGAGGACCGCCACGCGGCTGGCCGCGCTGCTGATGAGGGGCCCACCGCCAACGTTCGCCGCTTCGTCCAGCTCAAGCCCCAGGAAGCCTAGGCCCTGAAGCGCGGCGGCGCGCGTCTGATGGTCGTGCTCGCCGACCCCGGCCGTGAACACGACGGCGTCGAGCCCACCTAGGGCGGCGGCGTACGCGCCTATCAGCTTGCGGATCCGGTACGCGTAGAGCTCGAGGGCGGCCCTCGCCTGATCCGAGCCGCGCACGGCCGCTGCCCTCACGTCTCGCATGTCGTTGCCGGCGCCGGACATACCTGCCAGACCGGAGCCGCGGTTGAGCAGGTCGTCCAGGTCGGGCTCGCTCATGCCCTCGCGCAGCAGGTGCAGCACCAGGCCAGGGTCGACGTCGCCGCTCCTGGTGCCCATGAGCAGGCCCTCGAGCGGGGTGAAGCCCATGCTGGTGTCTATCACGACCCCGCGGTCTATGGCTGCACCGCTGGCGCCGTTACCGAGGTGCAGCGTGACCATCAGCAGCTCCTCGCGCGGCCTCCCGATGAGGCGCCCGGCCTCGCGGGAGACGTAGTCGTGGCTGGTGCCGTGGAAGCCGTACCGCCTGAGCCCGCGCTCCGCGAACTCTGGCGGCAGGCCGTAGAGGTGCGCGCGCCTCGGCAGCGTGGCGTGGAAGGCCGTGTCGAAGACGGCGACGTGCACGGCGTCAGGCAGCAGCTCACGGGCGGCTCGCAGCGCCTCCAGGTTCGCCGGGTTGTGGAGAGGCGCAAGCTCTTCCAGCTCCTCGATGCCGCTGACGACGTCGTCCGTCACCAGCGTCGGAGCGGTGTAGCGCGTACCGCCGTGAACGATGCGGTGACCGACGACGTCGGGCCGGGCTTCCAGCTCCACTAGGGCAGCCTGTAGCGCTTCGCCGTGGGCGCCGTGGCGGGACAGCCTCTCGACGATCACGGACCTGCCGGCAGGGTACGTCCTGAGCTTGAGGCTCGAGCTACCAGCGTTGACGACCAGTACGTCGAGTCCCCACGTTGCCGCCCCCTCCATGTCGCGAGAGTCTACCGTTCGCCCAGGTCGACGATGAGGCGGGGCCGGAAGCCGAGCGCGTCGGCGGCCACGAAGTGGACGTCGATGCCTGGCAGGCGCGTGAGGACCGGCTCCTCGCCGTGCACGTGGCCGAACACGAGCGCGTCTGGCGCGTAGGCCTCGATGAGCTCGGTGAAGCCGCTCGGCTCGAGGCGGGCGTTGGTCGGCGGGAAGTGCAGCATCACGACGCGGTAGTGGCCCGACAGGCGTCGGGCTGCCGTCAGCGACAGGTCCAGCCTCTCGACCTCGCGGCGGTAGACGCGTTCGTCATCTTCAGTGAAGCCGCGGCTGCCAGGGCACGTCCAACCGCGCGTGCCCGAGATAACGACGCCGTCCAGCGCCAAGGCGTCGTTCTGGACCGCGTGCATACCGTCGGGCAGCGACCTGCGCAGCTTGCTTATCGAGGGCCACCAGTAGTCGTGGTTGCCGCGCAGCAGCACCTTCCTACCGGGCAGCGCGGCTATGTCCTCCAGGTCGAGGAGCGCCTCCTCGAGCCGCATGGCCCAAGAGACGTCTCCTGGCACGAGGACGATGTCGTCCGCGCCGACCGTCTCGCGCCAACCGGTGAAGAACGCCTCAGGGTGGCCCTCCCAGTCGTCGCCGAACACGTCCATGGGCTTGGGGCTCGCGCGCGATAGGTGTGGGTCGGCGATCGCGAAGAGGCGCATAGAACGGTGATTCTAGGTCAAGCGCGGGTCACCTCACCACTGGAGGTCAGCGCGCTCGACGCCGGAGGTGTCGAGGCGCCCGAGCATCTCGTCGACGCTCTCGCCGGTAACAGGGTGTGCCCAGTCGGGGCTGACGTCCCGCAGAGGGACGAGCACGAACGACCGGTGGTGCATGCGCGGGTGGGGCACGGTCGCGACGGGGTCATCGATGTTGGCGTCGCCGTGGGCCAGCAGGTCGATGTCGATGGTACGGGGGCCCCAGCGCACGTCGCGCACGCGCCCAAGCCTGGTCTCCAGGCCGAGCAGCGCGTCGAGCAGAGCGTGCGTCGTCAGCGTCGTGCGGAGCACGACGACGGCGTTCAGGAAGCGCCGCTGCCCGGTAGGGCCGCCAACGGGCTCGGTCGCGTAGATCGGCGACCTGTCCACGACGTCGCCGACCGCCGCCAGTCCGGCAAGGGCACGCCTGAGACTATCGCGGCTGTCGCCCTGGTTGCTGCCCAGCGCCACCCACGCCGTACTTCTGTCGGTCGCCTCCCGCATCACTCAGCCCTCGCGCACGCGCCTCAGCTCGTAGTGCACGTCGCGCACTATCCCGGTCAGGGGGGCGTGCGGCTTGTGCACGCGGACGAGCAGCGCCATGACACGGTCCTCGTGCGTCATCACCTCGTCGGCGATGGCGGCGGCGAGCGTCTCGATCAGCTTGTGGGGCCGCCCCGTCACTACGCTCGCCACGGTCCGGTAGACACGAGAGTAGTCGACGGTACCTGTCAGCGTGTCCGCTCGTGGCGGTTCGAGGTCGAGCTCGACGTCGACGACGAAACGCGCGCCGCGCTCGAGCTCGTAGTCGTGCACGCCGTGGAACGCGTGGAACTCCATGCCAGTTAGGCAGATCCTGCCACGGCCTTCTGGAACGCTCATGTGCTCACCTCGTCTGTCTCCGCCGCGAGCGCCGTCGCCACGGCCAACGCCTGGCGATGCGCCTCGACGTCGTGCACCCGCAAGAGCGCGGCACCCGCCTGCGCGGCGTGGAGGTGGACGGCCAGGCTGGCGCCGAGCCGGTCGCCTGGCTTCTCTACCCCCGTTAGACGGCCCAGGAAACCCTTCCGGGAAGCCCCTACCATCACCGGGTGACCGTGCCGTGCCAGGGCGCGGGTCGCCCTGAGCAACGTGAGGTTGTGCTGCAGCGTCTTGCCGAACCCGATGCCAGGGTCGAGCACGACCGAAGGAACGCCTGCCCCGAGCGCCTCCTCGGCCTTGAGCAGCAGGTAGTCGCCCACCTCGCGCACGACGTCGTCGTAGCGCGGGGCCACCTGCATGCTGGCGGGCTCGCCCTGCATGTGCACGACGATCACGGGCGCACCGGCGGCGGCAGCGACCTCGACCATCCGTGGTTCACGCAGGCCGGCGACGTCGTTGAGGATGGAGGCGCCCGCGTCGAACGCCGCCTCGGCCACGGCCGGGTGCATCGTGTCTATGCTGACGACGACGCCCAGGTCAGCGAGACCCGCCACGACCGGCAGCACGCGCGCCAGCTCGACGTCGACCCCGACCGGCAGGGCGCCGGGCCGCGTCGACTCCCCGCCGACGTCGACGAAGAGAGCACCGGCCGTGACCATCTCTCGGCCGGCGGCGACCGCGGAGGCCACCGACCCGTGCCTACCACCGTCCGAGAAGCTGTCTGGCGTGACGTTCAGGACCCCGACGATGGCTGCGCCACGCCACGCCAGCTCGGCTGAGCCCCCGCGCAGCACGAGGCGGTGCTCCGCGTCCATGCCAGGGGCGCCGGTGACCGGGTCGGCTGCGTCGGTCACGTCAGGGTCGCCAGTCCGCTGGCCGCTCGGCCAGCTCGAAGCGCCAGGCGACGGCCTGAGCCACCCGTTCCGACGCGCGCCCGTCGCCGTAGGGGTTGGGCGAGGCGCGCATGCGGGCGAGCTCGGCCTCGTCGCCAAGGAGCGCCAGCAGGGCGGCCTCCACCTCTGCTGGTTCGTTGCCGACCAGCCTGAGGACGCCGCCCAACCCCTCTGGTCGCTCGGTGACGTTGCGCAGCACGGCGACAGGACGACCAAGCGCGGCGCCCTCCTCCTGGATCCCTCCCGAGTCGGTGATCACGAGCTCCGAGCGGTCCAAGAGCGCCAGCATCGTGAGGTAGTCGACAGGCGGAAGCAGCCGGAAGTTGGGAACGGCCTCGAGCGCCGGCCTGACCGCCTCCTGCACCCTGGGGTTGAGGTGGACGGGGTACACGAACGTCAGTCCCGGGTTGGCTCGCGCGACGGCCGCCAGCGCCTCAGCCAGGCCCGGCATCACGTCTAGGTTCTCGCGCCTATGCATCGTGACGGCCACCAGGCCAGTCTCCGGCAGTCCGGCTGGCAGGCGGGCCATGTCGCGGTTGGCGAGCACAGCGTCGACCGCCGTGTTGCCTGTGACCACCATGGTGTCAGCCCGCTTCCCCTCCCTCAGTAGGTTGTCCATGGCGGACGGCGTGGGCGGCAGGTCCAGGTCGGTCAAAACGTCGGTGAGCCGACGGTTGGCCTCCTCCGGGAACGGCTGCCGCATGTCGAAGCTGCGCAATCCTGCCTCGACGTGCGCGACGCCGGCTCCCTCCAGGTAGGCGGCGAACGCCACGGCGAACGTCGTCGTCGTGTCGCCGTGCACCAAGACGTAGTCGGCCCTCAACGCTCGTAGGGCCTCCGCCGCCGCCGGCGTGATCCTGCCGACGAGCTCGGGCAGCGTCTGGCGCGCGGTCATGACGTTGAGGTCGGCGTCCGCGGTGAGCCCGAAGGTGGCGAGGGAGTCGTCGAGCTGCTCTCGGTGCTGACCGGTCACGAGGGTCAGCACCTCAACGAGCCCGGCACGCTTCAACTCCGCGACCACCGGCGCCATCTTGTTCGCCTCTGGCCTGGTGCCGAACGCGACCACGACACGTGGCCTCGACGAGCCCGAGACGCTCGCGGGTGCGGGGCCCGCGCTCACGCCGGCAGGCCCTGCCTTCTCACCTCGGCGAGGCGTGCCAGCGAGACCGCCGCGATCAGAACGACCGTGAGGACCAACGTCAGTAGGGTCAAGGCCGGCGGTGTCGCCGACAGGAGCATGCCCGCGACCCCCAGCGCCAGCGTCGCGACCCAGAGAAGGATCACGGTGCCGCGCTTGGACCCGGAGCGCTGCCTGAGCATGTCGTGGATGTGGTCGTTGTGAGCCTCCGCAGGGCTGCTGCCACGCCGCAGCCTGCGCACGGTCACCTGGGTGATGTTCACGACAGGCAGCGCCAACACCAGGATCGGCGCCACCACCGAGACGGCCGCCGTCACCTTGAGCGCCCCGATGACGCTGACCGCGGCCAGCACGTAGCCGAGCAGGTACGCGCCCGAATCGCCCATGATGATCGTGGCCGGCCCGAAGTTGTGCCTCAGGAACCCGAGCGCCGAGCCGGCAAGTGCGGCGAGCAGGAGTACGGCCGCACCACGGTCGTCGAACTGGACGGCTACCGCAAGCAGGCTGAGGCTCGATATGGCCGCGATGCCGGACGACAGACCGTCGAGCCCATCGATGAAGTTGAAGGCGTTGGTGAAGCCGATGACCCAGAGCAGCGTGACGACGATGGCCAGGCCCTCGGAGAGGAACAGGAAGTTGCCTCCTCCGAAGTAGTCGGTCAGGAAGCCGATGCGCACGCCGTTGACGACCAGGATCCCGGCGGCGACCGCCTGCGCGGCCAGGCGCAGCGCCGGGCCTACCTCCCACATGTCGTCTAGGAACCCGACGAGCGTCATGAGCGCTCCGCCGAGCGCGATGGCCAGGAGCTCGACGCGGTACGAGTCGATCACGTCGGGAGCCACCAGGCTACCGACCAGGAGCGCGACGAGGAACCCGCCCAGGATCGCGATGCCGCCTATGTTCGGCACGGCGCCGACGTGCTGTCTGACGCCGCCGCCGTGCTGCGTGCCGCCGTCCTGCACCGCTCGGATGCGGTGGGCGAACGTCCGCACGTGCGGCACCAGACCAGCCACCGCCGCCAGGGCGACAGCGAACGTCACGACGACGAGTGGCAGGTACGAGACGAGCGCCTTCTGCACGTCAGCGATGATACGGCCGCAGCATGAAACCTAACGGGTGCCGTAGATGCGGTCGCCGGCGTCGCCGAGGCCGGGGACGATGTAGCCGTGATCGTTGAGCCTCTCGTCGCGCGCCGCGACGATGATGTCGACGTCCGGGTGAGCCGATGTGACGGCCGCGATCCCCTCTGGCGCGGCGATGATGCACAGCAACCTGATCCGCGAGGCGCCCGCCTCCTTGAGCAGGTCGATGGCGTGGGCAGCGCTGCCGCCGGTGGCGAGCATGGGGTCGAGGAGGAAGGTGTCCCGCTCGTCGATGTCCTTGGGCAGCTTGACGTAGTACCGAACCGGCTTGAGGGTCTCGGGGTCGCGGTAGAGGCCGACGTGGCCGACCCTGGCGGTAGGGACCATGTTGAGGATGCCGTCGACCATGACGAGACCGGCCCGCAGTATCGCGACGATCGCGAGCTTCTTACCCGCCAGCCTCTTCACCTTGGCCTGGGCGACGGGCGTGTCGACGACGCCTTCCTCGAGCTCGAGGTCGCGCATGGCGTCGAACGCCATCAGCATCGTGACCTCGGTGCACAGGGCGCGGAAGTCGCGGACGTTCGTGTCGCGGTCACGCATGACGGCGAGCTTGTGCTGGATCAGTGGGTGATCGATGACCGTGACTGACATGTGCCCCCTACAAGGCGGCGCCCGCTGCCCAGGCCCGTGTAGCACGGACCCTCGGTGCGCGGGCACTCATCGAGAGAGCCGCCCGAACGGGCGGCTCGTGCCCTTCCGGGCGGATCGTCTGGCGGAGAGGGTGGGATTCGAACCCACGGTGCAGCAAAGCCACACAACGGTTTTCGAGACCGTCCCGTTCAACCACTCCGGCACCTCTCCCTGGTCTCATCCCGCGCCTCCGCCACTTAGGACGGCTTGCGGGCACCGAGCAGTATAACCGTTACCTCACCGGGTTCAGGCAGTGCCTGCGGCGGCGTCACTCGTGTTGACAACTACCTGCGGAGGGTGCGGTAAGCTTGGCTTCGCCGTTGGCCCATCGTCTAATGGCAGGACAACGGATTCTGGTTCCGTCGGTCGGGGTTCGAATCCCTGTGGGCCAGCCAAACTCAGGGAGCACGCGCGGGCACGCCGGTTGGTAGACTGGTGGTCCGCGCGTCCTCTTGCGCGGCGGGCGGCGGAACGGCAGAGCGGTGGCCCATCGTCTAATGGCAGGACACCCGGTTTTGGTCCGGTCGGTCGGGGTTCGAATCCCTGTGGGCCAGCCATGGCGCCCCTTCGGGGGCGTCTTTCTCTTGGGGCCACCTTCTCTCGGGGCTACCTTCTCCTGGGCCCGCCCTGGCTTCTAGACCAGCACCAGCGTCCAGGCCAGCGCTCGCGTCTCAGCTCTCGTAGAAGCCGCCACCGGCCTTGCGGCCCAGCCGGCCCGCCTCGACGAGCTTGCGCAGGCTCTGCGTCGGCCTGAACCGGTCGCCGTAGGCCTCCGTCATGGCGTCGGCGATCAGCAGGACGGTATCGAGGCCGATGTAGTCCGCGAGCTCGAGCGGGCCCATGGGGTGGTTGAGCCCCAGCCTCACGGCGGCGTCGATGTCTTCCCTGCTGGCCACGCCCTCTTCGAGCAGACGCGCGCCCTCCAGGAGTACGGCCGCCACAACCCGGGTCGTGACGAACCCCTGGCGGTCCTCCACGGTCACGACCGTCTTGTCGCACGCCTCCGCCACGGCCCCCGCGGCCGCGAGCGCCTCTGGAGACGTCCTGACGGCCCGCACCAGCTCGACGAGGCGCATCCGCTCCGGTGGGTTGAACCAGTGCATCCCCACGACCCGGTCGGGGCGACCTGTGGCCGCGGCGATGGCTGTCACGGACAGCTCGCTCGTGTTGGTCGCGAGGAACGCGTCGGCGGGCGCCGCGGCGTCCACCCGAGCGAAGAGCTCTCGCTTGAGCTCGAGGACCTCGGGCACCGCCTCGATGACCAGGTCGGCGGAGTCGACCGCCGCCTCGAGCTCCGTGTGGGTCTGGAGCGACTCACCTGCGCGCTCGCCAGCCAGCTTGGTCGCCCGAGCTGTGGCCCTCTCCAGCGCGCCATCTGCGGTGTCCGTCAGGTGGACCTCGAAGCCGGAAGCGACGAGCACAGCAGCGATGCCGCTGCCCATCAGGCCGGCGCCCACGACGGCGACCCGCCTCACTGAGGTTCCCTGTACGTATGCCACGGCGGCTCTCCCGGCGGCATCATAACGGCGCGTACAGGTCGTAACGGACCGACCGGCCGCGGATGGCGCCGCTCGGGACCGCGCCCGCCAGGGGCGCCGCCTTGAGGTGTCGTTTGACGACGACGCGCCGTGTCGCCGCCTCTCGGGCGACGACGAGCAGATCGGCGGCCTCGTCCTCGTCCTCCCCCATCAGAACGCGGAAGAGCGCCATGCCCTTAGGGGGCAACGAGCGGCGGCCCGGCCCGTGGAACATCGGGTCTAGGTAGACGACCCCGGGCCGGTCCGCGTGCGTCAGTTGGCCACGAAGCAGGTGCCGGGCGTCGCCGACCACGAGTCGGACCCTGCCGGCCGCAGCGGCGGCGTCCGCGCCCAGGTCGCCGGCCCGCGCCCTGGCCAGAGCGTCCTCGAGCAACGCGGCGACGACCCTCGAGCGCTCGATCATCGTCACTGCCGCGCCGCGGGATGCCAGGTGGAAGCCGTCGCCCCCGAGGCCGGCTGTGGCGTCGACGACACGCTCCTCGCCTGCCAGCACCGCGCGCCACATGGGGTCTGGCGCGTTGGCCTTGCGCCCTGCGAGCGCGGCGCTGTCTGCCCGTACCTCGGGCCCGTCGCCGAGCCGCAGCGTGAGGCCCGTTTCCCTCACGTCCAGGACCAGCGCCGGCTCCTCGCCCGGGACCGCCGCCTGTCGCCCACGTACCGTGGTCTGGCTGGCCGGCCGTTCGGTGCCGAAGGCACCTGCCGCGGCCGCTCGGCCGCTCAGCAGCTCGGCGTCCAGCACGTCAGCCAGACGGTGACCCTCGGCCTCGAGGCTCGGCGCATGCACATGAACCATGAGACGTCGATGCGCCACGACCCGATGCTACGGTGCCCGTGGGTGAGCAGCGGCAGCGTGCTACGATTATTCGTGAGACAAGCGGGCAGGCGTTCGATTTCAAAGCACATCTCGCGGTTCGGTTTCGAACCGTAAGCGAGGCCCGAGACGCGCCGACCGCGAGAGGAGGCTCTCATGACCAACCAGGAGCTGCGGGCCAGGCGCGCCGACGCGGTCACGCCTGGGGCCACCAGCACCCACCCCTTCCATCCCGTGAAGGGCAGGGGCTCTTACGTCTGGGACGTCGAGGGCAAGCGCTACCTCGACTTCTCGACGGGCATCGCCGTGATGAACATCGGCCACTCGCACCCAGCGGTCGTCGAGGCCGTCAAGAAGCAGGTCGAGGAGTTCCAGCACCTGTGCTTCGCCGTCGGGATGCACCCCAGCTACATCGAGCTGGCCGAGCGCCTGAACGCGCTGGCTCCTGGTGACACACCCAAGAAGACGTTCCTCGCGAACTCCGGAGCCGAGGCCGTAGAGAACGCCGTCAAGATCGCCCGCGCCTACACCGGGAGGCCAGGCATCGTGGCGTTCACGCACGCCTTCCACGGCCGCACCTACATGGCGTTCTCGCTGACAGGCAAGGCCAACCCGTACAAGGCCGGCTTCGGCCTGCGCGCCGCCGAGGTGTACAGGGCGCCGTACCCGTACCACTTCCGCAACCCGTGGGGCGCGAAGACCGAAGACGAGACAGGAGAAGCGGCGCTGGCCGTCCTCAGGGACATGGTCGAGGTGACCATCGGCACCACCGAGGTCGCAGCGTTCATCATCGAGCCGGTCGCGGGCGAAGGTGGGTTCATCCCGGCCCCAGGCAACTTCCTGAGAGGTCTTCGCGACTTCGCAGCCGAGATCGGCGCGCTGTGGATCGACGACGAGGTGCAGGCCGGCATGGGACGCACGGGCGAGCTGTGGGCGGTCGACCACTTCGGCCTCGAGCCCGACCTGCTCACCTCCGCGAAGGCGCTCTCCTCGGGGTTCCCGCTGTCCGCCGTCGTCGGCAAGGCCGAGATCATGGACGGCATCTCACCCGGTCAGATCGGCACGACCTTCGGCGGCAACCCGGCGGCGGTCGCGGCCGCGCTCGCCACGCTCGACGTCATCGAGCAGGAGGGTCTCCTCGACCGCTCGAGGCAGGTAGGCGAGAGGTCGCTGGCCCGGCTGAACGAGATCAAGAGCCGCTACCCGGGCATCGGCGACGTGCGCGGCAAGGGCTCGATGGTCGCCCTCGAGTTCGTGGGCGAGGACGGCTACACGCCCGACAAGGCCTCCGTCGAGAAGATCGTCGCCTTCGCGATGGACGCCGGCATGATCCTGTTGCCGACAGGCTCATACGGAAACGTGATCAGGCTGCTGCCGCCTATCAACATCTCGGACGACGAGCTGGAGGAGGGCCTCGGCATCATCGAGAGGGCCGTCGAGCACGCGCTACGCCAGAGACCGGCGGCGCGCGCCGAGCTGGAGCCCTCGCTGGCCTGAGCGGTCGTCACGATCGACGCCCGCTAGCTGAAGGGCCCCGCGGTTCGCGCCGCGGGGCCCTTCTCCTGCCGACGGTGCTAACGCCTCACGGCTCCTCGCCCTGGCGGATCGGCACCCCGACGAGGTTCCCCCACTCGGTCCAGGAGCCGTCGTAGTTACGCACGTTGGGGTAGCCGAGCAGGTACTTGAGGACGAACCACGTGTGGCTCGAGCGCTCGGCTATGCGGCAGTACGCGATGACGTCCTTGTCCCTGGTAACGCCTGCGCCGCCGTACAGCTCCTCGAGCTCGGCGTGCGACCTGAACGTGCCGTCCTCGTTCACCGCCTGCGCCCAAGGCACGTTGGCTGCGCCCGGTATGTGTCCGCCGCGCTGCGCGCCCTCCTGAGGGTAGTCGGGCATGTGCAATCGCTCACCCGTGTACTCGGGGCGGCTCCTCACGTCCACGAGGGCGCCTGTTCCCTGCGTCACGGCCATGAGGTGCTGCAGGACGTCGGGCGCGTAGGCGCGGATGCTGGCGTCACGGTAGGGCACCGTGTAGGTCGCCTCCCGCGCGTCCGGAGCTTCGGTCGTGGTCTCGCGGCCCTCCGCCAGCCACTTCTGCCTGCCACCGTTCATGAGCCTCACGTCACCGTGGCCGTTGTACTTGAAGAACCAGAGGGCGTAGGCCGCCCACCAGTTCGACTTGTCGCCGTACAGCACCACCGTCGTGTCGTTGCTGATGCCCTTACTGACCATCAGGTCGGCGAAGGCGCCGGCCGCGATGAAGTCGCGTCTCTCCTTCTGCTGCAGCTCGGTCAGCCAGTCGATCTCGACCGCGCCGGGCAGGTGGCCCTGCTTGTACAGCAGCGGGTCCTCGTTGACCTCGACGAGGCGGACCCGCGGGTCGTTCAGGTGCTCTGCCACCCATTCAGTGCTGACCAGGACGCCTCGCGTCGCGTAATCTCCCACTCTAGAACCCTCCTTCTTACCGCTCGGATTGTAAGTCGCGACCGTCAAGGGCCGCCGGCCGGGGTGGACGTTGCCGTCGGGACCGCCGCCGCCGAGCGACTCCCGGCGGGACCAGGACGCTGGGCTATACTCCGCCGCGTGGGCAGCTACCTGATCGCGGCATCGGTCCTGGCGGCCGACTTCGCTCGGCTCGGCCAGTCCGTCTCCGAGGCGCAGGACGCCGGCGTCGAGTGGTTACACCTCGACGTCATGGACGGCACCTTCGTACCGAACATATCGTTCGGTACAGCGATCGTCAGCGCGGTACGCAGTCACGCCACCCTGCCCCTCGACGTCCACCTCATGGTCCGGAGGCCAGGCCCCATGATCGAGCGCTTCGCTGCGGTCGGAGCAGACGTCATCACGGTCCACGCCGAGGTCGAACCGCACCTCCACAGGCTCCTGCAACAGGTCAGGGAGGCCGGCGTCAAGGTCGGCCTGGCCGTCAACCCGTTGACCCCGCTTAGCTACCTCGAGGCGGCCCTGCCGTACCTCGACCTGGCCCTCGTCATGTCGGTCAACCCCGGGTTCGGCGGGCAGGAGTTCATAGCCGGCAGCCTGGGTCGCATCGAGGCGCTCAGGCGTATGCGCGACCGGGCGAACCCCAACTGTCTCATCGAGGTCGACGGCGGCATCACAGCCGCCAACGTGCAGCAGGTCGTCGACGCCGGCGCCGACGTGGTCGTCGCGGGCACCGCGGTGTTCGGCGGGATGGGCTCGGTGTCTGACAACGTGGCGGCCCTGAGGGGCGCGGTCACGGCAGGCGCCTGACGGAGTACTAGCCTGGTGACAGGGGCGCGCTACGCGGCGGCGGCGAAGCGGCCGAGGCCGCGGAAGCGCTCGTAACGCTGTTCGAGCAGCGCCTCTGGCGAGGTGCCGACGAGGCCGTTCAGCTCCTCGACGAGCACGCGTCTGACCGTCGCGATGGCCTCCTGGCTGGCGTTGTGGGCGCCGCCTAACGGCTCCGGGATCACGCGGTCCACCACTCCCTGCTCGAGCAGGTCGCGGGCGGTGAGCTTGAGGGCCTCCGCGGCCTTCTCGGCCTCGGCAGAGTCACGCCACAGGATCGCGGCGCACGACTCGGGGCTTATCACGGAGTAGATCGCGTTCTCGAGGATCAGGACGCGGTTGGCGACGCCGATCGCAAGCGCGCCGCCGGAGCCGCCTTCACCGATGACGACGCTGATGGCGGGCACCTCGAGGCGACTCATGCGCTGTATGCAGGCGGCGATCACCCACGCCTGCCCCTGCTCCTCCGCTGCCAGCCCCGGGTAAGCGCCAGGCGTGTCGATGAGGCACACGACGGGCAGAAGGAACTTGTCCGCCAGGTCGAACATCCGCATGGCCTTGCGGTAACCGCTCGGGTGGCTCATGCCGAAGTTGCGAGTGATGTTCTCCTTGGTGTCGCGGCCCTTCTGCTGTCCGATGACGACGACCTGTTGGTCGCCAAGCAGCGCCAGGCCCGTCACCATGGCTGGGTCGTCCCCGAGCGTGCGGTCGCCGTGCAGCTCCGTGAAGCCGCTGAAGGCGTCCGTAAGGTAGTCGATGGCCGTTGGCCTGCCTGGCGCCCTGGCGACCTGGACACGCTGCCAGCGTGTCAGGTTCTCGAACGTGTCGCTCTTGAGCCGGTCGAGCCGCGACTGCAGGAGCGCGATCTCCTCCGACATGTCGACCTGCTGCTCGGCGGCGTAAGCACGCATGTCCTCGATGCGCGTCTCGAGGTCCTCGATCGGCTTCTCAAAAGGCAGCGGCATGTACCTTCTCCTTGGGCGCCCTGGCCTGGGCGCCGCCTAGCGCGCCCAACACGGTTACGAGCCTGGCCCTGAGCTCCTTGCGAGACACGACGTCGTCGACCATGCCCTTGTGGAGCAGGAACTCGGAGCGCTGGAAGCCCTCCGGCAGGTCCTGCTTGATCGTCTGCTGGATGACCCGCGGCCCGGCGAACGAGATCAGCGCCCCGGGCTCGGCGAGGATCACGTCGCCGAGGGTGGCGAAGCTGGCCGTGACGCCGCCGGTCGTCGGGTGGCTGAGGACGCTAACGTACGGCAGCCTGGCGCGCGACAGACGCTCGAGCGCCACCGTCGTCTTCGCCATCTGCATGAGCGACAGCGCGCCCTCCTGCATGCGGGCGCCGCCGGAGGCGGTGACGGCGACGAACGCCCTGCCCTCGTCGGCCGAACGCTCGGCGGCCCTGGCGATCTCCTCGCCGACCACCGATCCCATGGAGCCACCGAGGAAGAAGAAGTCCATGACGACGATCCCGACCTGGTTGCCGCCGATCTCGCAGGCGCCGGAGACGATGGCGTCCGGACGGCCCTGCCGCTGCTCAGCCTTCTCGAGGCGCTCCGTGTACGGCTGGGTGTCCTCGAACTCCAGCGGGTCGACCGGCCGGATCGAACCGGACCAGCGTTCGAGCGTGCCGGCGTCGGCGAGCATGTCGAGACGAGCGTCCACGGGCATGCTGTAGTGGTGCCCGCACTCTGGGCACACGTGCAGGTTGGCTATCAGGTCCTTGCGGTAGATCTGGGCGTTGCATGAGTCGCACTTGAGCCACAGGCCAGCCGGGCTGTTGTCGTCTTCCTTGCGGGTCGGACGGTTACGTCTGAAGAGGCGTTCAAGCGCCATCTCGCCCCCCGACCGGAGGGAGAGCTGTGGTCAGCGCGGGCACGCGCCAGTCTAGCAGTCAGTCAGGGGCGGTGGCGCCGATGGGGAGCGGCGGGTCGCCGGCCACGACATCGTCCGTCGCCTCGGACACAGCGCCGGCATCGGCGTCGGCCTGGTCGGCGGTGGCCCCGGCGGTGACGCGGGGCGCCGGGTCGTTACGCCTGTCTGCGGCGACCGTGTCCCTGAGAACGTCGAGCGCAGCCCTGCCGCCACCCTGCTGCTTCATCTCACTGCGGCCGGTGAAGCGGGCACCCTCCTCGATGTCGAGCGCCGCTGCCTTCACGTCGCCGACGAGCTCGCCACCGTTCCAGATCTCCACCTTGCCGCTGACGACGACGTTGGCCTCCACCCTGCCGAGGACCCTGAGCTCCGCCGCCTTCACCGTCTGACCGACGATCACGCCTGACGGCGCGACCTCGACCACCCCGTCGACGTCGACGTCGCCGCGGACGACCCCATGCACGCGCACTCGACCCTCGGCGCGGATGCGACCCTCCAGCGTCGTGCCCTTATGGATGTACGTGAAGGGCTCTCTCTTGACGGGTTCCTCTGGCTGCTTCTTCTGGTTCTTGCGCAGCATGCTCCCTCCGTAGGCCATGTGCGCCTCAGGCCGGCGCGGCTCGGCCCTCACAGGTTCCCCCGCCCACCGAGTGGGGCATGCGTGATGGCTCACACGTCGGGTGACTGCCCGGGTGAAGGAGGAGGAAGTCGTATCGTACCCGAATGGAGAGAGCCAGGGTGGTCCTGGTCACGAACGTGGGCCAGGGCTTCGGCAGGGCCGTCGCGCTGGCGTACGGGCGGGCCGGTTACCACGTCGTGTGCGCCGATCGCGACGTCGAACTGGCCTCCAAGACGGCCGCCGAGGTCGAGGAGCTAGGTGGCCAGGCCATACCCATCCAGGCCGACATGACGACCCAGATGGACGTGCTGACCACCTATCACAAGGTGCTCGAGATCTTCGGCGCTCTCGGTGGCGTGGTGCACCTGGCCGAGCACGTGAACACGACCCCGTTCGAGAACATGGTCGAGGCCGAGTTCTTCGAGATCATGTC
>CAZFAQ010000017.1:13961-44908 GCA_964517055.1 uncultured bacterium | reverse complement strand
GCATGACCATCTACACGATCGGGCACTCGACGCGGTCGATCGAGGAGTTCATCGCTCTGCTCACGGCGCACGACATCACGCGGGTCGTCGACGTCCGCACCATCCCCAAGTCGAGGCGCAACCCGCAGTTCGCAGGGGAGGCGCTCGCTACCAGCCTTCTGGAGCGCGGCATCGCGTACACGTGGATGAAGGAGCTGGGTGGCCTGCGGCGACCGTCGAAGGACAGCCCGAACGCCGCTTGGCGCAACGACTCGTTCAGGGGCTATGCGGACTACATGCAGACGCCGGCGTTCGCCGCCGCCATCGACGAGCTCTTGAAGCTCGCAACGGACGACCGCGTGGCGATCATGTGCTCGGAGGCCGTGCCGTGGCGGTGCCACCGTTCGCTCATCGGAGACGCCTTGCTGGCGCGCGGAGTAGGGGTTCTCGACATCATGTCGGAGGCGAAGGCGACGGAGCACAGGTTCACGCCGTTCGCGAAGGTGGAAGGAAAAGACGTCACTTACCCGGTGGACGTCGGGTCGGTCGACCCTACCTAGGCTTTGGTGCCCTAGCCGCGACAGCGGCTAGGGCACTTATCGTCCGTTGACCTGTCTCGGTTGTGGCGAGGAGCCGACTCGGATCAGTCGACGTGCATCTCCCAGCTGGGAAGACCGTCCGCGTACACCATGAGTTGCGTGGTGTCCGGGTCGATCTGGACGTGCTCCAAGAGGTTCCAACCGAACTGCAGCTCTACGTCGGTCGCTGTGAACGTCCTTCCTTCGTCTTCGTAGTCGAGAACTTCTACGACGGTATCTCTGTCGACGTAGATGGCCGTGACGAGGTTGGTACTGGCCGTTTCAAGTTGTAGGACGCCGGTAGAGACATCAGGGTCGTACCACCAGTAGTCCAGATCGACCGCGGCCTCGTCGTAGAAACGGAAGTCCGCGATGACTGCCATGGTCTCTGGGTCGGAGAGGATCATAGAACCGGAGGCCGTGTCGCCGAAGGGAAGCGCATCCAGGAACGGCACTAGGAACGAAGCCGGATCGTTGACCGACCCGTACCAGTTGTGCGCTCTTAGGATCGAGGTGCCATAGGGGTATAGCCCAGCGTACATCTCGGCAGTGACCGCGTCCGCCTGGACCTGATGCGCGGCGAAGACGCTGTACCCGGACAGCTCGCTGGCAGGAGGGCTGGTGTCCCGAGAGCCCAGGTTAGCCGTGGTTACCGAGAGAGAGGTCTGCTGAGAGCCGAGTGGTTTCGACTCATACCTGCTGAGCCCGGGCGTCTCACTGGGCGTGAAGTGGACGAGGTTCCAACCCGGTACCAGGTCAAGATCCAGGACCCGATGTGGGTCGAGTCCGGGCACGTTGGCACTAGCGTCGATGTTGACCGCTACGTCGCTGAAAACGAGAGTTCCAAAGTACGAGTACGTGGTACCGCCATACTGGGCCTTCTGTGTGTGGAAGAGGTTGTGTGAATGAGCTAGGTAGCCCTGCGCCGGGCTGCTCTGGTAGAGGGAGATCCTGTTCAGCACGCGCAGTTTCGCGTTCGGGTTGCTGACGGTCACGTCCAGTACATCGTCGCCAAAGGGGAACAGGTGCCTGGTACCGAACTCCTCTGGCGTGAGTGGGTCACCAGGGAACTCACGTGCGTCGATGGAGATCTCGTAGCTACCGTCCGCCTCGACCGGGAAGGACGGCTCGTACCAACCGTAAGTGGCGCTCCAGTCGGCAGCGAAGTTGGTCAGTGCCTGAGCCCAGAAGACGGCCCCGGGATCGTACTGATCGGGATCCAGTTGACCTTCTACCTCGAGTACGTAGTCCGGCTCCGGTGGAGGGGTGGTACTGGCGCATGCAGCCAGCACTCCCGCCAGTCCCACGGCGAGCAGGAGACGAAGTAGCGAAGCGGCTTTAGGCATCAAGGTGCCCCCTTGGTCTGCTCGTCGGGTGCAACGGGTAGGCCGGCCGGGCCCTAGGCGATGCGTGTCGTATCGAGTTGCGACGAGCTTCTCAGACCGTACTCTGTGAGTGAAGCATGAGTGCCGCCGGGCCCCTCCCGATGTGACAACGGAGCGGTCGCGGGCTATGGGCCGTTCCACCTCGGTTCGATGGGTGTCGCTCGTTGGCGCGGTCTCAGCCCGTCTTGCGCCTCAGCGTAGCGGCGCCCAGCGCCACGGCTCCTACGGCGAACGCGGCGATGATCAACAACTTGCCGCCTACGTAACCGGCACCCTGACTGGCCGAGGCGACCGCGTTCAAGGCGTCGATGGCGTGCGACAAAGGCAGCCAATCTGAGATGACTCGCAACGTGGCCGGCATCCGGTCGCGTGTCAGCAGCACGCCACCGAGCAGGAACTGCGGGAAGACGACGGCAGGCATGAACTGTATGGCCTGGAACTCGGACCCGGCGAACGCGCTGGTGAGGAGCCCTATCGCGGTCCCGAGGATCCCGTTCGCTACGGCGACGGCCAGCAGCAGCCAGATCGACCCAGCGATGTCGAGGCCGCAGACCCAGATGGCGAAACCCACGGCGACCGCGGCCTGAACAAGTGCGAGCAGGCCGAACGCCAGCGCGTAGCCGAGCAGGAAGTCCAGCTTCGCGAGCGGCATGGTCAGCAGCCTCTCTAGCGTCCCACCACGTCGTTCCCGCAAGGTGCTGACGCTGCAGACGAGGAACATGACGATGAACGGGAACAGCGCGAGCATCGCCGGACCGACACGATCGAAGACGGGCGTGGAGGAGAAGAGCCACGCCATCAGGCCGATGAGCAGGCAAGGTACGGCCAAGAGCAGGCCGATCGTCCTCGGGTCGTGCCTGACCTGAGCGAGCACGCGTCGCGCCGTGAGCCAGACGCGCGGCGGACTCATGCGGTCACCGCGTCCCGCTCCTTGGTCCGGACCAGCTTGAGGAACGCCGCCTCGGCGTCTTTCGAGCCGGTCGACTCCAAGAGTCGTGCGGGTGCGTCGTCGGCGAGGATCCTGCCGGCGCGCATCAGCACGAGGCGGTCACAACGCACAGCCTCGTCCATGACGTGGCTCGATACCAACAGCGTGGCTCCGTCGTTCGCGAGCCGGTGGAACAGCGACCAGAGCTCCTCACGTAGCAACGGGTCGAGGCCCACTGTCGGCTCGTCAAGCACGAGCACCTCCGGTGCGCCTAGCAGCGCGACGGCCAAAGAGACGCGGTTCCACTGTCCGCCAGACAGCTTGCTAGCGAGCTGGTCTGCTTGGGGCGTGAGGTCTGTCTGCGCGAGTGCCTTCTCGACCTGGTCATCGCCGACGCCGAGCACGCCGGCGAAGTACCAGAGGTTCTGCCTGACGGTCAGGTCTGGGTAGACCCCCTCGCCCTGGCTCATGTAGGCGAGCCTGCGCCGCAAGCCCTTGTGCCCCGCTGGCATGCCGAGGACCTCGACGCTGCCGGTTACGTGCTCCTGCACGCAGACTATGGACCGCATCAGGGTCGTCTTCCCGCAACCGCTCGGCCCGATGAGCGCGACGAGCGAGCCCCTCTCGGCGCTCAGGGAGACACCGTGCAGCACCTCCCGCCCGCCGCGCTGCACGCGCAGGTCTTCGATCGCGAGGGAGGCGGTCGGGGAATTCATCGACTGATGAATTATGGAAGCGCAGGCATGTCATGTCAAGGCCGGGTTCGGTCACAGAGCGAGGAACCGGCTTGGTCGCTAGTCTTCGGTCGTTCCTCTAGCAAGCCGTAAGTCGTCTCGAGGGAAGCCGATTAGGTGCCACTGGATGACGGGTCCTACGCGGGCCGCCACCTCTTCGATGGTCGCGCTCGCCAGCGGCTCTGCCCTGACCCCGTAGCGGACCATGATGAGCCCCACCACCTGGGTGGCCGCAAGGTTGGCGCGCAGCTCGGCATCGTCCATGACCTGGTCGGCGGAGAGCTCGACCGCGATGCGATGGAACACCTCGCGCACGAGGAACTGCCTGAGCATGGCGGCGGCGAAGTCGTGGCCGAGGGCGGTCCTCATCAGGCCCAGGATCGCCTTGCGAGCTGTCCGGTCCTCGAGTGCCGTCAGAGCGAGCCGGATGAGGGTCTCGCCGACCCTGTCTCGCGGTCCCGCCAGCGCCGCCTCCACGATGCGGTCTGGGCGTATCGGGGCGTCGATCGAAGCCGTGAACAGGTCCGCCTTGTCGTCGAAGTAGTGATGCACGAGCGCTGGGTCGACCTTGGCCTCGAGGGCGACTGCGCGCATGGACGTCGCGTCGTAGCCGTTCGCCAGGAACAGGTCGCGCGCCGCGGCGAGTATCGAGCCACGCGTGTCGCCCGCTGCGGCCGGCCGCCTACCGCGTCGTCCTGGGGTCGCGCTCATGGCCGATAGCGACGACGTCGCCCGGTTCTGTCGTTCATGCGCCGATGGTTGCACGCCGTGGAAGGGTAGAGGGAGCTGGCGCCTTCCTCAACCTTCCGCGACGGTCCAGGCGAGCAGCTCGTCGAGCGGAGCGGTCGCGAGGCCGATCACGCGGTCGGCGGCGCCGTAGTAGAGGTGGACCTCACCGTCTATGACAGGGTTGGCGGTGCCGAAGACGACGTTGGGCACGTCGCCCTTCATCTCCCAGGTCTCCTGCGGCTCGAGGACCGCGGTCTTCGGGCGCTTGAGCACCTTGGTTGGGTCCTCGAGGTCCAGCAGCGCGGTCCCCATGCAGTAGACGTGGCTCTCGTCGTAGCCGTGATAGATGACCAGCCAGCCGTCGTCTGTCCTGACGGGCGGCCCGCCAGCGCCGATGCGCTTGCCGTCCCAGGCGCCGGGGCGTGGACGCATGATCTCGACGTGTGAGCCCCACGTCCTCAGGTCGTCCGAGAACGCCAGCCAGATGGATGGCGGTCGGCGGTGGAACGTCACGTACCTGCCGCCGACGCGTTCGGGGAAGAGCGCGTGGTCCTTGTTGTCCTCGCCGACCACCACCGGCCCGATGCGTTCCCAGGTGATGAGGTTGTCGCTGACCGCGTACATGGGCGTGATGCCTGTCGCCGTCTGCCCGACCTCTGGGTGAGCTCCGGCGCGACCGTAGGCGGTGTAGGCCATGTAGAAGCGGCCATCCAGCTCGGTGACGCGCGGGTCCTCGACGCCTCTCGCCTCGAACTCGGCGGAGGGCTCCAGCACAGGATGTTGCAGCCGGTTCCAGTGGACGCCGTCCTGCGAGACGGCGTAACCGATGCGTGACACGTAGTCGGTTCCCTGCGCCCGGTAGTGCATGTGGAAGAGGCCGCCAGACACGACCACCGATGGGTTGAAGACGTTGAGGGCCTCCCAATCGTTGAGCACGTTCGGCTTGAGCACCGGGTTGGCTGGATGGCGCTTGAGCTTCATGGCTGCTGCTCCTCTTGTGCCTCAGCGTAGATGAGTGGGAGGCATGACTCGCAGTCGCCCTGCCCGGGCGAGCCCAGCAGGTACGCGGCACCGAGATCGTCGCCCGTCAGGCGCTCCGGCGGCTGTCGGGTCGAACGTGCGCAGCACCGTGCCGTTCCAGCGGGCCAGGAGAGCGTCCAGCTCGGCCTCGTGGTTCGTGGAAGTGAACAACAAGAAGAGGTACCCCGTCACGGTTCGAGTGACCGGGTACCTCCGTTGCTTGCCTACCGGTTCGTGTCCGGCTACCGGTGCCGAGGTGTCATGACCACGTTGGCCAGGTCCAAGGCTCCGCCTTCTAAGGGCCCTTGGGAACCAGCTCCCAACTCGGCATGGTGTCGCTAACGTACCTGACGATCTCCGTGGTCGTCGCATCGACCTCTATCGCTTCGAGCAGGTTCCACCCGAAGTACAGCTCGACGTCGTTCGCGGTGATCGTATGACCTTCGATCTCGTAGTCGAGGAGCTCCAAGGTCGTATCGCGATCGACGTAGATGGCGCCCACCGAGTTGCCGCCTGCTGACTCCATCTCGATGAAGCCGGTCGACTTGTCCGGGTCTTGCCACCAGAGAGCTTCGTCGACGGCGAACTCGTCGTAGTAGTGGAAGATCGCGGTCGCGGCCCTCGTGTCAGGGTCCGCCAAGATGTGCGACCCAGTTGCGGCATCGCCGAAGCCGAGCGCTTCTGGGAAGGTCACGAGGAACGATTCAGGGTCGTTCGTCGATCCGTACCATGAATAAGCCCGAAGTGTTGAAGTCGAGTTGGAGAGCGACACGGAATACATGTCGGCCGGGACCGCGTCTTGAGAGACCAAGTGGCCTGCGAAGACGCTGTACCCTCCGAGCTCGCTTGCAGGCGGGCTAGAAGCTCTGGACCCAAGGGACCTCGCCGCTCGCGACAGGAGGGTGGGCTGCGAGTCCAGCGGGTGCGACTCGTACGTGAGCAGCCCGGGCGTCTCTACCGGCGTGGCATGCACCAAGTTCCAACCCGGCTCCAGGTCCAGGGCGACAGCCCTATGTGGGTCGAGCCCGGGCGCGTTGGCAGTACCGTCGATGCTGACAGCTACGTCGCTGAAGACGAGAGTCCCAGAGTACGAGTACGTGATGTCGCCAGATTGAACCGACTGCGTGTGGAAGAGCCAGTGCGAATGGACCAGGCCGCCTTGCTCCGGACTGATCTGAAAGAGGGAGTTCGAGATGATCACGCGCAGCTCCGCGTTCGGGTTGCTGACGTTCACCTCGACTTCGTCGGTGCCTAAGGGGAAGAGGTGCCTTGTACCGAACTCTTGTGGCGTGAGCGGGTCTCCAGGGAAATCGCGTGCGTCCAACGAGATCTCGTAACTGCCGTCCGCCGCTACCGGGAAGGACGGTTCGTACCAATCGTATGAGGCGACCCAGTCGTCAGAGAAGTCGACGAGTGTCTGGGTCCAGAAGACGGCGCCGGGATCGTACTGTTCGGGTGCGAGTTTACCCTCGACCTCTAGGACCCAGTCCGGTTCAGGCGGGGTGGGCGTGGTGCTGGCACAAGCGGCCAACACCCCCGCGAGTACGGCAGTGAGCACGAGACGGAGAAGCGACTTCGGCTTGGACATCAGGGTTCCCCCTAGTTGAGCTCGCCGGGTACAACGGAGTAGGCCGCGACGGCCGAAGCCGAAGCGTGTCAGTTCTGGATTCGACGAGCTTCTTCGACCTTACTACATGAGTACCGGATGAGCGACGCTTTCGCGTTGGGGACCTACGCAGAGGTCGTTGGCCGCCAACAGATGAGGGTCCCGGGCACGCTGTCCAACGCACCGGAGCCGCACGGCGGTAACCTGCGATGTCGATGGCCTCGAGAGCCCGAACATCGAACCCCCTGTTCAGGCGCATAACACTCGCGCTGGTCGTCCTCGCCGCGGTGGGCTGCACGGCTGACTCTGGCGAGGGCGGACCTCAGCCTGCTTCACGATGCGGTGTGTTTGGCAGCCCGGCAGCGCTGAAGGCCATCGCGCAGGAAGCTGCCGCCTCGCCGGGCTTCGCGCCGGTACATCCGCCTCTACCGTGGGTGCGCTTCGACGGCGAGCGCTTCCGTTCGGACGACGGCCGTCAGTTCGTGGTGCGCGGACTGGATTACGCGTACGACACCGTCGGCTACTCGGACCTCACGTTCCAGCTGGGCACGGAGGACTTCGGCCGCATGGGCGATTGGGGCGTGTCGGTACTGAGGGTCAGGCTACGCGATACCCGCTCAGGCTGGTACCCGTTCACGCCTCCGGAGGCCGGCTACCTCGAGGGTCTCGACGCCATCGTGGAACAGGCCGGCGCCCACGGTATCTACGTCATCATCGCTACGAACGGCGTCGAGCAGCTGTTGAGGCTTGACCACCGCCCCGAAGACCCGCTCTACGAGCAAGCGAAGTTCCGGGTGGGAACACGGGCGAACGAGCACTGGCTGCGCTACATGGCCTCGATCTTCGCGCGCTACCGCGACACGTCGACGGTCCTCGGCTTCGACGCGATCAACGAGGACTACGCCTACCCGCCCGAGGTGCACGACGTCGAGTGCATGAGGCCCGCGCATGAGGCCATGCTCACCATGCTGCGGGAGATCGACCAGGACCACGTCTACTTCCAGGAACCCGCCGGCTGGGATTACGACAACGACCTCTCGGTATCGCTTGGTCACGACCTTCCTGACGAGAACCGGGTGTTCTGCACCAAGTGGTTCGCCGCGAGCACCGAGCAGGAAGCGCGGATGCTGAAGATGGTCGAGTGGGCCGAACAGGCCGGCACGCCGCTGTTCCTGTGCGAGGCCTGGGTATGGGACATCCTCACCCAGCCCAAGAACGTCATGTTGCACCTGCAGCGCACGGCCCTCGGGCTACTCGATACGCATACCGTCGGTTGGATCACGAACGGTTACGTACCGCTCATCGGGCTGTTGCAGCGGGACGGCAGCCCGATCTACCTAGCGGACGAGTGGGTCCGCCCGTATCCCAGGATCGTCGCCGGCGAGGTCGAGTCGATCGCGTACGACTTCTCGACCAGGACCTTGGACCTGGGTCTCCACCTGTCCGGAGTGGGGAGCACCCTCATCTACGTTCCCGCGGAGCACACCTACGGGACCGGCTTCGAGGTCAGCAGCGGGAGCGAGAAGATCGTCGTCGGCCCCGATCAGACGGTCGTACAGCAGACCGGCACGTCGCTTTCCTGGGACCCGGAGACGCAACTGGTCTCACTCTCAGGACTGACTGGCGCACAGCAGCTCGTGGTCGCGTCTACCGACGTCGATCCGGGACCCGTGGGCACACGGGACGCCCGCCAGGACTACACCGGCGCCGACTTCCCGTCCGAGAACGCGGTCATATACCCCGTCTACACCGACGCGGAAGGTGCCTCGACGCTCCGCGAGCGGATGTTGGGTTCGGGGGACTTCCTCGCGAGCGAGGTCGACTGCGTCCTGGCGGACTGGGAGGAAGTCTTCTCGGACATCGAGCACGAGATCGTCGCTCGGGCGGCGCTCATGCAGGTGGACATGATGGACCGTTTCTCGCGGAGCGTCGCCGGCTGCCTGCCGGACTGAACCATCGTCACCCGCCCGATCCAGCGGACCGGCGTGACCATTTAGCGCGCGTTTAACGGCCCGCACCCCAGACTCATGTCATGAACCGACGCCGCTCCTTCATGCGCGAAGCAGCAATGGCCGCCCTCCTCGCCGTGGCGCTGAGCGCCTGTAGCGGCTCTCCTGGTGAACAGCTCCCGACCGGAGCCAAGAAGGTGAACGGCGTCGTGACCCTGCCAGCAGGCAGCGGGTTCGACCTCGCCACGCTCGAGGTCGTCACGCCGTACGGCGCCTTCCCCGTCGACTCCGGAGGCAGGTACTCCGCGGTCACCCCGAAGGACGCGGACTCCGAGCTGGCCGTCCAGACGGAGGGCGGCGACGTGCTGCTCCTCGGCGTCAGTGACGGTGCTGCTGCGCCCATCTCGGTCGCGAGCACCGCTGAGGCGCTGCTCTACTACCTGGTTGGCGGGATGTGGTTGCCGGCCGACGAACAGGACATGGTTCGTGACCTGCTGCGCGACAGGTCCGAGATCGATGACCTTGCCCCGCACGTCGAACGCCTGCTTGGGGCCGGGGAGAACGGCCTCATGGCGCCAGATCAGGACTTCCAGAACGCGATACAGGCTGCCTACGCGAGCCTGTTAGCCGACGCTGGCCTGCAGTCTGCCACCATCAGGCTGCCGATATGCCCTGCCCTCTTCGGTCCGGCGCAGGTGGGCCAGAGCGTGATCATCCACGACGGCACGAGCTCGCTGTCGGGCGCGAAGGTCCTCCATAGCCCCGAGGGTGTTGGCGTCGTCGCCTACAACGAGCTGCGCCGGCCGGCGGCACTCATCGCGTACGAGGTCTCGTGGGAGGACGACCAGCAGGTCACCACACTGGTCGAGCCGCCCGTCGAGGTCGCGCGGGTCGACGTGCCGGCCACCGACAACCTCGAGCTGTTCGCTGCGCTCTTGGACGTCGTGACCGGCGACGCCCCGTGGGCGCCGGTCCTCAGCCCGGCCCTCGTCCTCCCCGGCCACGACGGGGCGTCCTCGACCCAGTACGAGCTCGTGCTCATCGGGCCGAGCCTGACGAGCGACACGCTGCCCATCTCTAGCGACCCGCGCTTCACCTCGCTACACGACGAGTGGGAGGACGTAGCGTTCGACAAGAACGTCGAGCTGTTCCTGGACGAGATGCTCATCCCGCTCCTCGAGGTGTACGGCTTCGGGCAGGTCGCCAAGCTGACCGGCGCCAAGCTCTCTAAGGCGCGCGCCGCGGTCAAGCAGATCTACGACAGCCATCTGCTCGGGCTGGGCGTGTTCCTGAAGACCGGGACCCAGGGCGGCTACGCCGCGGGCCTCAAGTTCGTCCTCGAGGAGCTGGCCGTCAACAAGACGCTGCGCAGCGACACCATCAACATGCTCACCGAGGCGTTCGACTACAGCGAGCGCAACAAGCACTCGGTCGAGGTGATCGACGCCCGCCTGGCTTCACATGCTTCTGCAGCGGCGATCGCCTTCGCGGTCGAGGCCGTGATGGTGGGCGGCGACGTAACCAAGATCCTCACCGACCTCGCTTCCACGCCCGAGGTCGCCTCTTGGGCGGCAGAGTCGTTCCCGGCGCGGTTCCTGATCGACCCACCGGTCGCGACCATCACCAAAGAGTTCGCGCAGGCCACCTTCAGGATGCGGGCAGTCGGAGACCCGCCGGGCGGCAGGTACCGCTTCCGCTGGACAACGAGCGGTGACCACGGCGAGCTCGACGACCTGATGGGCGGCGTGGGCACGGTGGTGGACACCCAGTCGCCCGAGATCTACTACTTCCACAACGACCCCGTAGTGCTGAGCCGAGACCACATGGACACGATCCTGATGGAGGTGTTCATCGTCGAGAACGGAGTCGACCAGATCCCGGAGGACGCCAAGCCCATCGGCAAGGGTCAGGCGATGGTGCGCGGCGAGGACGAGGGCGAGCTCTGCGTATGGACGTGCGAAGACGACGGCTTGTGCACGATCACTTGCCCGGAGTAAGGAGCGGGTCTACCGCAGCTCCGGGAGCCGGTCGATGATGCCCCTGATCTGGCCGACCTTGGCAGCGAGGTCACAACCGCTCAGGTCGGCCTCCCTGACGTGCGGTGTGAGGCCGATCGCCAACACCTGACGGCCTGGCGCCTCGTACTCTGGCCACCTCAGTCCGCCGGCAAGGGGTCGCCAGCTCAGCGTGTTGGGCGCGTGAGCGAACGCGCCCAGGAGGCTCTGCATGGTGTCCGAGAGCTCTCGCTCAGCGGGCGTGAACGGCTTGTTTCCACCAGCGGTACCGAAGACGTAAGGCACGTCCTCTGAATGGCAGGTCTGCTCGGTGCAGGCTGCTGCCCAGTCCACCCCCAGACCGTGCGACGGAAGGTGCTCGAACTCGTAGACGTAGGTCGGCGCGCTGCCGGCGAGCGCCAAGCCCAGGCTGGGGCAGCGGAAGACGACGTCGGTGAACATGTCCATCCACGCAGAGCGGTGGTCGCGGCCGAAGCCAGGAGAGTAGTGCCTAGTGACCAGGTCGCCGGCATCGCGGCCCAGCAGCACCTGCGCCGCGATCGACATCCCGACGAAGCCCATGCGAGAGCCCCCGCCGTATCCGAAGATGACGCCCTCGCCCGTGGTGGTGCCGATCATCGCGGGCACGTCGTACCCATTCGCGAACGCCTCACCTATGGGCACGCCGACGAGGAACTCACCGTCGACGGTCGGCGACCACAGGAGCAGGCCATCGGCGCCCGACCTCAGGATCGACGTGACGGCCAGTCTGGTGGTCTGCGTCTCTATGACCTCTTCGACCGGTAGCGCTCTCAGGCAGGCGAGCTGGTCACCGCGCCGCGGGCAGCCGGCTGCTACTCCGAACGCCTGGCCCAGGCGGGTGGCCTCTGACATCTCCTTGTACGGCAGCCCGGCGGGGTTGCTCATCACGATGACGGCGTTGAACAGTTCGTCGCTCGAAGGCACAGCCGTCAGGTGCGCCGTCACCGACATGGCCCCGGCGCTCTGGCCCGCCAGGGTGACCCGCCGAGGGTCGCCCCCGAACGCCGCCGCGTTCTCCTGCACCCAGCGCAGCGCTAGTTGCTGGTCGCGCAGACCGTAGTTGCCCTCGAGCCCGCCGACGCCCGCCAGGAACCCAAGCGCCCCGAGCCGGTAGTTGAACGTCACGACGACGATGTCCTGGGTCGCGGCCAGCCGCGCGCCGTCGTAGACGAGCGGCCCGCCGTCGTAGAGCTCGGCCGCCGTGCTGCCACTGACGAAGGCGCCGCCGTACACGAACACGAACACGGGCCGTGCCGCGCCGTCGGCAGCGGGCGTCCAGACGTTGATGGTCAGGCAGTCCTCGCTCGTTTCGCCCCTCTGCGGTTGCAGCTCGTCCGCGACCTGAGGGCAGGGCGCCCCGTACTCGTCCGCGATGAACGGCTCCGTCCACGCCGCCTTCGGCACCGGTGGGCGCCAGCGGTTCTCGCCGGCCGTGGTCTCGGCGTACGGGATGCCGAGGAAGGCCCGCACCGTGGCCTCCGCTCCCTCGTACGCAGGTAGCTCGAGCCCGCAGACGGGGCCATGTGAAGTGCCGACGAGAGGGCCGGCGCAGCCTTCCGGTAAGACTGGTTGGGCGACGGCCAGTGTGGCTGCGAACGACATGAGCGACCCGATGATCGCGAACCGCCAGCCGTGCCTGCTGGCCGGTCCGAGGCTCGCCCAGAGCGTTGACATGGCCAAGACGGTAGCAGGCGCGGGGCCACAACGTTCAGGGGGGCGACCTGGGCCCCTACAGACTTCTTGCCGGCTCATGGAACCGCCCTACAGTGTGTATGTGACACATTCGTCCGAGGGCGAGCTGACAGACGTTGAACGACATCAGACTTCGGGCCCGGAACGCTCCGTCGGCCTGGCCCTCAGCGGCGGTGGTGCACGGTGCTTCTCCCAGGTCGGGGCCTTGGTCGCGCTAGAGGAGGCCGGGTTCCGGGTGGCCGCCATCGCCGCGAACTCGAGCGCCGCGATCATCGGCGCGATCTACGCCACGAGCGTCGACGCGAAGCGGCTGGAAGAGATCGTACGAGGGATCGACTTCTCGTCCTTCTACGACCTTGACGGCTCCAGCGGACTGTTCGGACACGGTGGGGTAGAGAAGCTCCTGACCGAGCACGCGGCCCCGACGTTCGAGGAACTGGAGATCCCGCTAGCGGTCCCTGCCGTCGACATCGAGAGTGCCGAGATACTGGTCTTCAACCGCGGACCGCTCGTCCCTCCGGTTTGCGCCAGCAACGCGTTCCCCGGTCTGTTCGTCCCCGTCGAGTTCCGCGGCCGCAACCTGATGGACGGCGGTATCGTCAACAACTTCCCAGTCGACCTCGTCCGCACCCTCACGACCCGCCCGGTCCTGGCCATCGACTGCCGGCCGCCTGCGAGGGGCCCGCTGGACCTGGACACCGGTGGCGACACTTCTCTTCTCCAGCGGGTCGGGGCCCTCTTCGGCAGGGGCGTGCCGAAGGTCGTCGAGCTGCTGATGCGCGCCTACAACATCACGCAGGACCGCGTCGTCGAGACGAACGTCGCGATGCATCCGCCGGACGTGCGCCTACGGCCGGCCCTGCCTGACGATCTGAAGATCCAAGACTTCTCACGGCTGGACGAAGCGTTCGATGCCGGCTACCGCTGCGTGGCGGAAGCTGCCGCTGACGGGCGCCTGGAGCCGTTGGCGGCCGTTGACTGAACGGCCCCCTGGCGTAGCGAGCCGACACGTCGTGGTCGACGGAGTCCGTTGCCACTACCTGGAGGCCGGGTCGGGCCCGCCGCTCGTCCTGCTGCATGGCACGGCCATCGACTCTGCGGAGCTGAGCTACGGCCCGAGCGTCCCCGCGTTGGCGAAGCGGCACAGGGTGCTGGCGCTCGACTGGCCCGGCTACGGGCGCAGCGAGAGCCCGAGCGCTGGCCTCTCCATCAGCAAGCTGGTGGACCTGTTGGCGGGCTTCCTTGAAGCCGCCGGCCTGAAGCGCGTGCACCTGGCTGGCTTCTCGATGGGGGGTGCCGCCGCGTTGGGGTTCACGCTTCGCGCTCCAGGGTCGGTCCAGACGTTGACCCTGATCGGCAGCTACGGCCTGGACGCGCGAGCGCCTGTCCCCCTCCTGCCGTACCTCGCGCTGCGTGCGCCGCGACTCAGCGAGAGCGTCACCTGGGGGATGCGCCGGTCACGGCGACTCACGCGACTGGTGCTGACCAGCTTCGTCTTCTCGGACGCGTCGCTAGTGACATCCGACCTCGTCGACGTCGTCCATGCCCGCCTCAGGGAACCGGAGGCCGAACGCAGCTTCGTGGCCTGGCTACGAGGCGAACTGAGACCCTTCGGGCTCGGGACCTCGTTCGAGGACCGGTTGGCGGAAGTCAGCGCGCCGACCCTGATGCTGCACGGGCGAGGCGACCGTGTGGTGCCTGCGTGCAAGGCCGTCAGGGCTAGCAGGTCGATACCGGGCGCGCGGTTGCGACTGTTGCCGCGATGTGGACACTGGGTGCCGCGCGAGGCTCCGGAGGCGTTCGTCGCCGAGCTCCTCGGGTTCGTCGGCGGGCGCGATGGGCCCGGGCCCGCCAACTGAGCGTTCCCAAGATCAGGTGGGCGCGCCCTCCGGCTCCTCGACGGGCCGGCCCACGGCAAGGTCCTCGACTAGACCAGGCATGCGCTCCCTGTAGGCGGCGTCCGGCCGTGCGCCGACGGCGTCGGTGATGGCAGTGAAGAACAGCCGGGCTGCGACTGCGGAAGCTATGTCGAAGACGTCGCGGTTCGACAGGCCAAGCGAACGCAGGTGCTCGATGTCCTGAGCGGTCACGGTGTCTGGTGCCTCTGCGACCTTGGCTGCGTACTGGACCACCGCACGCTCGACATCGTCCAGGTTCGCCGACGCGGGGTCGTTGGCGAGTGCGCGTAGGTCGTCCTCGCCGACGCCGAGCCCGAGCAGTCTCTCCCCGTGCGCGAGTGTGCAGTAGCTCGACCGCCGGAGCGCGGCCGCCGCAGTCGTCGCCAGCTCGAAACGGCGCGCGTCCATCGAACGCATGATCGTCGAGATAAGCGTGCTCCAGGCCTCGTACAGCTCCGGGCGATGACTGAACGCCTTGATGTAGTTCGGCACGTAGCCCAGTCGCCGTCTCTGCCGTTGGTACATCTCACCGACTTGGCCTTCCGCGCTCTCCTCAGGAACCGCACCGATGTAAGTCACGGCTACCTCCGGCTCTCAAGAGACTAGTGGTCCGCTGCATCACCTATTGTCAGACGCCTCGCCGGCCCGATGCCGCCACTGCCGGTCGCTGGCTCGGTCTGCCACGAGCCCATTGGGACGAGAAGAACCCCGTCCAGGACGGGGTTCAACGTGGTGGGTCGTATAGGACTCGAACCTATGGCCCGCTGATTAAGAGTCAGCTGCTCTACCGACTGAGCTAACGACCCACGTGCGCCGCGGGAGCCTTCAGCCTCGCGACAGCGGGAAACAGTTTACACCATCGAGTCCGGCCCTGTGCCAAGAGGCGGAACGTGAAGGGACGGCGTCCGTCACGGTGGCCAAACGCGCACGTGCGAGCCTCGCTGCATCACTCCGCCGTATGCAGGTCGTAAGAGAGAGCACCGGACGGGCACTTGTCGATCTGCGCCGCGATGTTCTCCGGGGTGTCGAGGTCCGCCCGCACCCAGGGCCGACGCCCGACCTCGAATACGGCTGGTAGTCCCCGGAGGCACATGCCGGTGTGCCAGCACTTCCGCGCGTTGAAGTAGACGGTTATCCCGGCGGCTTCGTACGAGCGGCCGCGGTCCTCCTCGCTCGCGGGGTCTTCAGGGGTTGGGTCACGGTCATCGACCTGTGACGCGACCGGGTCGCGGTCGTCGTTCTGGGACGCGACCGCGCCAGAGACGTGCTTAGCTTGCCAGTCACCCTGTGGCTTGTCGTCATGCCCTGCCATCCGCGCTCCCTTCCGCGTTCGAGTCGCTCGATCGCAGAGATCAGCCTACGCCAGGTCACCCATGAACGGCTGAGTCAGATATGTGATATGAACCTCACATGTCAACAGCCAGCACCGCGCTGGAGAACGCGCGTCCTGTGCGGCGCACTACCCCGCGCGGTGGCGCGCGCCCCGGCAGCGCGCGTGACCCGCATCCCGACTCGTTCTGGCGGGCCTTGGCGAACCCCTGGCGGCGGCAGATCCTCGATCACCTCAAGTCGGGACCGAGGACGACCGGCGACCTGGCCGAGGCGCTGCCCGACATCTCGCGCTTCGCCGTCATGCAGCACCTGGACGTGTTGACAGGCGCCGGCTTAGTCATCGTCGAGAGGCGCGGCAGGCACCGCTACAACCACATCAACGCTGCGGCGCTGAGGACGTTCTACGAACGGTGGGTGGGCCGCTTCGCGGACGCCGCCGCCACCGAGATGACAGCTCTCAAACGGCGCGTGGAGGAGGAGCCGATGGTGGACGATAAGGGGAGTGCCGACAAGGTCGAGACCGTGCGGGTGCTGCGCCTCGAGAACGAGCTGCGCTTCGCCGCCACGCCGGAGCGCGTGTTCAGGGTGATGACGGACCCGGACGAGATCCTCAAGTGGTTCCCGTACACCTACGGCGAGAAGCGTGTGAAGCGGATCGTGTTCGAGCCACGCGTGGGAGGCGCGCAGTACGAGGACTGGGGCGACGGCGCCGGCCACTACTACGGGCTGGTGACGAGCTGGGACCCGCCGCGCAGCTACGCCGTTCGCTCGCGTCTCCACGCGGGCACGATCATGGACTCCCTCACGACGATCGAGGCAGTCCACGACGGCGCCGTGCTCAGGTCATCCAGGGTGATCGTCGGCCCGATCGACGACGAGCAGGAGCGCGGGATCAGGTTCCACGGCGACCTCACGTTGTTCGAGGAGGCGATCAGGAAGGTCGTCGAGACGGCTGGCTAGCGAAGGCGAGGAGCCAGTTCGTGCCGGTCTCCTAGGTTGGTCGAAGGGAGCGAACGTGTCAGACAAGGCCGCGAAGTACGTGTCGACCGCCCACCAGAACATCGAGGCCCAGACGGGCAAGTCCATCGCGCAGCTCCACGAGCAGATGCGCGGCTGGGGCGAACTCAAGCACGGTCAGATGGTCACGAGGCTCAAGGAGGAGCTGGGCCTTGGCCACGGGCACGCCAGCATGCTCGTCCACGACTTCCGCGAGATGGCGGAGGGCGGCGGCGAGCAGGCCGAGCCGCTAGACGTCATCTACACCGGGAACAAGGCCGCCCTGCGGCCTCTCCACGAGAAGGTGATGGACCGCGTCAAGGTACTCGGTGAGTTCGAGGAGGCGCCCAAGAAGGCCTACGTCAGCCTGCGCCGCAAGAAGCAGTTCGCGACCGTCGGACCCGGCACGAAGGGGCGGCTCGAGGTGGGCATCAACAACCGTGGGGCACCCGGAACGGACAGGCTTGAGGTCTTACCTCCGGGCCAGATGTGCACCCACCGCGTTCTCCTGACGAGCGAGGATGAGATCGACGACGAGCTACTCGGGTACGTACGCGAGGCGTTCGAGGGCGCTGGGTGAGCTGGGCGGCCCCGCGCCCAGTTATCGCCACGTCCCTCGTCGATCCCAGCGCAGTTCGGCGCGGCTCCCGGTTACCCTCGCCGCATGATCGTTTCGACGACACCCACGATCGAAGGCCGCCCCGCCCGCGAGTACCTGGGGCTCGTGACAGGCGAGACCATCCTCGGGGCGAACATCCTTCGTGACTTCATGGCGGGTATCCGCGACATCATCGGCGGTAGGAGCGGCGCCTACGAGAAGAGCCTACGCGAGGCCAAGGACAACGCCATCGCCGAGATGATGCAAGCAGCGCGTGCGCTTGGGGCCGACGCGGTCCTCAGTGTCGACCTCGACTACGAGAGCATCTCGCTCGGTCAGGGCGGCGGGATGTTGATGGTCACGGCCTCCGGCACTGCGGTGCGCCTGTAGCGATTCGCGGGGAACCGGCATCATCAGTGAAGGCCGATCCCAGGCGAAGATAGGCCGAAGCATCGGATTCAGTACACGAACTCGCCCCTGCATAAGTTACCGTGCCGAATCTTGAACCTTGCATCGGTAATCCAAGGCGGTATGGGGGTCGCGGTCTCCAACTGGCGACTGGCGAGGGCGGTCTCGCTTGGCGGGCAGCTCGGAGTGGTCTCGGCGACGGGCATCGACACGGTGATGATCCGGCGGCTACAGGACGGCGACAAGGGCGGTGCCGTGAGGCGCGCCATGGCGGCTTTCCCGTTCCCTGAGGTCGTGAAGTCCACCCTGCAGCGCTACTTCAGGCCCGAGGGCCGCGAGCCTGGTCGGCCGTACCTGCGCGCGCCCATGCCGACAGCCAAGGACAACCACGTGCAGAACGGGCTCGGCATGCTGGGCTCGTTCGTCGAGGTGTTCCTCGCCAAGGAGGGGCATGGCGGCAAGGTCGGCGTCAACCTGTTGACGAAGGTCCAGCTCCCGAACCTCGCCTCCCTCTACGGCTCCATGCTCGCCGGGGTGGATTACGTGCTGATGGGGGCCGGCATCCCGCGCGAGGTGCCGGGTGCGCTCGACCGCCTCTCCGGCCATGAGCCTGCCGAGTTCCGCCTTGACATCACTGAGCTACCCGAACTCAACGAGTTCAGGCGCGAGGGCGAGCAGCTGGTGTTCGACCCAGAGAACTACGGCGCCCGCGGTCATGCGCCGCTGCGCCGTCCGGACTTCCTGCCGATCGTCTCTTCGCACTCGCTCGCGAGCATGCTTCAGAAGAAGGCGACGGGCTCGATCGAGGGCTTCATCGTCGAGGGTCCGACCGCCGGCGGCCACAACGCACCGCCGCGAGGCAAGGGCGTTCTGGACGAGAAGGGCCAGCCGGTCTACGGCGAGCGTGACGTGGCGGACCTGGAGAAGATCCGAGAGCTGGGGCTGCCGTTCTGGTTGGCGGGCAGCTACGGGTCGCCAGATGGGCTCGAGAGGGCCAAGGAGGCCGGTGCTGCCGGAATCCAGGTGGGAACGCTGTTCGCGTACTGCCGCGAGTCCGGGATAGCACAGGGAGTGAAGCGAAAGGTCCTCGAGCTCATAGCAGCCGGCAAGGCGACGGTCCACACGGACCCCAGGGCCTCGCCGACGGGGTTCCCGTTCAAGGTCGTCTCCATCGAGGGGACGGTCTCGGAGCCAGAGACCTACGAGGCGAGGCGACGGGTCTGCGACCTTGGGTACCTACGTGAGGTCTACCGGACGGAGGACGGAGGCCACGGCTACCGGTGTGCTTCCGAACCCGTAGCTGACTACGTGCGCAAGGGTGGCGACGTGGCGGACACCGTCGGGCGCAAGTGCCTGTGCAACGCGCTCATGGCGGACGTCGGCCTCGGCCAGGCCAGGAAGCGGGGCGGGGAAGAGCTGCCGCTGGTGACCAGCGGTGACGACCTAGCGGCGATCGTCCCTCTGATGGGTGAGGACGGCTACGGGGCTACGGACGTCCTCGACTACCTGATGCGGGTGGAGCGGGCGCCCGCAGAGGCTGAGCTGGCTCTCGCGTAGGCACGGTGTTTGCTCGGCGGCTAGGCCGGGGGCCGGTCAGCCTCGCCGTCGAGCCGCTCGACGAACCGTCTGTCAGCCTCGTCTCGAGGTCCTGCTGGGTGACGGCGTTCTGCTGCGATCGCCTACACGATGGCGGGACCTTGAAGGTCGTCCTACGGATCTCGAGACTGCTGCTCTTGGCGAGCGTCCCCATGTTCATGGGCGCGGCAGGTCGAATGCAACCCGGTCGGGGACATCCGCGAAGCGAACCTAGCGAACAACACGGAGTCCGTCTACCTGACCCTCAGCGGCAGGCGCGTCATCGTGGACTGATCGGAGCCCAGCGATCCGACCCGACGTTGCCAGTGGGGTCATAGGCGTTACTGTCCTGTGTGCGTCTCGTCGTCATCCGCATCCTGCTGTTGGCACTGGCCTCGCTGCTGACCGCGGGCGTTGTGAGCCTGTTCACCGGGGACCCGTTCTCGCCGGCCGTCACGACGCAGCTCTCCGCCCTGTACTTCATCCCCGTCAACGTCGTGTGCTTCTGGTTGCTTGCCCGTCAGGGCGGCGTCAGGCCGCTCCTCGGCCCGAGACCGTACGTGCGCGGATCGGACTTCGGCTACGGCTTCCTTTGGATGTTCGCGCTGTTCGTGCCGTTCGCCGTGGCGATCAACCTGATGATGCTCCTGATGTTCGGGCCCAGTGGCTACTTAGCTGGCTTCGAGACGATCTTCGTGCCGCGCGCCGGAGCCGACCTGGCGCTGCCGCCGGCCGTGGCTTGGGTGTCCGCGCTGCTGATCGCCGCGCTCTTCCCGTTGACCAACGCCCCGGTCGAGGAGCTCTACTACCGCGGCCACGCCCAGGCCGAGCTGGCCGCCAGGCGGCTGTCGCCTGCTGTCGTCCTACTGCTGCCTGCTGTGCTGTTCGGGTTGCAGCACATCTTCCTGGCGCCGACGGCCCCCGCGATGCTCGTATACGCCGTAGCGTTCACGTTCTGGGGCGCCTTCGCCGGGTTGATCTACATGCGACAGGGTCGTCTGATGCCGGTGATCGTCGCTCACTTCCTGACCAACCTCATGACGTCTGCCGTGCCGCTCGTCCTGTTGGTTGCGTTGCCGGCCGGCGCCTAGGCGCCGCTGCGGTTAGGCGTCGCCGCCCGACCCCTCCCAATCGGTGTGGAACGTTTGGCCCCGCGGCGAGTCGACACGCTCGTACGTGTGCGCGCCGAAGTAGTCGCGCTGGGCTTGGATCAGGTTGGCGGGCAGCCGCTTCGACCTGTACCCGTCGTAGAAGGCGAGGGAGGCCGACATCGCAGGCACCGGCGCTCCGGAACCGATCGCACGGTTGAGGGAGCGGCGCCAGCCGGCCTGGCATGACGCCAGCTCGCGCGCGAAGAACCTCACGGTCATCAGGTTGGCCATGCCGGGCTCAGCGGCGTACGCGGCCCTGATGTCTGTCAGGAAGCGCGAGCGGATGATGCAGCCGCCGCGCCAGGTCTGAGCCACGGCGCCCAGGTCGAGCTCCCAGCCCAGGTCATCGGACGCGGTGCGCAGCAGCATGAACCCTTGCGCGTAGCTCACGATCTTGGACGCGTACAGCGCCTCCTCCAGGTCCGATAGCTGGCCCTGCCTGTCGAACGAGCCGCCTGCCGAGCCCGGCCCTCGCAGCACCTCGGATGCGTTCACGCGCTCGTCCTTCATGGCCGAGAGCGACCTGGCGAACACGGCCTCCGCCACGAGCGTCAGCGGGACGCCCCTGTGCAAGGCGTCAACGGCCGTCCAGCGCCCCGTGCCCTTCTGCCCGGCGGCGTCGAGCACCTTCTCGATCAGAGGTGAGCCGTCCTCGTCGAGCGCGCGCAGGATGTGCCCGGTTATCTCGATGAGGTAGGAGTCGAGTCGTCCCTCGTCCCACTGCGCGAAGGTCGCTCCGGCCTCGTCCACGCGCATCCCGAGCACGGAGCGCATGTACTGGTAGGCCTCGGCGATGAGCTGCATGTCGCCGTACTCGATGCCGTTGTGCACCATCTTCACGTAGTGACCGGCGCCGCCCGATCCCGTCCACGCGCAGCAGGGCTCGCCGTCCACCCGCGCTGCGATGGCCTGGAGCATCTCCTTAACTAGCGGCCAGGCATCTGGGTTGCCGCCCGGCATGATCGAGGGCCCATGCCTGGCGCCGGCCTCGCCGCCCGAGACGCCGGCGCCGACGAACAGGACGCCTGTGGCCGCCAGTTCTCGGACGCGCCGCGCCGTGTCATCGAAGTGCGAGTTGCCGCCGTCGATGACAACGTCACCGGCTTCGAGATGGGGTAGTAGGTCGGCGAGGACCGCGTCGACCGGTGCGCCGGCCGGGACCATCAGCATCAGCTTGCGCGGGCGCGTCAGGGACGCCGCCAGCGCCGCCAGGTCGCCGTGAACGTGGATGTCACGTCCGGCGGCCGGCCCGGCAGCGAAGGCCTCTCGGGTGGGGGGCAGGACGTCGTACGCGGACACGCGGTAGCCGTTGTCGTTAAGGTTCAGCGCCAGGCTCTGGCCCATCACGCCGAGGCCGATCATCGCGATGTCGGACGGTTGACCGTGGTCTTCGTGTGCCACCAGCACAGGGTAAGCCGCGACGAGCCCGGTTCGAGAGATGGGGCTGCCATGGCGCACGTATCCTAGGGCCAGTGGACGGCTGCGACTCGTGATCCTCGACGAGATGGTCCCCGAGACACACACGCGCGGGCACGAGCGGCTGGCGACGATGGGTACCATGGTCGGAGTGGTCCTGATGCCGGTCCTGGACGTAGCCCTGGGTTGACCTGGAGGTAGTCGAAGTGAACACCGAGATCCGCGACATGCTGGGTGACAAGGCGGGGGCGCTGCTGTCCTACCGCGCTAAGGGGATAGAGCAGGAGCGTCTGTACCTGCCGGGCCCGGATTTCGTCGACCGCGTTTTCGCGGCCACCGACCGCAACCCGCGCGTGCTGCGAAGCCTTCAAGCGCTCTTCGGTCACGGCCGGCTGGCCGGCACCGGTTACGTCTCGATCTTGCCTGTCGACCAGGGCGTCGAGCACTCGGGCGGCGCCTCGTTCGCGCCGAACCCGGACTACTTCGACCCGGAGAAGATCGTCGAGCTCGCCATCGAGGGCGGCTGCAACGCCGTCGCCTCAACGTTCGGTGTGCTCGGCATGGTGGCCCGCAAGTACGCCCACAAGATCCCGTTCATCGTCAAGATCAACCACAACCAGCTGATGACGTACCCGGTGGCCTACGAGCAGGTGCTGTTCGGGACGGTAGATCAGGCTTACGACATGGGCGCGGTCGCCGTAGGGGCGACCATCTACTTCGGGCACCCGGACTCGAACCGCCAGATCGTCGAGGTCGCTGAGGCGTTCGCGCACGCTCACGAGCTGGGCATGGCCACGATCCTGTGGTGCTACACGCGCAACGACGCCTTCAAGGTGGACGGTAAGGACTACCACGCAGCCGCCGACCTGACCGGCCAGGCCAACCACCTGGGCGTGACGATCCAGGCCGACATCGTCAAGCAGAAGCTGCCAGACACCAACCACGGCTTCAAGGCCGTCGGGTTCGGTCGCACGCACAAACGCATGTACGAGGAGCTGATGCCAGAAGACCACCCGATCGAGCTGGTCCGCTGGCAGGTCGCCAACTCGTACATGGGCCGGGCCGGGCTGATCAACTCTGGTGGTGCGTCCGGAGGCGCCAACGACTACGAGGAGGCGGTGCTGACCGCGGTCCTCAACAAGCGCGGGGGCGGCATGGGCCTGATCTCGGGCCGCAAGGCGTTCCAACGTCCCATGGCCGAGGGCGTGAGGCTCCTCAACCTGATCCAGGACGTCTACCTGGACGAGAGCATCACCGTAGCCTGAGCACGATCAACTCTCGCTGGTGCCGGCGATGACCTAGCCTGTCCAGCGCCAGAACTCGTGTGACGGACGCACTTAGGAAGTTCTCATGCACGGGTATCTTCGAGGTGCTCGAGATACCTGGCGCGGCCATGCGTGCCGCGACTTCTGAGCCGGAGGCTCGCACCATGCACGCCAGTACCCCGTCGCAACCGTTCACCATGCCCGACGACGTCGTGCTGGAGAAGATCGACGACTCGCTAGTGGTCGTCAACCTCGTCACCGACCAGATCCTCGAGCTCAACGAGACCGCTGCCCGCTTGCTAGAGCTACTCAGGGATGGGATGTCCCGTGACGAAGCGGTCGATGCGCTCGCACAGGAGTACTCTGTCTCGCTCCAAGAGGTCTCTGAGAACGTTGACACGACCATCCGGGCGCTCGTCGAGCACCGGGTCATCGAGGCCAGCGGTTAGCTCCATGGGCCTGCCGACCTTCTCATCCATGGCTGGGCCCCAGATGGACCGACTACGAGGGACGTACGTCGCGCCTCTGCGCGTCATACCTGGCGACGTGCCAAGGTTCAGCCCTGACGATGCGGACGTCGCGGTCTGGCGTGACAGGCGCGGCAGACCAGTCGGCTACGGGTTCAGGCGTGGAGAGGTCCATTGGCAGGTCGTCGAACGTGTCGGGGCTTACTGTTTTCCAGCCGAACCGTCGTCCCCCGACGTCATCGAGGTCGGCGTCGTACCGCTGCCCAAGGTGTCGTACGACGTCTTGGATGACTTCTTCCTTCGCTCCGTTCTCCCGATGGCTGCTCAAGTGTTGGGGTACGAGACCTTGCACGCCAGCGCGGTCGTGTTCGAGGGTGACAACGCGGTGGCTCTGTTCGCAGGGCAGGGGTCTGGCAAGTCGACAACGGCGTTCGCCCTCGCGCGTCACGGGGCCCGGCAGGTCGCCGATGACAACATCATCCTGAGACCCGCCACGCAGACCATCATCCCCATGCCGTACGCGACTCGGCTTAGGCGGCAGAGCGCGGCACATTTCGGGTCTGCGGCGCCGAAGTCCAACAAAGCGACAAGTGCCGGCTGGAATCGGCGGTTGGACGTCGAGTACAGGCTCGCCGCCATGGTGCTGCTGGACCGTGGCCCTAGCGACGTCAAGCTCACCCGGATCACCGGCGCCGATGCGCTTGGCCACCTCCTGCGTGAGGCGTACTCCGTCGAGCCCTTCGCCTCTGAGCGCAGGCGAACACTGGTAGCCAACTACTCGAGGCTGGCTGATCAGGTGCCCTTGTACCGCCTCTCCTATCCGAACGGCCTCGAGAACCTATCTGCCATCTTCGAACCTATCGCGAGCTTGGCTAGCGAACCGCGCCCTCGGGCGACGAGTGGGCTAGATGAAAGGAGGTGGATATGAAGACTTGGCAGCCAATGAAGGTCGCGACCGTTGGTCGGGTGACCGAAGTCGTACTCGGCGGTTGGGGCAAGGGTAGCGGGTACGGCGGCAGCGGCCACGGTTCGGACGATACATGGACCGGCAGTGGTCACTGGAAGTGGGACTGGTGGTAGCCAGTGATTCACCGTGTGGCCGGCACAGAGCCGGCCACACGGCACTCTTGCGACTCTCAGAGAATGGAAAGCCGCGCCAAGTAAGCGTGTTCATAGAGCCACTGACAATCGAACAACTTGAACTCCCGCCCGCGCTGTTCTTGGACGAGTCCAAGATCCTGGATGATCGCGGGAGAGGTCGAGTGTTCGCCAGGGCATGTGAAGACGGAGACTGGTGTTGGTTCTGGCTGAAGGACGTCGGTGCGTACAGGTACCCGCGGACGACACCTGACGGTGTGCTCCGGTGCGCGTTGGTGCTCGAGCCAGGCTGCGATCCGGCCCTTGGTGTCGACCTCTACTACCGGACCCTCGCCCCCGTCGCGCTTCAGGTGTACGGGCTCGAGGCCCTGCACGGCGCGGCGGTCCTCGGAAGCGCGGGAGCCATCGTACTTCTCGGCCCTTCGCGGTCCGGCAAGACCACGCTGGCTTGCGAGCTGGTTAGACGTGGAAAACGTCTCGTGGCCGACGACGCGGTCGTCGTCGACGTGAACGGTGAGGATGGTAGGCCCGTCTTACGTCCCTTGCCATTCACCGCCAGGTTGCGTGACGATTCTGCCTCACGCTTCGACGCTCCTGTACGTGAACGCGTGTCTATCGCTGAGACGGTACAGCTAGGTTCACCGGTACCTCTGTCCGCTTTCGTGATACTGGCCCGTCGTCCCGGCGAACAAGATGTTCGTCTCGAGAGACTAGGGCTAATGGACACGCTCTCCGTCCTGACCTGGCGGTCGTACGCACAGTCAACGTCCATCAAGGGCCGGTTCCAGAAGATGATCGGTGCCTACCTACGACTGGCAGGTAGGGTGCCGGCCTTCAAGCTCACTTATCCGGACGGCTTCGATCGGTTGGCCGCGGCCACCGAAGTGGTTCAACGGCTGGGAGAAGATCAGCTCACGACTGCCTGAGGATAGGCAAGCCGACTCGAGCTTGAGAGACCACTCGAATACTGCGCGTCAGGCTACGAGCCCCTGTGCGGCAGCTAGCTCCCGCAAGGTTCCCGACTGCCTTGAGTTCAGGTCGTCCCACGTCCCGGACTCGACCAGGTGGCCGTCATCCATGACGTGGATGCAGTCGGCCGTCCTGACGGTCGAGAGCCTATGAGCGATCACGAGTAGCGTCACGCGGCCGTGCAGGCTCTGAATCGCCTCCTGAACCCGTACTTCGTTCACAGAGTCGAGGTTGCTCGTAGCTTCGTCCAGCACAAGCAGGTACGGCTTCCTGAGCAGTGCCCGCGCCAACGCTAGCCTCTGACGCTCGCCACCAGAGAGCCGCGCTCCCCGGTCGCCGACCACGGTGTCGAGGCCCTGTGGAAGGGACCTAACGAAGCCGGCAGACGCACTATCCAGCGCCTCCCAGATGGCATCGTCATCGGCGTCGTGGTCAGAGAGCCGCAGGTTCTCCCTGATGGTGTCGTGGAACAAGAACACGTCCTGGGCTACATAGGCTACCTGACTCCGCCAGGCCGGACGAAGCTCAGTGGTCAAGGGGTCACCGTCGAGAAGCATCGTCCCTGTGCTCGGTTCCAGGAGCCCGATCAACAGGTCGGCCAGCGTGCTCTTCCCGCCGCCCGATGGTCCAACGAGCGCTGTCGTACGACCCGCAGGGATGACGAGGTCGATGCCCTTCAGCGTTTCGACTCCTGGCGTATAGCTGAACGTGACACCCTGAAGTCGTATGGAGTCTCGGACCGGGCGGATCACTCCTCCCGACGACGCCTCTCGGCCGCCTGCGAACTTGTCCAGCGACTCCTGGACAAGCTCCATCGCCGGCAGGCGGGCCAACAACGACTGGTACGAGCGCTGTAGGTCGGTGAGCATCGGCACGAGCCTCGTGAAGAGGTAGAGAAGAAGTAGAAGCCCTGCTGGAGTCAGCGACGGTAGGCTCAGAGCTACCAAGACGATGATCGACAGCGCGATCGCGGAGCCTGACTGAAGCAAGAACCCTACGTTCCCGTGGTTTCGCACGACCTCGACCCCGGCGTTTGCAGCGTCGCTACTACGAGCCCCGAAGGTGCGTGTACTGAAAGCCTCGGCCCCGTGAGCCTTCACCGTCTTCAGGCCAGCCAGGTGCTCGCTCACCACGCCGTACAGCTCCCGATAGCTCTTGGACACCTCCGTGCCTCGCTGTTTCGCCCTACCGGCTAGGGGAGCAGACAGGACGGTCAACAAGGCACCGGTAGCGGCCACGAGTAGGGTGAGGGTCGGAGAGACCACGACGGCGACGCCTAGGTACACCAGAGCCATCAGGCTGCGCGTGATCAAGGAGACGATCCCCGAGGCGATGGTGCCGATCCGGTCGACCTCCTTGGTCAAGAGGTGTAGGTGACTAGAGGACTTCTCCGATACGAGCTGGCGCCAGTTCGTTGCGACCAAGGCCTCGAACAGCCTCACGCGCTCTTGATGAACGAAGTCTTCGTAGATGCGCGCCTCCACCACGCTCTGAAGGCGCCGCAGGCCACCCATGACGATGAGCAACCCGGCGTTGAACCCGAGCAGGATCGGAGCAGTTGGCGCGAGGCCGAGGAACGCTAGTGCCCCCTCGACGTAGCGGACGATGGGCTCGGTGGTGCCGCCGCCGGTCTCGACGCCAACGATCCCGAGAAGCGGGACGAGGACAACGATGCCGATCCCAGCAGTCACGCTAGAGATCAGGCCGAAAGCCAGCAGGACTACCAGTCGCCACCGCAGGGTAGAGACCATGTAACGCGCGAAGCGCAACAGGGAGCGTGCGTCCTGCATCGGCGAAGTATAGATGGGGGTAGCTCGTGCTCGGAGTTAGGTGCTCACAGCGCATGACGTGTCGGACGTACCATGTGGACGCTGTGATCAGCTTCTAATGGAGCGCATGCCCCCGAACGGCAAGCGAAAGGTTTACTCGGGTCAGCGCCCGACGCGGTCAACCGTGAGGCGCGAGGCGGGCCCCGGCGGGCAAGTCCTCGAGGCCACGGTGTTCGGGCGCATACGACGAGTCGGGATCGGCGGTCTGTTACTTAGGTACGAAGCTTTAGCGACGCTGCGGCGGGTTCAACGAGAGCTTGCAACGTCGTCGGTGAAGGACGTCCAGAGTTCGTTCGTCGATATGAACCGGCAGCCGCGGCCGGTGCCCAAGAATCGGGTCGACGTCGGAGCTGTCGGGAACGCCGTCATGAGTGCGAGCAGGTACGTGCCTGAAGTGAGGTGTGTCGCACAGTCGCTGGCCGCCCAGGTGATGCTTAGCCGTAGGTCCATCTCGACACGCATGCACTTCGGGTTCCGGCGCCGTCCGGACGGAACGGTCACAGGTCACGCTTGGTTGGAGGCCAACAGCACGGTAGTGATCGGCGACGAGGGCCTCGACGACTTCACGAAGACAGCGTTCTTCGACGCTTGAGCGAGACCGCTAGAGTTCGATGCGCGGTGTTGTTCGATGGGCGCCAGTCTGACGGTCCCGATCTACCGATGCCGCTCGAGGTCGGCCCGCTGCAGCACCTGTGACGCCAGCTCCTCGACACTGACGTTCGTGGTCTCCAGGAACGGCAGGTTGTGGCGTCTGAAGAGCCGTTCAACGCGGTTCACCTCGAACTCGCAGCGTTCGATCGACGCGTAGCCCGTGCCCGGGCTGCGCTTCGTGCGAAGCTCGTGTAGCCGCCTGGGGTCGATGGTCAGACCGAACAGCCGAGCGCGGTGGCTGGCTAGGGCGCGGGGCAAGGAGTCGGCCTCCAGGTCCTCCTCGACCAACGGGAAGTTGGAGGCGCGCACGCCGTACGTCATGGCCAGGTAGAGCGATGTGGGGCTCTTGCCGACGCGCGAGACCCCGATCAGAACCACGTCGGCGTTGTCGTAGCGCTTGACGTTCGCGCCGTCGTCGGTGGTGAGGGAGAACTCGATGGCGTCTATGCGCGCCTGGTAGCGCGCCAGGTCGCGGATGGAGTGCGCGGCTCCGACGACGGTCACGGCCGGTTGCCCGAGCGCCTGCTCGAGCCTGGCGGCGTACGGCTCGAAGAGGTCGAAGTGGACCGCCGCCGCGTCGGCAACCAGCTTGCGGACCTCGGGGTCGGTGATGGTGCTGAACACGATCGGTGGCGCAGCGAGCTTCGCGAACTCGGCCACGACCTCCTTGGCCCGCTCGAGCGTGCTCACGAACGGCTTAGTGGCGGTCTCGAGGTCGATGTGGTCGAACCGAGACAGCAGGCTCTGACCGACCACCTCGGCGGTCACGCCGGTGTGGTCCGAGACGAAGTAGACGTGCTTCTTGACCCGGCCCCCGGCCGCCTGTTGTGCCACGCTCTCCTCCTAGGCTTTCGACGAGCTTACGTCGTTCGCTACCCTATGAGACACGGGGATGAATCGTCTCTAGGACTATGGAACCACTGGAGGCTGGCGTGCAGCACGTTGTTGACTTCGCGTCCGTCGGCATGGGCGACGTCGCCCACGTGGGCGGCAAGAACGCTTCCATAGGCGAGATGCTCGCGCACCTCACCGCGGCTGGGGTGCGGGTCCCGGGCGGTTTCGCGACCACGGCAGACGCCTACCGGGCGTTCCTGGCTCAGGACGGCTTGGGTGACAAGGTCAGGGACCTCCTCCACGGGGTGGACGGCAGCGACGTTGCGCTGCTGGCCGAGCGTGGTAGGCGCGTTCGTGAGCTGGTGTTGAGCACGCCGTTGCCCGAAGACCTGCGCCAAGACCTGGGAGCAGCCTACGCGGCGCTAGGTGGGCCGGAGAGCGCCGAAACGGCAGTCGCCGTGCGGTCGTCGGCTACGGCCGAGGACCTGCCGGAGGCGTCGTTCGCTGGCCAGCAGGACACCTACCTGAACGTCAGGGGGTTCGCGGCCGTCGAGGCCGCCGTCAAGAAGGTCTTCGCCTCGCTGTTCACGGACCGCGCCATCAGCTACCGGATGCACCACGGTTTCGCCCACGAGGAAGTGGCGCTGTCAGCCGGCGTGCAGCGCATGGCGCGCAGCGACATCGGCGCCAGCGGGGTGGCGTTCACCCTGGACACCGAGTCGGGCTTCGACGGCGCCGTCTTCGTCACGGCCGCGTACGGCCTTGGCGAGCTCCTGGTTCAGGGGGCCATAAACCCAGACGAGGTCTACCTGTACAAGCGTGCTCTTCGCGAGGGACGCCCAGCCGTGCTCGCCAGGCAGCTCGGCTCCAAGCTCGAGAAGATGGTCTACGGCGCGAACGGAGGCGTCGAGCGTGTTCCCGTCCCCGCCGACGATAGGCGCCGCTTCGCCCTGTCTGACGACGACCTCCAGGAGCTCGGCCGCCAGGCCCTCGCCATCGAGGACCACTACGGCAGGCCCATGGACATCGAGTGGGTGAAGGACGGGGAGGACGGCCACATCTACATCGTCCAGGCCCGTCCGGAGACGGTCCAGAGCCGCACCGGCAGGGTGCTGACCCGTTACCGCATGAAGGGCGGGGGCGAACCGCTGGTCGTAGGGCGTGCAGTCGGCTCGAAGGCGGCAACGGGCACGGTCCGCGTCGTGGAGCACGCCAGCGAGATGCACCGCGTCGAGGAAGGCGACGTCCTGGTCACCGACATGACCGACCCAGACTGGGAGCCGGTGATGAAGCGCGCAGCGGCCATCGTCACGAACAGGGGCGGCAGGACATGCCACGCGGCGATCATCGCGCGCGAGCTAGGCATCCCCGCTGTGGTGGGCACCGGCGACGGCACCGACACGCTGACAGACGGCGTCGTCGTCACGGTGAGCTGCGCCGAGGGCGACGAGGGGCGTGTCTACCAGGGAGAGCAGGAGTTCGACGTCCAGACGATCGAGCTCGACGCCATGCCCGAGCTGCCCGTCAAGGTGATGATGAACGTCGCGTCACCGGACAGGGCGTTCGCGTTCGCCGCCGTTCCCAACCACGGCGTGGGGCTGGCACGCCTCGAGTTCATCGTGAACAACGCTGTCGGGGTCCATCCCAACGCCCTCCTGGCCTGGCCTGACGTGCCGGCCGAGGTCAAGGAGGAGATCGAGGTTAGGGCCGCGGGCTACGAGAGCCCGAGCGACTTCTACGAGGAGAAGCTGAAGGAGGGCATCGCGACCATCGCGGCGGCCTTCGACCCGAAGCCGGTGATCGTGAGGCTCTCGGACTTCAAGT
>CAZFAQ010000017.1:4659-13861 GCA_964517055.1 uncultured bacterium | reverse complement strand
ATCGCGGCGGCCTTCGACCCGAAGCCGGTGATCGTGAGGCTCTCGGACTTCAAGTCGAACGAGTACGCGCACCTGGTAGGCGGCCACGCGCACGAACCGACGGAGGAGAACCCGATGATCGGCTTCCGCGGGGCCGCGCGCTACCGTTCGGAGCGCTTCGCCGAGCCGTTCGCCGCCGAGTGCCGCGCGTTGAAGCGCGTCAGGGACGAGCTGGGTCTCACGAACGTCGAGGTCATGATCCCGTTCGTCAGGACCGTGCCCGAGCTGCTCGAGGTCCTCGGGGTCATGAAGCGCAACGGCCTCGAGCGCGGTGAGAACGGCCTACGCGTGATCATGATGTGCGAGGTGCCGTCCAACTCCGTGCTAGCGGGCCAGTTCCTGGAGCATGTCGACGGGTTCTCGATCGGCTCGAACGACCTGACGCAGTTCACGTTGGCGCTCGACCGCGACTCCGGCCTGGTCGCGGACCTCTTCGACGAGCGCGACCCGGCAGTCAAGGAGCTGGCGGCGATGGCGATACGAGCCTGCAAGGAGCGCGGCAAGTACGTCGGCATCTGCGGCCAAGGTCCTTCTGATCATCCCGACTACGCCAAATGGCTCGTGGACGAGGGAATCGACTCGATCAGCCTCAACCCGGACACGGTCCTCGAGACCTGGCTGTTCCTGGCGGGGGAGAAGGAGCCGTCATGAGCCGCACTCTCTAGGGCACGTGACGGCTTCGCCTCAGTGGCATCCGCCCGTGCCCGAGTCGGTAGACGTGTAGCCCTCAGCCGGGACGAACTCGAAATCGAAGTGGTCCTCGTACAGGTCTACCTGGAGGACGCCGTACTCGCCGATGATCTTCTTGGCGCTCGTCGGGTAGGACGGGTCGTAAGGACCGTACAGCTCCTTGCCGCCGGTACCGACGATGAAGAACAGGACCCCGTTCTCGTCGTCGCGCTCACCATCGGCGTTCAGCGGGTGATACCGCTCGTAGCGGTGCTCATCGGCCGCCAGGATCAGGTCGACCCCGCCGTCGTGTGCGGCACGCCAGAAGGCCTCCATGAGAGGCTCGTCACCGTTACGTCCGGAGTTGAAGCGGGGTTGATGGAAGGCCACGAGCGTGCAGCGGTCAGTGGCAGCAGCCAACTCGTCTACCAGCCAGGTGTGCTGGTCCGAGCCCACGTCACAATCGACCGAGTCGTCCCGGCCGACCGTGTCCTCGCAGTTGGTGTTGAGGAGGATCACTCGCCAGGCACCCAGGTCGAAGGCGTAGTACGCCTTCGTGTAATCGGCCGCGGCATCCGGAAGACGGTCCCAGACGCCCTGCTCGTCGAAGTACCTGACGTACCCGTCTGCACCGTCCCTGTAGAGCTCATGGTTGCCTAGCATCGGGTAGATGACGTCGTTCAACCGACCCCACGACGGGTGGTACGAGCCCATGAACCTGCCGTACTCGCCGCCCGTGTACTGCAGGTCGCCGAGCGCCACGACGGCGTCTGGCTCGAGCGATTCCGCCAGGACCGCGGTTCGCATCTGCATGCACCTGTTGGCCGCGTAGTCTCCTTCGCCTTCGTTGAAGTACTCGTCGGTGGTGCTGCATGCGATGTCGCCGGCGGCGAGGAGGCGAACCGACTCAGGGTCGGGGTCTGGGTCTGGATCTGGGTCGGGCTCGACCGTCACGGTCGCCGTGTCGTTGACAGGTGGCTCCGAACCCAGAGTCGCGGTGATGGTGACCTCGCCCGCCTCGGCTGGAGCGTAGAACCAGACGGCCAGAGCGTGGGTGTCGATGGGCTCTACGCTACCGGCGCTCGCCGACCACGTGACGGCGTAGGTCGGCTCGCCTGCCGTCTTGGGGACGGTCACGGTGAACAGGACCCGCTCCAGCACGTTGACGGTCGCTGCCTTGGGACTCAGCGTCACACTGGGTGGATCGTCCTCGTCTGGAGGCGTCTGTGCGCAGGCCGCGAGGAGCATGAGAGCAGCGACCGTGAGGCAGTGGACTACGCTACGCACGGGGCCAGTACCAGGTTGTGTTCGGTTCACGGGCCGATTATGCCTTGCAGCCCGATCGCTAGGCGTGACGTAGCGCCAGCCAGGGTGTACCGGAAACGTAAGAACCCCGTCAGGGACGGGGTTCTCGCGTGGTGGAGCTGAGGGGATTCGAACCCCTGACCTCGTGAGTGCGATTCACGCGCGCTCCCAACTGCGCCACAGCCCCAAGCGCTCCATAGTGTACTACGCAGGGTCTGGCGGCGTGTACATCGGCCCCTCCCTGACTACCTGTCGAGCATGTACGTGAGCGGGTCTATGGGCTCCCAGGCGTACTCCCGGCCCTCGACCGGCAGCGCCACCTCGAAGTGCAGGTGGGGCGCCGTTCCGGCGGCGTTGCCCGTGTTGCCTACGTAGCCGATGACCGTGTCGGTGCCGACACGCTGGCCCCGGTCGATGCCGGGCGCGACCGAGTCCAGGTGCGTGTAGAAGTAGCGCACGCCGTCGTCGCCGATCACCGTCACCGAAACTCCGCCGCGACCCGACTCGCCTGACCTCCAGACGACGCCTGCCGCCGCAGAGCGGACCGGCGTTCCTCGCTCGGCCATGATGTCGACGCCCAGGTGTCTGCGGTCGTTGCCGCGAGGGTCGCCGAAGGACGGCCAGACGTCGGCCACACTGACGCCTTCGACGGGCATGAAGTAGACGGGTGGGCCCTCGGTCGTGACTCCCGCGTCGGCCCCCGGCGTGGGACCGCTGGCTTCGATGCTCGTGGAGCCGACCATGCTCGGCGGCGACGTGTCAGGCGGCACGAAGCCGACCTCGAGCGGGTCGGGGCCGAAAGGAGAAGCGGTGCTTGGCGGCGCCGCCGTGATAAGCGTCAGGGCGGCGAGGGCCGCGAGCACCAACGGAAGTATGGCCGCCATGTGCCCAAGGTAGACGCCGCCTCTACCGGCCTAGGTAACGCCCGTGTGAGACGGCGTTCAGCCGTCCCTCAGGGGCCCGGGCAGGAGAGCCTGCGGGAAGTTCTGGTACGCGACGTAACGGGTGAAGCGCTCGATCGCGCGCGTGCCGACCGACGTCGAGCGGCCGTCCGATGTGGCCGGGTACGGCCCACCGTGCACCATGGCCGGCCCCACCTCAACGCCCGTAGGGAACTCGTTGACGATCAGTCTGCCCGCTCTGTCGACGAGGACCTGGAACAGGGCGTCCGTGGCGGACCCCGGCTCGAGCTCGAACTCCTCGGCGTGCACGGTCGCCGTCAACTGACCCTCCAGCATGGCCGCCGCGTCAGGCAGGTCGCCTTCGTCCTGGTACCGCACCAGCAGCGTCGATGGGCCGAACACCTCTCCCAGCAGTTCGCTCCCGTCCTCCAGGTCCGACAAAGAGGCCTCCCAGAGGCTGGCTGCGCCGTCGTTCGGGCCCTCTCCCATGGCACCCGTGGCGAGGCGCTTGGCGCCGGCACGCTCGAGCCGCTCGACGCCACGAACGTACCCCTGACAGACCTTGGCGTTGAGCATCGGCCCGGGCGCTGTGCCTTTGGTCAGCTTGCCTAACCGATCGACGAGCTCGCTGCCCACGGGGTCCTGTGGCACGAAGACGAGACCGGGGTTGGTGCAGAACTGGCCGACGCCGAGCGTGAAGGACGCGTGCAGACCCTCAGCGATGGCCTTCGGCCGGGCCGCGGCGGCGCCCGGCAGCACGAAGACGGGGTTGACGCTGCCCATCTCGGCGAACACCGGTATCGGCTCGGGCCTGCCGGCAGCGATGCGAACGAGCGCCTCGCCGCCGGCGCGCGAGCCGGTGAAGCCGACCGCCTTGATGTCGGGGTGGCGTACGAGCGCCTCGCCGACCGCGATGCCGTCGTCGAACACCAGTGAGAACACGCCGTCCGGCATCCCCGTAGCTTCGGCTGCCCGCAGCACGCAAGCTGCGGCGAGGGCTGAGGTGCCCGGGTGGGCGGGATGCGCCTTCGCGACGACGGGGCAGCCGGCGGCCAACGCCGACGCGGTGTCACCACCCGCAACGGAGAACGCCAGCGGGAAGTTGCTGGCGCCGAACACGGCAACGGGGCCCAAGCCCCGGCGCATCGAGCGGACGTCAGGCTTAGGTGACGGCGCGCGGGACGCGTCACCGAGGTCTACGCGGGCGTCCAGCCACTGCGGTGACTCGACCAGCTCGGCGAACATCACGAGCTGGTTGACCGTACGGGTCAGCTCGGAGCCGATGCGGGCGTGTGCTAGGCCTGTCTCGCCCGCCGCCAGCTCGACGATCCTCTCCCTGTCGACCTCGAGCTCGTCCGCGATGCGGCGCAGGAAGCGCGCGCGTGCCTCTGGCTGGAACGATGTGAAGCGCGGGAACGCGGCCGCGGCGGCCCGTACGGCGGCGTCAAGTTCGGCGTCCGACGTGACGCGGTGCTCGTCCCCTACGAACGTGCCGGTGCGAGGGTCGGTGGCGCGGAAGGCTCGTCCGTCTCCCGTGGACTGGCCAGGTTCGGTGCTGTCCCCTCGCAGCGGGCTCACGCCGGCACGCCGAGGTCGGGGCGAGACGCGAGCGCCGCTTCCACCGTCCGGATGGTCGTCTCGCGTTCCTCGCCCGAGAGCACGAGGCGCGGACCGCGCACGCGCTCGGAGCCCCAGCCGACGACCTCGTTAGCCAGCTTGATCTTCTGGACGAACTTCGTGCCGATGTCGAGGCGGAGCAGGGGCAGGAACCATTCGTAGAGCCTGCGCGCCTCGGCGCTGGGACCGGCGATGGCGAGCTCGAAGAGCCTCATCGACTCGGCAGGGAAGGCGTTGACAAGACCGGCGATCCAGCCGCCCGCTCCCGCTGCTGCGGCCTCGACGATCACGTCGTCGACGCCGACGAGGATGTCTAGGCGGTCGCCGAGGAGCGCCCTGATGTGCGTGACGCGCCGCACGTCGGAGCTCGATTCCTTGACGGCCGTCATGTGCTCGAACTCCTCGTGCAGCTCCGCGACCTGCTCTGGCCTGAAGTCGGTGACGTACGCGAGCGGGTTGTTGTAGAGCATGCATGGCAGGTCGGTCGCGCGCATGACCGCAGCTACGTGGGCCCGCATCTCGCGCCAGTCGCTCGAGTACACGTAGGGCGGCAGCACCATGAACCCGCTGGCGCCCGCGCGTTGCGCGGCCCTCGTGAACTCGACGGCCTCGGCGGTTGACAGCGCCGATACCGCCGGTATGACCGGCGCCACGCCGTCCAGCTCGGCGACGAGACGCTCGATTGCGGTCATCTTCTCGGCGAAGGTCACGGTCGCGCCCTCACCCAACGAGCCGAACGGCACCAGGCCCACCGCGCCCGCCTCGACCTGCCAGCGAGCGTGGCGGGCCAACAGCTCGAGGTCCACGGTCATGTCCTCACGGAACGGGGTGGTGATGGCCGGGATAACTCCTCGCCAGTCGACGTTCATGTCAGGGCTCCCTTCGCCGGGCGTGAGCACCGGTCACCTGTCTACACATACAATCCGACACCGGAGCATGCCCAGGCCAGTGAACTCACACGTAGAAGTCATCGACTCGCACACCGGCGGCGAGCCGACCCGTGTGGTGATCGCCGGAGGGCCCGATCTGGGAAGCGGCAGTGTCGCCGACAGGCTAATGCGTCTGCGGGCCGACCACGATGACTTCCGGCGCCTCGTCGTCACGGAGCCTCGTGGTTCCGACGTGCTGGTCGGCGCGCTCCTCGTGCCGCCGGCCGACGGCGCCGCCCTGACCGGCGTGATCTTCTTCAACAACGTCGGCTACCTTGGCATGTGTGGCCACGGCACGATCGGGGTCGTCGCGACGCTCGCGTACCTCGGTCAGGTCGGTCCGGGCAGGCACGTCATCGAGACGCCGGTCGGTCCCGTCACGGCCACGCTTCACGACGACGGGAGCGTGAGCGTCGAGAACGTGCGCTCGTACAGGCTCGAGCGGGGCGTCACCGTCAGCTTCTCGACCGAGGCCGGCGAAAGGCGGTCGGTGACGGGAGACATCGCCTATGGGGGCAACTGGTTCTTCCTATGTGACGACCACGGCCTGGCGGTCGAGCGGACCAACGTCGCCAAGCTCACCGACGTCGCCACGCGCATCATGACCGCTCTGGCCGACGCCGGCCACACCGGCGATGGCCACGAGATCGACCACGTAGAGCTCTTCGGGCCCAGCCTGGTCGCCGACTCTCGAAGCTTCGTGCTGTGCCCTGGCGGGGCCTACGACAGGTCGCCGTGCGGTACCGGCACCAGCGCCAAGCTGGCCTGCCTGGCGGACGACGGGGCGCTGGCGCCCTTCCAGGTATGGCGTCAGGAGAGCGTCATCGGCAGCGTCTTCCAGGCCGTGTACGCCCCCAGCCCGGAGGGCGGCGTGCTGCCCACCGTCACAGGCACGGCGCACGTCACGACGCGCTCGCACCTGATCGTGGAGGCGGACGACCCGTTCGCTCACGGCATCCCGTGAGGGTGGTCGTCGTCGGCGCCGGGGTCATCGGCCTGACGAGCGCCTACTACCTGGCCAAGGCAGGTCACGAGGTCCTCGTCCTGGACCGCGACCCGGAGGGCGCGCTCGGTACCTCGTACGGCAACGCCGGGATGGTCGTACCGAGCCACTTCGTGCCGCTGGCGGCGCCCGGAGCCGTCAGACAGGCGCTGAGGTGGATGCCGGACCCCGAGAGCCCTTTCCACGTGAGGCCGCGCCCCTCCGTGCGGCTGGCGCGATGGGGCATCGCGTTCTGGCGCGCCTCTGCGCCCGATCGGGCCGAGCGCGCCGCGCCGGCTCTGCTAGCCCTGTCGCTCGCCAGCCGCGAGGCCTACGAGGACCTCGAACGCGAGGTTGGCAGTTTCGCGCTCACGCGCGACGGCCTGCTCATCCTCAGCCTCACCGACGAGGCCCATGCCGAGGAGGCGGAGCTCGCCCACCAGGCCGCGAGGTTAGGGCTCGAGGCTGGGGTGCTCGACAGGCAGGGCGTGTCCGAGGTCGAGCCGGACGCCGGCTACGCGGTGGCTGGCGCCGTCCACTACCTGGCTGACGCCCACCTAGACCCTGGACAGCTGCTCGACAGGTTGCGAGGCGCGGTGCGCGGTCTCGGCGGCGAGATCAGGCACGGGGCGAGCGTGCGCAGGCTCCTGACGCGACAGGGGAGGGCCATCGGCGTCGACGGGCCCGGCATGCGCGAGCTGGCCGACCGCGTCGTGCTTGCCGCCGGCGCCTGGTCGTCGCGCCTCGCCGCCGGGGTGGGGGTGGACCTGCCGCTCGAGCCCGGGACCGGTTACAGCCTGACGGCAAGCTCACAGGCGGCCGGACCACGCCTTCCCGCGATCCTCAGCGAGGCCAGGGTAGCCGTCACGCCGTTCGCCGACCGGCTGCGCGTCGGCGGGACCATGGAGATGGCCGGCTTCCCACCGCAGGGATCGGCTCCAAGCGGCAGGCGCGTCGACGGCATCCTCAAGTCGGTCGGTAAGTACCTACCCGGCCTCGACCTCGAGCCTTTCAGGGCTCAGACGCCGTGGCGGGGGCACCGCCCGTGCTCGCCTGACGGGCTCCCGTACCTCGGCGCTGCAGCCAGCCCGCGAGGTCTCATCGTGGCCACGGGCCACGCCATGCTCGGCGTCAGCCTCGCGCCCGTGTCGGGCCAGGTCGTCGCGGCGCTGGCCGCTGGCGAGGAGCCGGGTCTCGACCTCACGCTGTTCGACCCCATGCGTTTCACGGGCGTGCGCTGAACGGTCCGCTGGCAACGGGAGGCTGAGGCCGCGGGGTTAGCATTGGCCGCACGTGGGACGCGAGCGCTGGGACCGTAACTTCTGGCTCGGGGTGCTGAACGGCGTCTTCGTAACTGGCGGCGACGCCTTCTTCAACAGCAGCCTGGTACTCGCGCCCTTCCTGGCAGCGCTCGGAGCCTCGCCTATCGTCATCGGGCTGATCCCCGCGATGCGCGTCGCGCTCTACTTCCTGCCGCAGCTCCTCGTCGCCAACCGCCTCTCGCAGGAGGCGCACAAGCTTCCGTACTACCGCATCACGTCGACGACGCGGAACCTGGCGTTCCTGGCGATGTCGTTGGTCGTGCTCTTCGGCAGCGGCCTGGACCCCGGGCTCGTCGCGGCCGTGGTGGTAGGAATGGTGGCGATCAACGCCACGGCCGGCGGGATAGGCGGCGTGCCGTTCGCCGACGTGACGGCCAAGGTCGTGCCGCACTCGCGTCTCGGTACGTTCTGGGCCGCTCGCAACGTCATCGGGGGCCTGCTGGCGCTCGGCTCGGGCCTGGTGCTGCGGGCGATCCTCGACTCCGACATCCCCTTCCCGCGTAACTTCGGCTACCTCTTCCTGCTCGGCACGATCCTCGCCTCGGTAGGCAACGCCTCGTTCAGCTTCATCCGGGAGCCGGCCGGCGAGCCCGGGATGCGCCGCCCCCTGCTCGGCATGCTGCGCTACGTCCCCGGCCTGGTCCGGACGGACAAGGTGCTGCGGCGGTTCCTGGCGGTGCGCTTCCTCGGGCTGGTGGCCCTCTTGGCCGAGCCGTTCTACGGGATCCACGCCCTCGAGGACCTGGGCGCGCCCGAGGGGGCGCTGGGGCTGTACGTCATCGTCGCGACGGCCGCGTCGATCATCGCGAACTTCGGGTTCCGCGTGCCGTCGAACCGCGGTCGCAACCTGCTCGTGCTTCAGGTCGGCCTGGCGTGCATCGTGACGTCGCTCGTCCTCGCGCTCTTCGTGAACGACTACCGGGCGTTCGCCGTCGTCTTCCTGCTGTCCGCCGTCGGGAACTCCGGCATCGGCACGGCGGCGTGGAACCTGCTCTACGCCATCGCGCCCGCGAACGAGCGCGCCCTCTACATCGGGCTCGTCAACTCGGTGCTGGCCCTGCCTAGCCTGGCACCGGTCGCAGCCGGCGCCCTCGTCCTGCTCCTCGACCTGCCCATCCTCTTCGGCGTCGGCCTCGCCTTCGCGCTGGCAGCCTTCACGCTCGCCCTACGCATGCGGGCGGTGCACGACCTCGACCAGGCCGCGCTCAAGCCCAAGGCCAGCGCCGCCGTACAGGAGATCCTCGAGGAGGCGAAGTCGGTCGCCAGCGACGACGAGGCCCAGGCTGCCGACTACCCGACAGAGTGGAGCGCCGGCGCGGTGAGGGCGGAACAGGACGCGGGCGACGAGGCGGGGACCGAGCCAGAGGAGGTTCACGCCGGCGACGATGGCGCGGCGGGCAACGGGCCAGGAGAGGGCCGGGCCACAGACGACCGACC
>CAZFAQ010000017.1:0-4559 GCA_964517055.1 uncultured bacterium | reverse complement strand
ACGATGGCGCGGCGGGCAACGGGCCAGGAGAGGGCCGGGCCACAGACGACCGACCGAAAGACGACCGACCTGGAGACGACGAGCGTTGAGACGAAACGCCGTGAGAGGCCGTGCCTCTGGCCGTCAGAGCCTGACGAACTCCTCGGTGTTGATGACGAACACGATGGCGCCGCCCACCGGGACCTCCATGGGCTGGCTGGCGAACACGCCCTCGAGGGCGTGTATGGGCGAGCCGGCCGTAACGACCTTCGAACGCTCGCGGCAGGTGGCGTGGAGGATGGCCTTGACGTCCTCGACCTTGTGGTCGTCGACGCCCATGAGCACCGTCGTGTTGCCTTCCCGCAGGAAGCCACCGGTGGACGCGAGCTTGGTGGACTGGAAGCCGCGCTCCCTCAAGACCTCCTGCAGACGGCCGGCGTCGGCGTCCTGCACGATGGCTAGGATCAACTTCATGTGCACCCCATGGTAGCAGAGCGGGCGCGCCGGGACTGAGGGTACGATGCGCGCGGAAGGAACAGAGGGAGTGAGCGAGCGCCGTTACGTCGTCGAGCTGACGAAGCCCGTCACCGGCACGGACCTGACCTCGGCGGCCGGGCAGATCGCCCGGCGGCTCGGCATCGACGTCGGCAGGGTCGTCACGCTCCTCAAGGGCAGGGTCGGCCCCGTCACCAAGCCGGTGCTGGCCGAGAAGGCCGACGCTATCGCACAGATCTTCCAGGACGCGGGTGTCGACGTGGCTGTGTACGACGCCGACGCCTCGCCCGACCAGACGGTCTGGCCAAGGGAGCACGAGGTCGCCCTACCGGTAGATAGGTCGGTAGACGCCGGTGAGGACGCCGGGGTGCCCGGCGACGCGCCCGACGTCGTTCCCAGCGAGTACGGCTACGAGGCGCACGCACCGCCGCTTCCTCCCGACCTCGATCGTTGGGACGCCGACGACCCCTGGGCGGGGATGGACCCGTGGCGGGACGCGGCGTACGAGCCCATGGAGCTCGAGCCCGTGACCAGGCCCGAGGCGCCAGGTTCAACGAGGCGGGGAGTGGACGAGGGAGCGCCAGCGACCCAGCCTGGGGGAGAGGAAGCTGCGGAGGACCGGCGGTCCGGCGCGCAGTGGCCGCTCCCACCCACCAAGAGCACCAGCGTCGTCAGGCCCGGCGTGTGGGAGCCTGCGCCCGCCCAGGCAGCCGGTAGGGGCGCCCTGCGCGGTCTGTTGCTCGTGGCGTTGGCGATCGCCGTCGTGCTGTTCTTCGCGCTTCAGCTCGTCTACCGGGACCGCGGAGCTACCGCGCCCACCTACGAGGACGGCTTGGCGGCGTACCGGGTCGGCGACTTCGATGCCGCCAGGCGGTCATGGGTGGGCGCCGCCGACGCAGGCTCTGTCGAGTCGGAGTTCATGCTCGGGCACCTGGCCCAGAACGGCCTGGGACGGCCGTGGAGCTTCCGCGAGGCCGCGGAGCGGTACGCGGTCGCCGCCGAGGCCGGTCTGCCCGAGGCCCAGATGGCGCTGGGTGAGCTCTACATCGAAGGCTTGGGCGTGCAGCCCGACCCCGAGGCCGGCATGGCCTGGCTGCGGCGGGCGGCGGGCTCGGGCCACGGCCCGGCGCTCCTGCGTTACGGCGAGGCGGCGCTCCACGGCGAGGCGGGGGAGAGGGACTTCGACGCTGCCATCTCCGCCTTCGAGGCCGCCGCGGCGGCCGGCTCGGCCAAGGCGGCCGACTACCTCGCCTTCGTAAGGCACTTCGCCGAGACATCCGGCATGATGGTTCCGTGAGTACCCGGACCGCAGCACTCAAGACCCGCCCATCTGTCGTTGGTATGTTCCCGCCGATGATCAAGAGACGCCTGTTGCCCGCGACCCTGCTACTGCTCGCACTGACCGTTGGCCAGGCACAGGGCCAGACCAACCCCATCCAGCTCCGCACGGAGATCTACATCGTCAGCCTCGTGACGCTCGACGACGGTACCCAGGAGGAGCGGTTCACGCCCGCGACCGAGGCGATCCCCGGTCAGGTAATCGAGTACCGCATCTTCGCGACCAACGGCGGCGAGACGACGCTGCCGGCGGGACGCGTGATGATCCTCGGCCCCGTGATGGAAGGCTTCGAGTTCGTGCCGCGCTCCGCGACCCCGTCTTCGGAGCGTGTCCTCACCGAGTTCTCGGCTGACGGCACGGCCTTCGGTACGGCGCCGCTCCTGATCGGCGAGGGTGACGCCAGGCACGTCGTCGAGCCCATCGACTACGAGGCGGTGCGCTGGACCCTGCTGGTACCGCTCGAGCCCGGCCAGGAGGAGCCGTTCTACTACCGGGTGACCGTGCTCGAAGAGGGCGTCTAGCCCGAGTTGGCCGTGTCCGACTCCTGGTACTGGAGCTCGTAGAGCTTGCGGTAGTACCCGTCCTCGTTCTTGAGCAGCTCGAAGTGGTTGCCTTCCTCGATCAGCTTGCCCTTGCGCATGACCATGATGCGGTCGACGTTCTGGATCGTCGAGAGGCGGTGGGCGATGATGATGCTCGTCCTTCCCTGCATCAGCTTCTCTAGCGCGTCCTGGATGAGCTCCTCGGTCTCGGTGTCGACGTTGGCTGTCGCCTCGTCGAGCACGAGGAGGATGTCGGGGTTCTGCACCAGCGCCCTGGCGAACGCGATGAGCTGCTTCTGACCCGTCGAGAAGCCCGCGCCACGCTCGCGTACCACCGTGTCGTAGCCGTCTGGTAGACGCGATATGAAGCCGTGGGCGTTGACGAACTTCGCGGCCTCGATGACGCGCTCCAACGGGATCGAGTCGTCGTCGAGCGTGATGTTGGTCCTGATGGTCCCCGAGAACAGGAACGGGTCCTGCAGCACGATGCCGACGTGGCGCCGGAGCTCGACCTGGTCGTAGTCACGAACGTCCTTGCCGTCGATCAGGACCGCGCCGCGCTGCACGTCGTAGAAGCGGCTCACCAGGCTGATGATGGTGGTCTTGCCTGCGCCGGTGTGGCCAACGAACGCGACGGACTCGCCCGGTGCGATCTTGAAGTCCACGCCGCGCAGCACCCAGTCGTCATCGTCGTACGCAAAGTGGACGTCGCGGAACTCGACCTCGCCCCGGAAGCCGTCGTCGAACGCGTCGACCTCGTCCTTGTCGACGATCTTCTCCGGCGTGTCGAGCAGGCCGAAGATGCGCTCGGACGATGCCATCGCGGCCTGGAGGATGTTGAACTTGTCTGAGAGCTCCTGGAGCGGCCGGAAGAACATCGACGAGTACTGGATGTAGGCGACGAGCATGCCGATGGTCACGACCTCGGTGAACGGGTCGCCGACGATCACGGAGCCGGCGTAGAACAGGATCAGGCCGGTCGCGATGGACGAGGTGAGCTGCACCGTCGGGTGGAACAGGCTGAACCAGCGCACCTGCTCGAAGTTCGCGTCCAGCAGGTCGAGGTTGAGCTTGTCGTAGCGCCGCGAGTTGCGCTGCTCGCGGTTGAAGAGCTGCACCGTCGGCATGCCAGAGAGGTTCTCGGCCAGGTAGGCGTTCGAGATCGAGGTGCGAAGCCGCACTGCGCGGTACGCGGTCCGCTGCTGGAGCCGGACGTAGTTGAGGGCGAAGAACAGGACGGGCATGACCGCCAGGGTGATCAGCGCCATGCGCCAGTTGATCGAGAACATGTACACGGTCAGGCCGACTATCAGTCCGACGTCCGCGACGAGGCCGACGAGCCCGTCGGTCATCATCGACTGGATCGCCTCGACGTCCGAGGTGATGCGCGTGATCAGCCGGCCGACGGGTGTGCGGTCGAAGAAGCCCATGTGCAGGCGCTGGATCTTCTCGAAGATCTGCCGCCTGATGTCGAAGACGATGTGCTGGCCGAGCCACGCGACGACGTACGTGTAGCCGTAGCGGAGCACGAAGTTCACGAGGCGCAGGCCGAGGTAGGCGAGCACGACCCACAGGAGCCCGTTCAGCCGCTCGTCCATGCTCAGCGACGCGAACGGCTCCTGCGTGGCGACGACGTACCGGTCGAGCGCCAGGGCTATGAGGGCGGGGAACGCAGGCACGAGCACGCTGTATATGAGCAGCAGGCTGACGCCCAGGATGAACTGCTTGCGGTACGGCTTCAGGTAGGTGAGCAGCCGCCGCATCATGCCCTGGTCGTAGTCCTTTATGACGGCTTCGCCCTCCTCGTCGAGGACGCTGTCGCGCTTGAGGCGCTTGCGGGCGGCCCGCTTGTCGAGCTGACGCTCGGCCTTCGCCTGGTCGACCGAGTAGTCGGGCAGGTCCATGTCGGTCAGTCGCTTGGGGCGCTCGGGGAACAGAGGCGCCTCGTGTTCGTCTGACATCAGGCTGCCTCCCCAAGGAGCTGTGTCTTCGAGCTGGCGTCAGCACCGGCGAGGGCGTTGTCGACCCGCTTGCTCACGCTGCCTCCAGGTCTTCTTCGAGCTGCTGACGCCGGTCTATGTCGGCGTACCAGCCGCCCTGGTCGACGAGCTGCCTGTGGGTGCCCTTCTCGACGATGCGGCCGTTCTCGAGCACGTAGATGCGGTCGGCCTCCTTGAGCGCGCTCACGCGGTGAGCGACGATGA
>CAZFAQ010000016.1:41952-45615 GCA_964517055.1 uncultured bacterium | reverse complement strand
CTACAGCAGCCAACCTCCCAGGCCTGCGATCAGGCCGGCGAAGATCAGCGCCACGGTGTTGATCACCTTGATCAGCGGGTTGATGGACGGCCCAGCGGTGTCCTTGTAGGGGTCGCCGACGGTGTCGCCTACGACCGCCGCGGCGTGGGCGTCTGAGCCCTTGCCGCCGTGGTTGCCGTCCTCGATGTACTTCTTGGCGTTGTCCCAGGCGCCGCCACCGTTGGACATAGACAGCGCCATCATCAGGCCGGACGCGATCACACCGATCAGTAAGCCGCCCAGTGCCAGCGGGCCCCACAGCAGGCCGACTATGAGCGGGGCGGCGACGGAGATCACGCCGGGCAGGGCCATCTCGCGCAGCGCTGCGCGGGTGACGATGTCTACGGCGCGACCGTACTCGGGCTTGGCGGTGCCCGCCATGATCCCAGGGATCTCGCGGAACTGTCTGCGGACCTCCTCGATGACGGCGCCCGCGGCCTTGCCGACCGACTCCATCAGGTACGAGGAGAACAGGAACGGCAGCATGGCGCCGACGAGGAGGCCCACGAGGACGATCGGGTCGTTGAGGCGGAAAGCGCCCTCGGCGAACTGGATGGGATCGACGAGCTCGAGGCGCTCGGCGAAGTCGGCGAACAGCACCAGCGCTGCCAGAGCGGCGGAGCCGACGGCGTAGCCCTTCGTGACGGCCTTCGTCGTGTTGCCGACGGCATCCAGGGCGTCGGTGTTCGTGCGCACGGACTCGTCGAGCTCGGCCATCTCGGCGATGCCGCCGGCGTTGTCCGTGATGGGACCGTAGGTGTCCATGGCCACGACCATGCCTGCGACCGAGAGCATCGCGACGGCCGCGACGGCGATGCCGTACAGGCCCGCCAGCTGGAACGCGCCGAACGTGGCGAGCACCAGGACGATGGTCGGCAGGGCGGTCGACTGCATGCCGACGGCCAGACCGGAGATGATGTTCGTCGCTGAGCCGGTCACCGAGGCCTCGGCGATGCGCCTGACAGGACGGAACCGCGTGGCCGTGTAGTACTCGGTGATGTACATGATCAGCAGCACGACCGCGATGCCGATGAGGCTCGCCAGGAACAGGCTGAACCAACCGATGTCGCGGCCCAGGAGCGCCTGCAGGTCGACGTCGCGGAAGAGGCCCCAGGTGGCGACGAGGAAGCCGACGAGGGAGATGGCAGCGCTCGCGTAGACCCCCTTGTAGAGGGCGCCCATGATGTCGTTGTTCCGGCCGAGCTTCACGAACTGGATGCCGACGATGCTGGCGACGATGGCGATGGCGCCGAGCAGCAGCGGGTACGTGACGAGACCGGTGACAACGCCAGTGCCAGGCAGCAGGAAGCCGAGGAACACGGCGCCGATGGCCGTGACGGCGTAGGTCTCGAAGAGGTCGGCGCCCATGCCGGCGCAGTCGCCGACGTTGTCGCCTACGTTGTCAGCGATGACGGCGGGGTTACGAGGGTCGTCCTCGGGGATGCCGGCCTCGACCTTGCCGACGAGGTCGGCCCCGACGTCTGCGGCCTTGGTGTAGATGCCCCCGCCAACGCGGGCGAAGAGGCTGATGAGCGAGGCGCCGAAGGCGAACCCGACGAGGGGCTCGACCGGGTTCGGGAGCCCGAGCGCAACGGTGAACAGCCAGAAGAAGCCGGCGACGCCGAGGAGCGCGAGGCCCGCCACGGCGAGGCCCGCGACAGCGCCACCGTTGAAGGCGATCTTGAGCGCGCCCTCGAGCCCTGACCTGGCGGCCTGAGCGACGCGAACGTTGGCGCGCACGGCCACGTTCATGCCTACGTAACCGCTGATGGCGGAGAACAGGGCGCCGATCAGGAAGCCGGCGGTGGTCCACCACCACAGCGTCCGGTCGTGGTCCGTGCCGGCCGTGAGCGCTACCACCGCGAAGATCGCGGCGATCACGACGGCGACGACCGCGATCGTGCGGTACTGGCGGTTCATGTACGCGGCCGCGCCCTGCTTGATGGCGTCCGAGATGCCGACCATGCGGTCGTTGCCGGTCGGAGCGGCCATGACGCTGCGCGCCAGCACGCCCGCCGCCACGAGGGCGGCGACCGCTGCCAGCGGTACGAGGGTGATCAACAGGTCCATCGTTCCTCCACTGCTTGCCTTGGTCGTCCTGCTCCCAGCACGTATGCGCGGTCGCCGCCTCACTCGTAAGGCCGCGACCGCGCGGCGCCCCAGCGCTGGGGCCGGAACAGCAGCGAGCAGTCTATCACCGCGCCGCGTGGCGCCGGGGGGTCGGCCGCGCCTCTTGTCCGGCGCGGCGGCGCCCACCGGCCCGACCTCACGATCGCTCGCCCCCGGACGCTGGCCCCTCACGCGCGGGTAGTAACGTGATGGCACAGTCGGAGGTACGTCCATGAGCCCGCATCCCCTGGCCGGTAAGCCGGCGCCACGCAGCCTCCTCATCGACGTCCCGCGCCTCGTCTCGGCTTACTACGTGCTGAGCCCGGACGCTGCTGATGCCTCGCAAGCGGTGAGCTTCGGCACCTCGGGACACAGGGGCACGTCGGTAGCGCAGACCTTCAACGAGGACCACATCGCGGCGATCTGTCAGGCGGTCGCCGATCACCGCAGGGACCGCGGCGTCACCGGGCCCCTGTTCCTCGGCGCCGACACGCACGCGCTCTCGGAACCCGCGCTGCTCACCGCCGTCGAGGTACTCGCAGCCAACGACGTGAGGGTGGTCGTGGCCGGCACCGGCAGCTCCTCGCTTGGCGTACCAGGGCTGGTACCGGTCCCGACGCCGGTCATCTCGCACGCCGTGGTCGTCCACAACCGCTCGCGCGCCGGGTCGGAGGGGCGCGCGGACGGCATCGTCGTGACGCCGTCCCACAACCCGCCGGCCGACGGGGGCTTCAAGTACAACCCTCCGCACGGTGGTCCGGCCGACACCGATGAGACGTCCGCCATCCAGGCGGCCGCCAACCGTCATCTCGGCGACGGCCTGGTCGGCGTGAAGCGCATGCGCGTCGCCAAGGCTTTCGCGTCGGGCACGGTCGAGGCCAGGGACATGGTGTCGGCATACGTCGACGACCTAGCCTCGGTGGTCGACCTCGCGAAGGTGGCGACGGCTGGCGTCAAGGTCGGCGTCGACCCGCTCGGCGGCGCCGCACTGCCCTACCTGGCTCCGATCGCCGAGCGGTACGGGCTCGACCTCGAGGTGATCTCGGACGCCATCGACCCCGCTTTCGGCTTCATGCACGTCGATCACGACGGCAAGATCCGCATGGACTGCTCGTCGCCGTACGCCATGGCGGGGCTCGTCGCGGCCAAGGACCGTTACGACGTGGCGTTCGGCAACGACCCAGACGCCGACCGCCACGGGATCGTGACAAGCCGCGGCGGCCTGCTCAACCCGAACCACTACCTGTGCGTCGCCGCCGACTACCTGTTCTCGCACCGGCCCGGTTGGCCAGACGGCGCGGGGCTTGGGAAGACGCTGGTCTCGACGTCGCTGCTCGACGCGGTGGCGCGGGTAGCCGGGAGGGACGTGACCGAGGTCCCGGTCGGCTTCAAGTGGTTCGTGCCCGGGCTCTACAGCGGCGAGGTCGGCTTCGCTGGTGAGGAGAGCGCCGGCGCGACCATGCTGCGCATGGACGGGACAACGTGGACGACAGACAAGGACGGCATCGTGATGGG
>CAZFAQ010000016.1:16565-41852 GCA_964517055.1 uncultured bacterium | reverse complement strand
CAGCGGGCGCCTCGCCCGCACGCGAACTACTCGGACAGGCCAGGGCCGTTGGGCCCGGGCGTGTTCGGACCGCTGCTGATCGGCGTCGGCGTCCTGTTCCTCGTCGACAGGCTGGCGGTGGCCATCGGCATCCGGGGACCGCTGTGGGCGCTGTTGTTCGGGCTGGCCGCTGCGCTCTTCATGTGGCTCTACGCCAGTGACAAGCGCAACTGGTGGGCGCTGCTGCCGGGCTTCGGGTTCGTCGCTCTGGCCGCCGCCGTGATGGCCGGTGCCTGGGGCGGCGCGCTGCTCTTCGGGCTGGCCGGCGCTGTCTGCATCGCCCTGTTCCTCAGGCGCGGCGGCGGCCGGTGGTTGCTGCTGGCGGGCGGCAGCCTCGTCACGCTGGCACTGATGGGCCTGTTCGCCGGCGTGTTCCCGACGGCCGACAGCGGCTGGGTGCTGTTCTTCGGCCTGGCCGCGACCCTGTTCCTGCTCCACACCCGGTCAGGCGGCAGGACCACATGGAGCCTCTACCTGGCGATCGCGCTGGCAGCTTTGGGGTTGCTGTCCATGTTCACTGGGAGCCTCGTCGAGACCCTGATCGCGGTGGCGCTGATAGCCAGTGGCGCCGCGATGGTGTGGCAGGGGAGGGTCGCCCCCGGGCCCGTCGCCCAGGTCCCTAGGCGCGTGCAGAGCGAGACGGCGCCGCCTCAAGAGGTAGCTTCACGACGGCCTGGCGAAGCTCCGCCGGACCCGGCAGGAGCAGCGGACGACGCGGAGTCTTCGGTCAGTCGACCTCGGTGGGCACGCTTAGGACGGGGACGGCGCTCGAACGGATGAGCGCGTCGACGCGGCTGCCGAGCAGCATACCGATGGCTCCCCGCTGATGCTTGAGCCCGATCGCGATGAGGTCGGCGCCCACCTCGTGCGCCGCGCGCGGTAGCTCGGCGGCAGGGTCTCCGTAGCGGATCACGTGCCTCTCGTACCCGTCGCCCATCATGTTCAGAGAGTCGGTCACCGTGTTGATGTACGTCGGGTCGTCGCGGAAGCGGGGGTCATCGACGACGTGGCAGAGCACCAGCTTGACGCCGTGCTGGCCCAGGGCCCGTCCGGCCTCCACCGCACCCTTGGCGGCCTCGCTGAAGTCGGTCGCGACCAGGACCCTCTTGACCTCCGTCGTGTCGCTCTCGTCCCTCACGGTGACGACGGGTACCTGCGCGCGGCGCACGAACCTGCCTGCCACGCCGCCGAGGAAGTAGCGGTCCATCCGGTCGCTGCCGTGCGCCCCCATGACGACGAGGTCGTAGTCCTTCTGCATGTCGAGGAGCTCTCGGACCGGCTCGCCCCAGCGCAGCTCGGTCGTGGCGGCAGGGCTGGCGAGGTGCTTGAGCATCTCGGTGAGACGCCTGACCTCCTCCTGCCTGTCCTCCTCCAGACGCTTGTCGAGCTGAGGGTTCAGGCTATCGAGGTGCGGGCGCATACGCACGCCCCCGAGGCCCTCCTTGAACTGCGACTGGACGTGAACCACGTGGAGGCTGCCCCCCAGGCGGCTCGTCAGGTCGCGCGCCACGGCCATGGCCTTCTCGGCTGTGCGGGAGAAGTCGGTCGGGTGCAGGATGCGCATAGAACCTCCAGCGGCGAGGCCGCGCCCAAAGGGAGTCCAGGGCCGAGCCCACGGCGTGGGTCCCATGATAAGGGAGGCGGCCGGGACAGCCGTCCCTAACGACCGGCGTACCATGGAGGCGACAAGAGAGGAGACTCACGATGTTCGGGTCCATCCTGATCCCCACAGACGGCAGCAACACCTCCGACAAGGCGATCGAGCAGGGTCTGGCTCTCGCCAAGCTCTCGGGCGGACACGTTACGTTCCTGCACGTGCTCGAGAACCCGCTGACCACCGGCTACGCGACGCCAGAGTCGATGCCGTACGCCGCGCAGCTCTACCAGGACCTACGGACCAGCGCTCAGAACATCCTGCGCGAGGCCGTGGCCAAGGCGGAGTCGCAGGGGGTGAGCGCGTCCTCGCAGCTCGTCGAGGACGCAGATCCCGTGCACGCCATCACCGACGCCAGCGATGCTCACGACATCATCGTCATGGGCACGCACGGACGCCGCGGCTTCAACCGCTGGATGTTCGGCTCGGTGGCCGAGGGCGCCCTCCGGCGGGCCGAGAAGCCGTTCCTGCTGGTGCGGAGCGACGAAGAGGGCTGAGCCAGCCCGGCGTGGTCGATGTCTGACAGGGCAGCTGAGTGGCTTCAGCCGCGCCTGATGCGGCCCATGATCATCTCGCCGCGGCCGTGAAGGCCGGTGATCGAGACGTCCAGGCCCTGGTCGGACAGGCGCCTCTCGGCGTCGTAGAGGAGCATCAGCGCCGAGAAGTCGACGCGCCCGAGGCGGCTGGTGTCGAGGACGACGCGGTCGACGTTCGTGAGGTCGTCCTCGACGCTCTGTATGACGCGCTCCAGGGTCTGCAGCGAGCCGAACCACAGGACGCCCTCGAAGCGGATCGTCACGGTCCCGTTCTCCCTGTCGACCTGCACGCCCAGCTGCGCCTCGCGGTAGAGGTGCGTGATGACGGCGAGCGAGATACCGATGATCACGGCGTAGTCGACGCGTGGGGCCATGACGATCGTCAGCACGAACGTCGCGAGGGCCGTGCTGGCCTGTGACTTCGCGTAGCGCCAGAGCTGTATGAGGGCGCCGAGCTGCAACAGGGAGCTGGCCGAGACGATGACGATCGCCGCCAGCACGGCGCGTGGCAGGTCCTGGAGCACGTAGGAGAACGGTAGGAACGCCAGTACGGCGAGGCCTGCGACGGCGCCCGAGAGGCGCGTGCGCGCGCCGGCCTGCTTGTTGAGTGCTGAGCGCGAGAAGCTGCCGCCGACCGGCATGCCGTGCATGAGCCCGGAGACGAGGTTGGCTGCGCCCTGCGCGACCAGCTCCCGGTCGGCGTTCCACGGCGCCCGGCGGTTCGCGAACGTCCTGGCGATGGCTGCCGGCTCGGCGAAGCCGACGAGCGCGATGACGAGCGCGCCGAGCATCAGGGTCCCGGACTGTCCCCATGGCAGCGCCAGCGACGGCATGGCCAGCGCGCTCGGCATCGGACCCACGACCGGCGTGAGGCGGCCGAACGAGCCGGTGATCGCCAGCCCGACCAGGACCGCGATGAGGACGCCAGGGATGAGCGGCGAGACGCGACGCAGCCCGCGGATGAGCACGACGGTCAGGACGGTCAGGGCGATGGCCACGTAGTTGTAGTTGGCGAAGTCGCTGACCGCGCGCCAGGCCGCCGCCCACAGCCCCAGCCCCGCCGAACCGCGGCCCAGAGCCGCTGGCACCTGCGAGGCGACGATGATGACGGCCGCCCCGCTGGTGAACCCTCTCAGGACCGGCAGGCTCATGAAGTAGGCCAGCGAGCCGAACCGCGCTAGCCCGATGATCACGCGAGCTGCGCCGACCAACAGGGCGAGCAGCGCGGCGGCCTGTACGTAACCCGGGCTGCCAGGTACGAACGTGGCGGCCAGCACGCCGAGCGTGAGGAGCGAGGTGAGGGCCGTCGGGCCCGTTTGCAGGAACGGGCTCGAGCCGAGGACGGCAGACGCAAGCGGAGGGAAGATGGCCGCCATGATGCCGACCGCCGGCGGCAGGCCGGCTAGCGAGGCGTACGCCAGCGCCTGTGGCACCAGCACGAGCGCGACAGTGAGGCCGGCGACGATGTCGTCGAACGGCGGCCGTAGTGCCCGCCCTTTGGTGGCTGCGGGCGCCGTCACCGTTGCAGCAGCCATCCGCCGGTAACGCCGTTCCAAGCCGGCGACGAGCTACGGGTGGCTGCGACCATGCCTTACCAGAGACCTCCGCGATGCCCGCACGGTAAGCGGGCCGGGGCGTGACGTGAGCGACGAACCGTAACTCTATCGCTTCCCGTCTGACGTGGAAGCGAAGCATCTGGCCGGCGACCGGGTGTTACCTTTCGCTGATGGACTTCGTCTGTCTCGCAGCGGGCCACGGTACGCGGCTCGGGAGGCTTGGCAGCTACCTGCAGAAGTGCCTCTACCCGGTCGGCCTCAGGCCCTTCCTCGAACACACGCTGGTTCAGCTCATGCGCAGTGGAGCTGCGGCGCCTGGCCAGGACCGCCTGGCGTTGGTGGTCGGTCACTTCGAGGAGCAGGTGCGCGCCTACTTCGGAGCCGAGTTCGATGGCTTGGAGATCGTGTACATCACCCAGGCTCAGAGGCTCGGTACTGGGCACGCGCTCACGCTCGCGCGCCGGGCGCTGCTGCCAACCGAGAGCGTCATCGCCTGGCAGGCGGACCTGTTCGTCACGGCCAAGATGTTCGGGTCCATCCGCGGGCATCCAGGCGCCACCGTCGTCACGCTCGGCCCGGGTGACGAGGCCGAACCTGCCGTGCTGAAGGCGACGGTCGAAGGCGACCTGGTCACGCGCGTCTGGGACGGTGACGGCCCCCTGTACGACGTCGGCCTGTGGAAGCTCGCGCCGACGGTGTTGGGCCGGATCGGTGAGGTCAGGGCGCAGACGGGTGAGGTCAGGATGCTCCTCAACCTCCAGCGCGCCATCGACGACGGCGAGAAGGTCGGCTACGTGGAGACGGACGAATGGCTCCACCTGGGTGGCACGCTGCCGACGGCTGAAGAGAACGTCCGCTCGGTGGTGCGGCGCGTGCTAGACCATGTGCCTACGGTCGAAATGGCTGAGGCGGGAGGGCGTGGGTCGGGGCGGGACGCCAGGCCGGCATGAGCGGAACCGTCCGCGTGTACACGCCCCTGCGTGTGCCGTTCGCTGGTGGCCTCACCGACCTGAAGGAGTACGCCGAGCGGTTCGGCGGAGTGACCGTCAGTGCGACGGTCGACCGCGGGGTGATCGTGACCGCCGACGAGAGCGACGACGGGGCTTGGCACGTGAGCTGGGGGGCTCGGCACGTGAGCGCACCTCGACTCGGGGAGCTGGAGCTCGACCTGGTGCGCGAGTGCGGCATCCAGGTCGGCTACGACGGTCCGGCGCTCAGCCTCACGATCGCGGTGCAGGCCGAGGACCACGGGGGTCTAGGCGCCTCGGGAGCGGTCTGCGTCGGCTTGGTGCATGCATTCAGGGCCATCAGGGGCGAGACCGCCGCTGCCGAGCAGGTAGCTGCCGACGCTGCGAACGTCGAGGTCGAGAGGTTGGGCGGCGCCTCCGGATACCACGATCCGCACGTCTGCGCTCGTGGCGGGCTCCTCCACGTGAGGTACGCGGGCGCCGAGGTGACCGCCCGGCGGCTCGCGCCGCCGGCCGGGTTCCTGGCCGAGTTCGAGAGCGGGCTCCTCTTCTTCGAGACCAAGAGGAGCGCCAGCACGAAGGCCTCGTTGCGCCGACTGGCCGGCGGCCTGGACGAGGCGCTCGACGTGATGCACACGATGAAGGCGCTCGGCGAGACGACGGCAAGCGCGTTCGAGGCCGGTGACCTGCGGTCGGTCGCTGAGTGCATAGGCGAGCAGCAGCGCCTCAAGCAGCTGCTACCCGGCGTGTTCGTAGACGACTTCGTCCTCGAGGTCGGCGAGCGGGTGAGGTCGCTTGGCGCCGCCGTGCAGTTCCCAGGTGGCAAGATCGGCGCCTACGCCATGGTCTGTTGCCCGGACGGCCAGCTCCAGGGGGTCAGGGAGGCGTTGGCAGACCTGCCCGAGGTGAGCCTGCGTCTCGCGAACGAGGGCACCCGCCTGCTCTAGTGGGTCGCGGCGACCCTGTCTGTCCGCGGCTGCGATGGGCCAGGGCCTTCGGCGGCGACGGTCACTCAGTTCGGCTGGACCGAGCAGTCGTCGCACACGACCACCGTGACGTCGCCTACCGCGTGTATGCCCGGACTGGTCGGTGCAGTGTTGCCTGCCACCTGGCTCGTGCCCTCCAGCGTGATGGTGATGGACCCGGCGCTGGCGTCGGCGTAGATGCCGCCGCCCTCTAGTTGCGCCTCGTTGCCTAGACCCTCCGAACCGATGGAGGTGTTGCCCGCCAGGGTGATGTCGGTCGTGGTGTAGATGCCGCCGCCCTGCACGCCCTCGTTGCCGTCGATCAGGGTGTCCGTGATCGTGAGGGTGCCGTGGTTGGCTATCGCGCCGGCTTGGCCTTCACCGGTGTTGCCTGTGATCTGACCTCCCGTGATGGTGAGCGTGCCACCGTTGTAGATGGCGCCGCCCCCGCTGTCACCGACCTGGACGTTCCCGGCGATGAGGCAGTCCTCTATCTCCATGTCGCCGGTGTTCCGGATCACGCCAGCGGTGGACTCACCCTCGCCCGCGTTGTCTTCGAGGGTGCAGTCCTGCAGGCGCATGTTGCCGACGTTGATGATGCTTGGAGCTTCGCCGAAGTGCTTGGTGAACAGGATGTCCACGAGCGTGGCAGCGCCGAAGTTCCTGATGCCGCCCGGTATCTCGGCGAGGTCGTTGCGCCGCAGGCTCACGCCTGTCATCGTCATCTTCCCCTCGTTGACGACGGCCTTGCCCCTGTTCTCAACGAGCGAGCCACCGGTCATCGCGAACGTCGATGTGGTGCCGAGCATCGCGATGCCGGCCGCGTCCGCGACGTTGCCCGTGATGTCTGTGCCCGTCAGCGAGAGGTCGCCTTCGACGACCGCGATGGCGCCGCCGCTACCGTAGATGTCTGTGTAGGACGCACCGTCGATGACCGAGTTGTCGATGAAGGCTCCACCTGTCGCGGTCACGCTCCCCCCGAGCACCAGCAGGCCGGCTCCGAGGGTGCCGTCGACGTCGTCGACGCGGTTCTCCTGCACGTACACCTCGTTCAGCTCCAGGGTGCCGTCGCTGACGAGGATCCCGCCGCCTCCGACCGCGCCCCCGTCCCCGTTGCGAACCGTCAGGCCCTCGATCGACAGCTGACCGGAGGCGCCGACGTTCAGCAACCGGAACGTTGACGAGCCCGGCTTCCGGTACAGCGTGCTGCCGTTCCCGACGATGGTAATGGTCGAGGTGATGACGGGTAATGCGTTGCCACCGTCGACGTCGTTGTCGGGAGCGTCGAACTGGATCAGGAACGCCTCCCCGATGACTATGACGTCGTCTCCGCTACCGGCGGCACAGCCACCCACGGCTGTGTCGGTGTTGGCCGCCGCGACCGCATCACGGAGCGTGCACTCTTGCGGCCCACTACCGCCCGACTCTGTCGTGACCACGATGGCGTCCGGGTCTGGGTCGGGGTCTGGGTCTGGGTCTGGGTCTGGGTCTGGGTCCGGGTCGGGTTGGACCGGTCCTGCTTCCTGCTCGGACGGGGCGCTCTCTGCCTGCCCCTTGAACGCCGAAACGGCGTACCGGTAGCTGTTGGCGGCGTCGACCGCGCTGTCGACGAAGAGCGTCTCGTCCACCTCCACCATGCCGACCTGGGCTAAGGCGTCCGTTGCGGCCGCCGCCGGCGCTACGGTCTGGCGGTAGACCTTGAAGCCGTCCTCGTCATCGCTCGTGTCCTGCCACGAGACCTCGATCGCACCTGTGATGGGGACCGCAGTGACGTCGAGCGGGGCTGAAGGGGCCGCGCCCCCGTCGTCTGAGCTGGCACAGGCGGCCAGCACCGTCAGGCACACGGCCGACACAAGTGCGGAAGGTAGGCGCGTCATCTGGTCCCCCTTTGAGCACGAGTAGGCTTCCGGCGGCAGAGCTTGCACCGTCACCTTGCCCGACAGGGGACCGGACGAACGTAACTTAGCCTCGCATTGTTCTAGCCGCCGACGCCGCCGATCAGGTCCTCCAGCCTCCGCTGCGCCTGCTCGAGCTGATCGCGCAGGCTGACGAGCTCGGACTCGATGCGGTCGAGCTGACCCTCCTGCTCCTCGAGGTCTGAAACGTAGCGCCGGTAGAGCGAGGAGTTGCGGTCTAGGCCTGACATGTTCGACCGGATGCGGGCCTGGTCCTGCCCGATCGCGGCGATGGCGGCCTCGCGGGACGAGACCTGAGCGCGCAGGTCGGCGACCTCACGCTGCAGGGTCATGACGTCCTGCAACGTCTGGCGCGTCTGGTCGTCCAGCTCCAGGTCCTCGAGGTAGACGGCGATCGTGTCGATAGGCAGGCTCGTCAGCGCGACCGTGCGGCTCGTGACGCGCTCGAGCACGACCTCCAGGAGGCATGTCTCGTCTCCCGGGCCCGCTGCGCAGCGCAACTGGACAGGCACGTCGGCCGGCACGCTGACGCCACCCGCCCCGTCGTTCACCACAACGCCGAAGCGCAGCGAGGAGGACGTGAGCAGCGGCGCAGGAGCAGGCGATACCACCTCGTAGCCGTCGCGGCGCGGCAGGTCGACGAGCACGAGCCTCTCCGCGTCGGTGCGAGGAGACAGCCGAACCGTGAGGTTCAGTCGCTGCCTCGTCTCGGTCTCCAGCAGTCCGCGCACGAGGCGAGCCGCCACGACACGCTCCGAACCGGAGGCGCCAGTCGTCTCGGTTGCCACCTCGAGGTCCACCGCGTACGAGAGGAGGCGAGAGTCACCTGGCACCAGGTCGGCCAGGAGCGCGTTGCCTGCGAACCCGTTGGCGTCGTACACCGTCACGGTGCCGCTCGCCAGGTGCATGCCGCTGTCGTTGACGATCCTCACCGCGGCCAACGGGTTGGACTCGAGGACGCGGCTGTCGTAGTGAGAGACGCGCGTCGCCATGATCGTGGTCTGGACGATAGGAACCATCACCGACTGGTGGCGCCCGACGCTCACCGGCACGTCGACGTGGTACGCGAACGTCGCGCCGCTGCGCTCCCCGCTCGCCATGGCGCTAACGCCGGAACCTAGGGATGGCGCCTCGAAGGCTTGCGCCTCCATCTGGGGCGCCAGCGCCCGCCCGGCCGCCGCGGGTGCCGGCGCGACGACACCTAGCACCGCGTCGTCCGCCGTGGCGTCGAAGCTGGCCGCGGTCGGCGGCTCGACCCGCTGCCTGGTGGCGTAGACAGGGTCGTAGAGGGCCGTCACGAACGCCGCTGGCTGCCCGGCGACGAACGAGACCATCACGTCGTCCAGGTCGATATCGGTCGGGTTGTCGAAGATGGCCCAGCCCTGGAGCGTTGCCGTGCCGTCGTCTCCGACGACCAGCCGGTACGTGCTCTTCCACACCGGCATCTCGCGGACGTACCCGACGCGAACCTGACGCTCGCCATCGCCCGTGAACGTCACGCGCAGTGTGGTGGCTTCCGCCGCGCGGTGGCGCGCGACGGCAGAGAGCGCGTCCTCGAGCTCGGATTGCAGCGCAGCGTCCTCGAGCCGCACGCTCGTCACCTCGGCCAGGTCGACTCGGGTGAGCCCCTCGCCTGTGGCCAGCGTGAGGAAGGTCCGTGCCGCCTCGTCTGCAACCTCGACACGCTCGACCGAGACGATGACGCCTGTCAGTACCCTAGAAGCCTGAAGTTCGACGGCCTCACCGCGCAACTGGGCGAGGATCTGAGCAAGCGTCGGGGCTCCCGAGAGGTCTATCGAGTAGCCGGCCAGGATGCGAGCCAGGGGGTCGCGCGAGTCGTACGTGACCGGCTCGATGGTTCCACCCCCGAAGTCCTGCAGGACCAGCGTCTGGAGCATGTCGTCCATCTCTGACGGAGGCACCGAGAGGTCGAGGACCTGATCCCCGCTGACGGTTCCGGCGTGCTCGAAGTAGGCGACGCCGCTCGTGAACAGGACGACGCGGGTCACAGGCAGGTCGGCGGCTGGCATGCTCGCTCCTTCGGAGGCTTCCTGGGCGGACGCCGCCAGGGGAGCAGCGGCGGCCAACAGTACGCTGAACAGTGCGGAACGCAGTGGTTGGCTCATGCGCCAGATGTTAGGTCATTCAGCAGACCCTGCCACCAGTCCACCTCGTCCTGGTTGACGCTGTGCGTGAACCCCGGGTAGATCCGCTCCTCCACGACCGCCCCCAGGTCGCGGTAGAGCGCGACGCTCTCCGTGACGCGCTCGACAGGGATGTACGGGTCGACGTCGCTGCAACCGAAGAACGCCGGCGTGCCGCCCAAGGATGCCGCGTAGCGGGCGCGGTCCACGTGGTCGCCGATGGCGCCTCCGGAGAGGGCTACGACACCGCCGAACCGCCCGCCCTGCCTGGCTGCGTACTCGGTGACGAGGCATGCGCCCTGCGAGAAGCCGAGCAGCACGACCTTCTCCCTGGGCAGGCCGGCGCCCGTCGCGGCGCTCACCGCCGCGTCCACGGCGCTCAAGGCCGACGAGAGCCATGGCTCGTTCTCTTCCGTCGGAGCCAGGAAGGTGTGTGGGTACCAGACGTTGTGCCTGGCCTCCGGGGCCAGGAACGCGGTCCCTGGGGAGTTGACAACGCTCGCCAGGCCGAGAATGCCGTGCGCGCTGTCGCCTCGGCCGTGCACGAGGACCGTCGCCACCCGCGCGTCCTCGAGGGGCGCCCCAACGTGCGCCCTGACCTCGGGCGAGTGCAGTTCGCTGTGAGGGATGCTCATGGCACGAATGTAGCCGCTGTACCGGCTCCAGGCGTCATGTGGGAGCGCTCAAGCCTCAGAGATCTTAGGGATGATGGCGATCTTGCCGTCTGACTGCAGGATCGCCCACTTGACCTGGTCCAGCGTCTCGAGTCCCGCGTGGTGGGCGACCTGGAGTATCTCCTCGGCGGAGATCCGCTCCTTGTTCATCGCCGACGAGTATAGGTTCCCGTCGAAGAGCAGCACGGTGGGCTGAGGGTTGACGGCGACCTCGGCCCGCCTGCTGACGTGGGCCAGCATCGACGTGATAACGACGAGGAGCATCACCGTGCTGACCGCGATGAGGGCGGTCGTCAGCGAGAAGTCCTCCCGCACGATGCCTTGAGCGACGATGTCCGGTATGAGCATCAACATCACCAGCTCCAGCGCCGAGAACTCTCCGAACTCGCGCTTGCCGAGGAGCCTCAGCGCGAACAGCACGAAGAGGTAGACGATGACGACGCGGATCACGCTCTCCATGCGCACCCGCCGCTCGTCGGCCAGCGCGAGGGGCCCTGGGTCCCCGTCACGGCCACACCATGGTCGCGAACTCGACCTGGCCTGACCCGATCTCGGCGCCCTGGTCGCCGAGAGCCCGCCAGCCGGCCGTGCCTGGCTGGCGCCAGTACTCCTGGGCCTGCATCTCGCCGGCGATCACGGCCGTCTCGCCGGGCGCCAGGTCGGTCACCTCGAAGACGTAGTCGTCCTGATAGACAGCCACCGGGCCCGGGGTGAACGCCACGTCGGCGAAGGACAGCACGTAATCGCTCGACAGGTGAAGCTCGACCTTTGGGATCACGAAGTCGGAGATGTTGGTGACGAACAGTCGCAACGGCTGCCTCACCTTCAGGCGTTGCACCCGCGGGTACTCGACCCTGAACGTGACCAGCTCCCCAGTGGCGTCGGCCGACAGCCGCCCGATGCCGAACAGCCCGAGGACACCCAACACGGGCAACAGCCCGACCATCACCAGTCCGGCGATCATCGGCGGGTGGAACTGGATACGGCGGTCGATCTCGGGCGTGTCGGGTAGCTCGGGCGGCTCCTCGTGCGTGGGACGGACACCGGCGTTCTCACGCGGCACGACGCCATCGTCTGTGGGCCTCAAGTTGCCCCTCCGGGCCGTGAACCGCGGCCACCGCGAGCGGCCTGCGTGGCCGGTTGCCGTGTCATGGGGCGACTATGTGACTCTCAACAACGATGGGGGTTAGAGCCACGTGAGCAGGTGGTGGCGCGCCGCCACGGGCTCTAAGGCGGCACGGACGATTCCCATGTGGGGCCTCCCTAGCATTCTTCCTGTCCCGTGATAAACCTTCTCTCGTGGCGGACGTGGACGTCATCGTCGTCGGCGGAGGCGTCGCGGGCGCGGCCGTGGCGACGAACCTCGCCAGGCGGGGCCGCCGCGTCGTCGTCATGGAGCGCGAGAAGGCGTTCCGCGACAGGGTCCGGGGCGAGCTCATGTACGCCTGGGGAGCCGAGGAGGTCAGGCGGCTCGGCCTGATGCCCACGCTTGGCGATGTGTCGCTCGAGCTGAGGGGCTGGGTGAGCCGCATCGACCCCATGCCGTTGAGCGAGAGCCGCCCAGACGAGCCGGTGGCGATCACTTTCCCCCACCCAGTCGCTCAGAGCGTGTTGCTTGATGGCGCTGCGCGGGCCGGCGCAGACGTGCGCACCGGCGTAGCGGTGCGGGGCGTGACCGCCGGTGCAGAGCCGGTGGTCTCGTACCGTGGCGGAGACAGACGCGACCGCAAGCTATCGGCCGATCTCGTGGTCGGTGCCGATGGGCGCAGCTCAGTGGTGGCCAGGACGGCCGGCGTCAGGACGGAGCGGTCGCCAGACACCCTAGTGCTCGCCGGGGCGGTGCTCGCTGGCTCCGGAGCGCCGGCAGACATCGGCAACATGTTCATGCACCCTTCGAGAGGGCTGCTCGCGATGACGGTGCCGCTTCCGGATGGCAGGCACAGGATGTACGCCGGTTACCACCTGGCGACTGGCAGGCGGAACCTGAGCGGACCGCCCGCCTTCGGGGACTTCAAGGATGTGATGCGGAGCGCTGGAACCCCTCGGGAGTGGTTCGATGGCGCCGAGCTGGAGGGGCCCCTGGCCGAGTTCGGTGGCGGTGAGGTGTCGACGGGTGTCACGGTCGATGGTGTCGTGCTCGTCGGCGACGCGGCCGCTGTCAGCGACCCGAACTGGGGATGCGGGCTGTCGTTGGCGATGCGAGACGTGAGGGAGTTTATGGATGCGCTCGACGCCACGGACGACCCCAGCTCGGCCACCGAGACGTACGCAGCCAGGCACGCCGACTACCACGGCGCGCTGCGTCGCAAGACCACCTGGCTCGAGCAGATGTTCAGGACCCCAGGCGCCCAGGCAGACGCGCTGCGCCGGCGGGCTATGCCATTGTTCGCGGCCGACCCCAGCCGCGTGCCCGACGTCGTCGGCGACGGGCCGGACGGCCCCAGTGACGAGGCCGCCAGGCGCAGGTTCTTCGGAGAGGACTGACCCTCAGCCGGCCACAGGGCCTACCTCGTCTGGGCGCGCTCCATGACGACGCGGCTCGTCACCAGCAGTTGGCCGCAGTGACGCTGTGCGTGCTCGGCCGCGTGGAACAGGTTGCCTACGACCGTCGACGGCAGCTTCAGTCTCCCGACCTCTCTGACGTCGTAGATGGTCCCAGGGTCCACGGTACGTAGGCGTTCCATGGCGCTTTCGATCGCGCTCTCGACCCCGGCAACAAGGGACGCGGTCGTGGCTTCCGCAGGCCCGTGCTCGCGCTCCGCCCTGGCGGCGGCGCGCTGCTTCTCGGTGGTGCCACCCTCGACACCTGTCGTCGTCAGGCGGTCGATGACGCCGGCGATGTGCTTGAGGTGGAAGCCCACCGGAGCGAGTCCGGCCACACCCTCCCACAGGAGGTCATCGGGGAAGCCGGCCGTGAACTCATGGACCTCCTCGAGCGTCTGGATGAGGCCATGGGCGACGGGTTGAAGCTCCCGGGGCACGCCTTCGACAGGCCCCCGGAGCCAAGGATGCGGTTGCTGGCTCATCTGATTAGCTCCTCGCCGCCCCGCTCGTATTGTCCTCGAGGCGGCGAGGTCAACCTATCAGGTGTCGGAGTCCTCCGACGGTTCTCCTAGACGCTGCGCCAGGTCTTCAACGGTGTCGAGGATGTCGCGAACCGCTTCGGAGCCGTCCTCGTCCGCCCAGTCACGAACGTCCACGAGGAGGTCACCTATGCGCCTGGCGATCTCGTCGCGCCGCTCGGGGGTCTTCGGTCCTCGCGTCGCGCATGCGTGTCCACCTCCGTGAACCGAAACTAGCTGCTCGCCAGGTGAACCTTCGTCTCTAGCGCGTGAGAATCGTGCCGGCATGTCGGCTGCGGTCTGGCGTCGGGCTACGTCCGGACCCGTGCCGCCTCTGGGTCCACACACGTTTCGCAGGAGGAACCTACCTAGCATGTACGCCCGGTAGCCCCGGAGTTGGAGGCAGCCATGGCTTACAGGCTCTGGAAGATAGATCCCGGACACTCCACGATCGAGTTCTCGACCAAGCACATGATGTTCACGACGGTGCGTGGACGCTTCAAGGAGTTCGCAGGCGAACTACACCTAGACAGGGAACAGCCAGACAGGTCCTGGTGCGAGGTGACCATCCAGGCCACGAGCTTGGACACCGGCGACGCGGACCGCGACACACACCTGCGCAGCCCGGACTTCTTCGCCGTGGACATGCATCCCGAGATCCGCTTCCGCAGCAAGGAGGTCTGGGGCGCAGAGGCGGAGGAGGGCTCGAGGTTCCGCATGGCGGGCGAGCTGGAGATCGCGGATACGACGCAGGAGGTCGTCCTCGACGTGCTCTTCCAGGGCCGCGGCCAGGACCCGTGGGGTAACGAGCGGGTCGGGTTCACGGCGACCACCGAGGTAGACAGGCGCGACTGGGGCCTCAAGTGGAACCAGGTCCTGGAGACCGGAGGGGTGCTCGTGGCCAACAAGGTGCGGATCGAGGCCGAGGTTCAGGCCGTGCTCAAGGGTGATGAGCAGCCGGCCGGGGTGAGCTGAGGTAGTGCGAGCGCGAGGGCCCATACTGTCCCCATGGCCAAGGACGAGCCCAAGTTCCGCCCTGTCGAAGTCTCCGTCGCCGACCTCTTGGCCGGCGTGGAGAACGACACTCGGCGCCGGGACGCCGAGACGATGGTCGAGCTCCTACGCGACGTGACCGGTGCCGAGCCTCGGACCTGGTACGCCTCGATCATCGGGTTCGGTGACCACCATTGGCGTCACGAGTCCGGCCGCGAGGGTGACGGTCCGCTGCTCGCGTTCGCCCCTCGGAAAGCCAACCTCGTGCTGTACGGGTTCAGTTCGGCTCCCGAGAGCGCCGAGCTGCTGGAGCGGCTGGGCAAGCACAAGCGGGGCAAGGGCTGCGTCTACGTCAACAAGCTGGCCGACGTTGACGTCGACGTGTTGCGAGAGCTGGCGGTCGCCGGCATGAGGCACTTCGGCGGTACCACTGACAGCCTCGTACCGCGCTGACCCGCGACTCGTGGCTCCCAGGCCGAGCCGGTCAGCGCTTGCGGAGCTTCCAGACGTGCTCGGACGGCCAGCGCCTGGCCCAGTCGGGGCTCACGCTGAACGACTCCTCCGTGACGTGCTCAGGGGGCCTCGGCTCGAGTAGCCCCTCGACGTCGAACCCGACCCTGTCGAAGAGGGTGAACCAGTCGGAGAACGACAGGTTGAACTCCATGCCGCCTGGGTCGATCTCGACGTCGCGGAAGTCGAGCAGGTGGAGCCCGAAGTAGTCGCGCACCAACCTGTCGTCGGCCACGCCGCCGTCCCACGGCGTACAGATCGACATGTGCGGGTGGTTGCCTAGGAAGACCAGACGACCGCCCGGGCGCAGGACGCGGTGTGCCTCCGGGATCCAGACGTGGGGGTCGCACCAGATGGCGGCGCCGTACTCACTGATCGCGAAGTCGAAGCTCTGGTCGGCGAACGGGGTGCTCTCGGCCGTGCCGTGCACGAGCGTCAGTTTCACGCCGTGCTCCGCCGCCAAGCGCCGCGCGGTCTTCAGTTGGTTGGCCGAGTTGTCTATGCCCGTCACCCGCGCGCCGCGGCGCGCCATCCAACCGGAGACGTAGGCCGTGCCGCAGCCGAGCTCGACCGCGTCCAAGCCGCTCATGTCCGCCGGCAACATGCCGAGCTCGCTCTCCGGAACGGACCAGATACCCCATACGGGCTCGGACTGTGCCCAGGCGCGCTCGCCCGGGCCCACCCACCAGTCGGCGTCCGCGTCCCAGTACTCGCGGTTGTGTGCTGCGTGTTCCGAGAGTGGCGCGGTCTCGTCGCTCATGGCCGTAGATGGTACAGCGGCGCCCGGCCGACACATGGCCGGGCGCCGCTTGTACGTACGTCTCTGTTCCGAGCAGCCCTGTTCTGGCCAGTTCAGTACCGGTCAGCCCTGGTCGGGCGCTCCGCCATCCGGCTGGGTGTACTGCACGAAGCGGATGTGGTTGCCGAACGGGTCCCTGACCCCGAAGTCGATGCCGTAGAACTGCTGTGTCGGGCGTACCGCTATCTCCACGCCCTTCGCCTCGAGCTCCCTGCACAGCTTGTGCGCGTCGTCCGTAACGAAGCCCGCCGCGAAACCAGACGCCCCCTTGGACACGAGCTCGCGGATCTGCCTCGCCGCCTCCGGGTCGACGCTCGGCGGGGCGACCTTCTCTAGGAGGATCTCGCGGCCCGCAACGCCCTGCGGCCGTACCGTCAGCCAGCGCATCTCGCCCCCGAGCTCCAAGTCGTCGCTCACCTCGAGCCCCAGCTTGCCGACGTAGAAGTCGAGGGCCTCGTCCTGGTCGAACACCCAGATGTGGGAGATGTTGATGCTCCTGATCATCGTCTGCCTCCTTGGCGGCCGCCCTGCTCGGGCGACTGACGGGACTATGACCGAGGCCCGCCTCCTTCCGCTTCTCCGAAACTGCTGGGCCTGGCCCAGGCCATCGCGAAGCAGGTCGGCACGCCCGTCACCGGGTGCCAACGCTGCCTGAAACCGGTCGGCGTCAGGCCCGTGACGTCCTTGAACGTACGACTGAAGGTCCCGAGGCTGTTGAAGCCGACGTCGAAGCAGACGTCCGTGACGCTGCGATCGGTCTCCCGCAGCAAGTACATCGCCCGCTCGACCCGGCGGCGCTGTAGGTAGCGGTGAGGGGTCTCGGCGAAGACGTCCTTGAACGTGCGTATGAAGTGCGCCTCGGACATGCCTACGCTGCGAGCGAGGCTCGGGACGTCGATCTCATGCTCGAACGCCCTGTCCATGGCGTCGCGGGCGCGCAGCATGAGGCGGTTGCGGGCCTCGGTCGGCGTCAGGTCGGCTAGCAGGGTAGGCAGGTCGCCCGCGCCTCCCACGTCCCCGGAGTCCAGGACCGCAGAGTGTTCGCGGCGGTCAGCCGGCATCGGCACCGACCGCGGTAGCGAGCTCAGCAGCGAGGTTGCCGACAGGCATGACCACGACGTTCGAGAGCTCCTGCCACTCGGCCATGAGGCGCAACTCGTCGGCGAGCGCCGAGGCGATCTCGCTCGTGCTGCGGCGCCGGGCGCCCGGCGCAGGCCGGTCCTCGGCCCAGGCCGCTTGGACGAGCAGGTCTCCAGACCGGCGGTCGGCCTTCAGGTCCACGCGCCCGACCATCTGGTCGCCGAGCAGGAACGGGAGGGTGTAGTACCCGTACTTGCGCTTGGGAGCGGGCGTGTAGATCTCGATGCGGTACTCCATGCCGAACATGCGCTCCAGCCTGTCGCGGAACCAGACGGCCGGGTCGAAGGGTGAGAGGAGCGCGGTGCCGGTGGCGCGGCCGGGGTCTTCGGCGCCTTCGAACAGGAGCGCGGGTTCCTTCCAGCCCTCCACCTCGACCCACCGCGCGAGGCCGCGCTCGACCGCGGACTCGGCGAGCGGCTTCGCCTCGGACAGAAGCCTTATCCGGAAGTGGTCGGCCAAGTCTGCCACGGTGCCTATCCAGTTGGCGCGTAGCGCGTGGTCGAAGAGGGCCTGTTGGGCGTCCGCCTTAGGCAGTGCTGGAAGGTCGCCATGCTCTCCCCAGACCCTGCTCGGTGCGTCGTATAGCCGTTGGAAGTTGTGCCGTGTCGCGACGGCGGCCCGCCCCGTCGTGAACAGGTACTCGAGCGCCAGTTTCGTCTCGCTCCAGTCCCACCAGCTGCCGCGCTTCCCGCTAGTGTCGACCTCGAGATGCGACAGGTCCTTCGCGCTCAGCGGTCCCGACTCGTCGACCGCCAGCCTCACCGCCTCGAAGACCTCCGGCTTGACCCCGCCGCGCTTCTTCTCGAAGTACTGCATCCAACTGTGCTCGTGGATGGCCATCCGGTGCCGGAGCGCGGGCAGCAGGTCGATGGGCATGACCGACGCCTCGTGCCCCCAGTGCTCGAACGCCTCGCGAGAGTCCCACAGGTACGCGTCGAGGTCTGGCATCGCGTAGCGGCCGAACCGCGAGTACACGGGCATGTAGTGCGCGCGCGCCAGCACGTTGACGCTGTCCAGCTGCAGGACTCCTTGGCGGTGCAGGTACTCCTGGAACTGGCGGGTGCCGACGTTGTACTTGGGGCGCTTCCGGGCCAGGCCCTGGGCATGCAGGAAGATCCGCCTGGCCTCGGCGGCGGTGAGCTTCTCGGTCACGCGCTAGAGGCTAGCGCACGGGCGCGGCGGTCGTGCGCTCCCGTCTAGGGCGTGCTCTGACCTCTGGTACCCTTGTGTCGAACCGTCCATGTCCGTCACGGACGCGAAAGAGCGGAGCGAGACTTGCCGGCACCTGCCGATGACCTACCTACCGTCCTAGCCGGCGCGAAGCTGTTCGAGGGTCTGCAGGCCGACGAGTTGTACGCCCTAGTCGCCCTGCTGGAGCCCTTCGACCTGGCGGGCAACGAGCTCGTCTTCAGGCAGGGCGAACTTGGGGACGCGATGTACGTTCTGGCGGGCGGCGAGCTCGTCGTGACATCGAACGGGGCCGAGATCGACAGGCTGAGGCCCGGTGCGGTAGTTGGCGAGATGGCGCTGCTGACGGTCCCTGAACGCAGTGCGACCGTGACGGCAGCCGCCGAAGGCGCGCGGCTCTGGAGGTTGAGCCGGGCGAGCTTCGACAGGCTCACCGCCGAGCGCCCTCAGGTCCTGGAAGCTGTGCACGCCGTGGGTAGACCCCGCCTCCAGCGCACCGAGCTGGCGCCGCTCCTGAGCGCACGGTTCGGAGCCACGACTTCAGGCGAGATCGCTGCGTTGCAGGAGGCCGCTACTTGGCGGGACGTGGCGCGTGGCGAGAAGCTCTTCGAACCAGGTGACGTGGCCGACCAGGTCTACCTGGTGGTCTCGGGCCGGTTCCGGGTCCTGGGCCCAGACGGTTCCGTCGTGAGGGAAGTCGGGCGCGGCGGTGTCATCGGTGAGGGCGCGGTGGTCGGTCAGGCGACCAGGCTCCACATGGCGGTGGCCATGAGGGACGCCAGCGTGGCTGCTTTCCCGCGGGACATGGCCGCCGGCTCGTCGACCTTCGTCACGAGCGTCGCGGCCGACCTCATGCGAAGGCTGGATGGTAGGCCCACCGAGGACCGCGTGGCGAGCGCCGTGATAGCGCTCCTACCGGCCAGCGTCGGCGCGCCGCTGACGGGGTTGGCGGCCCAGCTGGAGGCCCGCTTCGTTCGCTGGGGCTCGACCTTGACGCTCTCCAGTGCCGCGGTCGATCAGCGCTTCGGTCGCGACGGTGTGTCCCAGGCGGAGGGGTCAGACGAGATGTCTGGCCCCCTGACCCTGTGGCTCGACCAGTTGGTCCGTGGCCACGAGTACGTCGTGCTGATAGGGGACGAAGCGGAGACCCCGTGGCGAAGGCGCTGTACGCGCCTGGCCGACACTGCCGTGCTGGTGGCGGGCGCTGGCGACGAGCCGCTCACCGGACCCAGTTCGCCCAAGGCGCCTGTGGGGTCGGGCCAAGCCCGTCATCTAGTGCTCGTGCACCCGCCGACGGTCGACTTGCCGCGTGGGACGGCGCGGTGGCTAGCGGAGCACCAGGTCGACGCGCATCACCACGTGAAGCTGGAGGAGGCGGCCGGCCTGGACCGCGTCGCGAGGCGTCTGGCTGGCAAGGCCTTCGGCATCGCCCTCTCGGGCGGTGGCGCCCGCGGGTACGTACACATAGGGCTGTTCAGAGCGCTTGAGGAGCATGGGGTCCCGGTGGACGTCGTCTACGGCACTTCGATGGGCGCTCTGATCGGGGCGATGTACGCGCTCTACCGGGACGCGGCAGCTGGGGAGCGATTGGCTGAGCGCTTCGGAGACCGCAAGCAGCTGATGGACAGGACGCTCCCGCTCGTCGCGCTCACGCGGTCGCGCAAGGTCACCGAGACGTTGCGATCGCTGTACGGCGAGGACACCCGCATCGAGGACCTGTGGGTGCCGTTCACCTGCTTCTCGGCTAGCCTCACCAACGCCGAACTGCGCACGCACGACAGCGGGCTGCTATGGAGAGCGGTGAGGGCGTCGACGGCCATCCCCGGTGTCTTCACACCGGTCCTGAACGACGGTGGGCACGAGGTCCTGGTGGACGGCGGCGTGATGAACAACCTACCGGCCGACCTGCTGCGTGAGTTCCTCGGCCCGGGAGTCGTGATCGCCTCGAACGCCTACGGCGGCAAGACCGATGGCAAGGCGATGTCCTTCGGCGACGACGTGTCGGGCTGGGCGGTGTTGCGGTCCAAGCTCCTGCCCTTCGGGGCCAGGGTCAGGGCGCCCAGCCTGCTTGGTACCCTGATGCGGTCCACGTCGTTGGCCAGCAAGAGCCTGCTCGACGAGGCGTCCAGGCACGCCGACCTGGTCGTCACGTACCCTTCGAGCGAGGTCACCTCACTGGAGTTCGACAGCTACGAGGAGACGATCGCCGTCGGCTACCGGCACGCGTCAGAGGCCCTGGGAGCTTGGCTGCACCCAACTAATGAGCTTGACCACTAGCGTCTCTCGCACGGAGGTGCGAGAAGGCGCAGCAGAGCCTGATCGGCAAGCGAGCACGAGGTGGACGTCTCGTACCCTGATGCCAGACCCAGTCACGTGCCGTGGTGAGGGCGTGCCAGCGGGTTGCGCCGTCAGTTCACGAGGAACGCTCCGGCCACGGCCAAGAAGGTCCGGGGAGTCAGCGGACGTCCGGTGCTGAGCAGGTATACGGGCTCCCACGCGTCGGGGTGGAACTTCTTCTTGAACGCGTACAGCCCGCCGAAGTCGTAGAGGGAGCGGCCGTGCTCGAGCGCGAGCCTCTCGAGCCGGCTTACCCAGGCCGGCGAGTCATCCTGTAGCGCCTCCGAGCCGCGCGGTTCAGAAGCTAACGGCGCCAGGCCTAGCGTGAAGCGTTCGGCCCCAACCGCCAACGTGCGCAGCGCGGTGTCGAGGAGTAGCTCGGTCGTGCCGTTGGGTGCGGCAGGGTGGCGCACGACCTTGTCGACCAACCAACCGTTGCGGCCAGGCACTGGGCAGGTCGTCAGGTAGGCAACGGCGCGGCCCTGTAGGGCGCTGTCCGCGCCGTCAGCGGGGGTGTCCGCAGCCAGCGTCGCGACGAAGAGCCTGCGGTCTGAGAGCGTCAGGCGGTCGGCCCGGGTCGCGTCCGAATGCGCGAGGAACCCGAGCGTCGGCAGGCCCTTGCCGGCCAGCCAATCGGCGTGACAGCTCGCCAGTGCCGGGCTCAGTTCCGCCTCGGCAGGCTCCTCGTGGACCTCGACGCCCTTGTTCACCGCGCGGTTGCGTTGTGCCCTCAGAGACGCGTGCGCATCGAACTGCTGCGCCCACGACGCAGCTTCCCAGGTCGGTTGGTACCCGACGACGTGCTTCGTGAGCCTCTGCCCCGCGAGCGCTCTGATGAAGCGCTCCTCCGCAGCGAAGTACCAGACCTGTTTCCCGTCGCGCCGAGAGGCTGCTTCGAACTCCGCGGTCACGCTCGCGAGCCTAGGCTCTGCTGCCACCGGCGCGCCGGCCACTATCCTGCAACCAACAGCCTCCACGTAGCCGACGACCGCGTCCCCTGCGGAGCTGAACCAGTGCTTCACCCCAGGGTCGAGCACCTGATGTGCCGTGGAGTTCCAGCCGTGCTCCTTCACCAACCGCCTGGCGGCGGCCAAGCCGTTCGTCTGGACACGGCCCGGTAACGGCGCCGGATCGGGGTGCCAGGTGTTGGGGACGCTCAGGATCACCGAACGAGGGTAACAGGGTGAAGAAGGCGTTCCCGTGACGTGCGGTGCCGGCGACCGGCAGATTCCCTGCCTGCCTACCTGACCGGGAACGCCATCGTCGACAGCAGCGCGAGTTCCGCCTGCCGCGAGTCGAGCCTCGTGTGCTGCACCACGACCGGCACGTCAGAGACGAAGACGGAAGCGTAGTCGGTGTCGTGCTGAACAGGCTCCGGGTCAGTCAGGTCGTTGAAGCGTAGATGAAGCGTGCGCCTGGCAGGCACGCTCACCCGGTACGGGCCTACCGGTTCTCGGTCGGTGAAGTAGAGGGTCACCTCTATGCGGGCCTCACGGTCGCCCGCGTTCAGGATGCAGGCGGTCTCGTGGCTCTCGAACGCCCGCCCCTCTCCCGTGCTCTGCGATGGGATGTACCCCTCCGGTATCACCCATACGCGGCTCCCCAGGTCCCTGCCGCCTGACTCTCGCATCTCCGCCATGACGTACCTCCTGAGGCAGATGTTAGGAGTCCCAAGTGAGTCCCGCGGCGCACCCTGACAGTGAGGCTCTCGCCTAGCTCAGCAGTTCGGGAGGTCTTCTCACTTCTACCGGTGCTAAAGGCCTACTACCACCACAACTTCTACCCGTTCCAGCCTGACCTCGACGCCAGCAACCCGCGGCTGCGCGAGGAGATGAAGAAGATCCTCGGCTACTGCTTACGGCTCGGCGTCTCGGGCTTCCGCATGGACGCTGTCTCTCGGATGCTCCAGCCGAAGGGGGACGTGCACTACGACGGCGACCCGAAGGACCTACTCAGGGAGCTGCGCGACTACGTGGTCGGCCAGAGGCACGACGCGATCCTGCTCGGCGAGGTCGACACCGATCCGAACGGTTACGTGCCCTACTTCGGCGACGGCGACAGGCTGCACATGGTGCTCGACTTCTACCTGCCGGGGGAACTTCTTCCTCGCGCTGGTCGATGCCGACGCGACGCGGATCTACGGGCGCGGCTCGCGGCGTCGCCTCGCACCCCTACTAGGCAACGACCAGGCGAACATCCGTTTGGCCCACGGCCTCCTGCTCTCGCTACCCGGTGTGCCCGTCATGTACTACGGCGACGAGATAGGCATGGGCGACGACCTGAGCCTCAAGGAGCGCAACTCGGTGCGCACGCCCATGCAGTGGTCGGCCCGCCAGAATGGCGGCTTCTCGGACGGTCCGGCCGAGGACCGGGTGCACCCTGTCATCTCGAGTGGCGAGTACGGCTACGAGACCGTCAACGTCGCGGCGCAACGAAAGGACCCCGGCTCGCTTCTCAACTTCGTCCAACGCGCGGTGCGCGCACGCCGAGACAGTCCCGAGTACGGTGGCGGGGAGCCCAAGTTCGTCGACGTCGACCACCGCTCGGTACTGGCACACATGAGCGAGCTGGGTGGGGCCATGGCCATGGCGTTCCACAACCTGTCTACGGAGCGCGTCACGGTCACGCTTCCCGACGAGGTACCTGACCTGTCGGACGCCATCGAGCTCTTCTCCGACGGCGACTACGACGCCGTGGGCGACGGCCGCACGCTGGGGTAGGGCCGTTGGGATTCAGGTGGTTCCGCACCGGGGAGTTCCCGGCGTGAACAGACGAACGTGCTCGGCACGGAGGTGGTTGGCAACCTCGCGACGATCGCGCAGTTCGAGCAGGCGGCACGGCTCGTCAGGCCGGAGGACGTCGCAAGGGCCGTTAGGGTGTCATCGGAGCCGGAACGTCACACCGCCTGGCTGGCGGCGGACCTCGAGATGGGGTTCGAGCGCGTCTACGTTCACAACGTGAACCGCGAGCAGGAGAGGTTCTTAGGGGCGTTCGGTGAGCTGGTGCTGCCGCAGTTGGCGTGATCGATGGCCCGCTAGGCCAGTAGTAGCTCCAGATACCTCCGTAGCTGCATCATCTGCCGGCTGAGCGCTGACGCGTCCTTCGTTGCCCGTGCGAGTAGGAAGGCACCCTCGATCGACACGAAGTAGTGGTCGGCTATCGCGGGTATGTCCTCGTCGTGCAACGACGGCCTGGTCCGAGCCGAGCGCATCAGGAGGTCCGAGATTCTCTCGCGCCAGTACTCGATCGAGCGCACCACCGGCTCACCGATGCCTGCAACGTCGAGCTGGTTCTCGTAGATGAACGTCACCATCAGACAGGAAGGCTGCTCGTCCAATGGAACAGCGCCCAGAGCCTCGATGGCGCGGGTCACATGGAGCAGTACCTCGGCCGGATCTTCTGACACGGACTCTGCCTCCGCGATCAGCCGATCGAGAAGCGCCGTGTCGTCCGCCACGTAATCTTCGACGATCGCGCGGCCCAGGTCCGCCTTCGTTGGAAAGTGGTGGAAGAAGGCCCCTTTGGATGCTTCGGCCCGCTCTAGTACCGCGTCCACCGATGTCGCCGCGAAGCCGCGCTCGGTCACGAGTTTGCGTGCCGACCGTACGATCCGGTCGCGTACCGGCATCTGTATCGCCATGCCGATAGGCTAGCACATTGACAGACCAACCGGTCGGTCGCTACATTACAGACCGACTGGTTGGTCTGAATGGAGTCGCGAGTTCACGCGCCTTCGCTGGGGCCCGCCAGGGAGGTGAAGAGATGTTCGAGACCGCAAGCAGGTACCAGAACGTGAACGGCCTGAGGATGCACTACAGGGTGCGAGGTCCCAAGGACGCCCCTCCGCTGCTACTGCTGCACGGGATCATGGGCAACGCCTGGGAGTGGGACACCGCGATAGACCGGCTTACCGAGCGTTTCCGCGTGTTCGCCCCTGACCAACGGGGCCACGGGCGCACGGGTTGGGAGCCGCCGTTCACCGCCCCGAGGATGGGGGCGGACGCTGCCGGCCTGGTTCAAGCTCTCGACCTGTGGAACGTCACTCTCGTTGGACACTCTATGGGCGGCCTGGCCGGCGCGTTCGCGGTAGCCGACCATCCGCGACGCTTCGGTCGCCTAGCGGTTCTCGACATTGGGCCTACCAGCCTCGGAAGCGCTGCGGTCGCCCGCCTCGTGCCGGCCCTGCGCCACTTCGCTCGAGCGACGTACGCCAACCCTCGGGCCGCGACCGACGAGTGGCTCGCCGGCGACCCGTACGCGCGCCGCGACCTCATGCGTCACTACGTCGAGCACGGCCTTGTGCGAGATCGTGACGGGCTCTACCGCTGGCGGTACGACGCCCAGGGTCTGCAGCAGTTCGTCCTGGAGGGCGCCGACGCAGGGGCCGTGTCTGACGCGTTGCGAAGAGTCTGTGTCCCGACGCTGATCGTGAGGGGCGAGAACAGCAACGCGCTCACAGCGGCCGGTGCCGCGGAGATGATGGAACTACTGACTCAGTCCGATCTCCGTGTGATCCCTGGGGCGGCGCACGACCTGGGCGTGCAGCAGCCCGAGGCCGTGGCTGCCGCGATCCTGGAGTTCGCGTCAGGTTCGGGCGGAAGAGAGAGGCTGGATTCCGGCGTCGTGAAGGAGACGAAGGCAGCTGGACCTAAAGCCGGGTACTTGGTGCTGGGCGATCGCAGGGTGGTGCTCCTGTGATGTGCCCGGTGACCCGGCTGACGCCCACGGACGGCCGTTACTCTGAGCGTCGTTGTGTGAACGCCCACCACTGGCCGTCGGGGTCCTGGAAATCGAACTCTTCGTCGC
>CAZFAQ010000016.1:5780-16465 GCA_964517055.1 uncultured bacterium | reverse complement strand
TTAGGTAGCACATGTGTTATCTTCGGGGTCATGCGAGACGCCGTCGGCCTCCGTGAGTTGCGCCAGCAAGCTTCCGACCTGGTACGCCGGGCCGAAGCCGGAGAGGAGATCCTCGTTACCGTCTCTGGCCGGCCAGCTGCTGCCATCGTGCCCATCCGGCGCGAGCGCTGGCGGACAGGTCGCGAGATCGCGAGCCTGTTCGCGGTGCCAACGGACCCCGGTTGGCCCGGCGAGCACGCGAGCAGGTCCGAGCTGATAGACGACGCCCTACGTGACCCATGGGCGAGCCAAGGGTGAGGGCCATCCTGGATACGAGCGCACTGATCGCATCTTGGATTCCTCCTGATGACACAGAGTTCGCGATCTCGGTCGTGAGCCTCGCAGAGCTACACTTCGGGGCCCTGAAGGCCGCAGGTACGCCAGCTCAGGCATCTCGCCTCAGGAGGCTCGGGGAGGTCGAGCGGGCGTTCGACCCGATCCCGGTCGACTCACGAGTCGCGCGAGCCTACGCCGAGTGCGCCCAGGCCGTGTTACTGGCTGGGCGAAGCCCGCGTCCACGGGTGTTCGACCTGGTGATCGCGGCGACGGCCATGATCGAGTCGGCCAAGCTCTACACGTTCAACCACGAAGACTTCCGTGGGCTAGAGGGCCTGGTCGAGGTCGTCTCACCTACCACCTGATGGGGCGCAACTGTCCCGGATCGCGTTCGGAGTATCGACCGTTCAGAGGGCCGCCAACGCCTCTGCCAACATGCGATGTCCCTGCGCCTCGAAGGCCCCGTTTCCCACCTGGTACGCCCAAGCCGTGGTGCCGATGGCTTCTCTCAGCATCATCACGGGCCAGCGGTCCGGATCGCGCGGGTCGAAGCCGTAGCCCCGGAAGAAGGCGGGTTCAAGGTGTTCGTTCGATCGCCACTGTTGAGCACCTAGGCGGCACAGGTCCGTCTCGGCCGGTCTGAACGCGAAGCGACCGAAGTCGATGACCCTGACCCGGCCGTCGTCGACCAGCCAGTTCCGCGGCTGCCAGTCGCCGTGCGTCGGCACGACCTTCACGGGGCCCGGACGATAGGCCTCCAGGACCCGGCGTGCCTCTGCCACTTGCTCTGGAGCCATGCGGTGGTCAGCGTCCAGCCAAGCCACGGCACGCTCGGTCGCCACGCTCTCGAAGTCAGGGTCGGTGTGCGCCTTCTGGGAGTGGATGGCCCCGAGCAGGCGCCCTGCTTGCACGTAAGTGTCCGGGTCGAACTCGCTAGAGGTTCCCTCAACGAGCTTGCCGGTCAGGTACTCGAGGACAAGCACGTTCGCTTCGCGGTCGGCCGCCACCAGCTTGGCGGCCGCGCCGAGCTCGACCAGTGGGGCCGTGTACCCCTCGTGGGCCGAGATCTCGCGGCCGATGTGATGGTTCCTGAGTCCGGCCGCCTTGACGATGAAGTCGCCGCTATCGGCGCGGACGTGGAGGACGGCCGTGTCGACAAGTCCCCACGACAGGTCCTCGACCAGCCTCGGAGCAGGGAGCCAAGCCTCGACGAGCCGCGCCTGATCCGCTGAGAGCCTGTTCGCGTGCCACACGGTCAGGGATGGTACCGGTCCCGAGCACCCTCCGGCTCATGACGCCCGCGGATCGGCTGAGCCACATGGGCGCCTTGCCATACGGACCGCCCCCCTCCTTGGGTGATCAGGTCGCCTGGCCGGGACTCCGGACTTCCACCACCATCAGTCCCCCGCGGCCGCCTCGGGCGCAGGGGCGGCATGCGGAGCCGCGTCAGAGGTCGTCCGCTCCGAGTCCAGGCGCACGACCACCGCGCCCGCGATGATCAGCGCACCGCCCAGTAGCTGAACGGGCGCGGGCACCTCGGCGAGCAGGAGCCAGGCCCACGCGACCGCGAAGATGACCTCGGACAGTCCAACGAACGAGGCTAGCTTGGACCCCAACCGTCTGACCGCGGCCACGCCAGACCCGTAGGCGAACGCTGCGGCGAACAGGCCGAGCGCCACCACCCCGACCCACCATGGTGCGGACCACCCGGCGAGCCGGATGGAGCTCGGCTGCCAGACGATGTCTATGACGCCCACTGCGCCCGCTAGCAACAGGACCAGGGCGCCAACGAGCAGTCCGCCAGCCGCGACGGCGATGGTCGGGATGCCGTGGCTCTCGTCCTCCGAGATGATGAAGTAGGCGGCCATGCCGAGCGCGGCGGTCAGGCCCCAGATCACGCCGACCGGGTCTACGTTCAGGGCACCGAATACGTCGACCACGAGAGTCAGGCCGACCAAGGCGATGGCAGAGCCGATGAGCGTGAGACGCCGTGGACGACGACCCTTGCGGAACCACAGCCACAGGACGACGAGCAGGACCCCACCAGAGAACTCGAGCAGAAGCGCGACCGCGACGGACAGCCTTTCGACCGCCTGGAAGTAGGCGAGCTGGCAGCCCGCCACTGCGACGAGCCCGAAGAGCAGGACGCTGCGCCAACCGGTGCCGAGCGTGCGCCACCTTCCTCGCAGAGCCAGGGCTGCTGGGACGACAAGCGCCAGAGCGCCCAGCGCCACGCGCCACACGACTGCGGCCGCGGGTGTCCAGCCGGCAGCGATCAGACCCTTGGCGAGCGCACCGGAGCTACCGAACGCGCAGGCCGAGGCCAGCGCGATCAGGAGGCCTACCAGTAGGCTGTCGGGTCTGCGCACCAAGCCCTCACTATATGCAGGGCCGTGGCGGTGTCTGAGTCCGTTGTCTAGGGACGCTCAGACGGTGCTGACCGGCGTCGGCTCTCGTCCGCCCGCCATGGTCAACCGGGTGGACCTATCGACCTGGCCCGGCTCGCCTGCAGGCCCCAGCAGGGCGTGAGCGACGGCCGCCACCTCGGGATCGAAGGCGGCGCCAGACTCGCGCCGGATGAGCTTGCGAGCCTCTTCCGGGCTCCAGGCCGGCCGGTACGCGCGCGCCGAGGTGACGGCGTCGTAGACGTCTGCCACGGCCATGATGCGGGCCAGTCGCGGGATCTCCTCGCCCGAGAGCCGGTCCGGGTAGCCTTCTCCGTCCCACCGCTCGTGGTGGTGGCGGATGACCTCGAGTTCGAGACGGTGCATGCCTAGTGTGCGGCCGATGCGCTCGCCGTTGGCTGGATGTTGCTCGATCAGAGAGCGTTCAGCGGGATCCAGGCGGTCGGGTTTGTTGAGCACGGCGTCTGGCACCTCGATCTTGCCGACGTCGTGCACAACGCCGGCCTGCGCCAGGACCCTGAGGTCCTCTGGTGGCAGCCCCATGCCGCGGCCGATCCTGACGGCCATGTCGGCGACGCGCTGCATGTGCCCGGCCGTGTACGGGTCCTTCGCTTCGGTGGCGACGACGAGAGCACGAACCTCCGGCCTTAGCCCGTACGCGAGGCGGCTGCCGGCGTCGTCGTCGAGCAGGGCGTTGAGGCTGCGGCTGAGCTGTCCGGCACGCATCTGACGCGCGAACGTCGCCAGCATCAGGCCGACCGCCAGGAGCAGTAGGAAGTGGTAGAGCCACCACGAGAGCCGGAACGTCTCGCCGAGCGTCATGATCACCTGAGAGACCATCACCCAGCCGACGACGTGCAGCATGACGAGGTGTATGGCCGATCGGGAGAGCCGGTAGCCCTCCAGGAAGCGGACGCCGGCCAGGGCCAACAGCGCGACGACCGACGCCGCCACGCCGTGCTTCAGGGGGGCCAGGTGGACGGGAACGAACCGCGCCAGGTCGGGCCACACCATCAGGACGACGTCGAAGGCGACGATGACGCCTACCCAAGCGCCCAACAGCCGCAGCAGAGGACCGCGCGCCTCGACGGGGCGTAAGAACGCGGCCGCGACCATCGATGCCGCGAACGCGATCAACGCGAGCTGTGACGCGATGGGCGTGACCATGTTGGGGCCGAGGATCATGAACGGCGTCGAGAGACCGTGGAGGGCGAAGAGACCCGCCATGCTCGCGAAGCCGGCCGCCAGGTAGACGATCCGCGAGTCGCGCGCGCGTGCGCCCGCCACACCGACCAGCACCGCCAGCACCACCGCCAACAGAGAAGTGACGGTGACGATCCAGAAGTGCGTGTGGGGCGCCGCGAGCACGGGGTCGCTCTCGGGTGCGGAGAACAGCAGCCAGAAGACCAAGAACGCCAGCAGAGTGCCGGTGAGCGGGCCCAGCAAGGCCTGTACGTTGCGCACGAGCAGCAGGATGCAACGCGCACTCTTACAGCAGCATGACCGAGTTCACTACGCCTCACCGGTGGGCTGGGGCCCAGGCCTACCATCACCGCATGTCAAGTAGACCTGCCCGCTGGCAGCTACCGGCGCTCGTCATGTGCCTGCTAGTCGCGTGCGGATCGGCGCCGGGCGGACATGCTGACCCGGCCGACGAGCCGCCTTCGCTAGAGGGTTGCACCGTGTTCCCTGCTGACCACGTGTGGAACGCCCGCGTCGACTCGCTGCCCGTCCACCCCAGTTCGGCTACCTTCGTCGAGACGATAGGCCCTGGGTCGACCGTCCACCCCGACTTCGGGTCGGGGCTATGGGAGGGGGCGCCCATAGGCATCCCGTTCACGACGGTGGAGGACGGCCAGCCACTGGTGGACATCAGCTTCTACTACGAGGACGAGAGCGACCCAGGTCCGTACCCGATCCCGCCCGACGCCCCCGTGGAGGGAGCGCCGCCCGGCGGCGTGGCGTCCGGCGGTGACCGGCACGTGATCGTCGTCGACAAGAGCTCGTGCACGCTCTACGAGGTCTTCGATGCGCAGCGGCAGGGGGCTGGGTGGGCCGCCGGCTCTGGCGCGGTGTTCGACCTCTCGGGCTACGAGCTGCGCCCCGACGGCTGGACCTCGGCGGACGCTGCCGGCCTGCCCATACTGCCCGGGCTGGTCCGGTACGAGGAGGTGGCGGCAGGCGAGATCGCGCACGCGCTGCGCTTCACGGCGCCGAGGACGCGCGCCGCCCACGTGTGGCCGGCACGGCACGACGCTTCGAGCCGGACGGGCGAGGAGTTCCCACCGCTGGGCCTGCGCTTCCGCCTACGCGCCGACTTCGACACATCGGGCTTCTCGGAGCAGGCTCGGGTCGTGGCCGAGGCCCTCAAGCGCTACGGGATGATCCTGGCGGACAACGGCTCCGCCTGGTACCTGTCTGGGGCACCGGACGAGCGCTGGGACAACGGCGCGCTACGCGACCTCAAGCAGATCTCGGGGGCCGACTTCGAGACTGTCGACGTGTCGTCTCTGCTTCTCGATCCTGACAGCGGCCAGGTGCGGTAGCGCCGTCCGGGCCTAGCGCCGTGTCGCCCGGTCGCACCGCAGCCGCTAGCGCCTCGCCGCCGCGGCAGCCCTCAACGTTCGCGCAGCGCCTCGGCTGCCGCCTGGATGTCGAGGAGCTCCTCGGTGACGGCGGTCTGCCTGGCACTGTGGTACGCGCTCCGCAGCCTCTCCAGGCGATCGTCGATGTTGCGGGAAGCGGCCTCCATCGCTGCAAGCCGCGAGGCGTTCTCGGCGGCCAGCGACGAGCCGAACGCCTTGACGAAGGCGAGAGCCATGCGCTGCCTGATCACACCTTCGACGAGGCGCCGAGGGTCCGAGAACTGCATGGGAACGCGCTTGGACGGCCAGGGCCTGTCCCTGAGCTGTCGCAGCCACACCGGGTCGATGGGCAGCACCTGCACGTTCCTGGGCTCGAACGAGGTGGCGCCGGCCGGCCTGGCGTAGACGAGCCAGATGCGGTCTGCCCGGCCCTCGCGCCTCCAGGCGTCGACCAGGGCGAGAAGCCCTGCGACGGCCGCATCGACGTTGTCGAGCGAGCTCGGTGCGGACAGCATCTCGTCCGCGGACACGCCTGAGTTCCGCAGCCGACCTGCCAGGCGCCGACCGATCGCGACCACGCCACCTACCTCACCGGCTCTATCGGTCGCGAGCTCTCCTGCCGCGTACCGGGCCATGCGGTCGTTGAACGGACCGCACAGCCCGCGGTCGGAACCGAACACGACGGCCGCAGTGCGCGTGTCGCGCTCTACCGGCTCGGGCTCTGCCAGCTCCGGGTGGAGGTGGAGGATCGCGCGCGCAGCCCTGTCGAGGGTGAGTGTCGAGGCGTCGAGCGCCCGCATGGTGCGGCGGTACTGATGGACCCTCACCGACGCCAGGCTCTTCATCGTCGAGACCACGCCGCCGAGGCTCTCGGCGCTCTCGAGCCTGCGCCGGACCTGGGCGCCGCCGCTCAAGGCTGCGCCCCCAAGCCGGCGACGACCTCCCGCGCGAGCGCGAGCAGCGCTTCACGCTCGCCGTCCGACAACGGCTCGCCGCTCTCCAGCCTCGTCATCAGGTCCGGCGACCTGGCGCGTGCCGCGCGGTCGAGAGCGGCCTCGGCTGCCGCCACCTGGGACAGTGGTAGACCGTCGAAGAGACCCTCGTTGACGGCCAGCAACGCCAGGAGCTGCCTGCCTACGGACACGGTCTCGAGCGCGCCCTGCCTGAGGACCTCGCGCACGCGGCGACCACGCACGAGCGTGCGGCGGGTCCCCTCGTCGAGGTCGGCACCTAGCCTGGCGAACTCCTCGAGCTCCTCGAACTGCGCGTACGACAGACGCACCCCGCCCGCAACGGCACGGTAGCCAGGGAGCTGCGCCTTGCCGCCGACGCGCGACACGGACAGTCCGACGTCGACGGCAGGCAGCTGGCCTCGCCTGAACAGCTCCGGCGACAGCACGATCTGGCCGTCTGTGATGGAGATGAGGTTGGTCGGGATGTAGGCAGCGAGGTTGCGCTCCTGCGTCTCGACGATGGGGAGGACCGTGAGCGACCCGCCACCGCGTTCCGGCTTGAGCTGGGTGGCGCGTTCGAGGAGGCGGGCGTGCAGGTAGAAGACGTCGCCAGGGTAGGCCTCGCGACCCGGCGGTCGCCTCAGCAGGAGCGACACCTCCCGGTGTGCCCTGGCGTGCTGCACCAGGTCATCGAGGACGACGAGGACGTGCCTGCCTGCCTCCATCCAGGCCTCCGCGATGCTCATGGCCGCGAACGGCGCGATCTGCTTGACGCCGGGCTCGGCTTCGGCCGGTGCCACGACCACCGTGGTGAACGAGAGCGCTCCCGCGCTCCTCAGCGACTCGACGACCTGCGCGACCTCGGCGCCACGGCGTCCTATCGAGCAGTACACGCACAGCACGTCGGTGTCTGCCTGAGCGAGGACCGCTGTCAGCGCCAACGCCGTCTTGCCTGTCTGACGGTCGCCGATGACCAGCTCGCGCTGGCCCCTGCCGATGGGGAAGAGGGCGTCGATCACCTTCACGCCGGTTCGCAGCGGGACGCTCACCGGCGCCCTGTAGACGATGGGGGTGGCCGCCCTCTCGACCGGTAGGCGGCCGGTCGCCTCGAGCCTGCCACGGCCGTCCAGGGGCCGCCCCAGCGCGTCCACCACCCGGCCGACGAGGCCGTCGCCGACCGGGACGTCAAGCACATCGCCGGTGCGCCGGACCGTCTGGCCGGCCGCTACGTCGTCCGCCCCGCTGAGGATGACGACGCCGACGTCGTGCTCCCGCAGGTCGCTGACCAGGCCGAGCGCGCCGCCCGCCATGGTCACCGTCTCGCCTGCGGTGACGCCCGGTAGGCCCACCACGGAGGCGACGCCCTGGGCGACGGCCGCCACCTGGCCTACCTCACCCAACCGCAGCCCGTGCGGCGTCACCTTGCGTGCCTCGTCGATAGCCGCCAGGCCGCTACCTAGCGCCTCATCCACCCGCCGGCCGGGCACGTCTCCTTCGGTCATACGGGCACCAGCGCTGGGACGGAGGTCACGAGATGGGCTCTCGATCCGTCGTCCTGAGGTCGGCCAGGACACGGGCGAAGCGCTCACGCAACGCTTCCAGCCGTGCAGAAGCCGACCCGTCCACGCGGACGCCGCCCGCGATCAGGACGGCGCCGAGGACCAGGCGCTCGTCGGTCTCGAAGCTCACCTCGCTCGCTCCCAGGACCTCGGAGACGGCACGCACGACCTCGTCGCGGGTTCCTCCGTCCAGCGTGTGCGCCGTCTGGAACCTCACGTCGGAACCGGCCGCTTCGGCCAGCTCGCGCCGTTCCGTCTCGGGGAGCTCGTGCAACCTCCTCAGGAACCTCTCGACGGCCCTCGCCTCCAGGTCATGCCCCGACAACCAGGCGAGGGTCTCTCGTACCTCGTCTAGGACGATGCCGGCGACGTCGGTCCTGAGCCTGCCTAGAGTGGCTCCGACCTCCCTGTCGAGCGCCTCGATGGCCGCCTCACGTAGCGCCTCCGTCTCGCGCGACACCGCCAAGGTCCGTTCTCTACGGAGCCGCTCCAGCTCCTCGGACAGCTCGGCTCTGCGCGCGGCTCGACCTGCGTCCTCACGGGCCCGCTGGGCCGCCAGCGCCTCCCGCTCCTGCTGGGCCTCCGCCTGCAGGCGCCTTGCCTCGGTGAGAGCAGAGGTCGCCAGCGCCTCGCGTTCCGCCATGGTGGCAAGCAGCGGCCGGTACAGGAACACCCGCAGCAGCACCAGCAACAGCGCGAAGTTGAAGATCTGCGCGAGCAGCGTGAACCAGTCGAAGGTCATGAGGCGGCGCTACACGCTCACGAGAACGCGGCCCAGAACGGGTTGGCGAAGATCAGGATGAGGCCTATCACGAAGCAGTAGATGCCGCTCGTCTCGACCATCGCGAGGCCGATGAACATGGTCCTCGAGATCGTGTTGGCCTCGTCAGGCTGCTGGGCGATGCTCTGTAGCGCCTGCGCCGCGGCCCGGCCCTCGCCCATGGCTGCCGCCGCGGAGCCTATCGCCGTGGTGATCCCGGCAGTGAAGATCGAGACTATCGCCACCAGGGACATGTCGTTCATGTGTCTCCTCCGTTCCGAGTCGCCACGCGCTTCTCGCTCTCGGCGGTGCCGGACGCGATGTAGACGAGCGCGAGGATCGTGAAGATGTAGGCGTGCAGGACGCCGAAGAACAGGCCGAACGCCTGCATGAGGGCTGGGAAGACCAGTGGGGCGACCCCCAGTAGGATCGCGGCGATGAGCCCCGAGCTCATGACGTTGCCGAACAGGCGGATCGCCAGGGCGATCGTGCGGGTGACCTCGCCGAGCACCGTGAAAGGCAGCATGAACGGCGTCGGCTCGAGGTAGGTACGTAGGTACCTCAGGAAACCGAGCCGCGCGATCCCGAACGCCGGCACGGCGAGGAAGACGGCGAGGGCCAGCGCACCGGTGGTCATCAACGAGCTCGTAGGCGCCTGGAAGCCCGGCACCACGCTGAGGACGTTGCACACCAGGATGAACATGAACAGCGTGGCCGCGAACGGCAGGTAGCGCCTCGGTTCCTGGCGTGTCACCTCGCGGATCTGGTCCATGACGAAGGCCACGATCGCCTCGAGCACGAGCTGGCCGCGCCCGAGCGGCGGATCGACGCGCAGGTTCCGTGTCAAGACCACAGACGCGAGGACGAGCACGCCCATCACGACCCAGGTGAAGACGAGCGTGGCGCTGACCTCGAGCGGTCCGACGGCGAAGTAGACGATCTCGTCAGGGGAGATGGTCATGGCTCGCGACCCCTTGGAGGGGCCGCGCCCGTGTCGGGGTGAGCATCCACGGACGGCGCGTCGGGGCTCTCCGCCGTGTCACGGCTCTCGCCTCGACCGACGAGCCGCGTCACGACGACCCTGGAGGCGACGAAGCCCGCGACCGCCCCCAGCAACGGCAGCACGCCTTGCCGCGCGAGCAGGGCGAGCAAGCCGACGGCCAGGATCGTCCTGATCGCGAAGCTGACGAGCAGGAAGGACCGGGGCTTGCCCTGCTCGGCGACCTGCCTGACGGTCAACCACAGCCCGGCGAAGAACGCCATGCCGATGGCGAGGCCGGCCAGCAAGCCCAGGCCGATGGCGATGACGGGGCTAGTCACCCTCTGACTCCCTGCGCACCCAGTACCAGGCCGTCAGGCAGCCGACCACCAGCCCGACCGCCATGAGCGTCAGCGTCCAGGAGAACGTCTGGTCGTAGCGGCGGTCCAGCCAGACCCCGACCGCGATGCCTGCGAGCGTAGGCACCGTGACCGACCAGCCTACGATGCCGCTGGCGCCGAAGCCCCTCAGCAGGTCAGGACGCCCCTCTCGGCGCGAGCGAAGCTTGCGCTCCTGGCCGCGCGAAACGGCCGCCAGGAGGCGGTCGTCGTGCTCGTCGCGCGATCGCGCTTCGGCCGCGGGGCCGGCCGTCGTCGTCGACAGCTCTGGCCGCTCATCACCCTTGGCCGGGTCCTCTGTCACAGGTCCCCCAGACGCCGTACGACCTCGGCCTCGAGCCGCAGGAGGGCTGTCCTGGCGCGCCTCTCATGCTCGTCGCGGCTCCGGAGATGTTCCCTCAACGCTGCCTCCGCGCTCTCGAGCTCGCCGGCTACCACGGCCCGCTGGCAGGCGACCCTGACGTCGTCATCAGCCTTGACGAGCAAGCCCTCGTCGACGGCAACGAACACCTCCTCGCCCTCCTCCGTCAGGTATGAGAGGAGGCCGGGTCTCAGCAGGACCGCGCCGTCGGCGTGGCGGGGCAACATCGTGAACGACCCCGAGTCAGACTCAGCCGACACCTTGCTCACGCGGCTGTCGACGAGCACGCCCGTGGGCACCGAGAGGAGGAGCCTCACGCCGGCACCTCCATCTCGTCGAGCGAGCCGATCATGTAGAGGCTCTGCTCGGG
>CAZFAQ010000016.1:0-5680 GCA_964517055.1 uncultured bacterium | reverse complement strand
CGGGACGAGCAGGGAGGAGGTCGAGGCGAGCGGGTCGATGGCTGGGTAGAAGCCCTGCGCAGCCCTGTCGCGCGACAGGACGACCGAGGCCGACAGGTGCCCGAACGTGTGCACGACGGCGGGGTCCGTGAAGTCGTCGGCCGGCACGTAGACGGCCTGGACCGACGTGATCGAGGCCGCTTCGGTACTGATGATCCGCTCCTGTAGCTCGGCCAGCTCCGTCGCCAGCGTTGGCTGGTAACCCATCTGCGACGAGAGGTTTCCGAGCAGGCCCGAGACCTCCATGCCAGCCTGCACGAACCGGAACACGTTGTCGATGAGCAGGAGGACGTCCTGGCCCTTGGCGTCGCGGAAATGCTCCGAGATGGTCAGCGCGGTGTGCGCGACGCGGAACCGGGCGCCCGGCGGCTCGTTCATCTGACCGAACACGAGCACCGTCTGGTCCAGGACGCCGGCATCGCGGACGTCGCGGATCAGCTCCTCGGCCTCACGTGACCGCTCGCCGATCCCGCAGAACGCGCTCACCCCACTGTGCCTGACGGCCATGTTGTGGATGAGCTCCGAGATCAGCACCGTCTTGCCTACGCCGGCCCCGCCGAACAGGCCGGCCTTGCCGCCGCGCTCGAGGGGTGAGAGCAGGTCGATGGCCTTGACACCCGTGTAGAGCACCTCGCTGGCCGTCGAGCGCTCCGTGAGCACGACCGGCGCGCCGAACGCCGGTCGGTGCGCCTCGGCGTCGACAGGGCCGAGCCCGTCCGTCGGTTCGCCGAAGACGTCGACCACCCGGCCGAGCAGCCCGGGTCCGACGGGTACCTGCAGCGGGCCTCCGGTGGTCGAGACGGCGTTGCCCCTCGCTAGGCCCGCGGTGTCGCCGAACGCCAGACAACGCACCGACGTCTGGCTCGTGTGAGCCACGACCTCGAGCCGGACGCCGGGTTCGCCTGCGGTGACCAGCAGGTCTCGTAGCGCCGGCGCGCCGCCTGGGAAGTCGGCGTCCACGACCGAACCCCTGACAGCGGTCACCACGCCCCGGACACGGTCGTTGGGACCGGGACTGCTCACATGGGTTGTGGTCGTGTCGGTCACGGACCTCCTGCCCACGCCCTACCGCTCCGAGCGTAGCAACAGGGCCGCCGAGATTGGCGCCTGGGGCTGCGAACGGGGGCGCATCTCGACCGGCCACGCCACGGATGCGCGACACCGTGCCGGCGTAGTAGCTTCTGCGCCATGGCAGACCCCGCCAGCACGCCGACTAGCGCAGTGATGTCGTTCCTCCTCTCGGACGACGAAGGAGGTCATGTGCCGTTCTCTCGAGCGCTCGATGGACTGCGTCCTGAGGACGCGGTCAAGAGGCCTGCCGGTGCGCCGTACAGCGTCGCCGAGGTCGTCGCGCACCTGGTCTTCTGGTTGGAGCGGTCGCTGATGTTCGTGGACGGCGAGCGGCCAGGCAAGGTAGAGCATGCGGCCGACGGCTGGCCGGCAGTGACCGCGGACGACTGGCCGTCGCTGGTCGAGCGCCTGCTCGGCGCGCTGGAACGCGTGAAGACCATCTCGCACGACGACGACGAGCTGCAGAGGCCCGTGGTGCCCGGCCGGGACAGAACGGTGGGTCAGACCTTGGTCTCGCACTACCTGCACGACGTGCACCACCTGGGCCAGATCATCCTGCTCAGGCGCATGGTCGGTGCCTGGCCGCCTCCGGGCGGTGGCGACACCTGGTAGTGCTCTGGCGCCCGAGGAACGGCTCTGGGCTGGACCTCAGTTCGGTGGGCCGGACTCTATGGGCAGGTCCATGACGCTCCACTCCGCCCACGAGCCGTCGTAGCCGCGTACCTCTTCGAAGCCCATCAGCCTGAGCACGAAGTAGAGGTGGGCGCCTCGCCAGAGGGTCTGGCAGTACGTCACGACCTCGTGGTCAGGGGTGACACCGGCGACGTCCAGCCAGGCCAGAAGCTCCGGAGCGCTTCTCAAGCGTTCGACGTCTGGGTCGGTCAGCTCGGCCTGCCAGCCCGGCTGGGTGGTGGGCGCCACGTCTCCGCCGGTCAGCGCGTCGAACCAGGGGAGATGCACGGCACCAGGGATGCGACCGGCGCGGCCGGAGAACGTGAACTCGCCGAGGTACTCCTCGTGCGAGCGGGCGTCCGCGATCACGAGGCCGGGGTCGTCGAGCCTGCTCGCCAGCTCCTCGAGGTCGATCAGCCGCTCTGAGACGATGCTCGGCTCGTAGCTCGACGGTTCTGGCCGCACCTGGCCGGACTCGACGGGCGCGCCCTCCTCCGCCCAAGCGTCCCAGCCGCCGTCCAAGACCCGAGCGTCCTGGTGACCCAGGTACTCGAGCGTCCAGAACAGCCTCGCGGAGTTCATCATCCCGAGGTCGTCATATATGACCACCGTGTGGTCACTTTCCATGCCGATAGCTCTCAGCGCCCCGACCACGGCCTCCTCGTCTAGCTCGAAAGGAACGCGGTCCACAGTCTCGACGATGGCTCCGATGGGCAGGTTGACTGCGCCTGGCACGTGGGCCACCGAGAACAGGTCAGGGTTCCGCATGTCGATCGTCAGGACGTCCGCCGAGCCCAGTTGGTCCGTTAGCCACTGGACGTCCACCAGTAGGTCGGGGTTCGCGTAGTGGTCGTCTGCCGGTCCGGCCTGCGCCAGCACCGTGCAGACGGTCGCGAAGAAGGCTGCGGCCAAGGTCGCCGCGATGCGGTTGCGACCGTGCCGTGACTGATCGGTACTGCCGTGCCGTGACGATGCGGTGTTGGTGGCCAAGCGCGACCTCCATCTCAGCGAGCTGGATGTTCTCGACAACGTTAGGCGCTAGGTGGAGCCGGCGTGTGAACAGGAGAACGCAAGCACCGTCGTACTCTTCTGACCGTGTGGACGCCTGCACGGGGTGCGGCCGCGCTGGTGGCGGAGCTCGGGGAGGACGAGGCGCTGACCTGCCTGTCCCGGCTAGTGGCAGGCGAGGTGCCGCCTAGCGAGCTCACGAGACCGCCCTGGCCCAAGGTCATCGAACATATCGGCGTCGGCCGCGAGCTCGAGTGGGACATCACCAGGCCATCGCTCGGGTACTGGCCCCGCGCGTGGGCAGCCCGAGCGCTCGCGTACGTAGGTGATGAGACGGTAACCGGGTGGCTGGTGGCGGCGTTGGACGACGACCATTGGCGCGTCCGTATGACGGCAGCGCAGGCCCTCGGTCGCATCGGGACCATCGGCTCTGAGGCGGCGCTCCGCGCTATCCTCGCCGACCCCCACCCGCGCGTGCGCGGGGCGGCCGTTTCCTCCCTCGGTCGAACAGGAGACGCGACCTACGCGCCGGCGCTCGAGCCGCTGCTGGACGACGAATCAGACCTGGTCAGGGAACGTGCGCGGGTCGCCCTGAAGCGTCTTGGGAGAGACTAGGCCGCCGGTCGGCTCACCAGACGCGGTGGCCGCAGTCGAAGGTCACACGCAGGTGCTTGCCGAGCGCGGCTGCGACGGCTCTGAGGGTGCGGGTGGAGTGCCCGAAGTAGAACGGGTTCGTCAGGCGCTGCACGACCCGGCCGTCGACGTCCAGCCTCCTGGCCAGCTCGCCGGCCGAGACCCCCTCCTCCCGCATCGCACGTTCGATCACGAGGCTCACGTGGTTGGTGGGCGGGGCCCGGGTGAACGTGGCGGGCGCGACCAAGTGTCGTTGCGCCTCTCGCCTCAGGAGGCGTGATGCTAGCAGATGCCATCCCGAGATGGCTGAGCGCGCCTCTCGAGATGGGGCCGCTGGTAGCGTGCTGCACACGGTCCCGGCCTCTCAGGGAGCGCGCCCGGCTATGCTCTGCGGCCGTGCCCCTCTACAGCCCGAGCGATCGTCTGCCGATAGCGCCTGAGCGCGTCATCGTCGGTGGCACCTCGGGAGCAGGCAAGTCGACCCTCGCCAAGCGGATCGGCGCGGCGTTGGACCTTCCTTACCTCGAGGTCGACTCGATCTATCACGGGCCCGGCTGGACGGTCCGGCCGGAGTTCCAAGAGGAGCTGCGGGCGTTCGTCGCGCATCCAAGATGGGTCGTCGAGTGGCAGGGCGAGCGTGAGATGCTGGCGGGCGTAGCTGACACCCTGGTCTGGCTCGACTACCCTGTCCCTTTCGTGATGTACCGCGTCGTGAAGCGGAACCTGAGGCGTTCGTTCTCCACCGAGACGCTCTGGGCTGGCAACGTCGAGCCGCCCCTGTGGGCCCTGCTCCGCGAACCGGAGCACATCGTCAGGTGGGCATGGCGGACGCGGCACCGGGCGAGCCAAGACGTTCGCCGCCTGGTCGACGAGGGCACGACGTTGCAGGTGGTCAGGCTGCGAGCTCCCAGCGACGCAGAACGGTGGCTCCGCCTCAGCGCCAGTCCTCGAGCCTGAGGCCGTCGACGCGAGAGAACTCCTGCACGTTGTTGCCTACACGCCGGCGAACGCCGAGAAGCCACCGTCTACCGGGACCACGACGCCGGTCACGAACCGGCTCGCGTCCGAAGCGAGCCACAGGAGCGTGCCGACGAGGTCGTCGGCTTCCCCGAAGCGGCCCATCGGCGTGTGTTCGACGATCTGCCTGCCGCGGTCCGTCAGGGAGCCGTCCGGTTTCAGTAGCAGGTCGCGGTTCTGCTCGCCGACGTAGAAGCCAGGTGCGATGGCGTTCACCCTCAGGCCGGGCCCGTAGGTCCGCGCGAGGTGCACGGCCAGCCACCGCGTGAGGTTCTCGACGCCGGCCTTGGCGGCCGAGTAGGCGACGACGCGGGTCAGGGGCCTGGACGCCGCCATGGATGACACGTTGATGACCGAGCCGCTGCCAGCCTGCGTCATCGGGGCGATGAACGCCTGAGTGGCGAACAGCGTGCCGCTCAGGTTCAGTTCAACGGCGGCCCTGAACGCCTCTGGCGTGAGGTCGAAGAGGCCCAGGTCGCCGTGCACGACGGCGTCCGGCCGGTTGCCGCCGGCAGCGTTGACGAGCACGTCGATCCGGCCCCATGCCTGCATCACAGCGTCGCGTGCGCTCGCCAGGGACGCCGGATCCATGACGTCGGCGCTCACGGCTTTGGCCGTGCCACCCTCGTCTGCGATGTCGCGGCAGAGCTCCTCGGACACCGCCCGCCGCCGTGCCACGACCGCGACCTTGGCACCGGCCGCCGCCAGGCCACGGGACATGCTGGCACCCAGCGCCCCCGAGCCGCCGGTGACGACCGCGACCTTGCCCGCCAGGTCGAAGGTTCCCGCAGGCGTGTGAGGACTGTTCACGTGCACCGAGGCTAACCGAAGCGAGTATGCAAGGTGAGAGCAGGAGCGGCGGTCGTCCAGCGTCGACCGTCCCACCGTGCCGGTAGAGTCTCCCGGTAGTGAGCACCGGCCGTGACTCGGACTTGGACCTGTTCGCGCCCAGCACGCGCGCCCTGACGGTGGGCATCGTCCTGGGCGTGACGCTGTTCGCGTTCGAGGCGCTGGCGGTCGTCACGGTCGCGCCCCTGTTCGTCGAGGACCTCGGTGGGCTCGCACTGTACGGGTGGGTCTTCAGCGGTTTCCTGCTCGCATCCCTGCTCGGCTCCGTCCTGGGCGGCTCCCTGGCCGATGACGGGTCGCTGGCTCGGCCACTGCTGTGGGGCCTCGTCCTCTTCGGGGTCGGTCTGGCCGTGAGTGGCGCCGCGCCGTCGATGGTCGTGTTGATCGCCGG
>CAZFAQ010000015.1:14917-46803 GCA_964517055.1 uncultured bacterium | reverse complement strand
CATGCTAGACTCGCGTTTGGCTTCTTCGCTTTGCCGCCCCGACCAGAGCTAAAGCGAAGCCCAAGGACGTGAACAGTGAAGACATACTTCTCGAACGAGCCCACTAACGACTGGGTCGTGGTTGACGCTGCAGGGCAGCGCGTGGGCCGTCTCGCGACCCAGATCGCCTCGATCCTGAAGGGCAAGCACAAGCCCACGTACTCGCCTCACCAGCCCGGCGGCGACTTCGTCGTCGTCGTCAACGCAGGCAAGGTCGAGTTCACAGGCGACAAGCTAGACAACAAGGTCTACACCCGCTACTCGGGCTACCAGGGAGGCCTCAAGACGACCACGGCGCGTGAGGTGCTAGCCAAGCACCCGGAACGCGTCATCGAGCACGCGGTGTGGGGGATGCTGCCCAAGACCCGCATGGGCAGGCGGCTCATCCGTCGGCTCAAGGTCTACGCCGGCGAGACCCATCCACACGACGCCCAGCAGCCCAAGAAGTGGGAGCTCAGCTAGATGGATCAGTACTACGGAACCGGCCGCCGCAAGGAGGCCATCGCTCGCGTCTTCCTCCGCCCAGGCAGCGGCCGCATAACGGTCAACGGGCGCGAGTTCCAGGACTACTTCCGCGGCATGCTGGCGGGCGTCGAGGCGCTCGAGCCTCTCAAGGCGACCAACACCGCGGGTAGGTTCGACGCGATCATCACCGTCAAGGGCGGCGGCCCCAGTGGTCAGGCGGACGCCATCAAGCTCGGCGTCGCGCGTGCCCTCCTCAAGCTGGACCCGAACCTGCGTGTCGCCCTCAAGCAGTCCGGGCACCTCTCGCGCGACGCACGGATCGTGGAGCGCAAGAAGTACGGCCTCAAGAAGGCCCGCCGCGCCCCCCAGTACAGCAAGCGCTGAGCACGTACCCGGCCCGAGCAGAGCAGATCTGCACACCTGAGCCCCTGTGACCGTACTTCAGGCGATCGTCCTAGGCGCGGTCCAGGGGCTCACCGAGTTCCTGCCTGTCTCGAGCTCGGGCCACCTCGTCCTCGTCAACTACTACCTCGGCTGGGGCGACTCTCTGCCCCTCTGGGTGGATATCGCGACCAACACGGGCACCCTGCTTGCCGTCCTCGTCTACCTGTGGCGCGACGTCGCCACGGCGGCCTCCGGGTTCGTGGCCGGCATCGTCTCGGCCGAGGCCAGGACCAAGCCCGGCTGGCGGCTGGCGCTGCTCGTGCTCGCCGGCTCCGTTCCGACCGCGGTGATCGGGTTGGCCATGCGCGGCCTCTTCGAGCGTCTGAACGCGCCGCTGCCGGTCGCGATCGCGCTCGCCGTCACGGGCTTCATCCTCTGGTTCGCGCCGCGGTCTGGACCCAAGCACTCGCCGGAGCAGCTCTCGTTCCTCGATGCCCTCGTAGCCGGGGTCGTCCAGGGTCTGGCCGTGATACCCGGCATCTCGCGCTCCGGCTCGACGATCGCCGCCCTGCTGGCCCGCGGCGCAGACAAGGAGTTGGCTCCGCGCATGTCGTTCCTGCTCTACCTGGTCGTGTCGGCCGGCGTCGCGGTGCTCGGAGTCTCGGAGGTCATGGAGGCCAACGTGCGGGCCGCGCCGCTCATCGCCATGACGGTCGCCTCGTTCGCCGTCGGCTACCTGGCGCTCAGTGCGGTCTTCGCCGTGCTGCGCCGTGGCCGGTTCCGCGCGTTCTCGCCGTACCTGTGGGCGGTGTCCGCGCTCACCATCGTCTCTCTGTTCGTCTTCTGATGCCGACCGCGCCCCTCGCCGCAGGCGGCGCCATCAGCACCGTGGCAGACAGGGGAAAACGTGCGCCCTGGGCTATGATCGTCGGGCTTAGGAGGCGACTCTAGTGGAGGTCGTAACCCGGATCGCACCGTCCCCGACCGGCGACCCGCACGTCGGGACGGCATACGTTGGGCTCTTCAGCTACGTCCTTGCCAAGAAGCACGGCGGCCGTTTCATCTTCCGGCTCGAGGACACGGACAGGCAGCGTTACCAGGAGCGCTCGGAGCAGCGCATCCTCGAGATGTTCGGCTGGCTGGGGTTGAAGCCCGACGAGAGCCCCGCCACGGGCGGCCCATCGGCCCCTTACAGGCAGAGCGAGCGTCTGCCCGTCTACCGCGAGCACATAGACCGGCTGCTCGAGTCGGGCCACGCGTACCGCGCGTTCGAGACCGCAGAAGAGCTCGACGCCATGCGCACCGAGCAGAAGCGCCTCGGAAAGCCGCTCGGTTACGACGGCCGAGGCAGGTCCATGCCACGCGACGAGCAGGAGCGCCGGGCCGCCGCAGGTGAGGCCCACGTCGTCCGGCTGGCCACGCCAGACGACGGCACGACCACCTTCGTGGACCGGATGCGCGGCGAGATCTCGTTCGCCAACGAGGAGATCCGCGACCCGGTGCTGCTCAAGAGCGACGGCTACCCCACGTACCACCTGGCCGTCGTCGTCGACGACCATCTCATGGGCGTCACGCACGTCGTGCGGGCCGAGGAGTGGATCACGAGCACTCCCGTGCACGTGCTCCTCTACCGCGCCTTCGGTTGGGAGCTGCCGGAGTTCGTGCACATGCCGATCCTCCGCAACCCAGACAGGACCAAGCTGAGTAAGCGGAAGTCGGACACGTCCGTCGACTCTTACAGGCGCCAGGGCATCCTGCCTGAGGCGCTCCTCAACCTGCTAGCGACGTTGGGTTGGAGCATGCCTGACGGCCGCGAGTTCTTCAGCCTAGACGAGATGATCGCCTCGTTCGACCTTGGTCGCGTCTCGCTCGGCGAGCCCGTCTTCGACCTCAAGAAGCTCAAGTTCTACAACGCCAAGTACCTACGGGAGATCCTGTCGCTCGAGGACGTCGCCTCACGGGCGGTTCCCTTCATCGAGGAGGCAGGGCACGAGCTTGGAGACGACCGCGACTACGTCCTCGACGTCGTCGACGTACTCAGGCCACGCGCCGAGACGCTCCAGGAGATCGCCGAGCAGGCAGGCTACTTCTTCACCGAGGACTTCTCGTACGACGAGGGCGCGCGCAAGCAACTGGCGGCCGGCCAGTCCCACCTGCAGGCGGTGGAGCGCGAGTTGTCGATGCTCGAGTTCTTCGATTACGACGGTGTCGACGACATGCTGCGCGACTACGTGCAGGACCAGGCCGTCGGCATGGGCAAGGTCATGATGCCGCTACGCGCCGCGCTGACCGGCACGTCATCTTCCCCGGGCGTGGTCGACCTCATCGTCATACTTGGCAAGCAGCGCTCGCTGCAGCGCATCGGGAGGGCCCTCACGTTCATCGACGCCGGGTTGCCTGACGACGACCCCCAGAAGGCGCTCGAAGAGGCCAAGCGCAAGGAGGAGGCCGCCAAGAAGGCCAGGGGTGGACAGTTCGCTCAGGTCCGGAGCAAGGCCGACTGATGAGCTGGTTCGACAGGCTGCGCCAGGGGCTGTCAAGGACGCGCAACGTGATCGCCGAGGCGACCGAGGGCGAGGTCGGCAGGGCGCCTGGCGCCACGGAGAACGAAGCGCCGGCTCGCGCCCCCGCTCCGGCCGCCCGGCCGGCCAACTGGGAGATGGACTGGGACGAGCTCGAGTTCGCCCTCATCTCGGCCGACGTCGGCGGCAAGCTGGCCGCCGAGGTGGTGGCTGGCGCCAGGCAGGCCCGCGAGCGCGGCATGACGTTCGGCGAAGCTCTCGAGAAGGCGCTCCTCGATCAGCTGGAGCCGGACACCATGCGCCAGAAGCTGCGGCGCGTCGGCTTCCAGCTCGACGTCGGCCGCAAGGTCGTCGAGCCCAAGGGGCACGTGATCATGGTCGTCGGCGTCAACGGCGTCGGCAAGACGACGACCATCGCCAAGCTGGGGGCGTACTACCAGCGCAGCGGCAGGTCCGTGATGTTCGCCGCCGGCGACACGTTCAGGGCGGCGGGCAGCGCCCAACTGGCCGTGTGGGGCGATCGGCTCGGCGTGCCGACGGTCACGGGCCCCGACGGCAGCGACCCGGCAGCCGTCGCGTTCGACGGGGCCCAGCGGCGCGTGGCGCAAGGCAGCGACCTGCTCTTCGTCGACACCGCCGGCCGGCTTCACACCAAGCACAACCTCATGGAGGAGCTCAAGAAGGTCAAGCGCGTCATCGACAAGGCAGACCCGGGCGAGCCCCGCGAGGTCTGGCTGGTCCTTGACGCCGTCACCGGCCAGAACGGCCTGGAGCAGGCCCGACGCTTCAACGAGGCCGTTGGCCTGACGGGCGTCATCGTCACCAAGCTCGACGGCACCGCCAAAGGCGGCATCCTGTTGCCCATCACGCGCGAGCTCAAGATCCCCATCAAGTTCATAGGCGTCGGCGAGAAGCAGGACGACCTGCAGCCTTACGACGCGGCCGCCTTCGTCCACGCCCTGCTCGACCTCCCGGTCGAGGCCTGACACCCGGGCACGGCCCGCGCCCCCGAGGTCCTCTAGGTGCCGTCACGAGCCTCGCACCGTGAGCCGCAGCTGTTGGCGGTGCTGAGCGCCACCCCGTTCGAGGTCGAGCCGCTGCTCCTGGGCGCTGACGAGGATGGCATAGGGCACGATGCCGTAGAGCAACCGGTCGGACGATCAGGCGCCTCGAAGGTGACGTGGCCAGTGGCGAGGACCGCGCGTGTAGCCGGGGTGCCTTTGCTATTCGCCGTGAGCGGTGTTGGCAAGGCCAACGCTGCGGCCGCGCTCGCCGCGTTGACGCGCGGCTGGGGGGTGGAAGTCGTGCTCCAGGTGGGCGTCGGCGGCGCCTACCCAGGCTCCGGTGCTCACGTCGGCACCGTGGCGCTCGCTCTGAGCGAGACCGACCTGGACATGGGCGTCGGACGGCACCCGGATTGGCACGGGATAGACGACATGTCCGTGCCTGGCGAGCGTGCCACCAACGTGATCGACCTGAGCGGCCCCCACCTGACGCGCGCGGCCGCCGTCACGGGGCTCGAGCCGGTCAGGTTCGCGACCTCTGACAGCGTCACCGCCGATCGTACGCACGCCGCCTACCTTCGGGACCGGTTCGGCGTGAGCGTAGAGTCGATGGAGGGCGCGGCTGCCGCTCGCGCCGCATCAAGGCTTGGCGTGGCGTTCGTCGAGGTCCGCGGCGTGAGCAACGAGGTGGGCGAGCGCGACAGGTCTAGGTGGCGGCTGCGGGACGCGTCCGAGGCGGTTTGTGCGGTGGCGTCAGCCGCCCTGCCTGCCATATGGGAGGTCACACGTGAGCATGTTGGCTAGCCTGCCGGCTTGGGTCTACTACGTGGTGCTTGGCGTCACCTTCCTCGTGGTGCACGCCGTGGCGTTCCGGCCCAACGAGCCCGGGGCCAAGGGGCGTGTCCTCAAGCGCGTGCTGTCGTCGATCGCGCTCCTCGTCGGGCTCATCGTGATGCAGCCGAACGAGCCGTCCTCCCTCCTGCTAGCGCTGCCCGCCGCTGTGGTCGCCGGCTACCTGAGCGGACGGGCCGCACCGCCAGTGCCCGACCGCAGCGCCGGCCGTTAGACTCCCGCATGCCACTAGTAACCGGTCTCGACGTTCTCGCCCCCGCCCGCGCCAACGGCTACGCGGTGGGCGCGTTCAACACCAGCGACATGGAGATCACGCAGGCCATCATCGGGGCGGCCGAGGACACGCGCAGCCCCGTCATCGTGTCGCTGTCCGAGGGCTCGCTCAAGTTCGGCGGTGACGCGCTCGTCGCCGTCGTCAAGCATCTGGCCGAGGTCGCCAGCGTGCCCGTGGCCATGCACCTGGACCACGGCTCGTCGTACGCGATGTGCTTGAGGGCCCTTCGATGGGGTTTCACCTCGGTGATGATAGACATGTCGCACGAGGACGAGGAGACGAACGTGCGCGAGACGGCCAGGGTCGTAGAGGCCGCCCACGCTGTCGGCGTCACGGTAGAGGCCGAGATCGGCCGCCTGGCTGGCATCGAGGAGCACGTAGACGTGAGCGCGGAGGACGCTGCCCTAACCAAGCCAGGCGAGGCCGAGCGCTTCGTGGAGCGCAGCGGCGCCGACTACCTCGCAGTCGCGATCGGCACGTCACACGGCGCATACAAGGGCAAGGGCAGGCCGTTCATCGATCACGAGCGGCTGCGCGCCATCGCAGGCAAGGTCGCGGCCCCGCTGGTCCTGCACGGGGCCTCGGGGGTGCCGGAGACCATCGTAGAGCGCCTCGTCTCGGCAGGCGGCGAGCTGGAGGGCGCGGTCGGCATCCACCCGGAAGACATCCAAGAGGCGGTCCAGGGCGGGATCTCCAAGATCAACACGGACACGGACCTGAGGCTCGCCTTCACGACGAGCGTGCGTGAGACGCTCCTCAGTTCACCCGGTGAGTTCGACCCTCGGAAGCTGCTAGGACCGGCTCGCGACGAGATGCGCGCCGTCGTCACCGACCGGATGCGGCTGTTCAGGTCGGCTGGTCGCGCGTGAGGCCGCCCGCCGCGCCTGCCTCATCACGGGCCGGGTCGACGTAGACCGTCTTCTGCTGCGTGTAGTGCACGGCGCCGGGTGACGCGCCCTTGACGCGCCAGACGTTCTTGCGCTCGGTGTAGTCGACGGGCACGTTGCTCGAGCCCCGGGCCTCCGAGAAACCAGCTGCCAGCCTGGCGGCGAACAGCACGGACTCGAAGGGCACGGCTCCGCCGCCTGACCTGATCACCACGTGAGCTCCCCTGTACCCCTGAGCGTGGAGCCATACGTCGCGCGAGCGAGCGACCTTGAACGTGACCGCGTCGTTCTCGCGGGCGTTGCGGCCCACTACGACCTCGAGCCCATGCGGACCCGTGAAGCGCACTCCGACCGGCTGCTCGCCACCGCCGCGTCTGCCGCGCGGCCCGCTCTTGCGGTCCTTCTCGAGCTCGCTGAGGAGGGCTCTCAGGTCGCCGACCGCCGTGTCAGGCAGGCTGGCGACGACCCTCTCGAGCCTGTCGACCTCGGCACTCAACTCGGGGAGCCTGGCTACGGCGCGCTCGCGGCGCGCCTCGGCACGCCTTGCCCTGTCGTAGCGGAGCTGCGCGTTGCCTGCTGCGCCCAGTCGCGGGTCGACGACGAGCTCGACGGGCTCGCCTGCCAAGCCGGTCAGCCTCGCGCGGTCCCCGTGTACGCTCCACGTCCCTGCCGAGGCCAGCATCAGATCGGCCTCGTGCCGCAGGCGCGCCGGCTCGTCCCCTAGTGCCGACGCGCGTTGCGCGTCCCCGAGGCGCCGTCTTGCCAACGCGAGCGCGTCCTCGAGCGCGGCACGGACGTCGGTCTCCAGTCGTTCGCGGTCGTGGCCCTGACGGGCCGGTACGGCCTCTCCGGCGCGGGCCCCGGCGACCAGATCGGAGGGCCGGGCGACGAGCTCGAGCAGGACCTCGATCACCACCTCGAGCGCCTCAGCCTCCAGGACCACGTCGGCCGCTCGGCCGCCCGCGGGCTCGCCGAGCGCTCGGTCTCCAGTAGCGGTGCCGGTGTCCGTGGCGAGCCTGCCACCCACCAGCATCTCGACCGTCGCCTGGAGGCGCGGGCCGACGCCGTCGACGACCCGCCGCACGTCCGAGAGCCGCCGTCCGGTAAGGGCGCGCCCAAGCTCTTCTCGGCTAGCACGGCGCGGGTCCAGCTTCTGGTACGGGGGTGGCGGTACGTAGCGTACGCCGGGGCGGAGCTGGCGGAACCGGTTGCGGTCCGAGGTGACGGTGCGCTCGACGCCCAGGATCTTCCCCGAAGGGTCCAGGAGCACGAGGTTGGCGTTGCGACCGGCCAGCTCCGCGACGAGGGTGACGGGCGGCTCGGGGACGAAGCCACCGAAGGCAGCGAAACGGAAGTGGACGACGCGGTCGAGCGCCAGCTGCTCGGCCCCCAGCAGGTCGCCACCCGCCCTGGCTGCGAGCTGCCTCTGGAACGGCGTGAGGGCCGACCCGCGGGGCGCGGTTCGCCCTCGCGTCACGCTCAGACGAGGGTCGTCCTGGCCCGAGTCGATCCTCAGGATCAGACCCCCAGCCAGAGCCAGCACCGCCGTGCGCTCGCTAGGGAACGTCCATGCCGACCGTGCGTACGGGTAGCCGCCTTCGAGCCGAGCGAGCTGCTCGGCGATGAGAAGCCCCTCCACCAGGTCAGGCTAACCGGGACGGCTACTTGTCAGTTGAGGAGGCGGTCGTGACCGCCGAGCGACTCACGGGCCTGCGCAACGTACTGCGTCAGGGGCAGGTACCACTCGCTCGACGGGTCCGTGTGCTCGAGCGCGGCCTTCGCGTGCGTCATAACCCGGGAGGCGTACAGGTCTCCCATCTGGACGTAGACGTCGGCCAACATCTGGTGCGCCGAGACCCAGTACGGGTCGCCTGGTTGACTGGAGCCGACGGCCTGCTCGAACCAGCTGGCTGCCTCCTCGAGCCGGTAGTACTCGTACGCGATGTTGCCGAGCGTCAGGCACGAGGCGGCCGACGCTCCCAGCTCGAGGGCCTGCTCGGCGGCGAGCTGAGCCCCCTCGAACTCGCCGCTGCGCAGCCTGACGTCGGCGAGGTCGGCGAGGGCCTCACCGCGGTGCGGGTAGCTAGGGTCGCTGACGACCTCGGTCAACAGCGCCTCGGCGCTGGTCAGCTCGTCGCACTCGATCATCGCGTAGGCCGCTTCGTGCTGGGTGTACGCCCTGTGCTCGGCAGGTGCCAGCTCGAGCGCCCTGCCAAGCTCCTCGAGCGCCTCTCGGCTGCGACCCAGGGCCGAGAGCGCCTGGCCGGTGGCGAAGCTGACGCTGTAGCTGGGACCGTCGTCCGCGCCGTCGTCCTGGCTGGCTGCACGCGCCTCGGTCAGGAGCTCGAGCGCGCGGTTGGGGTTCCCGAGCTCCAGGTGAGCACGGCCCAGCAGGTAGCGGTGAACCGCCATCTCCTCTGCCCGCAACCTCTCTTCATCCACCAGGTCGAGGCAGGCGACGGCCTCGTCGGTCCGGCCCAGCTCGACCAGCGCCCCGGCCAGGCTGAGGCGCTCGGGCTCGCGTTCCGCCGGCGGAGCGGACTCGACCGCACACGTGAAGGCTTCCGCCGCCGACTCCCACTCGCCCATCGCCTCCCTGGACTGTCCGAGGAGCGACCAGCGCCGCCAGCGCAGGTAGACAGGTAGCTCGGGCTCCTTGAGCGCCATGAGCCGCCGGCTGGCGCTCTTGGGCGCGTCCACGACGAACAGCGCAGAGGCGGCGTGGTAACCGGCGACGGGGTGGGATTCGTCGACGTCCTTGAGGCCCCTCTTGACGTCGCCAACAGAGCCCCCACGGTACGCCGCGAACTCCCAGAACAGGGCGCGGTAGAGCGGGTGGGTCACCAGGCCAGCGTCGACCGACACGGCCGACCTGAGGGCTGGCATGCCGTTCTCTATGCCGTCCTCACCGTAGAGGGCGTACAGGGCGGCGAGCTGCAGCCAGGCCTGACCTTGCCCCTGCCGAGCGGCCTTGCGTGCGGCCGACTCCAGCATGGACAACGCAAGGTCGTACTGGCCCTGGGCCAGCGCCTGCTGCGCCGACTCGAGCGGCGCTGACCTGCCCCGCCTGAAGATCACGCGCTAACGCTAACACGCCATATGCGTGCTGCACGGCGAATATCACATCTACTGCCTAGCTAGGGCGCCCCCCTTTGACGTGGGTCCAGGAAGTGCGAGTATCTGAGTATGGACCTGGGCCGATTCTTGCCTGGACTTCGCGATTTCGAGCTCAGGCACGTCAGGAGCGACCTCCTGGCCGGGGTCACGGTGGCGTTCGTGGCCCTGCCGCTCGCCCTCGGGTTCGGCGTCACGTCGGGCGCCGGCGCGGCGGCGGGGGTGGTCACCGCCATCACCGCGGGCTTCGTCGCGGCGCTGTTCGGCGGCTCGCGCTTCCAGGTGACGGGCCCAACCGGCGCGATGACGGCGGTGTTGCTCGGGATCGTCGCCAGCCACGGGCCGGGGGCGCTGCCGATCCTGTGTCTGGCTGCGGGGCTCATACTCATGGTGCTCGGCTTCCTCGGCATAGGCAGCTACGTGCGCTTCGTGCCGTGGCCGGTGGTGACCGGCTTCACCAACGGCATCGCCGTCATCATCTTCCTCCAACAGCTCCCTGGGGTGCTCGGCGTCCAACAGGCTCCGGCCGAGAGCATCCTCCTGCTCGCCGGCCGCACGCTTCAGAAGTGGCTCGCCTCGCCGACGTACCTTCCGTTGGTCCTGGCGGTCGTGACCGTCGCCGTCATGCTGCTCTGGGGCAGGGTGAGGGCGCTCTCCTCAGTGCCGGCCAGCATGGCGGCACTGGTCGTCGTCAGCCTGTTGTCTCTGCTCCCGACCTTCGAAGGCGTGGCCCGTATCGGCTCACTACCGCGCAGCCTGCCTCTGCCTGCCCTGCCTTCCATGCCGACGGGTGACGCCTGGGTCGACCTCGCCAGGGCAGCGCTCGCGGTGGCCGTGCTCGCGGCGCTCGAGAGCCTGCTAAGCGCCGTCGTCGCAGACGGCATGACCGTCGACGCCAAGCACGACCCTGACAGGGAGCTGGTCGGCCAAGGCCTGGGCAACATCGCAGCCGGCCTCTTCGGCGGCATACCGTCGACAGCCGCCCTCGCGCGCACCGCCGTCAACGTCCGCTCCGGCGCCCGCACCCGCCTCGCCGCCATGGTCCACGCGGTCACGCTCCTCGGCATCGTGCTGTTCCTGGCCCCCATGGCATCCCGCATCCCATTGGCCGTCCTCGGCGGCATCCTCATGGTCGTCGCCGTGCGCATGGTGGAGCACCACGCCTCGATGCTCATCCTCAGGAGCACCAAGTCGGACGCCTTCGTGATGATGCTCACCCTGGTCGTGACCGTGCTCTTCGACCTCATCCTCGCCATCGAGGTCGGGCTCGTCGCTGCCGCGATCCTCTTCATCGTGCGCATGAGCAACGTCTTCAAGGTCGACCCGCTCGACCTCGCCGGCACGGACATCACGCCGCTGATGACCGACAAGGACGCCGAGGCGCTGGAGCGCGTCCGCGACAAGGTCGTCGCGTTCCGCGTCGAGGGCCCCATCTTCTTCGGCGCCGCCGAACGCTTCATCGACCAGATGCTCAAGGTCGACAAGGACATACGGGTCGTCGTGCTCAGGCTGAGGAAGGTCCCGGTGCTCGACGCCAGCGGCGCGACCGCCATCCAGGCGCTGCGCGAGAGGCTGGCGCGGAGGGGCGGCCTGCTCGTGCTGTCGGCGCTGCAGCCGCAACCGAAGGGCCTGCTCAAGCGCATGGGCCTGTACGACGAGGTCACCGGGCAGGGTCGGTACGACTTCCCGAGCACGGAGCAGGCGGTGGAGGCGGCGGTCGAGCTGGTCAGCTCCGGCCCGTCGGTGCCGGAAGACCCTACGAACCCGACCCAACCAGACTAGGTCGAAGGTGCGGCCTGTTCCGTGCATGCCGACGAGCCGAACTCGTCGACGGCGGGTCGCCTCAGTTCGCCGCGACGGCCTCCTGTGCCTCGAGCCTGAACCCTCCATCGGCGGCAGGCAGCACCCGGACGGTGTCGCCCTCCTGGAAGTCGCCGGCGATGATCCCCTTTGCGAGCGGCGTCTCGATCCGCTCGCGGATCATCCGCTTGAGTGGCCTGGCGCCGAACACCGGGTCGTAGCCGATGAGCGCGAGCTGCTCCATGGCCTCCGGCGTCATGTCGAGAACGATGCGCCTGTCCGCCAGACGCTCCTGCAGCAGCCCGAGCTGTATGGCCGCGATGGAAGCGACCTGCGAGCGGTCGAGCGCGTGGAAGACGATGACGTCGTCTATGCGGTTGAGGAACTCGGGCCTGAACTGCTGCTGCAGGAGGCCGAACACGGTAGCCTTCATCTCCTCGTACGAGGCGCCGGACGTGCTTGCTTCGAGTATCTGCGGGCTGCCGATGTTGCTCGTCATGATGACGACGGTGTTCCTGAAGTCGACGGTGCGGCCCTGGGAGTCGGTCAACCGGCCGTCGTCAAGGAGCTGGAGCAGCGTGTTGAAGACGTCGGGGTGAGCCTTCTCGATCTCGTCGAACAGGATGACGCTGTACGGCTTACGCCTGACAGCCTCCGTGAGCTGCCCGCCCTCCTCGTAGCCCACGTACCCCGGCGGCGCGCCGATCAGCTTGGAGACCGTGTGCTTCTCCATGTACTCGGACATGTCGAGGCGCACCATGCGGTCATCCGAGTCGAAGAGCTGCTGAGCGAGCGCACGGGCGGTCTCGGTCTTCCCCACTCCAGTTGGCCCGAGGAAGATGAACGAACCGATGGGCCGGTTCGGGTCGGATAGTCCTGCTCGCGAGCGCCTGATGGCGTCGGCAACGGCCTCGACCGCCTCGTCCTGGCCGACGACGCGCTCGTGTAGCGCGTCCTCCAGGCCCAGGAGCTTCTCGCGCTCGCCCTCGACGAGACGTGAAACGGGGATGCCGGTGGCGCGCGCCACCACGTGGGCGATCTCCTCCTCACCCACGGACAGGCTCACGTACTTGGCGCCCTCCAGCTCGGCCGCGGTCTCCTTGACCTCTTTCTCCAATCGCGGCAGCTCGCCGTACCGCAGCCTGGCCACGGTCTCCAGGTCGTAGTCGCGCTCCGCCATCTCGATCTGCGTGCGTACCCTGTCGAGCTCGCCCTGGTCCAGGCGCCACCGCTCGAACAGCGCCTTCTCGGCCTCGTAGTCGGCCTGCGCCTGACCTATGCGGTCTGCGATGGCCTTGAGCTCCTCCTCGATGCGCACGAGCCTCTGCTGGGACTCAGGGTCCTCCTCGCGCTTGAGCGCCTCGCGCTCGACCTCGAGCTGCAGCTTGCGCCGCCTCAGGGTGTCGATCTCCTCTGGCAGGCTCTCGAGCTGCACGCGGATACGGCTGGCAGCCTCGTCGACCAGGTCGATGGCCGAGTCAGGCAGCTTGCGGTCGGTGATGTAACGGTTCCCCATCTGCGCCGCCGCGATCAGCGCGGGGTCGGATATCTCGACGCCGTGGTGGACCTCGTACTTCTCCTTGATGCCGCGCAGGATGGAGATCGTGTCCTCGACGCTGGGCTCGTCGACGACTATGGGCTGGAAGCGGCGTTCGAGGGCCGCGTCCTTCTCGATCTCGCGATACTCGTTGAGCGTGGTCGCGCCGATCATGCGCAGCTCGCCGCGCGCCAGCGCCGGCTTGAGCATGTTGCCCGCGTCGACGGCGCCCTCGGCCTTGCCAGCCCCGACGATCGTGTGCAGCTCGTCTATGAACAGGACGATCTCGCCCTCGGACTTCGTCGTCTCCTGTACGACCGCCTTGAGGCGCTCCTCGAACTCGCCTCGGTACTTCGCGCCGGCCAACAGGCTGCCCATGTCGAGCTGCACGACGCGCTTGCCCTGCAGGCCCTCCGGCACGTCCTTGTTGACGATGCGTTGCGCCAGTCCCTCAGCGATGGCCGTTTTCCCCACGCCGGGGTCGCCTATGAGCACCGGGTTGTTCTTGGTGCGCCTGAGCAGGATCTGGATCGTGCGCCGTATCTCCTCGTCGCGACCGATGACGGGGTCGAGCTTGCCCTCGCGGGCCCGCTGCGTGAGGTCGATGCCGTAGCGCTCCAGCGCGTCGAACGTGCTCTCGGCGGTCTTGGTGTCCACTGACCTGCCTCCCCTGATCTGCTTGGCCGCCTCCTCCAGAGCCGCCACATCTGGCAGATCCTTGAAGCCAGGCGCCGCCTTGCGCGCCGCGACCAGCAGGACGTCCTGAGCGACGAACGTGTCGCCCCACGCCTCTGCCGTCTGGTTGGCGTCCTGTAGCGCCTTGGCCGTCTCCTGGGCGAGGTAGATCTCGCCACCACCACCTGAGACCTGAGGCAGCCTCTCGAGCTCCTGGTTCAACGCCTGCCTGGCCGACTCGGCTGAGCCGCCGGCGGCCTCCACGACACGTGAAGGCACGCCGCTCGCGTCCGCGAGCAGAGCCGTGAGGAGGTGAACCGGGGTCACCTGTTGATGTTGACGCGCCCTGGCCACCTGCTGAGCGCTGGCTACCATCTCTAACGCTGCCTCTGTGAAGCGCCCTTGGTCCATACCCGTCAGGATATGGACTTGAGCGTAGTCATGTCAAGTTTGTTGATACAAACTCAGTCCGACTTGAACTCCCCTACCAGCTGGCTGAGGACGGCCTTGGCGTCGCCGAACACCATCCGGGTGTTGTCCTTGTAGAACAGGGGGTTCTCGACGCCTGAGAAGCCGGGGTTCATGGAGCGCTTCAGGACGAAGGTGGTGCGGGCCCTGTCGACCTCGATGATCGGCATCCCGTACAGGGGGCTACCCTTGTCTTCCTTGGCCGCTGGGTTCACGACGTCGTTCGCGCCGATGACGATGGCGGCGTCTACGTTCTCCATGGTCGGGTTGACGTCTCCCGGCTCGACGAGCTGCTCGTACGGCACGTTGGCCTCGGCGAGCAGTACGTTCATGTGCCCTGGCATGCGTCCTGCGACCGGGTGTATCGCGTAGCGCACCTCTGCGCCGTTGGCCTCTAGCAGGTCGGCCAGCTCCTTGACGACGTGCTGTGCCTGGGCTACCGCCATGCCGTAACCAGGCACGAAGACCACGTTGCCTGCCGCTTCGAGGACGTAGTAGGCGTCCTCGGGCGTCATCGGCTTGACCTCGCCATCTACCGACTGCGCGCCCTGCTGGACGACAGCACCGAACCCGCTGAACAGCACGTTCGCAAGCGAACGGTTCATGGCCTTGCACATGATCTGGGTGAGTATCAGGCCCGACGCCCCCACTAGCGACCCGGCGACTATCAGCACGGTGTTGTCGATGACGAAGCCCGCTGCGCTGGCCGCGATGCCCGAGTAGCTGTTGAGCAGCGAGATGACGATCGGCATGTCGGCTCCGCCGATGGGCAGCACGGCCATCACACCGAGCACAAGGGACAGCACGATCGCGACGAGCAGGAAGCCGTAGCCGCCAAGCGGGTTCACGACGTAGAGCACGCCGACCACCACGGCTGCGAGCAGGAGAACGGCGTTGACCACCTGCTGAGCCGAGAACAGTATCGGCCTGCCGCTGACGCGCTCCGACAGCTTGGCCCAGGCCAGCACTGAGCCCGACAGGGTGATGCCACCGACCAGCACCGCCAAGACCGTGGCGACGGCCGTCACCGTGTCGCCCGTCGGCCGGCTCAGGTACTCCGCCCAACCGACAAGGAGCGAGGCCCCACCGCCGGCGCCGTTGAACAGCGCGACGGTCTCGGGCATCTGGGTCATCTGCACGCGACGGGCCCAGAAAGTGCCGATGCCACCCCCGACCACGAGGCCGGCCGCGACGAGCGCGTAGTCGATGCCGGACTGCAGGAGGGTCGCGACGACCGCTGTGAGCATGGCGAGAGCCGAGATCGCGTTGCCGCGTCGCGCGGTGTCGGCGCGACCGAGCATCTTGAGACCGACGATGAACAGCACCGCAGCGGCGATGTAGGCGAGCTGGAACGCTGCTGCCACGCTCAGCGCTCCCGCTTGCCGGCTCGGAACATCCCGAGCATCCGGTCGGTGACGAGGTAACCGCCGAACACGTTGATGGCGGCCAGCACGACGGCGATGAAGGCGAGCACGCTGGAGAGCGGCCCACCGACGGCTGTCGAGGCGATAGCCCCGACGATCGAGATGCCCGAGATCGCGTTGGTGCCAGACATCAGCGGGGTGTGGAGCTGTGAAGGCACCTTCTGGATCAGCTCGAGGCCGAGGAAAATAGCAAGCACGAAGATGAACAGGAGCAAGAGGATCGTCACCGCGGTGCCTCCATCGCGTTGCGGACGCGCTCATCACGTACGGCGCCGTCGTGGGTGAGCAGGCAGCCGGCCACGACGGGGTCCTCTGTGTCGAGCTTGAGGGCCTTCGCCTCGGCGTCCCAGACGTGCTCTATGAGGTTGTAGACGTTGTTGGCGTACATCTGGCTGGCGTCCAGCGCCACCGAGGACGGCAGGTCAGATAGCCCGAGGATGCTCACGCCGTTGTCCGTGACGACGGTCTCGCCTGGGCGGCTGCCCTCGACGTTGCCACCGGTGGAAGCGGCTAGGTCGACGATCACGCTGCCGGGCTTCATGCCCGCCACCATCGCGTGCGAGATGATGACAGGCGCCCGCCTGCCGAAGACCTGAGCGGTCGTGATGACGACGTCGGAGTGAGCGCACACGGCCGCCATCTGCTGGCGCTGGCGTTCGAGCTGCTCGGGCGTCAGCTCCTTGGCGTAGCCCTGATCGGTCTGGCCGGTGTCGCCGACGTCGAGCTCGACGAAGCGCGCGCCCAGGGACTGCACCTGCTCCTTGACCACCGGCCGGGTGTCGTACGCCTCCACCCTGGCCCCCAGACGCTTGGCAGTGGCGATCGCCTGTAGCCCGGCGACACCGGCCCCGACGACGAAGACGCGGGCAGGCGAGATCGTGCCCGCCGGCGTGCTCATCATCGGGAACGCCTTGTGTGACCGGCGGGCCGCCGCGATCACGGCGGCGTAGCCGGCCAGGCTGGCCTGGCTGGAGAGGGCGTCCATCTTCTGGGCGTAGGTCGTGCGCGGGACGAGCTCGACGCATAGGGAGCTGATGCCGCCTGTGGCCAGGGCCCGCACCAGGTCGTGGTTGAAGAACGGGTCGAGGAACCCGACGCTGACAGCGCCGCTCTTGAGAGACCCGACGGCTTCGATCGACGGCGGCTGGACGGTGAGCAGGACGTCGGCGGTCGCGAGCAGCTCACCGCGATCGCCCAGTGTCGCGCCTGCTGCCTCGTATGCGCCGTCGTCGACGTGGAGCGTGCCACCTATCCCGCGCTCCAAGCGAACGTCCGCCCCGAGGCGGACGAGCTTCTGGACGGTCTGCGGGGTGACTGGCACCCTCCGCTCGCCTGTCACCATCTCCTTCACCGCGACGAAGTTCATTGGTGGCTCATTGTTGCACGGGCGTTCGGTGAGGCTCACGCGCCAGACGAGGCCCCGGGTGCCTATGACATACTGGCGCCTCGTGAAGCACGTGGCCGTACTGACGAGCGGTGGCGACGCCCCAGGCATGAACGCAGCGATCCGCGCCGTGGTTAGGACCGCCATCCACGACGGGGTGCTCGTGTCCGGGGTGTTCCGCGGCTTCCAGGGCCTGATCGAGGACGCCATCGAGCAGCTGCAGGCGCGCGGCGTCGCGAACATCATCCAGCGCGGCGGCACCATCCTCAGGACCGCCCGCTCCGAGGACTTCTACGAGCCGGAAGGCCGCGCGGTCGCCGCCGAGGTGTTGCGACGCAGGAACGTAGACGGCCTCATCGTCATCGGAGGCGACGGTAGCTTCAGGGGCGCCCTCGCGCTGACGAAGGAGCAGGGGGTCCCAGTCATCGGCATCCCCGCGACCATCGACAACGACGTGTACGGCACCGACGTGTCCATCGGCTTCAACACGGCCATCAACGTCGCGCTAGACGCCGTCGACCGGCTGCGAGACACGGCCGCGAGCCACGACCGCCTCTTCCTAGTCGAGGTCATGGGCCGGCACGCCGGCCACATCGCGCTCCACGTCGGCGTGGCCGGCGGCGCCGAGGCGATACTCATCCCCGAGGTGCCAGTGCCGGCCGAGCAGGTCGCGGACATGATCGTCGCGGCCCAGGAGCGCGGCAAGGCGTCGTCGATAATCGTCGTCGCCGAGGGCGCCTACCCTGGCGGCGCCAAAGAGCTCCAGCGGGTGGTAGTCGAGCGCTCCGGGTACGAGATCAGGAGCGTGATCCTAGGGCACACCCAGCGCGGCGGCACGCCGTCCACGCGCGACAGGGTCCTGGCCTCCCGCCTCGGCTTCCATGCCGTGCGCGCGCTGCTGCGCGGCGAGAACGGCCTCATGGTCGGCACGGACAGGCGCGAGGTGGTGCTGCGCGAACTGGCCACAGTGGTCAGCAGTAAGAAGGACGTCGACCGCGAGCTCCTCGAGATCGCGGCAGTCCTGGCTACCTGAACTCCCCTGTGTACAAAGTGTGAGATCTTCCTGAGAGGACCAGCCGGCTGAGGAGTATCACTAACTTGGACATCAACGTCCAAGTTTAGACGCCGGTGGGCCGGCGCAGGACGCCGACCGACATGGCAGCGGGAGGTGCTTCACCGCCATGCAGAGGTCCATCGACCTTTCCATCTCGACGCTGGCGAGCTTGGCCGCGGTAGGTCTGTCGTGGCCCTACTGGCGCTCGCACAGCTACTTCGCCGAGTCGGTCGCCGCCTGGGCCGTCTACTTCGTGCTCGGCTTCCTGCTGTCGATCTTCGTCTTCTACGTCTTCCTAAGGGCGCTCAGGACCCTGTTCACCCACGACATCCCGGGCGTGCCCCGCCACGCACACGGGCACGACAACGGGCACGATCACGGACACGACCACGAAGACCACCATCCGCACACGGCAGAGCACACCGAGCGCCACCACGCCCACGCGCACGCCGAGCATCACCACCCGAACGCGCACCTACACGGCCACGACGTACCCCGCGGCGAGGAGGCCTGAAGCATGGACGACCCACAGGTGCGGGCCGAGACCCGCAGGCGGCGCACAGCTCTGGCGGTGCTTGGCCTCATGTCGGTGCTGTTCATCATCCTCTCGGCGTTCTCCTTCGTCTCGTCTCGCGACCAGGTGACGCCTGACACGGTCACGTACGCAGAGACGTACGGGGCCATCGACGGGAAACGCGTCTTCCAGGCCTACAACTGCATGGGCTGTCACACGATCGTCGGGAACGGCGCGTACCTGGCGCCAGACCTCACGAACACGTACGAGCAGGCCGGACCCGCCTACCTGGCTGCCTTCCTGCCTTCGGCTGGGCGGTGGCCGACGGAGGCAGCGCTCAGCGTGCAGATCCAGGACCCTGCGCACGTCGCCGAGACGGGCATAACCGACCTTGAGGCCTACTACGAGCAGTACCCGGGCGCCCGCGAGCGCGTGGCGCGCCGCGGTGGGCTCACGACCTACATGCCCAACCTCAACTTCCGTCAGGGCGAGGTGCAGGACCTGATCGCCTTCTTCAAGTACACGTCGCTGATGGACACCGAGGGCTGGCCGCCCGTTCCGAAGGTCGACGGGCTCACGTTCCCGCAGGCTTCCGGGCCGCTGGTGGCGACGGCTTCGTCGGGCTCGCAGACGGACGCCGCTGCCGCCACGCAGGGGCCGGGCTTGGCCGCGGCCACGGCCGACTCCGCCACCAGAGGCGAGGAGATCGCCACGCAGTTCGGCTGCCTCGCCTGCCACGCGACGGGGAGCGCACGCCTCGTAGGTCCCGGCTGGGGCGGCCGCTACGGGACCGTCACCGAGCTTGAGGGCGGAGGCTCCATCGAGATCGACGACGACTACCTGCGCACCGCCATCAACGACCCCAACGCCCACGTCGTTGCCGGCTACCCGGCGGGGACCATGCCCTCGTACGCCCAGGTGCTCTCCCCCGACCAGGTCGATGACCTCGTCGCGTTCATCCGTTCGTTGGAGCTGCCATGATCCAGTACCAGACCCAGCGCCTGAGCGTACGCTTCTTCCTCCTGATGCTCGTCCTGCTGCTCGTGCAGGTCGTGCTCGGGGTGGTGCTGTCGCTCCAGCAGGCCGATCCAGCCCTCCTCAGCGGCACCCTCAACTTCAACATCACGCGCTCGCAGCACGTCAACCTGGGCGTGCTGTGGATCCTCTCGGGCTTCATCGGGACGCTGCTCTTCGTCGGGCCGATACTCTCCAAACGCGAGCTCGTCGCCCCGTGGCTCGTCAAGTTCCTGTTCATCGCACTCGTCGGCATCACCGTCTGGAACGCCATCGCCATCTACTTCGCGCAGCAGGGCATAGCCGGCTGGTGGCTTGGGCAACCGTGGATCCAGGAGGGGCTCGAGTACCTGGAGGCTGGCCGCATAGCCGACGTGCTGATCCTCGTCGGCTTCGTCATCCTCGCCATCGTCATCGTGCGTACGTTCCCCCACATGCGCGAGTGGAACGAGATCCACTGGGGCCTGGCCATAGGCGTCACCGCCCTGGCCGCCATGTGGGTCTTCGGCATGTTCTTCATCGGCCGCATCGACCTGCAGGAGTACTTCAGGTGGTTCGTCGTCCACTACTGGGTAGAGGGCGTGTGGGAGGTCATCCACATCAGCCTCATCGGCATCCTGCTGGTGCTGATGTTCAAGGCCGACGTCAAGGCCGTCGGCTACGCGGTGTTCTGGGGCGTGACGCTGGTCTGGCTGTCCGGGTTACTAGGCAACGCCCACCACTACTTCTGGGTCGGTACGCCAGAGTTCTGGCAGTTCTGGGGGTCGCTCTTCAGCGCGCTCGAGCCCCTGCCGCTGATCCTGTGCTTCTGGCACATGTACCTAGACGCCCATCACGACCGCAAGCCTCTCGTCAACAAGCCGGCCTTCTTCTTCCTGCTCGGCTCGGCGGTCCTCGAGATGGTGGGCGCAGGGATCCTGGGCTTCACGATGACGTTCGCGCTCACTAACGTCTGGTCGCACGGCACGTGGGTCACGCCGAGCCACGCCCACCTCGCGATGTTCGGCACCTTCGGCATGTTGGGGCTGGGAGCGGCCTACTGGATCGTGCCTGCCATACGCGGCGTCAAGAACTTCGACCAGCGCTTCGGTCAGCTCTCGTTCTGGCTCGTCTTCATCGGCATGCTTGGCATCGCGTTCGCGTTCGCCATCGGCGGCACCGTCCAGGTCTTCCTGTACCGGACGTTGGGCCTCGACTGGTTCGGTGGCGACCTCTACCCGCAGATGATGACCTTCAAGGTCATGCTCGTGCTCTTCGGGCTGGTGTTCCTGAGCGGCGTGATGCTCTTGGTCTTCGACCTCTACACGTTGGGACACCGTGTCAGGCAGTCCGTCCCTGCCCCATCGCTTGGGGTCTACGAGCCGCCACGAACCGGCTGGTCACGGCCGCTGTCTGGTTTCGAGGCAGGCGTCTGGCTGCTCTCGATGTGGGTGTTCGGGTTCGTGATAACGCTGGGCCTGCTCAGTTTCAACCTGCCCCGTGTCCAGTTAGGTGACCCCACGCTGCCGTACATCGCAGCCGGGGTCGGTTACCCGGGCCTGCTGGTCGTCACCTTGTTGTTCGTGTGGCGCTTCCTGGCGTCGCTCGAGGCGCGGGAACAGGCATCCGAGGTCGCGATGACGCGCGTGGCCGCGCACCCAGCCGACTAGAGGCTCTCATCGGGCGCCGCCGCGAACGGCGGCGCCCACACCTCAGTCCTGCACCTGCCGCCTCACGCGCACGAAGGTGTCCTTGCCCTTCTGCAGCACCACCGGGTCGCGCAGCTCGAGCCTCAGATGAGGGTCCGCAACGACCTCACCGCCGAGGCGCAGGCCCCGGTTCTGGACGAGCCTCCTGGCCTCCCCGTTCGAAGCCGTCAGACCGGCCAGCGTGGCGAGGCGCAGGAGCCCGACCGAGCCCTCCTGGAACTCCTCCGCCGGTACAGCGAGCTCCGGCATCTCGTCTGGGATGTGGCCACGAGCTACCTCGTCGTAGCGCTCCTCAGCGCTAGCGATGACCTCGTCCCCGTGGTACGTGCGCACGAGCTCGCGCGCGAACACCCTGTGGGCCTCAACGGGGTCCGCGCCAGCCAGCTCGCCCATGCGGCTCAGGTCGAGCCCGGTGGCGAGCTCCACGTACTGGGGCAACAGGGCGTCCGGCACCCTCATCGCCTTCTTGAACATCTCGGCTGGCTCGTCGTGCAGCCCGATGTAGTTGCCTAGAGACTTGGACATCTTCTCGACGCCGTCGAGACCAACGAGCAGCGGGGTCGTGAGCACGAGCTGCGGCTCCTGCCCGTAGGCGCGCTGGATGTCGCGGCCGACCAACAGGTTGAAGAGCTGGTCGGTACCGCCCAGCTCGACGTCGGCCCTCACGGCGACCGAGTCGTAAGCCTGCGCCAGCGGGTAGAGGAACTCGTGCACCTGGATCGGCACGCCGCCATGGAAACGCTTCGTGAAGTCGTCGCGTTCGAGCATCCGCGCGACCGTGTAGTTCGAAGCGAGACGGATCAGGTCGGCGAACCTGAGCTCGCCGAGCCACTCCGAGTTGTAGCGCAGCTCGAACCGCTCAGGGTCGCCGTCCAGGACGGCCATCGCCTGCTCCACGTAGGTCTGACCGTTGGCGCGGGTCTGTTCGAAGGTGAGCACCGGCCGCGTCTTGGAGCGACCTGACGGGTCGCCGATCATGGCCGTGAAGTCGCCGATGATCAGCACGACCTTGTGGCCCAGGTCCTGGAACTGCCTGAGCTTGCGCAACACGACAGCGTGGCCGATATGGAGGTCGGCGGACGACGGGTCGACGCCCAGCTTGGCCCTGAGCTGGCGCTCCTCCCTATCTGCCAACTCGAGCTTCTCGCGCAGGCCGCCATCCGGCACGATCTGGTCGGCGCCCCGTTCGAGGAGCGTGGCTGCGGCGTCGATGGTCACTTCGGTCACGCGCGGGAGTCTATCATCGACCCCCTCCAGAGCCGGCTCAGGTGGTAGGAAGTTAGGCGATGCGTGAGGTCCAGATTCTCGGTGTGCCGATGGACTTGGGTGCCGGCCGGCGAGGTGTCGACATGGGCCCGAGCGCTTTGCGGCTGGCCCGGCTCGAGCCCACCTTGGAGTCGCTCGGTTTCGAGGTGGTGGACAGCGGGAACACCGAGGTACCCGTCCCGGAGTCGTACGCGCAGGGCCCAGGAGGACCAGGACACCCCCTCTACGCCGACGTCATCGCGGCCGCATGCCGTGCGGCGGCGGAGGAGCTTCGTGCCCGCCCACCAGGCAGGATCGCCGTGGCCCTCGGCGGCGACCACTCGATCAGCATGGGGACCGTGCCCGGTGCCGCCGCTGGCGAGCGTATCGGGGTGCTGTGGGTCGACGCGCACGCGGACCTGAACACGCCAGCCACGTCGCCGAGCGGGAACGTGCACGGCATGCCAGTAGCCCACCTGCTGGGCCTCGGTGACGAGCGGTTCACCTCGCTGTGGGCCGGCCACGAGCCGCTGACCCCTAAGGACATCGTCTACGTCGGCCTGCGGAGCGTCGACCCGCCTGAAGGCGCCGCCATCCGCGACCTGTCGATTGGCGCGTACACGATGAGCGACGTGGACAAGCGCGGAATCGGGGCGGTGGCGGCCGAGGCCCTGGAGCGGCTCGCGCACGTCGACAGGCTCCACGTGTCCTTCGACGCCGACGTCCTGGACCCGGCCATCGCACCCGGGGTCGGCACGCCGGTGCCGGGCGGGCTCACTTACCGGGAGGCTCACCTGCTCATGGAGCTGTTGGCAGACAGCGGCAAGGTCGGCAGCCTAGACCTCGTCGAGGTCAACCCGATCCTCGACGTCGCGAACCGCACCGCGGCCACGCTGGTGAAGCTGACCGCCAGCCTCTTCGGGAAACGGATACTCGGACGCTAGGGCTCTGAGGGTCTGACGACCTGCGTGCCCTGGCCCGATCGCAGGGTCAGTCGCTTGCGGCCGACAAGCCAGATGACACGACCGCGAGGGCGCCCGCGGACGCGTATGCCCTTCGCAGACGCGGCACCAGCGCGCTAAGGGCAGCGTCGCCGGCTGCGATCGCCTCTTTGGCCCTGTGGAAGTTGAGCCAGTGGATAGGCGGCCGCGTGTGGACCTCGAACCTGCCAGTCGCCGCTCCCGGGTCATCGCCGGCTCCTTCTTGCCCGGTCTGCTCGGCATCGTCATCGACGAGCCAGCTACCCGCCGCGAGCGCCAGCGCGTGACCTAGCCGGCCGACCGCGTGCCGCGGTCGCCTGTCGAGGGCGCGGGCGTGCATGCGGCTTACCACCGCGCTGCCTAGCGCCCGCCGCGCGAGCCGGATGGAGCGCGAGTCGCGGGCCTGCATGCCAGCACCGATGCCGATAGCCACGTCGACCCCGACGTCGAGCAGGGTGTCCAGCGGCACAGGCGAGCCGATGCCGCCGTCGATGAGCCGCCGACCGCCCACCGCGACCGGAGCGAAGACGCCGGGCAGCGAAGCGCTGGCGCGCAGCGCAGGCGCCAGTGGGCCGTCCTGTATGAGCACGCGCTCGCCCGTGTCCACGTCAGTGGTGACGACGACGAGCTCGCGCCTCAGGTCGGAGAAGCTCCTGCCATCCAGGAGCCTGTCGAAGTAGGCCTCAAGACGGCCGCCCCTGAACAGAGCGGCGCGGTGTAGCCCGAAGTCGGCTACGTACGGGAAGACGTCGCGGCGCCGGGTGGCGCTCGCCCGCTCGACCAGGTCGTCGATCGGCCCGCCTGTCGCGTACAGGGCGCCGACGACGGCGCCGAAGCTGGTACCGACGATCACGTCGGGGGCGAGTCCGTGGCGCTCGAGGCAGGCGAGCGCCCCGATGTGCGCGTAACCGCGAGCGCTGCCGCCCCCGAGGGCAACGCCGATGCGGATGGGTTCTCGAGTCACGGGACGCATGCTATCCCCGTGAGTCCTCGGGAACGTCGCCCACATGGCATGCTTGGCGACATGTCGGCGACCACTGGCGGACGGGAGCAGGCGGGTCTCGGCGTCGTGATCGTCCATCACGGAGCGCCACGGCGGGTCCTCGACGAGGCCATGACGCGACTGGCGGCAGCGGCACCTGGCGCACGGGTCGTGCTCGTCTGCACGGGCGCGGTGCTGCCAGTTGCCTCCGCTGGCTGGCCCCCGGACACCCGGGTCCTCGAGGCGCCTAACCGCTCCTACGCGTTCGCTGTCAACACCGGTCTCACGGAGCTCGGCGAAGCGTCTTACCTGGCGTTCATGAACGACGACGTCTTCGTGGAACCCCCCACTTTCGACGTGCTTCTCGCTGCTCTCGACAGCGCACCAGGTGCCGGTCTGGCAGGGCCGGTGCCGCTCGACGGTACGGGCCGGCCCCAGGACCTCGGCGTGCCGTACCGACTGGCGTACGCACGCGCCCGCCGCTCCCACGAGGGCCAGACCGAGGTGGCATGGCTGGCTGGCTGCCTGATCGTCATGACGAGGCAGGCGTACGTCGCGACGGGCGGGCTAGACGAGGAGTTCAGGTTCACCAACGAGGACCTCGACCTGGGCCTCAGAGCGAGGCGACTGGGCTACCGGAGCCTGCTCGTCGACACGCAGGTCACCCATCTCGGTGGCAGCTCGACGCCGTCGCACCCAGCGTTCCACGTCGAGGGTCGGCGCGGCGGCTACCTGGTCACCGCACGCCACCTTCCGGCCCTCCTGCGCCCCGTTCACCGCGCGTACCTGGTCGTCGAGGGCGCGGTGGGTTCGCTGCTGGCACCGGACGCCACGGGGCGCGAAGGGCATGGCCGCGTCGCGCGCATGGCCCTGGCTCGAGACTGGGGTACCTCGCCGTTCGGTCCTTCCCTCGGCGACCGCTAGGCGTCTGCTAGATTCTCGGCCATGGCGGCAGACCTAGCTCTGCTCTGGGACCAGGCGAGCGCCGACCCGGTCCTGCTCTACTCCATCGCAGCGGCCGTGCTGTTGGCCGTGGTGTCGATCGGCAGCGGTCTGGCGCGGCGGGACTTCCTCGCCCTGGCTCGGCCGCGCACGCTTCTGCGGGTGCTCGGCGCCGTGGCGATCGCCTGCCTCCTCAAGGTGGTCGAGGTATACGCCGTGCCAGCGCTGCCCGAGCCGGTCGCCGCTGTCACGGCCGGTTTGCACCGGCTGCCCCTATACCTCGTCGCCCTCGCGTACGGACCCGTCACGGGCGCCGTCGTCGGCTCGCTGTTCGCAGGGTTCGCCGCGTCCGCCTCCCTGCCTGGCTGGCCCGAGGTCGTGCTCGCTCTCGAGCTGGCCGTGCTCGGCTGGCTCGCCATCTTCCCATCGCCTCGCGACACCCGCTTCGCCGGGCCGCTCAACGCCGCCCTCGCGTACCTCTTGGCATGGGGCACAGCGGGGTTGGCGCTCCACGCGAGCGCCAACGAGGAGGTCACGCTCGCGCTGCTCTACGCGGAGCACGCGGCGATGGCACCTGGCCTCGTCGGCTGCGTGCTACTGCTGTTCCTGTTCGGGCCAGCCGTGTACGAGCGGGCCTTCCCTGGCAGCCGCATACACTCACCGTCCAGGGCCCTTGACGGGACCTCGGCGCATGTGGCGCCCTCGGGCCGGGCCGCCGGGTCGGTCGCCGAAAACGGCGGGCTCGCCCACGACGTCGACCCGTTCGCCAGGCGCGTCGTACGCGACGCCACACCGCCCTCACTCACCGACGAAGCGACGCTTCTGCATGAGACCCTCGCTACGGAGGCCGCCAGGGGACAGCAAAGCGGCAAGGGCCGCAACGAACGTCCCAGCGGTGAGAGACGTCGGCGCCTCGAGCCTCGGTACCTACCGGAGGAGTTCAGCCGCTGAGGGAGCCATGACCGGGTAACGCCTGCCCGGCCCGGCCCCGGCCCTGGCTATCATGCCGACCATGGACAGCAGCCCGCTCAGCGACGACATGGACGCCATCGCCGGTGACGTGATGCGGATGCTCGGCATGGTCAAGGACGCTACCGAGCTCGCCAAGCTGGCACTCCTCGAACAGGACACGGCGGCTGCCGAGCGCTGCATCGCGGGGGACGCCTCCATCGACGCGGAACAGGCGAGGCTCGAGCTGCGCATCCTCACCGTGATCGCCAGGCGACAACCGGCGGCTAGCGACCTGCGCTTCCTCGGCGGCAGTTACATGGCGCTTCACGACATCGAGCGCGCGGGTGACTACGCGGAGCACGTCGCGAGCGCCGCGCTGGAGCTGGCCAAGGAGCCGCCGCTCAAGCGCTACCTCGACCTGCGGCGCTGCTTCGAGGTGCTCGCCGATATGCTCGCTGCGACGATGAAGGCGTACGCCGAGGCCGACGCCGACGCTGCCCGGGCAGCCCACGCTCTCGACCACGAGATCGACGACCTGTACGAGCAGGTCCAGCGTGAGCTGCTCACGTACATGATGGAGTCGCCTTCAGCGATCGGCCGCGCCAACAGGCTCCTCGAGGTGGCGAGGTACCTAGAGCGCCTCGGCGACCACATCGAGAACGTCAACGAGCACATCGTCTTCTGGCTGACCGGCGAGCGCATGTGACACCCGAGAGAAGCCCGCGCCGCCGCCTCAGACGGGCGCTCGGCTCGGCGCTGGCTCTCTGCCTCGTGCTGTGGATGGCCCTCGCCGCTGCCTTCGCGGCCCGCGACTACGTCGCCGTGAACGGCGTGCCGAGCCCGCTGCGGTTGGTCTTCGGCGACCACGTTAGGGTCTTCAGGTGGCAGCCGCTCAGGGACCTAGCCAACCGTTGGCGCGGACCGGTCAGGGTCGGGCTACAGGTCGGTCACTTGGACGCAACCGCGCAACCGGAGGAGCTCGCGTCTTTGCGGGTCAGCACGGGCGCCCACTGGGACGGCGTCGACGAGGTGGACGTGAACGCGGCGATCGTCGAGGAGCTAGCAGGCCGCCTGCGAGACAGGGGCATCGTGGTCGACGTGCTGCCAGCCACCGTCCCGCCGCGTTACAGAGCAGACCTCTTCCTGTCCATACACGTTGACGCCAACGCCGACGAGGACCGCAACGGCTACAAGTCTGCTCACTTCGTCCCCGTGCGCAACCCCCACGAGCTGGTCCTCAAGCTCAAGGTCGATAGGGCCGTCCTGGCGGGGACGCCACTGGCAGACGACGACGGCAACGTGACAGGCAACATGTTCAGGTACTACGCCTTCAACAACCGGCGGTTCCGACACGCCGTCCACCCGCGGACGCCAGGGCTCTTGGTGGAGCTTGGCTACCTGTCCAACCCGGCCGACGGGAGGTTGCTGGAGGACCCCTCCCTGGTCGTGAGCGCTATCGAGCGCGGCGTCGTCGAGTACCTGAGAGAGGTCGGGAGGTTGTGAAGGCTCGTCAGCCCGGCCTGTAAGGGCGCCCGGCGCCTGTCTCGCGCCAGGGTCCCCCGGCGACCGCAGGCCGATGCGCCCGCTGGTAGCATCGCGTCGGCATGACCCGTGACGCCGTGCGCAAGCTCCCGACCTCACTTCTCATCATCGGCCTCGCCCTGGTCCTGGCGGCCTGTAGGCCGGGCGGCGACGGCGCCGCCGGCTCGAACGCGGGCGGACAGGCGACGGCCTCCGGACTGGCGATCACGATCTCAGTTGACGGGACGACCATAGGCAGCGCGGACGTCGAGGTTGGAGCCAGGGTCGGCAGCGAGCCGGTGACAGGCGCCACCGTTGAGGTGAGGGGCGACATGACCCACGCGGGCATGGCGCCCGTGCTCGCGGCAGCCGCCGAGGCAGGGCCGGGCGTGTACCGAGCAGACGACTTCGCGTTCACCATGGCGGGCGACTGGATCGTCTCCGCCACCGTGACGACGGCAGACGGTCGCAAGGCCAGCGCCGAGACGTTCGTCAACGTAAGCAGATGAGCGGGCGGCTGGCCGCGCCCAGGTCACGTTGCGGGTCAAGCGGCTACGTCGACCAACCTCGCGGCTTCGACGTCCTGTCCCTACCCGGTCTGAGAAGGTTCGCCAGGTGGCGCTACGCGCGCTTCGCCCTGCAGCTACCCCTACTGATCCTGGCGCTGTTCGTGATCGTCGACGGCTTGACGGGGCGCCAGGTAGCGCCCCGCAACGTAGCCACCACGGCTGTGTGGCTCCACTACCGAGGGCTCCTGGTGCTCGGCATCGCGGTCATCGGCAACGCGTTCTGCGCCGCCTGTCCACTGATGCTCACCCGCGGCCTGTCGAGGCGGCTCGAGCGGCTGTTGCCCCGCAAGCTGGCGTGGCCGCGCGGCCTGCGCAACAAGTGGCTAGTCATAGCCGTCTTGCTCGCCTTCTTCCTCAGTTACGAGATCTTCGACCTGTGGGCCAGCCCGTGGCTGACGGCGTGGCTCGCCATCGGCTACTTCGGGGCGGCTCTCGCCGTCGACGTGCTCTTCCCTGCCGGTACCTTCTGTCGCTACGTCTGCCCCTTGGGCAACTTCAACTTCGCCCTGGCCAGCGCGTCTCCGACGCAGATCACGGCCGTCGACCCCGACGTGTGCCGGCGCTGCGAGCACAAGCCGTGCCTGCACGGGCGTTACACGGCCGAGGAGATGCCGACCGCGCTCGTACTGCCGTTGGCAGGATCGACGGCGGGGTTCGTGCCGCGCTCCGAGGTCGTGTCGCCCAACGGCGACGGCTTCTTCCCCGGCTGCGAGACCGACCTCTTCGTGCCGACGATGACCTCGAACATGGACTGCACGCTGTGCCTCAACTGCGTGCGCGCCTGCCCTTACGACAACGTCGCCCTGACGGTGAGGGCGCCGGGACGCGAGCTGCACCACAACCCTTGGGCCCGGCGCGGCCGGCTCGCGACCATCACGATGGGCGTGGTCCTCACGTTCTTCGGCGTCATGAACGCGCTGGCCATGATCCCCCCGTTCTTCGACGCGGCCGAGCGCCTCTCGGAGGCGTTGGGCACTCGCAACGAAGCGATCTTGTTGGTCGCTCTCTACGGTGGCGTGACGGTCATCGGACTGGCCGTGACGCTCCTCGCCGCCACCGCCGCCGACGCCCTGGGCGGGGCGAAGGTGAACGTCAGGACCGCTTTCGAGCGCTGGGGCTACGTCGTGCTGGCGCTGGGCGTCGGCTTCTGGGCAGCCCACTACACGTTCCACTTCCTCACCGGAGCCCTGTCGATCGTGCCGGTGTTCCAGCACTTCTTCGAGTACCGGGGCTTCGCGGTCGACCCCAACTGGCGCCTGGCTCAGGTGGTCCCGAGCGGACTGCTGTTCGGCATCCAGGCCGTCATCTCGGCGCTGGCTGGCGTCCTCGCCCTATATACGACGGCGCGCATCGGCCTGCGCGACTTCGGCCGCCGCGGCGTGCTTGCCATGTGGCCGATGTTCGTGTTCGTGCTGGTGTTCCTCGCCTTGCAGCTGGTCATCCTCGCACAGCCCATGGAGATGCGCGGGACCATCCTGGGCCCCACGTTCTGAGCGTGAGGCGTGCCCCGGTGATAGCCTCTCGGACGTGCCAAGCAGTCCTATCCTCCTCGCTCTGCTCGCTTGGACGCTGGTGCTGACGGTCGCGAGCACGGCTGGAGCAAGCACCCCGCCAACATGCGCGGTCGCAGACGTCCCAACCCCCCTCAACAGCTACGACGACTACCCGTACACGCTGCTCGACACGGCGTTCGCCCTTCCCCCCGAGTACGAGCCGCCCGACCTCGTGCGCGTCTCCCAGGCGTTCCCGGCGTCCTACGACGGTGGCGGAGAGCTGCTCGTGCGCTCGGTCATGATCGCTGACCTCTCGGCTCTACTGCGTGAGGCGGAGATGGCCGGCGTGCGATTCGCCGTTCAGTCCGCCTACCGTAGCTACGCCTACCAGGAGAGGACCTTCCTGTACTGGGTGGAGCGGGACGGGTACGAGGCCGCGATCGCCAGCAGCGCGCGGCCCGGCCACTCCGAGCACCAGCTGGGCACCGCGATCGACATGCGCTCGCTCGATGGTCCGCCCGCATGGGACCTCGAAGACTGGGCCCTGACGCCAGAAGGCGCCTGGCTCGAGGAGAACGCCTACCGCTTCGGGTTCGTGATGAGCTACCCACGGGGCTCGGCCGACGTGACGTGCTACGTCTACGAGCCGTGGCATTACCGCTACGTAGGCCGCGAGCTGGCGGCGGATGTTCGGGCCTCAGGCGTAACGCCACGCGAGTACATGTGGCGCCTCCACGAGGCGATGGCGGGTATACCGACGGGCGAGGAGGGCGCAGAGTGAGGCGGCTCTTCGTCTCGCTTGGCCTGTGCCTCATTGCCGCGCTGGCGCTGGCGCACCCGATGCTGGTGATCGGAGAGGTGAGGCTGACTCCGGACCCGCCGCTCCCAGGCGAGCGCGCGACGGCGACCCTGGTGCTCCAGGACACGTCGCTGACGGAGGTCGAGGACGCCGTCGTGTTCCTCGAGCTACGGCGCGGCGCCCCTTCAGCCGAGTCGACGGAGCCGGGCGGCGAGCCCCTGCTCACGACCGACCGTCTCGAGGAGATGGCGCCCGGCGTCTACGAGACCGAGATCACCGTGCCGGAGCAGGGCAGCTACACGCTCTCCATCAGGGACCGCACGTACCGCCAGGAAGAGGCGGTCGCGAACGTCGAGCTGACCGTCGACGGCGAGCCCATCGATTTCGTGCCGTTCGTGTTGCCGCCCACGGCCACGGGCCCAGCATCGCTCGGTTCATGGCTGATATGGCTGGTGGGCGTGCCGCTACTGGCAGGTGTGCTCGTCACGGTGCTGGTGCTGCGGTCCGGGCGGAGCGACGAGGAGGAAACCGTTGACGGCGCACCGGAGCTCGAGAGCTGACCTATGAGTCTCCTGGCGCAGACGTGGGGGACCTGGCTCAACGTCGCGACCGTGCTCGTCGGCGGCGGGCTCGGCCTGCTGTTGCGGGGCCGCCTTCCGGAGCGCATCACCCTGGTGGTCATGCAGTCGATAGGCCTGGTGACGGTGCTGATCGGCATCATCAACGCGCTCGACCTAGGCAGGGTCGACTCGCCTCCCGGCCTCGTCGTCGGGCTGCTCGCGCTGGCATTGGGCGGCGCGCTTGGCGAGGCTTGGCGCATCGAGGAGGGGCTCGACCGCCTCGGCGAGAGGCTCAAGCGTTCGCTGGGTGGCCAGGGTCGGTTCACCGAGGGGTTCGTAGCCGCCTCGCTGCTGTTCTGCGTGGGGCCTCTGACGCTGCTGGGTAGCATACAGAACGGTCTGACCGGTGAGGCGCAGTTCCTGGTGCTCAAGTCGGCGCTCGACGGCTTCGCCGCTATGGCACTGGCCACGACCTTCGGGTTCGGCGTCCTCGCTTCTGTCATCGTGATCGTCGTCTACCAAGGCGGGCTGTCGGTCGCGGCCGGCCTGTTCGCTCACCTGATACCCGACCCCGCGACCGACCCGCGGGTGCTGCTCGTCAACGGCGTCGGCGGACTCATGATCGTCGGGCTGGGCATCGGCCTCCTCGACATCAAGCGCCTGCGCGTCGCGTCGCTCCTGCCGGCCCTGCTCCTCGCGCCCCTGTTCTACTGGCTCGGCACGCTGCTCTACTGAGCAGCCCTGC
>CAZFAQ010000015.1:0-14817 GCA_964517055.1 uncultured bacterium | reverse complement strand
GCCCTGCATCTCTGAGCAACTGCGTTGCCGAGCGACCCGGCGCCGCGTCGCGGTAGCATCGCGCATGGCGCCGGCCGACCCCGTCACGATCGACGACGAGACCCTCGCTCACTTAGAGCGCCTCGCCCGCCTCGAGGTGCCGGAAGACGAGCGCGAGAGCGTCAAGGCCGACCTGGCGGCCGTGCTGGCCTTCGTCGCCCAGCTCGAGCAGGTCCCCGGTAGGGACGGCGCACCGCCGGCCGTCGCGGTGGCCGGAGCCAGGCCCGACCAACCGCGCCCCAGCCTCGGCCAGGCCGAGGCCCTGAGCGTCGCACCGAGCAGGAAGGACGGCTACTTCCAGGTACCGAGGACCGTAGACGAGGGCTGAGCGGCGCACGGCCGCGCCGCACAGCCTCACCCCACACGCTCGGCGCTTACTCGAACGGGAACGCGACGCCGCATGCCGGGTCGTCGTCGCCGACCTCGTCCCACCTCGCGAAGTAGACCTCCCTCGGCGAGACCTGCCCGTAGTAGATCACGAGCGCGGGACCGGTAACCTCGATACCGTGCTCGCGCACGTACGCCATCAGGGCGTCGCAGTTTCTAGCTATGACGTCGGGTAGGCCTCCGCTATGACGGCGAGGGGCATGTCGAGCTGCCGCCGCCCTATATTCGCCACATGGCCGTTGCGATCGTCGTCCTGCTCATCCTCGTCAACGGGCTGTTCGCGATGTCGGAGATCGCTGTGGTCTCGGCCAACCGGTTCAGGCTGGCCCAGCGGGCCGAGGCCGGAGACAAGGCGGCGGCGAGGGCGCTGGCGCTGGCCGAGAACCCGAACCGCTTCCTCTCCACGGTTCAGGTGGGCATCACACTTGTCGGTGTCGTCTCCGGCGTCTTCGGCGGGGCGGCTCTGGCGAGGCCGGTCGCAGAGCGCCTGGCGAGCGTCACTTGGCTCGCGGCGTACGCCGAGCCGCTGGCGTTCGCGCTCGTGGTCGCCGGCATCACGTACCTGTCGCTCGTCGTCGGCGAGCTGGTGCCCAAGCGCATCGGCCTGTCCGACCCGGACCGCGTTGCGATGTCCATCGCCCAGCTCATGCATAGGCTGTCGCAGGTGGCCCGTCCGGTCGTGTGGTTCTTGTCGGTGTCCACCGAGGGTCTCGTCAGGCTCCTGCGCGTCAAGCCGGCCGACGACGGCATCAGCGAGTCGGACATCGAGACCCTCGTCGCTCAGGGTCGCCGAGCAGGGGTGGTCGAGCCCGAGGAGCAGGAGATCATCGAGAACGCGTTCTGGCTCGGCGAGCGCCGCGTGAACGACATCATGACGCCCAGGCACCTGGTGGCGTGGCTCCCGCTGCGAGCCGGTCACGCCCAGATCAAGGAGACCGTTCAGAGGTCCCCGCACGGCCGCTACCTCGTGGCGGACGGCGACCTCGACCACGTCGTCGGGTTCGTGGCCGCCGCCGACGTGCTGGTCGCGACGCTGGACGGCGCGCAGGTCGATCTCGGAGCCATCATGAACGAGCCGGTCTACGTGCCGGAGACGATGCCCATCCTGGCCATGCTCGACCGCTTCCGCGAGACAGGCAAGCGTCTCGCCGTCGTAGTCGACGAGTACGGCGGGTTCGAGGGCGTGCTCACCCTTGGCGACATCCTCGAGGAGCTCGTCGGGGACGTGGTGCGCGACCCCGCTGCCGACCCCGAGGTCGTCGAGGTCGAAGACGGCGTTTGGCGGGTGCACGGTGGTCTTCACGTCGACGAGCTGGTCGACCTGCTCGGGCTGGGCGGCGCGGTCGACGTGGATCGCCTCGGCTTCCAGACGGTCGGTGGGCTGGCGGCCACGGAGCTGGGTAGCGTGCCCAGGCAGGACGACGCCTTCGAGTGGAACGGCCACGCCTTCAGGGTCGTCGAGACGGACGGCCTGCGGGTCGAGAGGTTGCGGGTGCAACGGCTGGCGGGCCAGGAGCCGATGGCCGAGAGCCCCGCGTAGCGTTAGGCTCGACGGCGTGCTCCGCGCTGTGACACGCCTGCTGGGACGCTCACGAGGGCCAGACGGCGTCGAGAGCCAGGGGTTCCTGGCGAAGTGGGCCTTGCTGGGCACCGTGATCGGCATCGTCGCCGGGTTGGGTGCGGCGTTATTCTTCTTCGCGCTGGAGCTAGCCACCGAGCTCTTCCTGGGCCGGTTGGGCGGATACATGCCGCCGATGCCCGTAGGAGAGGGCGGAGGCGGCCCGCTCAGCGCGGTGATCCCGTGGACCGTACCGTTGGTGCTGACGCTGGGCGGCGCGCTCTCTGGCCTGATCGTCGCCAAGCTAGCGCCAGAGGCCGAGGGCCACGGGACGGACGCGGCCATCGCCTCGATCCACCGCCGCGCCGGTCGGGTCAGGCGGCGCATACCCTTCGTGAAGCTCGCCGCCTCGGCTATCACCATCGGCAGCGGTGGTTCAGGTGGCCGCGAGGGCCCGGCCGCGCAGATCTCGGCCGGCTTCGGCTCGATGCTCGCCGACTGGTTGCGGCTGAGCGCGAACGACAGGCGCATCGCGGTAGCGGCAGGCATGGGCGCGGGCATCGGAGCCATATTCAGGGCCCCGCTAGGCGGCGCGGTCATGGCGGCGGAGATCCTCTACCTGAACGACCTCGAGACGGACGCCATCGTGCCCGGCCTGATCTCATCGATCGTCGGCTACTCGGTGTTCGGAGCCATCTACGGGTTCGAACCGATCTTCGGGGCCCAGCCGCACATAGCCCTCGACTCGCCACTCCAGCTGCCCTACTACGCGGTGCTAGGCGTCGCGTGCGGCGCTGTCGGGATCCTCTACGCTAAGACCTTCTACGGCGTCTCCCGCGTGTTCAGGCAGCTCAGGTGGCCCGCCTGGCTCAAGCCTGCCGTCGGCGGCCTCGCCGTCGGGTTCCTGGCGCTCGCGCTCCCACAGGTGCTGCACACCGGCTACGGCTGGGTACAGCACGGCATGAGCCTAGGGCTCCTCGAGGTGCCCATGCTGATCGTGCTGCTCCTGCCGTTCGCGAAGATCCTGGCGACCTCCTTGTCGATAGGGTCGGGCGGCTCGGGTGGCATCTTCGGCCCCGGCATGGTGATCGGCGGGCTACTCGGCGCGGCCCTCTGGAGGCTCGGCCACGGGTGGCTCCCCGAGCTGCCACCCGATCCCGCCCCGTTCGTGATCGTCGGGATGATGGCGCTGTTCGGCGGCATCGCGCACGCGCCGCTCGCCATGATGCTCATGGTCGCCGAGATGACGGGCAACCTGTCGCTGCTCGCCCCCGCGATGATCGCCGTCGCGCTCGCCACCGTGCTGGTCGGCGAGCGCACCATCTACACCTCGCAGTTGCCTGACCGGTCCTCCTCGCCAGCGCATAGGGTCCGCCTGGCGTTCCCCCTGCTCTCGTCCCTGCGCGTGCGTGACGCGATGCGGCCCGCCATCGTCGTGCCGGCGGAGGCGACGGTCGCGAGCGCGGCCAAGGACGTCGGCTCCGACGGCGCCGTGGTCATGCGTGGAGGGCAGGTCGTTGGCACCATCACCCCGATGGCCGTCGCGGCCGCTCCCCCAGACGTCGAGGTCTCAGAGGTCATGAGCCCGTGCTCGCCGCTCTCGCCCGAGCTACCGCTGGACGAGGCGTTGCAAGCGATCGATTCGGCTGAGATGGGTTGGCTTCCCGTCGTCGAGGAGAGCACGATGCTCGGCAGGGTCGGGATAAGGGGCATCGTCCGCACGTACAAGGCGACGTTGGGGCGTGGCGTCCGTAGGGTCACCGACCTGCCTCCCGAGACGACCCTGCTGGAGGCGGTAGTCACGGAGAGGTCGCCGTTGGCGCACAGGTCGTTGAGCGAGGCGCGCCTTCCCCCAGCGACGCTCGTCACCTCCCTGTTGAGAGACGGCACGGTCGTCTACCCGCGGGGCGACACGGTGATCGAACCGGCCGACCGCCTGACGATCCTCACCGCCACCGACGCCGAGGACGCGGTGAAGAGCTACCTGGCGGGTACCTAGGCCCGCAACAGGGATGCCCGGAAGCGCCACGCCGCCAGCGCGAACAGCGCGGCAGCGAACGCCGCCAGCACGCCGAGGTGCGGGAGCACGTCGACGATGCTAGCCCCGTGCCTCAACAGGAGCGCGAACGCCTCGACCGCCCAGCTGTGCGGCACGGCCCTCGCCACGGCACGCATCCCGTCACCGAACAGCTCCAACGGGACCATCGCCCCTCCGAGGGCCGCCAACGTCAGGCCGGCCAGGACCGAAATGCCTATGGCCTGTTGGTCGTTCCTGAACACCGAGCCCACGAGCATCCCTGCCGCTGCGGATACGCACGCGAACACCAACAGCAGCGCCGCCACGCCCACCGGGTCGCCCCAGTCGACGCCGAACAGGACCGCCGTAGCGACGACGATGTAGATCCCCTGGAACGCGGAGACGGCTAGGAAGCCAAGCGCCTCTCCCGCGACCACCTGGAGAGGACCGACGGGAGCGGCCAGCACCCGCTTGCTCACGCCGAGTCGGCGGCTCTGGATCAGCGCGCCCGAGCTGGTCAGGCCCGTGAGGAACATGAACAGGACCAGCTGAGAGCCTGCGCCAACGTCGAAGGTCCCCACCTCGTCGCCGAACGGGCTCTCTCCCAGCCACTCGCGCGTCACTCCGGAGGCGGGGTCGTCTGAGGCCAACTCGTCAACGCGAGCCAGGGCGTCGGTGAGGGGCTCGCCTGACGTTGCGGCGACGAAATCGGCCGCCCTCAGGCGCTCCGTGACCGTGCTGAGCGCGCTGTTGACGGTGAAGGCCAGCGAGCCTGCGCCGCCGGCTGTCATGAGGAGGGCGACCTCGGCAACGCCTCCTCCTGCCACGGTCTCTACCAGGTCGAGTGGCACGACGAGCCCGGCCTGGAGCGTCCCCCGTTCGACCCGTTCCCTGAGGACGTCGGCGTCCGCCAGTCGCACGACCTCGACGCCCGCGGCTGATTCCACGGCGGCCGCGATGCGGTCACCGACCTCGCCGCTACCCGCGACGAGCCCGACCCGCGACACGAAGTCGCCCCCGAAGCTCAGGCCGAATATGAGCACCAGGCCGAGCGGGAAGATGAGCACGAAGAACACGTTCGAGCGGTCGCGCATGAACCGCTTGATCGAGACCCAGGCGATGGCGAGAACTGCCCTCACCGGACCAGCCTCCTCCTCAGGAACACCCACCCGATGGAGCCAGTCACGATGCCGAACGCCAGCATCGCCAGCACCTCGGTGCTCACGGCACCGACGCCGGCCCCTGCCGAGAGGTCGGCGACCCCCTCCATGAACCAGAAGTGGGGCGTGAGGCGCCTTAGCGCCCCTAGCAGGCCGCTCGAGTCAGGCAGCTGGAAGAACGCGCCGCCTAGGGCCCCCAAGGTCACCGCCACGATGCTCTGCAGGTTCCCCGCGGCCTGCGGTGTGCGGGCGATGCCGGCGATCAACGTGACGATGCCAGAGGCCGCGAGCACCACCGCGACGATCAGGACGACCACACCGAGGGGCGAGCCCCAGTCGGCGCCCATCACCAGGCTGGAGGCGAGCGCCAGCACCAGCATGCTCAGCACGCCTATCGCGACGCTGGAGAGCACCTTGCCGAGGATGAGGGCGCCGCGTCTGACCGGCGCCGCCAGGAGCCTGGTGAGCGTTCCGTCCTGCTCCTCGTCGAGTATGCCGGTGACGCCGAGCTGGACGGTGAAGAAGACGAAGAAGGCGGCCATGCCGGCCGCGTAGTAGGTGAGCAGGTCGAGTTGCCTGTCCGACGTCTCTCGAGGCACCAGGGCGACCGGGTCTGGCGCGACGACGGCCTGAGCGTACGAGAGCTGCGGCGGGAGCGGCGAGCCACCCGCCGCCATCGCCTCGCTGGCCCAGCCAGCGGACCGGAGTCGGCTGAGGTAGGCCTCGGCTACGCCCTGAGCCATGAGGCCGGCCAGCTGCCTCTCCGTGTCTCCGACCAGCCTGAGATCGCCGACCGTGCCTCCGAGAGCTCGCTCGCCGAAACCCTCTGGCACGACGATGACGGCGTCCACCTCGCCCGCCGTCAACTGCTCCGTGGCGGCCACCTCGGACCCTACGGCTCGCCACGTGACCGCCCCAGCCTCGGCCGCTCCGTCGAGTGCGGACTGCAGGCCGGCCGAGACGAGCGTGCCGTCGAGGTCGACGAGCGCCACTCGCGCGCTCACGGGCGGGCCGCCGTCTGACAACGGACCAAGCAACAGGTTGAACACGAACGTCAGGCCGAACGGCAGCAGGATCCCGAAGACGAACACCGAGCGGTCGCGAAGGCGCTGCCTGAGGTCGTTGGCCGCGACGACGAGCGCGGTCATCCGTCGCGCAGCGCCTTGCCCGTGAGGCTCAGGAACACCGACTCGAGGTCGGGCTGCCTGACGTCGACACGGCTCAGGACCACGCCGGCGTCGTCGAGGACGTGGACCAACCGACCAAGCAGGCCGGCGGCCGATACCGCTGCGACCTGCATGCCCGATGGTGTGACGTCGACGCGCTCGACGCCTGGGAGGTCGCGTACGGTCTCGACGGTCGAGGCGATGTCGCCTTCGCCCTCGACCTCGACGACCTCCTCGCCGCCGACGAGCCGGACGAGCTCCTGGCGGGTCCCTTCGGCCTTCAGCTCACCCTCGTCGATGATGCCGATACGGTCGCACAGCCGCTCGGCCTCCTCCATGTAGTGAGTGGTGTAGAGGACGGCGACACCCTCCGTCGACAACCGCTCCACGCTGCCTAGGATGGCGTTGCGCGACTGGGGGTCGACGCCGACCGTCGGCTCGTCGAGGATAAGCAGCCGCGGCGCGTGCAGCAGGCCGACGCCGATGTTGAGGCGGCGTTTCATGCCGCCCGAGTACTCCTTCACCCGCTGCGTGGCTCGCTCAGCTAATCCGATCACGCCCAGTACCTCGTCGACCCGGCTCCAGAGCCGCCGGCCCCGCAAGCCATGCAAGCGACCGAAGTAGGCGAGGTTCTCGCGCGCTGACAGGTCTGGGTACAGGGCGAGATCCTGCGGGACCAGTCCGACGTCGGCGCGGCTCTTCGGCTCTCGGCTGGTCACCTCCTTGCCGTCGAGCGTGACCCTGCCAGCGTCCTTGGAGAGCACGCCGGCGATCATCGAGATGGCGGTCGTCTTGCCCGCGCCGTTCGGACCGAGGAGGCCGTACGTCTCGCCCGGCATCACGTGGAAGGAGACTCCCTTCACTGCCTTGAAGTCGCCGTAGCTCTTGGCGAGCGAGTCGACGTCGAGGAGCGGCGCCTGAACGCTCACAGCACCGTGGTCCCGAGGTAGCCGGCGAGCGCGTCCGGCACCTGCACGGTGCCGTCCTCACACTGGTTGTTCTCGACTAGGGCTGCGATGGTGCGCGGGAAGGCGAGCGCGCTGCCGTTGAGGGTGTGGACCGGCTCGGGACGCCCCTTCGCGTTCACGCCACCCGGACGGGCGCGCGTCTTGAGACGGTTCGCCTGGAACGCCTCTAGGTTGCTCACGCTCGAGACCTCGAGCCACCGGCTCTGGCCGGCGCTCCACACCTCGAGGTCGTACTTCTTGGCCTGCGTGAAGCCCAGGTCTCCCGTGCACATGAGCAGCCGCCGGTACGGCAGACCCAGCTCCTCGAGCAACGACTCGGACACCGCGACCATCTCCTCCAACGCCTCGTAGCTGGCCCCCGGCGTGCTGAACTGGACCATCTCCACCTTGTCGAACTGGTGGACGCGGTTCAGGCCGCGCACGTCCTTGCCGTGACTGCCGGCCTCGCGTCTGAAGCATGGCGTGTAGGCCGCGTACCTTATCGGCAGGTCGTCAGAATCGAGGATCTCGTCGCGGTGCAGGTTGGTGAGCGGCACCTCGGAGGTGGGAACGAGGTAGAGGCCGCCAGTCACCTCGTACATCTGCCCCTCCTTGTCCGGTAGTTGTCCCGTCGCGGTCGCAGACTCGGCGTTGACTAGGACCGGCGGCACGACCTCCTCGTAGCCACGCGCTGCCAGTCGGTCAAGGAAGTAGGCCTGCAGGGCCCTGACGAGGCGGCTGCCGGCGGACCTGAACACCGGGAACCCGGCACCGGCGACCTTCACGCCGCCCTCCATGTCCAGCCAGCCGCGCTCGACCATCAGGTCCCAGTGCGGCCGCGGCTCGAAAGCGAACGTCGGCTTCTCGCCCCACTCCTTGTCGACGACGTTGTCGTGCTCGCTGGCGCCGAACGGCACGCTCTCGTGAGGCAGGTTGGGAATCGCGAGCATCAGCTGCGCGACCTGCTGCTCGAGGCTGCGGCCGATCTCCTCGAGGCGCTTCACGTCGGAGGAGAGCTCGGCGAGCCGCGACATGAGCTCGGGGTCGTCCTCACCCCGGCGCTTCATCTCGCCGACGAGCCGACTGTCAGCGTTGCGCCGCGCCTGCTTCTCCTCCAGGTCCGTGCGCACCAGCCTGTGCTCCTCGTCGAGCCTCAAGAGCTGCTCGAGCTTGGGCAGGTCGGCCTCCATCATCTTCGCGCGCATCGCGCGCCTAACCGTCTCTGGGTTCTCGCGTACGAAACGCAGGTCGAGCATGGCTGACAGTCTAAGAGCAACTCGGGTGCGCGGACCTCTGCGCGGCCGGACAGTGTACGAGCTTACTCATCGTCACGGCCGGACCCCGCTTATCCTCGTAGGGGACGGTCACGCACGACGTGCCGCCGGGAGGGTGAAGCGTGATCAAGCGCCTGTTCGGCCCGGTCGAGAGCGGCAAGGCGCCGGACCCGCTCGGGTCCGTCGAGCGCCTGCTCAGGCTCGGCAAGCCGGCCGAGAGGAGCGAGGAGGTGGTGAGGACACTCGCCGCCTCTCTGGCAGGTGACGTCAGGGGCTACGTCGTCCGCGGTGACGACGAGTCCGGCTACGTCTTCGACGCCCAGGAGGGCTACGGGCCGTCGCTCCTCGACGTGCAGCCGGGCCACGGCCCGTGGCGGACGCCCGGCCCGCGTATCGTCGGCAACCACATACCCGAGATGTTCACGCCCAACGACCAGGCGCGCCGCGCCCAGTACGCTGACCTCGGGCTGCGGGACGCCAGCTCGACGCTCGTCGTGCCCGTGACCGGCAGGTACGTCGGCTACGGGGCCCTGGTCCTGCATCGCCACGGCGGCCAGGCGTTCACCGAGGACGAGCTGAAGCTCGCGACCAGGTGGGGCGCTGTGCTAGGCGAGGCCCAGAGCATCGACACGGAGCTGACACGCGCCAAGCTGAGCCTCGTCGAGTTCACGAGGGCCTTCACCCAGGCGTTCGAGGCGCAGGACTTCGCCCAGCTCGGCCACGCCGAACGAGTCACCGCCTACGCACTCGCCCTCGGCCGGACCTTGGGACTGAGCAGGCAGGAGCAGGCCGACCTCTACTTCGCTGCCATGCTCCACGACATCGGCAAGCTGGGTAGTGGGCTCGACCTCAGCATCGAGGACCTCGAGCACCCTCAGCGAGGGGCGAACATGGTCGCCTCGGCCGCGATGCTCGAGGAGGCGGCGGAGGGCATCAGGCACCACCACGAGTCATGGGACGGCTCTGGCTTCCCCGCTGGGCTGCGCAAGGACGCGATACCGCTACTGGCCCGCATCGTGGCGGTCGCTGACACCTTCGACGTGCTGTCGAGCGAACGCGGTCAGGCGTTACCCCTGCGCGAGGTCGAGAAGCAGCTCGAGGCCCGCAGCGGCAAGGAGCTGGACCCCTCGCTAGTGTCGCTCTTCGGGAACATCCTCAGGCAGGGCCGCGACACCACGGAGCTGGCCCGCCTGCAAGAGACCGACCTGCCGTTCTGACCCCTGCTGTCCCGACCCTGCTGTCCTGACCCCCGCTGTCCTGACCCCCGCCGCCCTGAGCCCTGGCGCCCTGGCCGTGCCGCGCACGGGGAACGCCGGCGCCGGTGGTACGCTCCCTATGCGATGAGCGTCGAGGTCGTCACCTACCGCCTCTCCTACCGCGGCAAGCCGGCGGGCACGCACGTCATCAAGACGGAGGTGACCGGCAAGATCAGGCGCATGGAGGCCAGGGCTACCTTCCAGGGCCAGTTGGGCAACTCCGTCGTGACACAGCGCAGCCGTTCCAGCGCCGCAAGTCACCACAGCATGCGTTTCCGGGAGGAGACGCAGGAGCGGGAAGGCAAGCGCGTCTACGACGTCCATTTCGACGCCCAGGCCGGCCTCGTTCGCGCCACGATCGGGGCCAAGGACGTCGCCACCACGCCCTACATCCGGTCCTACCGCGACCCGCTCTCGCTGCTCGGGCAGGTGCGGTCCCTGGCCGGCGCCAGCGCCGCGGGCATCGCCATGCTCGGCAAGGACGTCAGCGTGCACTTCGTCGGCGAGGTCGACGTCAGCACGACGCTAGGCGACAAGCGCGCCTGGGCTTACGTCCTCCAACCTGGCGGCAGCGTCGTCTACGTCGACGTGGCTGGGTCCAACACCATCCTTAAGCTCACCCAGAGACTGCCGGAGGGGCACCTCGACTCGGTCGTCGCGAGCGTCGCCAGCGAGGCGTCGCTCAGCGGCTTCGGCGATGAGGAGAGGGGCGCAGGCGGCAAACGCGGCAACTCGCGTCGTCGCGGGCGCCGCAGGCCACGCCGCCGCAAGCGCGGCTGACGTCAGTCACAGCACCTTGAAGAGCACCCGTTACCAGGCGGCCCTCGAGTGGCTGTACGCCCAGACCAGGGCGGGCGGTGAACGCCACCCGCGCCGGGCACGCTGGCTGCTTGACGAACTGGGCCTGCTGGCACCGGAGAACATCGTGCGGGTCGTCGGGACCAACGGCAAGGGCACCGTCGCGGACATGATCGCCGCCGGGCTGAGCGCAGCAGGCGAGAACACAGGCCTGTTCCTCTCCCCTCACGTCGAGCGTTTCGAGGAGCGCGTGTCCGTGGACGGCATGCCGGTCACCGAGGACCCGGTGACCGACTTCGTGAGGGCGGCGCGCGAGCTGCTCGCCGGTCAGGAGCCAGCCGCCGAAGCCCGGCCCGCGTTCTTCGAGTTGACCCTTGCCCTAGCCATGCGCGAGTTCGCCAGGGCCGGGGCGACCTGGGCAGTGCTAGAGGCGGGCATAGGCGGGGCGACAGACGCCACCGCGGCGCTGACCGACGGGGTGAGGCTCGTGGTCCTCACCAACGTCGACCTCGACCACATGCAGACGATCGGACCGACGCTGAGGGACATCGCGCTCGAGAAGGCCGGGGCGTTCTCTCCGGGCGCGCCCGCGGTCACGGCCGCGACCGGCGTAGGGCTCGACGTCGCTCGCGAGGTCGCAAGGGCCCGCGGTTGCGATCTCGTCGAGGTGGCGCCGTTGGCAGCGGGCGAGAGCACCCGCGCCGCCAACCAGCGCCTGGCTGCGGCGGCGCTCTTTCGCCTCGGCGTGCCGGACAGCGCCGTGGCCGCTGCGCTGGCCCGTCCCGCCCTACCCGCCCGCGGCGAGCGCTTCCTGGTGGACGGCAGGACGGTCCTCCTCGACGGTGCGCACGACCCTGCGGCCGCGACCCACCTGGCCGCCCGGCTGCGAGGCAGCCACGTCCTGCTCTTCGGCGCCTTGGGTCGCAAGCAGGGCGGCGCGACGCTGGCCGTGCTCGAGCCGGGCGCTACCCACGTCGTGGTCACCGAGGCGGCCGCCGGCGAGGGCGCAGCCCACCTCGCCGGCCCGGGCCGCGAGACCGTGGCCGAACCCGACCTCGCGCTACGCCGCGCGCTCGACCTGGCAGGCGATAGCGGCCTCGTCGTCGTGGCCGGCTCGCTCTACCTCGCCGGTAGGCTGAGGCCGCTGCTAAACTCCCTGGCGCATGACGTCCCGACCAAGACGCACTGAGCCTGCCACGGCTCCAGCCCCAGACAGGGTGGGCTTCGTCAGCCTCGGCTGCCCCAAGGCGCTCGTCGACAGCGAGCACATCCTCAGCCACCTACGCATGGGCGGCTACCGGCTCGTCCCCACCTACCAGGACGCGGACCTCGTCGTCGTCAACACATGCGGGTTCATAACGCCGGCCGTCGAGGAGTCGCTTGACGCGATCGGCGAGGCGCTTAGGGAGACGGGCAAGGTCGTCGTGACCGGCTGCCTAGGCGAGCGCCCGGAGACGATCATGGCCAGGCACCCGCAGGTCCTCGCGGTGACGGGCCAGGCCGACGTGAGCGGCGTCATGCGGGCGGTCCGCGAGGCGCTGCCTCTTCCCCGCGACCCGTTCACGAGCCTGTTACCCATGGCGCGCACACGCGGTCAGGCAGACGACGGCCTCGGCCCGCCTCTCGACCGGATCACGCTGACGCCGCGCCACTACGCCTACCTGAAGGTCGCCGAGGGGTGCGATCACCGTTGCAGCTTCTGCATCATCCCGAGCCTGCGCGGCGACCTGGCCTCGAGACCGGCGGCGGAGGTCGTTTACGAGGCGAGGCGGCTCGTCGCTGGGGGCGCCAGGGAGCTCCTCCTCATCGCCCAGGACCTGTCTGCGTACGGGAACGACCTGAGGCACGCGCCCTCCAGCTTGGACGGGCGCGAGGTCAGGGCGCATCTGGTCGACCTGGTGACCGAGCTAGCCGAGCTCGGGGCCTGGCTGCGGCTCCACTACGTCTATCCATACCCGCACGTCATGCGTCTCGTCGAGCTGATGGCGGCCGGCAAGGTCCTCCCCTACCTGGACGTCCCGCTGCAGCACGCATCGAGCCGGGTGCTGCGCGCCATGCGGCGGCCTGGCGGCGCCGTCAGCCATCTGCGGACGATAGAGGCGTGGCGCTCCATCTGCCCAGACATCACGTTGCGCTCGACGTTCATCGTCGGCTTCCCGGGCGAGACCGAGGACGATTTCGGCGAGCTGCTCGGCTTCCTAGCCGAGGCCCGCCTCGACCGCGTTGGCGCCTTCACGTACAGCGAGGTCCCAGGAGCCGCCGCGAACGACCTCTCGGACCCCGTTCCCGAGGAGGTCAAGCAGGAGCGCTACGCCCGCCTGATGTCGCTCCAGTCCGAGGTGAGCCGCGCCAAGCTGGCGGCCAAGCTGGGAAAGGTAGTGGCGGTGATCGTCGACGACCTCGCCGAGCTGCCTGGCGAGGTCATCGGCCGCACCATGGGCGACGCCCCAGACATCGACGGCGTCGTGCACGCCGCTACCGACGGGACCGTGAAGATCGGAGACCTCGTCGAGGTGCGCGTCACTGGATGCGACGACCACGACCTGGTGGGAGAGGTGGTCGGGAGAACGCCGTTCACGCCGGGCGTGCCGCTGATGTCGAGCTGAACCAGAGGTAAGGCCGTCCGAAGGGACCCGACAGGTGAGGGGCTGCTAGCCGGCTCGCGAGGCCCCCGGTCAGCCCAGTGGGCCGCGTGGTTGCTGGATCATGCGCTCGAAGTGACGCTCCTCCTCGAGGCCGAGCCCGCCCTGCTGCTGGGTGACCATGAGACGGAACTCGTGCGGGCTGGTCGCCATGAAGGTGGCGTCCTCGAGCGTGATGCGCCCCTCGAGGTAGAGCTCGACGAGGTGCTGATCGAAGGTCTGCATCCCCCGGAGGTTGTCCTGCATGAGGGCCTCCTTGATGAGCGGGGTCTTCTCTTCGTCCTTGATGTAGTCGCGGATCAGCGGCGTGTTGACGAGGACCTCGACCGAGAGCACGCGGCCCGGCCCGTCGGCACGCGGCAGCAGCCGCTGGCTCAGGATGCCTAGGAGCGAGTCTGCCAGCAGGATCCGTATCTGGTCGCGCTCGTGCGGCGGGAAGAAGTCGATGATGCGGTTGACGGTGCGGATCGAGTCGAGCGTGTGAAGCGTGCTGAAGACGAGGTGACCAGTCTGCGCGGCCGACAGCGCGGCCTCGACCGTCTCCTTGTCGCGCATCTCGCCGACCATGATCACGTCAGGGTCCTGACGCATCGCGTACTTGAGGGCGCCGACGAAGTCGCTCGTGTCCAGGCCGATCTCGCGCTGAACGACCAGGCTCTTCTGGTTGCGGTGCAGGATCTCGATGGGGTCCTCGACCGTGATGATGTTCTTGTTGAAGCGCCGGTTGACGAAGTCGACCATGGCGGCGAGCGTCGTCGTCTTGCCTGAGCCGGTCGGGCCCGTCACCAGGACCAGGCCGCGCGGTTGGCTGGCCAGCTCGGTCGCGACCGAGGCGGGCAGGCCGAGGGCCTCGAAGCTGGGGATGGCGTCGCGGATCACGCGCATGACAACGCCGACGGAGCCGCGCTGCCTCAGGACGTTGCAGCGGAAGCGTGCGATGTTCGGGATGTTGAACGCGAAGTCGACCTCGTGCCTGTGCCTGAACAGGTCGCGCTGGTTCTCGGTCATCATCGCGAGCGCGATCTGCTCGGTCTGCTCCGGCGTCAGCGGCGGGACGCCCTCGTACGGCTGTAGCTCGCCGTCGAGGCGCAGGTGCGGCGGCGCCCCCGCCTGGAGGTGGATGTCGGAGGCGCCTCGCGCCACCATCGTCTTCAGGAGGTCGGCGATACGCACGCCGCGGCTGGCTGCGTCGGTCATGGTGCGCCCAGTCTATGGAAACGCGTCTCACAGCGATGTGACATTAAGGGTCGCGACCTCAGAGGATCTTGGACAGGAACGCGCGCGTGCGCGCCTCGCGGGGGTTCTCGAAGAAGTGATCAGGCGGCCCGACCTCGACGATCTGGCCGGCGTCCATGAACACGACCCTGTCCCCCACCTCGCGGGCGAAGCCCATCTCGTGGGTGACGACGATCATCGTCATGCCCTCCTTGGCGAGTGCCACCATGACGTCGAGGACCTCACCGATGACCTCGGGGTCGAGGGCGCTCGTCGGCTCGTCGAAGAGCATGACCTTCGGCCCCATGGTGAGGGAACGAGCGATCGCCACGCGCTGTTGCTGACCGCCTGAGAGCTG
>CAZFAQ010000014.1:0-46918 GCA_964517055.1 uncultured bacterium | reverse complement strand
CGTGGCGCTGATCTTCGCCGGCCTGATCGCAGGCCTGGGAGGTTGGCTGCTGTAGTGCTCGCGGCTCCATCGGCCATCCGGCCGATGGAGCCGCTAGCGGAGCGAGTAGGAGACGTGGGACTCGGCCACACGCCCGAGGGGTCCGAGCGGAGCGGGAACGAACGCTCGGACTCGGTCCCGACCCGAGGGGCCCGAGATCAGCGAGAACGAACGCTCGGACCCGACCACGAGCCAATGAAGACGCCGGCGAACCCAGTCAGCTCGCCGGCGTCTCTCTCATGTGTGTTGCCCCAAATACCGATGTTAGCGCGATTCGCCCAGCCGTAATAGGACGGCGCACCATACTTACGGGTCCATGTCAGCAGTAGCATTCGAGGCGAAGGAGGTTCTGTTATAGACGAAGCAGACCACTTCTTAGAAGAACGACCCTAGTCCCACTAGAGGCTCGATCGAGCGTCCCAGGGCATATAGCCAGATCCAGTGAGGGACCCGACGGAGCGAGATAAGGCGACCGGGGTCGTTCTCATTGAGCTTCCCGGCCCGCGACCTCACTCACTATCGCCGGCCTACGTTTTCCTGTTGGTACGTGTCCGCTTGTGTGACGGCGCTGTCACCTGTAAGACTCTCCCTGAACCTGCTGGCTCTGGCCGGCGCGGTCCACTGGAGAGGTAGCTGATGGCATACGTCATAGCCGAGCCCTGCATCGGCACGAAAGACGCCTCGTGCGTCGACGTCTGTCCCGTCGAGTGCATCTACGAGGCAGACGACCAGTTCTACATCCACCCCGAGGAGTGCATCGACTGCGGCGCCTGCGTACCAGCGTGCCCGGTCGACGCGATCTTCCCCGAGATCGACGTGCCTGCCGAGTGGGAGTCGTACATAGAGAAGAACACCCGCCTGTCCGGGCTCTGATGCCGCTCGCGCCCTAAGCGTCTGGTGACGCTCGGGGCGGTCTCCCTTCTCATCGCCCGACCGCCTACGGTGGCCGCATCCTTTCCTGCGGCCACTAGGAGGTCCGATGCTGGCGACAGAGCAAGTCGAGACGCTGGCCCAGAGCCTGGCGCCCTTAGGCGACCAGGTGATCAGCCTCTACCTGGACGTCAACCCAGCCTCCCCAGACAACCGCCGCAAGGCGTGGGCGTTGCGAGCCCGCGCAGCGATGGACGAGCTGCCGCTACCGAACGGCGCCTCCAAGCGCATCGCGGACCGGTTGCGAGGGCAAGTGGCTCCAGACTCCAGGACCCTGGCGGTCTTCGCGCACCCGACGGACGATGAGGTCTTCCACACGCTGGCGATCGCGCACTCGTTGCGCTCCGTCGACGGGCACGATGGCGCCATCGCGCGCCTCGGCGAGCCGTTCCTCGCGCCGATCCAGCTCACCATGCTGCGGCGCCGGCCCAGCCTAGTTCTGCAACTGAGCGGCGACAGGGTGCGGCTGTTCCTCGTCGACCCGAGCGGCAGCCACGAGCTGCAGGAGATCGTTCAGACGTGGGACGAGACGTTCTGGCGCACAGACGAGAGCGCTGGTTCGTTCAGGCCTGGCGAGACGCAGCGCGGTGGCTCGCCCAAGGACGCCTACGATGACCGCACGAGCGACTGGGTGGCGCGCATGTACAAGAGCGTCGGCAACGACCTGCCTGCCCTGGCGCGGCAGCACGGAGCAGCCAGGGTCATACTCTCCGGCACCTCGCCGGACGTGGCCGCGTTCGAGGCCGAGCTCGAGCCGCAGGCCTCGGCCCTCGTCGGCGTCAGGATCCCGCTCCAGCCCAACCCCGAGGCCTCTGCCGGGTCGCTCCACCCGGTGTTCATGGAAGCCGTCCGAGCTGCGGAGGCCGGCGAGGCCGACGAGGCGCTCGACAGCGCCAGGGAGAACGGCGTCATCGGCGCCGCCCGCACCCTCGAGGCCGTTAACGAGAACCGCGTCCACCTGCTGGTGGTGCCGGACGTCCCGTACCAACAGGTCTGGCGCTGCCGGGGGAGTGGTCGCCTGTTCGCCGAGAGGAGCCCGGCAGCGGCCGAGTGCGAGGACGACGGGCTCGAGAGCCTCCCGTTCGCGGACGCGTTGCCGCAGCTGGTCGCGGACTTCGGGATGGACCTCAGGTTCGTCAGTGGCGAGAGCGACCGTCGGCTGCGCGAGGAGATGGGCGGGCTGGCTGGCCTGTTGCGCTGGTAGGCGCCGGGTCCGGCACCTGCTTCGTTTCGACCGCCGTGTCGGAGCCTCGTTCGGCCTCCGCCCTGAGCTCGTCTAGCTCCGCCGCCATGGCGGCGACCGACCGCCTTGAGGTCTCGAGGGCCTCCTTGGCGGCGTCCACCGCCTTGAGAGCAGCCTCGAGCGCGGCCGCCGGGCCCCCCTCAGCCAGCATCTCCTGCCTGGCCAGGCGCAGCTCTCTCCACCTGAGGACCGCGGCTGGAGCGCCAGCGGCTACGCCGGCGATGGCTGCCGCGGCGAGGAGAGCGGCCACCACGTTGTAGAGCCGGAGGGCCGCGGGGCCACCGCCTAGGTAGAAGTCGAGCACCGGCGTGAGCACTGGCACCGCCTGTACGAAAGCCACGTCGACGACGGCGAGGTGCACCCTGAACAGCGCCGCGGCCACGACCGCGGTCCCGATCCCCCACCAGCCGAGACCGGCGAGCCTGCCGCTGCGCACGCGGCCACCCCTGACGGCGTCGACCAGCGTGCGCGGACCGGCCACGCGGGCGAGCCACGCCGTACCCAGCACCATCCCGACCAAGGCGCCCATACCGACCCAGCGCCGCAGGGTCGCTGACAGCCACGCGGTCGGCGACACGAACACGACGACGAGGGCGAGGATCGCCGGCACGATCTGCACGAGCGTGACTAGGGTCCCGTAGACGCGCAACGCGTCGCGCACCCAGCCGTACGCACGCGATCCCGCTCCGATGATCGTCTTGGGGTCCGACGCGCGTTTCGCCCTGCCTGGCGTCGCCTGACCGGGTGACGGCTGACTCATCGACCGGCTGGCACGAAGGCCGGCAGTGGCACCCTGAGCATGACCTCGCCTGTGCCCGGGACGACGATGGAGAGTACGAGCCTGTCTTCGTAGCCGACGTCCTGGGTCCTCGCCTGCAGGCTCACCGTGCCGTCGACACCGCTCGTATGACCTTGTGGCGCGACCTGGCCGTCGAGCAGGAACGGGCCCTTCGCATCGCCTGGTGCGAAGCTCGCCGGCCCCAGTCCGTCGAGCGCCTCCCACACGAGCAGGAACCGGCTGCCGTCAAGTTGAGCCGGATCGTCGGCCGTGGCCTCGTAGAAGAGCCGCACGCCGGCCTCGTCACGCTCGAACCGCGACTTGACGACTAGGTCGAGCTCTATCGCGAGGCCGTCTGCCGTCACCACGGTGCCGACCACCTCGGTGCCAACGCTCGCGGTCAGGCCCTGCATGTCCGGTGAGGCGAAGGCCACGAAACCAGGACTAGGCACGTGGAAAGAGTCGGCGTTCAAGCCGTACGACACGGTGGTCTCGCCACGTACGAAGTCACCGTCGAAGTAGCGAGCGACCTCGAGCCACACGCAGCTCGCCTCGTCCCCACAGCGGCGCAGCCCTGCGGCCTCGACCAGCACATCGCTACCAGCCGTCCACCTGACGGGCGTCGGGGGGCTGCCGGGCACGTTGCGTAGCCTGTAGACGGTACAGGCACGGCCGTCGACGGCGGTGCCGCCGAGCGACTCGAACTGGAAGTGGAACCCTCCGTCCTGCGCCTCCGCCGGGGGAGACGGCAGCGCCCCTGTAACGACGCACTTGAGGACCTGGAGCCCCTCGGGAGGGGAGGCCGCCTGAGCGGCGTCTTGCTGGGCGGTGGCCAGGATGGCGAGCTGCGAGAGGAGGACCGCCGCCATGAGGCACCGGGATCGGCGCGTCCGGTCGGTCATGGCGGCATCTTAGGGCCACGCTCGCAGCGCGCGCCACAGGTACGAGGACCGGAGCCGCGGAGGCCGGCAGGGCCGGCATCACCTCCCGCCTCGTCGCCGCGTTTCCTCTATCTCTCGGCCCGCCTTGCTCGCAACGCGAGGAACAGCGGCACCTCCGGGTTCGACCTCGAGTCGTCAGGCGCGACCGGGTCCGGCAGTTCGAGCATCGCATCGACCCAGAGGCCGTGCTCGGCCAGCGCGTTGACGTAGTCCATGAGGGGTCGGTGGAAGCTGATCGTCGCCCCGCGCGGTGCGCCTTTCCTTACCTCTGCGTACTCTTTCATGGGCACGGCGGCTGGCGTCAGGTAGCGCTCGATGCGGCGGTAGGTGAGCTTGCGCTTGGCATCGAACCCCCACCCGCTGCCGCGCGGCGGCCGGAAGGCCGGGTGCACCATGAAGATCACGACCCGGCCGTTCGGCTTGAGTACCCGGGTCACCGAGCCGAAGACCTCGGCGAGTGGGTCCATGTCTTGGAGGCTAAGCAGGTACACGGCAACGTCGAACGAGCCGGGCTCGGCCGAAGTGCTGCCGACGAGGTCGCGAGCGTCGCCGTGCTCGAACGTGCCGTCGTCACCACGGCGCTTTCGGGCCAACCTGATCATGGCCAGGCTGGCGTCGACGCCCAGGTACCGTGCTCCGGCCTTGAGGACGTGGTGTGCCAGGACCCCTTGGCCGCAGCCCACGTCGATGACCCTCTCCCCTCGCGCCAGCTCCGCCAACCTCAGGACGCTGGGTATGGCTGCCTTGCGGTGGTGCGGGCTGCCCCTGACGCCGACCGTGGCGTCGTACCAGCCGGCGACCGGGTCCCAGCTCGAGCGACTCCCCTTCACGGCGGCGATGATAAGCGGCCGGGACGCTCCTGCCCGCTGCCGCCGCTGGACCGACACGGTCTGGCGGCGACTCCGTGGTGTACATGCGTGGTCGCGGTGCGCTTGACGAACACCCCGCCGGCTACGTAACCTCGCAACAACCTGACACCTGAATCGCTTGTCAGGTTCCCGAGCGTCGCTGAACGTGAACGGGACCTGACGGTGAGACGAGGACGACTTGAACGAACTACCTGTCCCGGTCACGTCACGGGGCGAAGCCACCAGGCGCAAGCTGCTCGAGGCCGCCGAGGCCGAGATCGGCGAGAAGGGGTACGCCAACTCGTCGGTCGCGTCCATAACCAGGCGCGCCGACGTCGCGCAGGGGACCTTCTACCTCTACTTCCCCAGCAAGAAGGACGTGCTCGTGGAGCTCGTCAGGCACATGGGGAGGCGCCTCCGGTCCGCACTGGCCAGGGCGATAGTCGGTGCCAACGACAGGATAGAGGCCGAGCAGCTCGGCTTCGAGGCGTTCGTGCGCTTCTCGCTCGAGAACCAGAACCTCTACAAGGTCGTCATGGAGTCGCAGTTCGTCGACGAGTCCATCTACCGCGAGTACTACCAGACCCTCGCCGACGCTTACGCCCAGAACATCTCGCGGGCCCAGGGACGGGGGGAGGTGCGCGAGGGGGACCCGGCCGCGCTCGCATGGGCGCTTATGGGTATCGCGCACTTCCTGGGCCTGCGCTTCCCCATATGGGAGCAGCGCCAGCCGCCGCAGGCGGTGTTCGACACGGTCTTCGCGCTCATCAGGCGCGGGCTGACGCCGGAGCCGACGCGATGAAGGTCGCGTGCACGGGCCACTGCCTCGCCGCAACGGAGGAACGATGACGCGGGGGCCTGGCATCACGGGCATCGGCACGTACGTGCCGGAAGGGCGCATGAGCTCGGACGAGCTGGCGAGCCGCACGGGCCTGCCTGAATGGGTGGTGCGCGAGAAGCTCGGCATCACCGAAAGGGTCGTGCCTGGCAAGGACGACCACCCGACAGCGATGGGTGTCCGGGCCGCCGAGCGTGCCCTCACCGACGCCGGCATCGCGCCAGGCGACGTCGACGTGCTCGTCTCCATCACGGAGGAGTACAAGGAGTACCCCGTGTGGACGGCGGGCATCAAGCTGGCGCACGACCTCGGCGCCACCAAGGCGTACGCGTACGACATCGGGCAGAAGTGCGGCACGGCCGTCCTCGGCCTCAAGCAGGCACGGGACATGATCGTCGCCGACCCAGCCATAGACACGGTCCTTGTCGCAGGCGGCTACCGCAACGTCGACCTCGTCGACCTCGACGACCCGAACGTGAGGTTCATGTACAACCTCGGGGCCGGCGGCGCCGCCTTCGTCGTCCAGCGTGACAGGGGCCACGAGCTGCTCGGCTCGGCGTTCAGGACCGACGGCAGCTTCTCCCTAGACGTCCTCGTGCCCGTCGGCGGCACGATCACCCCCGTCACTCCGCACAACGTGGGCGACTACAAGCTCAGGGTCACGGACCCGGCAGGCATGAAGGTGCGGCTCGAGACCAAGAGCATGGACAACTTCGTCGGCGTCGTCGAGGACGCTGTGAAGAGGTCCGGCGCACAGCTATCGGACGTGGCCTACCTGGCGATGCTGCACGTCAAGCGGTCTGCTCACGAGGCGCTGCTTGGTCGCCTGGGCCTGTCGGCGGAGCGCTCTACGTACCTGGACACGTACGGGCACATCGGACAGGTCGACCAGGCCCTCTCGCTCGAGCTCGCCAGGGCGGCTGGCAAGCTGGAGCGCGGCGATCTGGTCGTGCTCGTCGCTGCCGGCGTCGGGTACGTATGGAACGCGGTCTGCCTCCGGTGGGGACAGGCTTCGAGGCGAACCGACGGGGGTCCCAAGTGATCCTCGACATCGCCGCCAAGCGGGCGCAGATGACGCCCGATCGGCCCGCGCTGTTCTGGGAGCGCGGCTGGCTCACCTACCGAGACCTGAACGACCGCGCGGAGCGTCTGGCGGCCGCGCTCGTCGGGGCCGGCATCGTCAAGGGCGACCGGGTCGCGCTACTCGCTCACAACCACGTCGCTCACATCGACATGCTGCTCGCCACCGCCAAGACCGGCGCGGTCTACGCGCCCCTCAACGTCAGGCTCGCCGAGCGCGAGCAGCAGGGCCTCGCCGAGTACCTGCGACCGTCGCTCGTAATTCACGACGCCGAGAACGCGGCGAAGGCGAACGCCACGGGGTTGCCGACGTGGGACCTGGCGAACCACGAGGAGCGCCTCCGGGACGCGGACCCCACCTCCGCACCGGTGGACCCCGAGCTGGGGCCCGAGGACGTGCAGATGATCCTCCTGACAGGCGGCACCACCGGCCTGCCCAAGGGCGCCATGCTGCCTTACAGGCAAGGCTTCTACAACGCAGTCAACACCGTGTTCGGCTGGGGGTTGCGACAGGACGACTGCGTCATCCAGGCCACGCCCTGCTACCACGCCGCCGTCAACGCGTTCACGGTGCCGCTCTTCCACCTGGGCGCGCGCGTCGCGCTGCAGCGCACCTTCGACCCAGGCGACTACCTGGACCTGATCGACGCAGCCGGGGCCACGATCCTCTTCCTCGTGCCGACCATGTTCCACATGCTCGCCGCGCACGACCGCTTCGCCGGCGCGGATCTATCTGGCGTGCGCTGGGCCATCTCCGGCGGGGCGCCCTGCCCGGAGCCGGTGCGTGAGAGCCTCAGGCGCAAGGGCGTCAAGGTCCGTCAGGGCTACGGCCTCACCGAGGCCGGCGTCAACTGCTTCACGACCACACAGGAAGTGGCAGACCGCAAGCCCAACTCCGTAGGCAGACCCATGCTCCACGGGCAGGCAGTCGTGAGGCGACAGGACGGCGCGCCCGCGGCGCCCGACGAGACAGGCGAGCTCACGCTGAGGGGCCCACACGTCTTCCTCGGCTACTTCGAACGCCCAGAGGCCACCACGGACGTCCTGCGGGACGGCTGGCTGTGGACCGGCGACCTCGCCGTCATGGACCACGAAGGAGACTTCACGATCGTCGGCAGGCGCAAGGAGATGTTCATCTCGGGCGGCGAGAACGTCTACCCGGCGGAGGTCGAGGCCGCCATCTACGACCACCCTGCGGTGGCGGAGTGCGCTGTCGTCGGCGTGCCGGACGAGCGCTGGGGCGAGGTCGGCCTGGCCGGCGTCGTTCTCAAGCCTGGAGCGGACCTTCGCGCCTCAGAGCTCAAGGAGTTCCTCACGACAAGGCTGGCCCGCTACAAGGTGCCCAAGCACTTACGCCTCCTGGACGCGCTACCCAAGAGCGCTGCCGGGAAGATCCTGAAGACCGACCTGCCCGAGCTAGCCGGCCGCACCTCTGCCGGCGAACCGAGCGCGAACGCACCGGCCGACCTGACCGGCGGGCGAGGGGGCGGGGCCATGAGTTAGGCAGCCTTGCTTCTCGTGATGGCAACCAGAAACGTCCAGAGCCTCTAGGAGGGCACATGAAGAGAACGTTGGCAATCCTGTTACTCAGCCTGATCGGCATGGGCTTCGCCCAGGTCAAGATCGGTGTGCTGGCACCGCTCACAGGCGGTGCGGCCGGCACCGGCCAAGCCCAGTTGAAGGGCTTCCAGCTCGCGATCGACGAGATCAACGCAGCCGGCGGCGTCCTCGGCGAGCCGCTCGAGATCATCGTCGAGGACACCAAGGCCGACCCGGCCACAGCAGTCGCCGCCTTCGAGAAGCTGATGACCGAAGACGGCGTCGAGTTCATAGCCGGCGGTTACTCCTCCGGCGTCACCCTGGCGCTTATCGAGTCGTTCCGCACCTTCCAGCCGATCGTCAGCTGGATCGGCGGCGCCGCCTCCGGCATCGGCAACGACGACTTCGACGGCATCGAGGAGCTGCTGGGGCCAGAGGAGTGGTTCTTCCACGTCCACCCGTGGGACTACCAGAACGTGGCCGCATCGTTCGGCTTCGTAGAGGGCCTGGGCGTCGAGTCCGTAGCCATCCTGCACGAGAACACCGCTTTCGGTACGACGGGCATGGCAGGCATGCAGATCGGCTTCCAGGAGATGGGCATCGACGTCGTGCTGACCGAGGCGTTCCAGTCGACGGCGACCGGCGGCACGGGCGACTTCCGCGCCTCCCTGAGCAAGGTCGCAGCGGCCGACCCGGACATGCTGTACTGGATCGGCTACGACTCCGACGTCCAGCCGCTCACGGCGCAGATCCGCGAGCTGAACGTGGCGCCGCAGTACATCTTCGGCGCACCTCCGGGCTGGCCGGCCGAGTACGGCAACGCGCCCGAAGCGCAGTGCGTGACCGGGCTGATCGGCTACCTCCCGAACCTGCCCAACCCAGAGTCCGGCGTGTTCACCAACGCCTTCACGGCGATGCACGGCGCGGCCCCTGACAACTACATGTCCGCCCTCGCCTACGCCCAGCTCTGGAGCTACGCTGACGCCATCAACACGGCCGGCACCACGGACCAGGCCGCCGTCATCGAGGCGCTGCAGACGGGTACCTTCACGTCACCCATGGGCGACTGGAACTTCAAGCCGTCCGAGGTCGGGCTGCACCAGGGCTTCGGCCAGGACCTGTGGCTCGTCTTCCAGTACCAGAACGGCGTGCGCGAGATCGTCTACCCGGCAGACCGCGTCACCGCGCCCCTGGTGGCCTGCCAGTAGTGGAGATGCGTCCCTAGCGGACCCTGACGGAAGGGGTGCGTTCTAGCACCCCTTCCGAATACCCATCCCATGGAACTATCACTCATCCCCCAAGCTCTCGTATCTGGCGTTCTGGCCGCTGGCCTCTACGCTCTCGTCGCCGTTGGGCTGGCCCTGGCGATCGGGGTCATCGGCATCGTCAACTTCGCTCACGGCGAGTTCTTCATGGTCGGCGCCTTCTTCGCCTATCAGCTGTTCGTCAGCTTCGGCATCGACCCTGCGCTGTCGATCTTGTTCGTCGCCCCTGCGCTCTTCGTCATCGGGGCGATCATCTATCTGTCTTCGATCCGGTTCGTCCTCAAGGCCCCAGAGCTGAACCAGATGCTCCTGACCTTCGGCATCGGGATCATCCTTCAGAACCTCGCGCTGATGATCTGGGGCGGCGACCCGCGCTCCATCGCCGGCCTGCCTTACCGCGCCATCGGCTTCCAGGTCGGGAGCGTCAGCATCGGCCTGGTGCCGCTCGGCAGCTTCGTCATCTCGGTGCTCCTGGTCGGTGGCCTCTACTACGTGCTGGCCCGCACGCCACTCGGAAGGGCGATGCGAGCCGTAGCCCAGAACCGCCTCGCTGCCGGCCTCGTCGGGCTCGAGGTGAACCGCGTCTACGTCGTCGCGTTCGCGCTGTCGGCCCTGCTGGCCGGCATCGGCGGCGTCATGATCGCCGTCATCCAGTCCCCCACCCCGACGATCGGCCTCGCCTTCACGCTCAAGGCCTTCGCGATCGTCGTGCTCGCGGGTCTAGGCAACATCCGCGGCATCGTCGGGGCCGCCCTGCTCGTGGCGCTCGCCGAGTCGCTCGTGGCCACGCTCGTGCCTAACGGCGACGGCCTCAGGAACGCCGTGTTCTTCGCGATCATCTTCGCGACGCTCGTCTACCGGTCCTGGAGGCGAGCATGAGACGCCTGGGCGGGACCTGGTTGGGCGTAGCCCTGGCGATCGTGTTCATCGCGCTACTCGCCGCGCTCCCTACCGTGCTGCGCGCGCAGTTCGGTCAGGCCTCCGTCAGCTACCTTGCCCTGGCCATCAAGGCCGTCGCGCTCGCCGTACTGGCGCTCACCTGGGACATGGTGGCCAGGACCGGCCAGCTCTCCCTGGCGCACGCGGCCTTCTATGGCGCCGGTGGCTACGCCGCCGCCGTGCTCCTGAAGATCACCGAGGCCCCGTTGTGGCTGAGCATCCCGGTCGCCGGGCTCGTGGCTGGCCTGCTCGCCGTGGTGCTGGGCTCGGCGGTGCTACGCCTCTACGGGATCTACTTCGCGATCGCGACACTCGCCTTCACCGAGGTCGTCAAGGTCGTGGTCCAGTCGATGCCGTTCAGTATCACGGGCGGCTCCGTCGGCACCAACCTGCCGCCGCTCTTCAGGCCGACCTTCGTCCTGGGCGAGATGGAGCGTTGGGAGGTCGCGTTCCTCCGCAACCAGGGGTACTTCCTCGTGTACGTCGGCCTCCTTGCGGTGGCCATCGCCGTATCGCTCCTGATCCAGAACTCGCGCCTCAAGCAGGCCTTCACCGCCATCCGGACCAACGAGTTCGTGGCCGGCGTCATGGGGGTCAACCCGGCCCGGAACAAGCTTCTGGCCTTCGTCATGTCGAGCGTCATCGTCGGCATGCTCGGGGCTATCGAGGCCCACAGGTTCGGCAACGTTAGTCCCGAGTCCACGTTCTCCGTTCACACGACTGTCCTGGCGCTGGTGACGCCCATCTTCGGTGGCCTTTACACGACCGTTGGCCCCATCCTGGCCGCGCTGGTCCTCTCCGGACTGGAGGAGACGCTCAAGCGCGTCCTGGCCGACGGCTACCTCGTAGCGTACGGCGTCGTGCTCGTCGTGTCGATCCTGTTCATGCCGAGGGGGTTGGTCGGTCTACTGAGAGGCCTGACACGCCGCTCCGGCCCGGGCGCCGCCGGCCGTACCGCCAAGGACCGAGGTGAGGAAGGTGGCTGAGCCGATACTCGCTGCGCGCGGGCTTACCAGGCAGTTCGGCGGCCTGACGGCCGTCAACCAACTCAGCTTCGAGGTCGACAAGGGCGAGATCTTCGCGATCATCGGGCCCAACGGGGCCGGCAAGACGACCACCCTCAACCTGCTCTCCGGGCTCATCTCACCCAGCAGCGGCAGCATCTCCCTGGCCGGGCGAGACATCAGTCGACTGCCCTCGTACAGGCGCGCTCATCTCGGGCTCGGTCGAGCGTTCCAGGTCGTCCAACCGTTCCCCGAGATGACGGTGGACGAGAACGTGATGGTCGGGGCCCTGTTCGGGAACAGCTCTGTGTCGGCGGTCGAGGCCAGGCAGCGGGCGGACGAAGCGCTCGAGCGCACGGGCCTGACCGCGTTCAAGGAGGCACCTGTCGAGGACCTGAACCTCCTGCAGGAGAAGAGGCTGGAGATAGCCAGGGCGTTGGCGACAGCGCCACAGGTACTACTGCTGGACGAGGTCATGGCCGGTCTACGTCCCGCCGAGGCCAAGGAAGCCGTCGAGCTCGTGAAGGACGTGCGGGCCGACGGCGTGACCGTCGTGTTCATCGAGCACGTGATGCCGGTGGTACGGGACCTAGCTGACAGGGTTCTGGTCATGGACTACGGCAGCGCGCTGGCGCGCGGCACCTACCATGAGGTGACAGCAGACCCTGCCGTGATCGAGGCGTACCTGGGCGAGGACCAGGTAGACCTCGGCGACCCCGCTCCCCCATCCGGTTCGTCGGAGGAGCGATGAGCAGCGCACTTGAGGTCCGCGGCGCCCGCGTAGGCTACGGGAAGATCACGGTCCTGTGGGACGTCGACCTGCACGTCGACGAGGGCGAGCTGGTAACGATAATCGGCGCGAACGGCGCTGGCAAGACCACGCTCCTGCGGGCGATCAGCGGCGTCCTGCCGCTTAGGGCCGGCGTCGTGAAGGCGTTCGGGACCACCTCGCTCTCCGGCCTGTCACCGGCCCGGATCGTTCGGCTGGGCGTGGGCCACGTGCCGGAGGGACGACAGCTCTTCCCGCTGATGACCGTGAGGGAGAACCTCGAGGCCGGCTCCGACTACCTACCGCATGCGAGGCCCACCGCGGCGCGGAACCGTGAGCGCGTGTTCGACCTGTTCCCACGGTTGGCCGAGCGTGAGAACCAGCTCGCCGGCACGCTCTCCGGGGGCGAGGGCCAGATGTTGGCGCTGGGGCGGGCGCTGATGAGCCAACCCAGGCTCCTCCTCGTCGACGAGCCAAGCATCGGGCTCTCCCCTGCGCTGTCGGCAGCGGTGTTCCGCGCCCTCAGCCAGATCCGCGAGCAGGGGGTCACCGTGCTGCTCGTCGAGCAGAACGTGAGGCAGTCACTGAGGATCGCCGACCGCGCCTACGTGCTCGAGAACGGCGAGGTGCGCAAGGAGGGCACGGGCGAGCAGCTGCTACAAGACCCGGACGTCAAGGCTGCCTACCTGTCGATGTAGAGAGCGCCTGGGCGACCCGTACCCGCGGCGCACCGCCGGCGCACACAGTCAAGGCGCCTCTCCAGGCGCGTAGAGCTCGATCTCCTGCCAGGAGACCCACGACGGGCTGCTCGTCGTCACGACCCTGACGTACCTCACGTCGGCGGGGCTAGCCAGGTCGACCCGCAGGACGTCGCCCTCCTCCGTCTCCTGGTCGAACGTGTGCAGGAGCGTGCCTGCCGGGCTGGTGGCCCCTCCGTACACCTCGTGCACCGTGGCACCGGCCGGGAACTGCGCGACCTTGAGGAGCACCGTGCCGACAGTAGTGCCCGCCCCCAGGTCTATCTCGATGTACTGCGGCGCGTCGGCGCCCGCCCCCCACTGCGCGCCGCTGCCGTCGACGGCGTTGGTAGCCGGCTCCCCAGGCAGCTCGGCGGAGGCCGTGACCGGCCTCTCGAAAGCCAGGTTCGGGTTGGGCACGATGACCTGGGCGCAGGGGTCGGGGTGCAAGGCGGGCGCGAGAGCCTCGCCCACCACCGTGCCGTCCGAACCCCACAACCCCTCGTGGTCGTCACCCTCCCAGTGCCAAGTCAGCCAGCCGTCGTAGCCGGCAATGCAGGTCGCGGTCTGCCAGTCGACCATGCCCTGGGCCGCGATGTGAATGGACGGGTAGATGAACTTGAACCCTGCCAGTTCGCCGACGACGAGCGGCTTGGCATCGATGCCGACGGCGTCGTACTGCACCTGTATCTCGTCTGCCGTGAATCCGAACGGGGCCGGTCCGGAGTGCAGGTCGAAGAAGTCGGCGCTCGACTCCCGCAAAACGCGCGACGTGAGCACGAACTTGAAGTCACCCGGCCGCCACTCGACCGGCTCGTTTGGGGCGAAGAAGCCGATCGAGACCAGGGCGGTCGGCGCCAGGTCCTTGATGACAGGCACCATCTCGTCGACGAAGTGGATCAGGCTCTCCTCTGCCAGCCGCCGGTGGTCGGCGGGAACCGACAGGTCGTAGGTCTCACCGTTGGCAGGCGTTACCAGGCCCTCCGTCAGGGTCCACGGCTTCTCCCTCAGGTCGTACCAGTGCTCGTTCCGGATCGAGAACGAGAACATGTGGTCGAGCCGAGCGTCGCGAGCGATGAGGCCGGTGAACAGGTCGGTGAAGTACTCCCGGTACGCCTGCATGCCGGTCTCTCCCAGGAGGTGAGATTGGCCCTCGGACACCAGCTCGGTCGCGCCGCTGTAGCCCAGTTGCCCGTAGTAGCCGATGTCCGGCAGGGTGTTGGACGTCAGCCAGACGTACATCTCCTCCTCGGCCGCCAGCTCCAGTAGGGCGGCGACGTTGTCCAGGTACGGGCCCGACAGCCCGCGGCCGGTGCCGTCCTCCGGGTAGATGCAGTTGAGTGCTCCGCAGGTCTCCAGCATCACGCGCACGACGTTGTAGCCAAGGTCACGCATCGCCTGGAAGTCGGCGCGGTACTCGGCCTCGTCGTAGCGGTTCGTGGCCATGACCATGTCGAAGACGCCAGGGCCGTTGACCGGGTCCGGAGAGAACGTGAACTTGACGAAGTTGTGACCGCGCGGCACGAAGACGTCGCCGGTGGTGGTGTCGTAGAACTCGGCGACGCCCAAGGCGGTCCTGATGCCGATCCGCGCCGGCGTGGCCGTCTTGGGAGGTTGCGGTGCCTGGCAGGCGCCGACAGCCAAGGCCAGCACGGCGAACAGGGCGAGGTTGGCCTTCCGCCACTTGTGGGGTTCACGGACCTCGGGTGGGCGCACGCTAGCCTCCTTGGGTTGGTGGGGCCACGATGCTCCCGGAGGCCACCGCGGCGCAACACATGGCCGGCTAGCTGGCCAAGCGACCTCTCAGCTCCAGTCGAGGATGACCTTGCCAGAGCGGCCCTCGCGCATGATGTCGAACGCCTGTTGGAACTCGCCGGCCGAGAACCGGTGCGTGATCACCGGCGTGACATCCAGGCCGGCCTGCAGGAGGGCGACCATCTTGTACCAGGTCTCGAACATCTGCCGGCCGTAGATGCCCTGCATGGTGAGGCCCTTGAAGATCACGTCGTTCCAGTCGATGGCGATCTCACCGCTAGGGATGCCGAGGAGCGCGACCTTGCCGCCATGGATGACGGTGCGCATGATGTCGCGGAACGCGTTCGGCGAGCCGGACATCTCGAGCGCGACGTCGAAGCCCTCGACCATGCCTAGCTCCCGCATCGCGGCAGCCAGCGCCTCATCGCCACTGGACATGTCGACCCCGCGGGTCGCGCCCATCAGCGGTGCCATGGCGAGCCTGGCGGGGTTCACGTCCGTCACGACCACGTGCCTGGCGCCCACGAACCGCGCCACCGCCGCAGCCATGAGGCCGATCGGCCCCGCGCCGGTGATGAGCACGTCCTCGCCGACGAGGTCGAACGTCAGCGCCGTGTGCACGGCGTTGCCAAGCGGGTCCATGATGGCGGCGACCTCGTCTGGGATCGCGTCTGGCAGCTTGAACGCGTTGACTGCGGGCAGTGCTATGTACTCGGCGAACGCTCCCTGCCTATGGACGCCGACACCGACCGTGTTGCGGCACAGGTGCCGCCTGCCCGCGCGGCAGTTGCGGCAGTGGCCACACGTGATGTGCCCCTCACCCGAAACGCGGTCGCCTGGCACCAGACCTGCGACCTCGGACCCGACCTCCTCGATGACCCCGACGTACTCGTGCCCGGTGATGAGCGGCACAGGCACGGTGCGCTGCGACCAGTCGTCCCAGTTGTAGATGTGGACGTCGGTACCGCAGAGACTGGTGTTCCTCACGCGGATCAGGACGTCGTTGGGGCCCACCTCAGGGACGGGCGCCTCGACGCTCCACATCCCCTCCCTGGGCTCGAGCTTCGAGAGCGCTCTCATGACACGGCCGCGCCCGCTCACGCGACGATGCGCAGCTCGCGACCGACCTTCACGAAGGCATCGACCGCCTGTTCGAGCTGCCCCCGTGTATGGGCCGCCGACATCTGCGTGCGGATGCGCGCCTCCCCCTGCGGCACGACCGGGTAGGAGAAGCCGATCACGTACACGCCCTCCTCGAGCAGGCCATCGGCCATCCTGGCGGCCAGCGCGGCGTCACCGATCATCACCGGGATGATCGGGTGGTCGGCACCCGCCAGAGTGAACCCCGCCCGCTCCATGGCCGAGCGGAAGTACGAGCTGTTCTCGCGCAGCTGAGCGCGCAGGTCGCCAGACCCCTGAAGCATGTCGAGGACGGCGACGGACGCGGCCGCGACGATCGGTGATAGCGAGTTCGAGAACAGGTAGGGCCGGCTCCTCTGGCGTAACCAGTCGACTATCTCCTGCCTGGCCGCGGTGTATCCGCCGGAAGCGCCGCCCAGCGCTTTGCCGAGCGTGCCTGTGATGATGTCGACGCGGTCCATCACGCCCTTCAGCTCGTGAGTGCCACGCCCCTGGTCGCCGACGAAGCCCACGGCGTGACTGTCGTCGACCATGACGAGGGCGCCGTGCTCGTCTGCCAGGTCGCAGATGCTGCCCAGGTCGGCGACGACGCCGTCCATAGAGAACACGCCGTCGGTCGCGATGAGCTTGAAGCGCGCGTCCCTGGCGGCCTCGAGCTGCCTCTCCAGGTCGTCCATGTCGTTGTTGGCGTAGCGGAAACGCTGCGCTTTGCAGAGCCTGATGCCGTCGATGATGCTGGCGTGGTTGAGGGCGTCCGAGATGACCGCGTCCTCGGGTCCGAGCAGGGTCTCGAACAGCCCGCCGTTCGCGTCGAAGCAGGAAGAGTAGAGGATGGCGTCGTCGGTGCCTAGGAAGTCGGCCAGGCGGCTCTCGAGCTCGAGGTGGACGTCCTGGGTGCCACAGATGAAGCGAACGGAGGCCATGCCGAAGCCATGCTCCCGTGCTGCTGCCTGCGCGGCTCGGACGACGTCTGGGTGGTTGGCCAGGCCCAGGTAGTTGTTCGCGCACAGGTTCAGCGCTTCGCGCCGTTCTCCACCTGGTAGCTCGACCTCGATCACGGCGTCCTGTGAGGAGACGATCGTGCGCTCCTCCTTGGTCAGGCCGGCCTTGGCCACGCCGTCGAGCTCGCTTCTTAGGTGGTCAGCGAAACGTGTCCAGGCGGTCATGACACAAGGTTAGCAGCCGCTACCTGCGCGCCTCGGCCGCGGAGAGCGGCGAGCCACACACGGTCCATGGGGCGTCGAACCGGCTATGTGACAGGGGTCCACGCATGGAATGAAGGAGCCCGAGCCACCAGGCTCGGACTCCCCAGGGTCTGGCCGCTTCCAGCGCGGCCAGCGCCATGCTTCTCTGGTTGGTTACTCGGCTACGACGAAGCTGCCGAACATGCCGAAGTTGGACTCCGGCAGCGCGTGGCCAGGCACGGTGCATAGGTAGGTGAACGTGCCGGCCTGGGTGACCTCGAAGGTGACGCTCGTCGCGCCCTCCTCGCCGGCTCCGGTCGTGAGCTCCGTGTCGACGCCCAGGTCAGGGATCGCGAAGTCGTGCTCCATGCCGTCGGCGCTCATGACCGTGACCTTGACGATGTCGCCGACGGTGGCGGTCAGCTCGGGGTTGCGCACGCCGTCGATCTCGCCGCCGACACCTACGAACTCGAAGCCCATGGAGCCGATCTGTCCGACCAGCGTGTACTCGACAGTTGGTGTCGGGGCGTCGTCCTGCGCGAAGACGGACGACATCGAGAGGGCCAGCACCGAAGCCAGCGCGAACCTGATGAGTTTGGACATGTCGTTACCTTCCCGGCCCAGCCGGCGACCTCTCGCCGAGCGGGCCTACCGATAGGTGACCGGTAGCCGGGCACCCTGCCATTGCAGATGTTAAGCCCGTTACCTGAGAACCTTCGTCCGACACGGCGAGAAGTGCGAAACAGCTCCTTAACCGTCTCGTCATGAGAACAGGCGGCCGTCTACCCCTCGGAGCTACTCCCCGTACGGCACCCAGATGTTCTTGATGCGCACGGCGCGCCGGAGGAACTCACGGCCCTCCGACTGCCCGCGGTCGAACCAGTCTCGCCGCTTGCCGTTGTTGACCCACGTCGCCTTGAGGTTGCCTGCCGACTCGCGCTCTACCATCCCGCTGCCCTCGGCCGAGCCGAAGTACCACAGCGCCTCGACGGCGTCGTGCTTGGCCAACACCATGGCGAGCTCGTCGCGCACGCCGGGGAGGATGGAGAGGGTGCCGGCAGGTAGGTCCGACGTGTCCAGGACCTGGTACAGGTCCGTGACGGCCAACGGCCACCGGGCGGACGGAACGGCCACGACGCGGTTACCCATCGAGAGCGCAGGGAAAGCCAGGGACACGAACGCCAAGAGCGGCGCCTCGTCAGGGCACACGACGGCCATGACGTCGTACGGCTCGTTCATGGCCAGGGTGACGTTGCGGAACGGCGTCGGGTGGACGTTGCCGTCGTACTTGTCTGCGTACGCGGCGTAGGTGAACAGGCGCTCTATGCTGGCCTGTACCTCGGCTGCCGCCGCCTTGCGGCTCACGCCGGTCATCGCGCGCAGACGCTCCTCGAACTCGGGAGCCCGTAGTGAGAGGTTCTCGCCGACGTAGTAGATGACCTGGGCCCGGCCGTGGGCGGTCATCTTGGCCCACTTGTCGCCCTTGCGAGCGGCCTCGACGGCGTCACGGACGTCCTTGCGGTTGCCGAGAGGCGCCTCGCCGACGCGCTCGCCGCTGGGGCTGACGACCGGGTAGCTGTAGTCGGCGTCCGGCCTCTTCTGCACGCCGCCGACGTACATCTTGGCCGTGCGGTCCACGCTCGGGCCGTCGCCCGCTGCCGCACCGCCACCGGCCCCCAGGTCCTCGGCCCCGAGCTCCTCGGGCCCGCTCGGGTCGACGAGGTCGCCGCCTTCATACTGCGGCAGCTTCTTCTCGTAGGCAGGCTTGAGGTACTCGTACATGCCCTCGCGACCGCCCTCGCGCCCGAACCCGGACTCGCGGTAGCCACCGAACCCGGCCGCGGCATCGAACAGGTTCGTCGAGTTGACCCACACGACCCCGGCCTTGAGCTGTGGGGCGATGTCGAGCGCAAGGTTGACGCTCTCGGTCCACACGCTGGCGGCCAGGCCGTAGCGCGTGTCGTTCGCGAGCTCCACGGCCTCCTCGGGCGTGCGGAAGGTGAGGCTCACGATGACCGGTCCGAAGATCTCCTCCTGCGCGATGGTCGCGGCGGGCGAGACGTTGGTGAACAGGGTGGGCGGGTAGTACCAACCCTCCTGCGGCGCCGCCCACGACGGCTGGAAGCAGGTCGCTCCCGACGCCTTGCCCTCCGCCACCAGCCGCTCGATCTTCTCGAGCTGGACGGGCGCGATGATCGCGCCGATGTCGATGGACTTGTCGAGCGACGGCCCCTCGCGCAGGTGCTCCATGCGCTCGCGGAGCTTCGCTTCCATCCGGGCCGCTACCGACTCCTGCACCAGCAGGCGGCTGCCTGCGCAGCAGACCTGGCCCTGGTTGAACCAGATGGCGTCGACGACGCCCTCGACGGCCGAGTCGATGTCGGCGTCGTCGAAGACGATGAACGGCGACTTCCCGCCCAGCTCTAGCGAGAGCTTGATGCCCTTGCCCGCCGTCGCCTTGCGGATGATGCGACCCACCTCGGTCGAGCCCGTGAACGCGACCTTGTCGAGTTCGTCGTGCTCGACTATCGCGGCCCCGGTACGGCCGTCTCCGGTGACGACGTTGAGGACGCCCGGCGGTAGGCCCACCTCCTGCGCCAGCTCGGCGAACGCCAGCGCCGTGAGCGGCGTGAACTCGGCCGGCTTGATGACGACCGTGTTGCCGGCGGCCAGTGCCGGCGCGACCTTCCAGGACAGCATCAGCAGCGGGAAGTTCCACGGAATGACCTGGCCGCACACGCCTACCGCGTCGTAACCCTCGAACTCGGTGTCGAGGAGCTGAGCCCATCCCGCGTGGTGGTAGAGGTGCCGGGCCACGAGCGGGACGTCGAGGTCGCGCGTCTCGCGGATGGGCTTGCCGTTGTCCAAGGACTCGAGCACGGACAGCAGGCGAGCGTGCTTCTGGACGTGCCTGGCGAGCGCGTAGAGGTACCTGGCGCGGCCGTGGGCGCCCAGCTCCTGCCAGCCCTTCAGTGCTTGCCTGGCGGCCTTCACCGCCGCATCGACTTCCTCTGCGCTGCCCTGCGTCACCTGCGCCAGCTCGGAGCCGTCGCCTGGGTGCAACGTCGCGAACGTCTCGCCCGGCTCCGTGAAGCGTCCGCCTATGAAGTGGCCGAAGCGTCTGCCGTGGCGCTCCAGCCACGCGTCGGCGACCTCCGGCGACTCTGGCGCCGGCCCGTAGTCGAGCGTCTCGAAGATCTCCCTGACGGTCATGTCGCCCCTCACCTAACCCTTGCCGCTGTGTCGCAACTCGCCATCTCCATCACCCCAGCGGGTGCCGGTAGAACGCCGAGTAGCGCCCGGTCACGTGGTGTTCGAGCTGGCGTTCGATGTCCGCCAGCAGCGAGCTGGCCCCGAACCGCAGCAGGTCCGGCTCGAGCCAGCGGCGCCCCAGCTCCTCGCGGATGAGCGTCATCCAAGCCAGGGCGTCCTTGGCCGTCCGAAGCCCGCCCGCGGGCTTGAAGCCGACGAGGTACCCCGTGCGCTCCTCGTACTCGCGGATGGCGCGGACCATCGTCAGGCTCACGGGCAGCGTCGCGTTGACGCTCTCCTTGCCCGTCGAGGTCTTGATGTAGTCGGCGCCCGCCATCATGGCTACGAGGCTGGCGCGGTAGACGTTCCGCAGGCTGCCAAGCTCGCCGGTGGCGAGGATCACCTTCATGTGCGCCTCGCCGCACGACTCGCGGAAAGAGCGCAGCTCGTCGTAGAGCGCCGACCAGTCGTGCGTGAGGGCCAGGCGCCGCGAGATGACCACGTCGATCTCGGCCGCTCCTGCGGACACCGATCGCACGATCTCCTCGACGCGCGTCGCGAACGGCGAGAGGCCCGCCGGGAACCCCGTCGAGACGGCCGCCACCGGCACACCCGAGCCCTTGAGGGCCTGCACCGCGACGGGCACCATGTCGTGGTACACGCACACGGCACCGACGGTGAGCCCGAGGTCGTCGACCCCTAGCTCCTCGAGCAGGTCGCGGCGCACCGGCTGCACCGCCTTGGCGCATAGTCGCCTGACCCGGCCGGCGGTGTCGTCGCCCGCCAGGGTCGTGAGGTCTATCAACGTGACGGCCTTGAGCAGCCAGGCGGCCTGCCACTCCTTCTTGATGCTGCGGCGGGTGGTCAGGGTTGCCGCACGGCGCTCGACGGCGCTGCGGTTGACCCGCGTGCCGTGCACCCAGTCGAGCTGCAGGCCCGTGCCTTCGTTGCGCTCCAGCGCGTGCTCGCCGTGCGGCGCGGCGTCCGGCGGCGCCTCCTCCCAGGTTTCGGTCCTGACGCTCATGCGCCTTACCTCCTCGGCCCTAATCCGAGCCTCGCTGCCATCTCGCTGCCGTCCTCGGAGAACAGCCTCTCGACGAGGAGGTCTGCCAGGTCGGGCGAGAACACGCCCTGCCTCACGAGCGGCCATGTGTGGAGCTGGTCGAGGCTCATGAGGCGGTGCAGTCCACCGGCGAGCTGCACCGGTATCTCATCATGGCCGAGCGCGGCGAGCGCCGCCACCCGGTGGAACCCGCCCCAGATGATGAAGCGCGTCTCGTTACCTAGCATCAGGAACACACCACGGATCGTGTCCGTGGGCGGCGGGCGATACCCGTCCGCCTTCAAGGAGGCGACTAGGCGCTTCAGGCGCCACACCTCGAGCTGGAGGATCCTGTCACCGAGCGGTCCGTGGTTGGCGAGCCGGAGGTCGGCAGGTACTTGGGCCGGCCACGGGCGTACCTCAGGTGACCACGGCCAGAACGGCCGGAACTCCAAGGTCTTGATGTCCCAGAGCGGCGAGCTCTCGGGAACGTCGGCGCGCGGCGATGAGAAGAGTCTCTCCGCAGCCGTCTCGGGTCGGAACGCCTTAGAGAACCTGGCCAGCACGGTGTCACCGACCGGGGTGTCTGGCTCGGCTGCGAGCTGGCGTGCAGTCTCTTGCCATGCGTCGAACCCTTTGGAGCCGAACCCGAAGAGCGTGTAGTTGCGGCAGGTCGACACGGGAACGAAGAAGTCGGGCGTGCCTCTGAGATAAACGGCTGCGAGAGGGTCGACTGCACGTTCGCGCTCCACGGGGCCTCGTGCGACCTTGTCGGGCCGGAGGTTATCGAGCATGGTCGTGACCGCCTTACGCAGCCGACCCACCGTTGACGGCTCCCTGTACCCGGCCTCGACGTACTCGTAGAGACGGATCAGTTCCTCCTCTGTCAGCTGTTTGTCGGGAGGCGCCATGGGCGTCGAGGGTAGCATGTGACCAACGGCCCGAACGTGCCGACTTTCGCCTCCAGGACGGGCCTCAGGCGCCTGGCAGCTTCGGCGGGCAGGTAGCCGAGACGGCCTCTGGACAGGAGTGACGCATGCAGCTTTACCGCTTCCCGCGCAGACGCTACACGGCCGGTCGGACGGCGCTCACGCCGATGCAGCGACTCAGCGCCCACCTGGGTGGGCCCACCGTCTGGATCAAGCGCGACGACGAACTCGGGCTCGCCGGCGGCGGCAACAAGACCCGCAAGCTGGAGTTCCTGGTCGCCGACGCGCTGGCCAAGGGGGCCGATACGCTCATCACGACAGGCGCCGTGCAGTCGAACCACTGCCGCCTCACGCTGGCGGCTGCCTGCGCCGAGGGGCTCAGGTGCCGCCTGGTCATCGAGGAGCGCGTGCCAGGCAGCTACGCCGAGGACGCGTCCGGCAACAACATGCTCTTCCGCCTGCTGGGCGCAGAGAGCATCACCGTGGTCCCGGCAGGCACCGACCTCGCCGCCGCGATGCAGGCCGAGGCCGACGCTGTCTCAGACGCTGGCCGCGTCCCCTACGTGATACCCGGGGGCGGCTCGAACCCTCTGGGCGCCCTCGGGTACGTGGCGGCGGCAGAGGAGCTGGTCGCCCAGGCCACCGACTCTCAGGTGTCCTTCCAGGCGGTCGTGGTTGCCAGCGGCTCTGGCGGCACCCACGCCGGTCTCGTGGCGGGCCTGACAGGCATCAGCAGCGGCCTGCCGGTGATCGGCGTCAGCACGCGGGCCGCCAAGGAGCAGCAGGAGAACAAGATCCTCGACCTGGCGAGGCGTACGGCCGAGCTAGCCGGGTCCTCCGTGACGGTCGACGCCGGGAGCGTCGGCGTCATCGACGACCAGGTGGGCGAAGGCTACTCCTTGCCTACGCCCAAGATGGTCGAGGCGGTCCGGCTCTTCGCCAGGCTCGAGGGCGTCCTCCTCGACCCGGTGTACACGGGCAAGGCCGCGGCCGGCCTACTGGGGCTCGTCCGCTCGGGCGCCTTCGACCCGGACGGCGACGTCGTGTTCCTCCACACCGGCGGCTGGCCCGCCCTGTTCGCGTACCAGGACGTCATCCTGGGGTGAGGCGCGGTAACTTTGCCTGGCAGCGAGAGCGGGAGGCGAGATGAAGGCTGACGTCGTGCTGGTGAGGCGGGAGCGCCCGGAAGACCTACCTGCCGTCGAGAGCGTGGTGGCCGCAGCGTTCCTGCGGCGCGGCAGCGACCGCCCGTCCGAGTCGCGTCTCCTGGAGGACCTGAGAACGGACCCGGGCTGGTTACCGGAGCTGTCGCTCGTCGCCGTTGTGGACGGGCGGATCTGCGGCCAGGTCGTCTGCACTCGCGGCTGGGTCGACGACGCGCCCGCCCTCGGGCTCGGACCGCTAGCGGTGTTGCCAGAGAGCCAGGGCACCGGCGTCGGCTCGGCCCTCATGTACGCGGTGCTGGCCGCCGCCGAGGCGCTCGGCGAGCCGCTGGTAGCGCTCCTCGGCTCGCCCGAGTTCTACGCCCGCTTCGGCTTCGAGCCGGCGCGGCATCACGGCATCGAGCCGCCCGTACCGGACTGGGCCGAGCACTTCCAGGTCCGCTGGCTGACCGCCGAGACAGGCTCGCTGGCCGGCACCTTCCGCTACGCCAGGCCCTTCGACGACCTGTGAGCCCGGGCCGCCGACCGCTCATCGGGGTGATCGGTGGGATGGGACCGGCGGCCAGCGTCGACCTGTACGCCAAGCTGGTGACAGCTACTAGCGCCACCAACGACCGAGAGCACGTCAGGGTCATCATCGACGGTGACCCGGATGTCCCTGACAGGCAGGCGGCTGTCGCAGGCACGGGCGAGAGCTCCGGTCCGGCCATCGTGGACAAGGCGCTCAGACTGCGAGCCGCCGGTGCCGAGGTGCTGGCCATGGCCTGCCACGCGGCGCACGCCTACCAGCCAGACGTGGAGCGCGCCACCGGTCTACCGTTCGTGAGCATCGTCGACGTCGCGGTGGAGGCCGCAGCCGGGCTCGCACCCGGACAAGGGCCCATCGGGCTGCTCGCCACACCGGCGGCGCTCGACGCCGGCCTGTACGTCGCGGCCGCCGAGAGGCTGGGCCGGCCCGCCCTGACGCCAGACGACCTACCGGACGGCCGCGAGCGCCTCATGGGCTTGGTTTGGCGCGTGAAGGCTGGAGACACGGGCCAAGAGGTACGGGCCGGCATGGCCGGACTGGCCAGGGAGTTGGCCGGCCGCGGCGCCGACGTGGTCATCGCGGCATGCACCGAGGTGCCTCTGGTGCTATCACCAGCGGACCTCGATGTACCGCTGGTAGACGCCACCGGCGCGCTGGCAGCGCGCCTCGTAGAGGTCGGTGGCGGCGCGGTTAACAGACCCCTAACCACCGAGTGAGAAGTCTCACACACCGTGCTACTCTTGTCGCGCACGGGGCCGTGGACAGGCGAGTTTGAGCCGCGTCCCGAGAGCGCGACTTCCACCCTGGAGGCTTTAGTGAAGCGAACCGTCATCACCCTTCTAGCAGCGATCCTGGCCGGCACCCTGTTCGTCGGTTTCGCCCAGGACGGCGAGGTCCCCAACACGCTGGTCCTCGGCATGGTCCCGAGCCGCGAGGCCGACGCGATCGTCGATAGCCTCGATCCGATCGCGGAGATGCTCGAGGAGCGCCTGCTCATCCCCGTCGAGACCTTCGTCAGCACCAACTACGTCGGCCTCGTCGAGGCCATGGGCACCGGCCGCGTGCACATCGGCATGTTCGGTCCAGCCGCCCTCGTCCAGGCGATGGACGCCCACGGCATGGAGGTCATCCTGGCCTCGGTCCGCCAAGGCAGCACCACCTACCGGTCACAGTTCAACGTCCGCTGCGACAGCGGCATCGACGAGTTCGAGGACCTGCGCGGCAAGACCATCGGTTGGGTCGACCCCGGCTCCGCCTCCGGCTACCAGTTCCCGTACGTCACGCTCAAGAACGAGTACGGAATCGACCCAGACACCGAGATGACCGGCATCTTCGCCGGCTCGCACGACGCCGCCGCGCTGGCGGTCTACCTCGGTGACGTCGACGTCGCCGTCACTTTCGGCGGCTCGCCCGGCTCCGACGGCCGCGAGACCATCGAAGCGGACTACCCGGACGTCAAGGAGCAGGTCTGCATCCTCGGCTACTCCGCCGACATCCCCAACGACGGCATGGTCGTCCAGCCCGGCCTCGACGCAGATCTCAAGCAGCAGATCGCCGACGCCTTCATCGACATCGCCAGCACGGACGAGGGCAAGGCCCTCACCGAGGCGCTGTTCAACGTCACGGACTTCGCGCCCATCGACCCGTCCGCGTACGACATCGTCCGCGAGGTCAGCCGCACCTTCCAGCGCTGAGCCAGGCGCGGCCCCAGCCGGCCGCTACCTGCTAGCCAACGAGTCGAGACCTGGGCCGGTTCGGTTAGCCGAACCGGCCCTTCCCTTCGGGTCGTGGGGGTACGTGCGGAGGCTGGCGCAGCAGGCGTGCACGACCCGCTGCAGAGCGGACGTTCGCCCCATCCGAGGCGCCAGCCGTGGGATACTCTCGTGCGTGTCCCATATCGAGTTCCGTGACGTCGAGGTCACGTACAAGACCGGGCTCAAGGCGCTCAAGGGTGTCTCGCTCTCCGTGCCGCGCGGCCAGTTCGTCGTCGTCGTCGGCCTCTCCGGCGCAGGCAAGTCGACCCTCATCCGCACCGTCAACAACCTCGTGGTGCCATCGGCTGGCAGCGTGCACGTCGATGACGCGAACGTCACCGAGGCGCGCGGCCAGAAGCTGAGGAAGATCCGCTCCGACATCGGCATGATCTTCCAGACCTTCAACCTGGTGAAGCGCTCAGGCGTACTCCGGAACGTTCTGGCGGGCAGGCTCGGCGACGTACCGGCATGGCGCGGCGTCCTGGGCGCGTTCCCCCGCTCCGACATCGCTTACGCCCACGAGTGCCTGGCACGCGTCGGGATCCCGGAGAAGGCGTTCGTCCGTGCCGACGCGCTCTCCGGCGGGCAGCAGCAACGCGTCGGCATCGCCAGGGCGCTGGCCCAGAAGCCGTCCGTGATGCTCGCGGACGAGCCGGTCGCCAGCCTCGACCCGCCCACTTCCCACTCTGTGATGAGCGACCTCAAGCGTATCGCGCGCGAGGACGGGATCACGACGATCGTCAACCTGCACTTCATCGACATGGCGCGCGAGTACGCTGACCGCATCGTCGGCATGCGCGACGGCCTCGTGGTCTTCGACGGCACGCCAGACGAGGCGACGGACCAGGCGTTCGAGGACATCTACGGCCGGCCCATCGACCGCGAGAAGGACATGCGTGGCGCCTAGCCGACCACCGACGCCGCGGCCGGTCTCGCCTTCTACCGCTGCGATACCTACGCCACCGATGACAGGACGACTCAAGGGCATGCTTGGGTTCGCCATCGTCGCGGCCATCGTGGTGCTCGCGTACCGCCAGACCTCCTTCGACCTCGAGGCCCTGTTCAGTGGCACAGCCGACTTCTGGCGCTTCTTCGGCCGTCTCGTGCCGCCCGTCTCCGAGCTCGGCTCCGACTGGGGGGCCTACCTGCCCGAGCTCGTCGGCCCGCTCGTCGAGACCCTGCAGATCGCCTACGTCGGGACGTTCTTCGGCACGCTCATCGCCATGCCGCTCATCTTCCTGGCGTCGGCCAACACCGCAAGCGATCCCATCAGCATGTGGGTCGCCAGGACGCTTCTGACGATCCTGCGGAGCATCCCCGACCTGCTGTGGGCCGCCATGCTCGTGCCGATCCTGGTCGTGGGGCCGCTGCCGGGCGCCATCGCGCTGACCCTCTTCTCGATAGGCGTGCTCGCCAAGCTCGGCTCCGAGACCGTCGAGAGCGTCGACCCTGGGCCGCTCGAGGCGTTGCGAGCGGCCGGTGCCGGACGCGTCGCCACGATCATCTACGCTGTCGTCCCCCAGGTCGCGGCGACGATGGTCAGCTACATCCTCTACGTCTTCGAGATCAACGTGCGAGCCTCCGTGATCATCGGCCTCGTCGGAGCCGGCGGCATCGGCTTCACGCTGCAGACGCGCCTCAACTTCTTCGACTACACCGGCGTCGGCCTGATAATCCTCGTGATCTTCGTCGTCGTGCTCATCATCGACAGCATCTCGGTGTGGGCGAGGTCGAAGCTCATATGAGCAGCCAAGCCAGGACCACCGTGGTCGTCCCGCGGCCGCCGGCCGCCCAGCTACGCAACCGCTACCTGCTGCTCGGCGGCGCCGTCTTCTCTGTCGTCCTCCTGGTCGTCGTGCTCGCGACCATGGACCTGCCGACCTGGGACCGCGTCAGGCTGGGGCTCGAGCGGACGGCCCCCCCGCTCTGGCGAGGGTTCACCAACCCCGACTTCGAGCTCTTCCCGCTCGCCTTCGGCGCCATGATGGAGACCTTCTACATGGCGGTGATCGGCACGCTGCTGGGCGGCGTGCTGGCGTTCGCGCTCTCGTTCCTGGCGGCGCGCAACCTGCTGGGTGGCACCGCGCAGGCAGCGCCTGGCAAGGCGTTGCTCGTGGCCGTGCGCACCTTCCCGGAGATCCTGCTGGCGATCATATTCGTGGCAGCCGCCGGGCCCGGGCCCACGGCCGGCATCATGGCGATGGGCATCCACTCCATCGGGTTCCTCGGCAAGATCTTCTCCGACGTCATCGAGGGCATCGATCCGGGACCGCTCGAGGCGATCAGCGCGGCCGGCGGCAATCAGGTGCAGGTGTTCTTCTTCGCCGTCGTGCCCCAGGTCCTGCCGGAGTTCGCATCCAACCTCCTATACCGCTTCGAGATAAACCTGCGCGCCGCCACCATCCTCGGGCTGGTGGGGGCGGGCGGCATCGGCGGGCCCCTCCTGCAGCGGCTGTCGTTCAGGCGCTGGGACGAGATCTCGATGATCCTCATCGTGATCATCGGCTTCATCATCGTCGTCGACGCGATCAGCTCCCGCGTCAGGCGGAGGCTCGTCTAGGCAGGTCGTGGACCTTGCCCAACGGGCTGGAACGGCTGCCTTAGACGTGACGTCTCGACCTGTGACAAGGCCAGAGGGCACGGCGCGCGATTACGCTCCTGACTCGGCTATGTTCGATGGTCCAAGGGGCGTGAGGCTGGCGTGGCGTTTGGCGGTGGCCTCGTTCACCGTCGCCGCCCTCACCGGTGCGTTCATGCGGTTCGGCCTCTACCTAGGCTTCCCATGGGGCCTGCAGTACGGGGACGTGCGGCACGCCCACTCTCACCTGATGTTCTTCTCGTGGGCCACGCCGGCGCTGGCGCTGTGCGCGGACGCCGCCCTACGGGCAGCAGGAAGGCGGCTACCGGGAGGACCGGCCCTAGCCGTCGTCGCGGCCCTGGCGGGGCTCGTCGCCTACGTGCCCTTCGTGCTCTCCGGCTACAGGCTGATGCCCATAGGTAGCGCCGAGCTGCCGCTCTCGATGATGGCTTCCGGGCTCAACGGGATCGTCTGGTACGCGCTGGCCCTGCTTTACCTGCTCGGGTCGTGGGGTGCACGCCGCACGCCGGCCCTCCGACTCATGGACGGCGCGGTCGTCATGCTGGTCGTGTCTACCGTAGGGGTCTTGCTGCTCATGTTGGACGGCATCGGGGGGACAGGCACCCCGCGAAGAGTGGCAGCCAACGCCGAGTACTACACGTCCCTCTTCGCGGACGGCTGGTTCGGTCTCGGCCTACTGGCGGCCCTCGCCTTGACGCGGTTCGGGGGCCGGAGCGGCAGCGCGACCTCTGCCGACCACGCTCCCCACGGCGCTGTCAGACAGAACCCGTCGGGCGAGGGCGGCTTCGCGCTTGCCACCTGGGCCCTCGTGATCGGCCTGAGCGTCCGGTCCGGGACCCTGCTCCTAACCGACCTGGGACTGGTGGCAGGGCTCAGGCCCGCCACGGGCGTGGGCGGCCTGTTGGCGGCGGCTGCGTGGTTGTGGTTGGCGGCCGGTCTCTGGCGCCGGAGGCCAAGGGTGCGCAGCGTTGGCGGTGTCGTGGCAGCGGTAGTGCTCTGGCTCGTGGTCCTAAAGGCCGTGTTCGAGCTTGCGCTCGCCCTGCCGGCGGGCGAGGCCTTCGTCGAGAGCGAGAGCCTTCGCGTCCTGCTACTGCACGCGTACCTGCTCGGCGCCGTCACGCTCGGGCTGGCGTCCGCTGCCCGCGTCGCGTTGGGTTCCAGAGCGTGGCACGGCCTGGGAGCCTTCTCCATTGCCGTCGGCGTCATGGTCTTGTGCCTCCTGCCGCTTACCGGCCTGTGGCCGACCGCACTCGCCGGTGCTTGGACCCTAAGGGCGGCGGCATACTCATCGCTCGGGCCACCGCTGCTAGCCGCGTGGGCGCTGTCGCAGACCTTCCGGCGCTAGCGCCGCCCCAACCACAAGGCGGCGAGCAGCGCCACCCCGGCAAGCGCCGCCAGGCTGCCTGGCACGGCCACGGGCCCCACCTCCGAGTAGGCCAACCCGATCAGCGGAGCGGTGGCGATGGGACCGATCGAGGCCGCGGCGAACACGGCGGGCGAGACCTGCTCCGCTCGCCTCGGCATCGAAGACGTCAGCCAGGCCAGTCCGGTGGCGAACGTCGGGGCGAGCGCGAAGCCGACCAACCCGTACATCACCGGGGCGACCGGCGTGTACGTCGCAGCCAGCAGCGCGCAGGTGGCGACCGATAGGCCGACGAGCAGGACACGGCCGGGGGCGAAGCGCGTGGTCAGCGCCGCCGCTACCAGCCGACCGGCCGTCAGGGCCCCCCAGTAGACGCCAGGGATCGCTGCCGCCAGCATCGACCCGAACGCCGGCGTGAGGTGCTCGGTCGCCCACGACGTGACGCCTACCTCGGCGGAGACGTACGCGAAGTACAGCACCACGAATCCGACCACGGTGCCCCAGGCGCCTGGGTCGCGACCTGTGGGCACGGGTGGCGGCACAGGCAGGTGCCTGAGCGAGATGACGGCCAGCAGCACCAGGCTGGCGAGGATCGTGAGCACCACGACGGGCGGCCCGAGCTGGGCGCCTATGGCGGCGACGAACAACGGCGTGGCGACGGCGCCGGCCCCGAAGACCGCGTTGATGAGGTTCAGGGCGGGCGCTGCGGCGCCGGGGAAGCTGCGCGCGACCAACAGGTTGACCGCCACCTGAACCAGGCCGAAACCCACGCCTGCGACGGCCGCCGCGGCCAGGAAGGTCGCCCATGTGGGAGCGGGGAGTAGGGCGCCAAGTCCGGCGACCAGCGCCAGCGAGCCACCGACGAGGACCGGCCTGTAGCCGAAGCGCCTGATGAGCACCCCGCTGGCGAGCACGGCCAGCAGCGACCCGAGGAAGTGAGCGCTGACCACTGCCCCCACCTGCTCGACGCCGACGCCGAAGCGGGCCCTGATCACCGGGAAGAGCGGCCCGTAGAGCGAGACGAGGCCGCCTAGGGCCAGGAACGCGAGCGCGGCGACCAGCACCGTCCGCCTGCGTCCAGGCGGTGATGCCCGCTGCGCCGACTCCGTCACGCCGTAAAGGTACCCCGGTGGACCAGAGGGCCTGGGAGCGTGGTGACCGGGACGCCGTGGCTCGCCTGAGCGATGGTCCGAGAGCGATCCGCTTGGACCAGAGATGGGCTACGTTCCAAGGTCCACCTGGGCCACATCCGGCCGGGCGACCGCAGACCGTGCCGGTATACTCGTGCCTCGTGGACGACGGCGTATCCAAGGCTGTGACCGAGCTGAACGACCTGAGAAGCCGCTTCATCGAGTACTTCGTTGAGCGGGGTCATCTCGCGTACTCGTCGGCCTCTCTGAAGAGCGACGACCCCAGCCTCATGTTCACGGCGGCTGGCATGGTGCAGTTCAAGCCGTACTTCCTGGGGGCGACGCCCAAGTTCGCCGGCCACGAAGGCGTATGGCACCGCGTCACCACTGCGCAGAAGTGCCTGCGCATCAACGACATCGAGAACGTTGGCCGCACGCTCAGGCATCACTCCTTCTTCGAGATGCTCGGCAACTTCTCCTTCGGCGACTACTTCAAGCGCGAGGCGAGCAGCTGGGCGTGGGAGTTCGCCACCTCGAAGGAGTGGCTGGGCCTCGACGAGTCACGGCTGTACGTGACGGTGTACCTGGACGACGACGAGGCGTACGACATCTGGCGCCACGACGTCGGGGTCCCGGAGTCCCGCATCTCACGGTGGGACGAGGACGAGAACTTCTGGCCGGCCAACGCCGTCACCCTCGGCCCGAACGGACCGTGTGGGCCATGTTCCGAGATCTTCTACGACCGCGGCCCAAGCTACGGCACGCCTGACGAGAGCGGCCCCAACACCGGCTCAGGTGACAGGTACGTCGAGTTCTGGAACCTCGTGTTCACGCAGTTCGACAGGCAGGAAGGCGGCGTCCTGGAGCCGTTGCCGCAGAAGAACATAGACACCGGCCTCGGTTTCGAGCGCCTGGCGGCCCTCAAGACCGGCCAACCTGACGCGTACGGCACCGAGCTGTTCCAGCCCACGATCCGCAAGATCGCCCAGCTCTCGGGCCGGCCATACGATGGCGCTGCCTCCCTCTCGCACCGCGTCATCGCGGACCACGTGCGCGCTGCCACGTTCGCGATCACCGACGGCGTGCTGCCGGCGAACGACGGCGCCGGCTACGTCGTGAAGATGCTCATCCGGCGTGCTGCCAGGCACGCCTACCTGCTCGGGCTACACGACGCCGTGCTCCACGACCTCGTCGACGAGGTCGGCGTGGCCATGGGCGCCGCCTACCCCGAGGTGCTCGACGGCGCCGGCCGCGTCAAGGGGGTCATCGAGACGGAGGAGGAGCAGTTCAGGCGCACGCTGGAGGCCGGCATCGAGAGGGTCGGGAACTTGCTGTCCGACCTCGAGGGGAGCGAGCTCCCAGGTGAGGTCGCCTTCGACCTGTGGCAGACGTACGGCTTCCCTCTCGACCTGACGCAGGAGCTGGCCGCCGAGCGCGGCGTCAGCGTCGACCGGGCCGGTTACGAGGTCGCCCGCGAAGCGGCCCGGGTCGCGTCGCGCGGCGAGACAGGCGAGAAGCGCCTCTTCACGAAACAGTCCGACGCCTTCGGAGCGATCGCTGCGCGAGCCGGCGAGACGGCCTTCCTGGGTTACGACCGCACCTCAGCCCAGAGCGAGGTCGTCGGCATCGTGCGCGATGGCAAGGAGGTCGACGTCCTCAACGAGGGCGAGTCCGGCGCCGTCGTCCTGGACAGCACGCCCTTCTACGCCGAGGGTGGCGGTCAGGTGGGCGACGCCGGGAAGCTCGAGTGGGAAGGCGGCGGCGCGCTCGTGTCGGACACGAAACGCTCGAGCCAGGGCCTCTACCTGCACGAGGCCAAGGTCGTGCGGGGTCGACTGACGGTAGGGGCAGCCGTCTCGGCCGCGGTGGATCCGGCTCGCGGCGAGACCCAGAAGCACCACACCGCAACCCACCTGCTTCACGCTGCCCTACGCAGCGTGTTGGGCGAGCACGTCACGCAGGCCGGCTCCCTCGTGACGTCGGACCGGCTGCGCTTCGACTTCACGCACGGCCACGCGCTCACCGCCAAGGAGAGCTCGGAAGTTGAGGCCATCGTGAACCGCTGGGTCCAGCTGGACCTGGACGTCGGCTGGCGGGTGGTGCCCCTGGCCGCGGCTCGCGAAGCCGGCGCCATGATGCTGTTCGGCGAGAAGTACGGCGCCCAGGTACGCATGGTCAGCGTCGGCAACGGTACGCCGGTGTCCATCGAGCTATGCGGCGGCACCCACGTCTCACGCACCGGCACGATCGGTGCCTTCCTCATCACGTCTGAGGAGGCCGTCTCGGCCGGTGTCAGGCGCATCGAGGCCAGGGTCGGCGCCGCGGCGATCGATCACCTCAACGACCTACGCGCCAGGGAGCGGCGGCTGGCGAGCGCACTGGGTGTGAACCCTTCACAGCTCGAGGAGCGCGTCGCGAAGCTCACCGGCGACCTCAAGGACGCCCAGCGCGAGTCAGCGAAGCTGCGCGACAGGTTGGCCTCCGCCCTCGCAAGCTCCGCCCCAGCGGCCGAGCTGCAGGAGGCAGGCGGGTACAGCTTCGCGACGTTCTCGCTCGACGGGCTCGACGCTCAGGGCCTGAGGAGCGCCGCCGACAGACAGCTCGAGGCCACAGGGGCAGATGTCGTCGTCGTGGGCAGCGGGCCACTGATCGTCGTCAAGACCAGCGGGTCCGCGCGCGAGCGCGGCGCGGACGCAGGCCGGCTCGTGCGCGCCATCGCCGCGCGAGCGGGTGGCGGTGGCGGCGGCAAGCCAGACATGGCCCAGGCGGGCCTCAAGGACCCGGCCCGCCTACCCGAGGCGCTCGCCGGGGTCTCGGAGGCGCTGGGGCAGGCCGGAGGCTGATGCCAGGGAGCCGCGCCGTGCTCGGGCTCGACGTTGGTGACGCCCGCATAGGCATGGCGCGTGCGGAGGAGGGGGCCACCATCGCGTTCGGGCGCGGCGCGTTGACCCGCGTTGGCACGAAGAAGGACGTCGAGCAGGTCGCGGCAGCCGCCAGAGACGAGGGCGCCACCGTCGTGGTCGTCGGCCTGCCGCGTAGCCTCGATGGCTCAGACTCACCACAGACCGCGAGGGTGAGGACGTTCGCGGAGGCCCTCGAGGCCCGGTTGACTGCGGACGGGATAACGGTGGTGCTCGAGGACGAGCGCCTCACGACGCGGTCCGCCAGCCGCCAGATCTCCAAGAGCGCGCTGCCCCGCGGCAAGCGGCAGGAGCGCGGCCGGCTGGACGAGGCCGCAGCCGTGCTCATCCTCGAGTCTTACCTGGCGAGGCGAAGGGCCAAGCCGTGACCGATCCGAACGAGCCACGCCCCCTGCCCGGCTCCGCCGACGGCGACGCCTCGACGCCAGGGCCGACGACCGGTAAGGAGGCCAGGGCCCGTCGCGGCGAAGCTCAGGTCGCAGCGAACACGGTGGGGCACGGCCCTACCGAGCCCCCTAGGCGGGGGCACGTCCTGGCCGTCGTCATCACGCTGCTCATCGTCGTCGTCGGTGGCGCTGCCGTCGTCGGCGGGTTCCTGCTGTCGGCGCCCAGCGCGACGCCCGAGACGGTCGAGTTCGAGGTACTACCCGGCTGGGGCGGGAAGCGCGTCGCGTCCGAGTTGGCCGACGCCGGGTTGGTGCGCTCGGCGACGGCGTTCGAGTACTACCTGAGGTTCCGTGACCTCGACCACTCGATCGGCGAGGGCCTCTACGACCTCGACCCGACGATGTCGGCGCGCCAGGTGGCGAGCGCGCTGGTGGCTGGTGGACGGCCCAGGGTGACGTCGGTCGTGCTGCCGGAAGGGGTGCGCGCCAGCGACGTCGTGGCCCGTCTCGTCGACAGCGGCGTGGCCTCTCGAGAGGAGCTCGCGGAGGCCGTAGCCGATCCCGGGCTCGAGCTAGCGCCCCCGTACGCGCCCGCCGGCCAGGGCCTCGAGGGCTACCTCTTCCCTGCCGTCTACGAGGTCCCGCTGCACGCAACCCCCGAGCAGGCGCTGCGGCCGATGGTCGATCGCTTCCGCGCCGAGCTCGCGGGTCGCGATGGCCTCGCCGAGCGCCTCGGTGAGCTGGGCCTGACGGTGCACCAGTGGGTGACGCTTGCGAGCATGGTGCAGGCCGAGGCCGCGAACGAGTCCGAGATGCCGGTCATCGCGGGCGTCTTCCTCAACCGCCTGGAGCTGGGCATGCCGTTGCAGTCGGACCCGACCGTCGCGTACGGGCTCGGCAAGCCGATGCCCGAGCTAGACGCGGTCGCCGGTGACCTGCGCGTCGACACGCCATGGAACACCTACACGAGGCCTGGACTGCCTTTCGGCCCCATAGGCAACCCAGGCTCTGAGGCCCTGGACGCCGTGCTCGAGCCGACACGCTACGCGGAGGACGGCGCCCTGTACCTCTTCTTCCTACACGGCACCGCAGGGGGCGAGACCGTGTTCAGGCCCAACACCAACCTGCCAGCGCACAACCGCGACGTCGAGAGCTACTTGAGGACTCAGTGAGACGGCGCGGTTAGAATGCCGCCACACCACCCAAGGGGCTGAAGGGTCCCAGTCTTCGGAGGTCCCCAGGCGTTGAGCTTCCTGTTGGGCATCGCGCGGGTCATCGACATCGTCACGGGCACCGTCGGCCGGGCCATGTGGTGGCTCTCCCTCTTCATGGTGGCGGTCGGCATATACAACGTCATCACCCGCTACTTCTACGGCTTCTTCGAGCTCGTCCTGGGGCCTCAGGCGGCTTCTGCCATGGCAGGCAACCTGTTCCTCGAGCTGCAGACGTACTCGTTCGACCTAGTGTTCCTGCTCGGCGCCGCCTACGTGCTGCGTACCGACGGCCACGTCCGGGTCGACATCCTGTACTCGAACCTCTCGGCGCGCCGCAAGGCCGTGATCGACGTGATCGGGATGTGGCTGTTCCTGGTGCCGTTCTCGGTGCTCGGCATCGTGTACAGCGTCCCATACATCCGCCGTTCCTGGGCGACGCTCGAGATGAGCCCCAACCCGGGTGGCCTGGCGCGGTACCCCATCAAGACCGCTATCGCCGTGGCGTTCGCCATGCTGATCCTCCAGGCGATATCGGAGACGATCCACAACGCAGCCTTCCTGTCAGGTCGCAAGGGCTCGGGGAGCATCCATGAGTCGCCACCCGCCCCCCACGAGATCGACGGGACGGCAGGCGGGGTCAGCGGACCTGCCGGCCTGACGAGCGGCTCGTTGCCCGATGCGGGGTCCAAGACGGGCGAGGGGCTCGCCTGATGCTCGGCCTCTGGATGTTCGCGGTCGTCGTCGGCCTGCTGCTCATCGGCTTCCCCGTCGCGTTCACGCTGGGCGGCACGGCCGTCCTGTTCACGGTCCTCGGCTCCAACTTCACGGACGTGTACCTGGGGTTCGCCCTGCCATGGGAGCCTGCCTTCAACGTCGCGCGTCTCAACATCCTGCCGCAGCGGATCTTCGGCACCATCATGGACAACTACACGCTCGTGGCCGTGCCGTTCTTCGTGTTCATGGGCGTGATGCTGGAGCGCAGCGGCCTGGCAGAGGAGCTGCTCGAGTCGATGGGCATGCTCTTCGGCAAGCTCCGCGGCGGCCTGGCGATCTCCGTGGTCCTGGTCGGAGCGCTGCTGGCAGCCTCTACCGGCGTCGTAGGGGCCTCGGTGGTGACCCTGGGCGTGCTGGCGCTGCCTGTGATGCTCAAGTACGGCTACAGCAAGACGCTGGCGACGGGGGTCGTGGCGTCGTCCGGGACGCTCGGGCAGATCATCCCGCCCTCCATCGTGCTGGTGATCCTTGGCGACCAGATCGGGGTCTCGGTCGGCGACCTGTTCCTCGGCTCGTTCATCCCAGGCTTCATGCTGGCTGGCCTCTTCGTCGCCTGGGTCGCGTTCGTTGCATGGCGCCGGCCATCCGAGGCGCCAGCCTTGCCGCCTGAGGCCCGGGCGTTGTCCGGCTGGCGACTGACTATCAAGCTCCTGCGCAGCCTGGTGCCGCCGCTCGTGCTGGTGCTGCTCGTCCTCGGGACCATCTTCTTCGGCATCGCCACCCCGACCGAGGCGGGCGCGGCAGGCGCGGCAGGCGCGACGGTGCTCGCCGCCCTCAACCGGCGGCTTACGCGGCGCAACCTGATCGACACCATGGACACGACCGTCCGCCTCACCAGCATGGTCTTCATGATCCTCGTCGGCGCGACAGCCTTCTCGATGGTGTTCACCGCCCTGGGCGGCGGTCACGTCGTCGACGAGTTCCTACTCGGCCTGCCTGGCGGAGCGATCGGGTTCATGTTCTTCACGATGCTGGTGATCTTCCTGCTCGGGTTCTTCATCGACTTCATCGAGATCACGTTCATCGTCGTGCCGCTCGTTGCGCCCATCGCGGCCACGTTCTTCGGCGAGGACATGCTCCTGTGGTTCGGTGTCGTCATCTCCATGAACCTGCAGAGCTCGTTCCTTACCCCGCCGTTCGGCTTCTCGCTCTTCTACCTGAAGGGCGTGGCGCCGCCCGGCGTGAAGACGACCGACATCTACCGGGGCATCATCCCGTTCGTTGTCATCCAGGTGGTGGCCCTGGTGGTGCTCGTGCTCTTCCCCGGCCTGGTGAACTGGCTGCCGAGCATCACGAGATAGCCGCCTACGACGCAGTGGTCGCAGGCGGCCGTTGTCTCTGACCGTCGAGCTAGCGGCTCAGTCGCAGTGGTCCTGTACCGCCGAGGCGCCATCACCGAAGACGACGTCGAGCGGCGTGTCGGTGTACGCGCCGTGTGCTAGGTTCGGTGCGGTCATGGGCTTCTCGCCCGGGTCGCCGGGATCGCAGCGTTCTGCCGTGATTAGGTCGAGGGCCGAGAACAGCGTGATGACCGGAGCCGAGAAGGAGGTGCCAGCGTAGGTCACCACCTGTCCTGGCGTCGAGGACAGCTCGAAGAAGGCGCCGGGCGCGCCGACCTCGCCGCTGTTGGCGAACGACGAGCGGGTCGAGGTGTAAACGCCGTCGCCTACGACATCCAGAGATGTGGCGCTGATGACCGTTGGCCAGGCCGATGGGTAGAGCGGGAAGTCGTGCCCCAAGTTACCTGAGGCGGCAACATGGACGATCGCGTCAACGGCCGCGCCGTGCTTGGACGTCCACCCGTCGCAGCGGTCCTTGTACTTGACGGGCAGCGGGCAGTCCAGGTAGGCGAGGAGCGCGTCGTCATCGGCGCCGAGCGGGGCCGTGAGGAGCTCGGTCAGCTCGTCCTCGTACTGCAGCCCGATGCCGTTGAGCACACGCAGCGCGGTCACGTACTCCTCGAACGTCTCGACGGAGCTGGCGCCGAGGTCGGCCGCGACCGCGCACGGCACGACGGCGAAGCTCATGTTCACGACGAACCGGGAGAACTCGTGACCATCGGCCGAGACCAGGTCGAGGATGGAGGCGCGCAGCACGGAGACGAACTCGGACGTGTCGCGCCCATGCGTGTCGACCGTCTGCACGACCAGCTTCCCTCCGTCGTCCGACCACCTTATGTAGATGGGCTCGCCGGTCGTGTGGTTGGTCGTGTCGGAGCCGTTGTCGAAGCCCATCGCACTCAGCATGCCGAGCAGGTGATGGAGCACCAACGCTCCGTGCGAAAGCTCGCCGGATTGGGCCCATGCCTGTAGCTGGTCGTCGGTGACCGTGTCACCGTCCAGCAGAGCCTCAGGCAGCTCGTAGTCGCCACCGAAGTCATCGACGAGGATGATCGCCACTCGGTCGTGGTAGTAGGGCTCGCCGACCACCTGCCAGAGGTCTTGGACCAGCCTATGGGTCGTGACGGTGCGACCTGCGAAGTCGGCCGGGTCGGCGACGAAGAGGCCGCCAACCGCTCCGACCGCCTGCAGTCCAGCACCCACGGCCTGCAGGCCCTGCCCTGGCAGGCTCAGCTCGTTGGTGGCGCAGTTACCTGCCTGCTCGTCGAGCGTCCCCGGGCCGGATAGCTGGGTGAGGCCGCCGATCGAGGGTGGGGGCGGCGCCGCCGCCTCCACCGTGACGTCGCGGGTGACCCGCGTCTCGTTGCCGCTGGTGTCGATGGCGATGGCCGTCAGCTGGTACGCGCCGGTGTCGTCAGGCGTCCAAGCGAAGCTCCAGGCGCCGGTCGCGGGGTCGACGACCGTGATCTGGGCGGCGCCGTCTGCTATCTCGTCCGCGTCGGTGCTGGCCAGTAATACCGGTCCCTCGTACACCTGGATGAGCGCCACGCCGACGTCGTCCGCGACCGTGCCGCCGAGAGGGTTGGGAACTCCTACTGCCAGGGGCGTCGGCGGGTCGAACGCGAGCTCCGGCGGGACTACGTCGAGCGATATGCCGACCGAGTGGGCGAACGGCCGCTCGTAGATGGCGATCAGCTTGCCGCCCGACTTCGGCGTGCCCTCGTCGAGCCACCAGCCCTTCACGATCGCGCGTAGCTTGAAGACGTTCGCCTGTGGGGTAGGTGTGACCCAGACCCGCGCGCCCAGCTTGGTTCCCTCCGCGTCGCCGAGCTCCTCGTCGAGCTTGTACTCGACGTCGAAGTCGGCCAACGGGACGTCGAACGAGCCGTGCGTCGTTCGGACCCGTAGGTAGAGGTCGATGACCTCGCCGGCGACCACGTACTGCCTCAGCCCTTCCTCCACGAGTTCGGCAGAGCCGAGGAGCGTGTGCACGCTCAACGGCACGCTGGTGGCGGCGTGTGAGACCTGGGCCGTCGTCTCGCCGTACGCGAGCAACTCGCCGCCTGCGTCGAGGCCGAAGGTCTGGAACCTGTACTTCCCGGCAGGCAACAGCACGATCAGGGGCTCGTCCGCCGGCGTGGTCAGGCTGTCGAACGACCCGGCTGGGTCGTAGGCGTTGGTCGCGTCGAAGGTGACGACGTCACCGTTCGAGTCGAGCACCCTGACGTGCAGCTCGACCACGGCGCTGACCCCACCCGGGTCGGTCGGCACGCCTTGGGCACCGATACCGGTGTCGCCATCCAGGTGCAGGCTCACGGCGTACAGGCCGGTGGGCCCGCTCTGTTGGCTGGCGCAGCCCGCCAGAACGGGGATGAGCGCGAGCGCAGCGAGAAGCGACGGGAATCTCAGCAGTCGGTACATCTTTTCACCTCTGGGCCCAGGCGCACTCAGCCCCTTAGGCGATGTACCGGAGGGGACGATGAGGCTGCGCGCCGCGGCGATGCGCTGTCACAGACGTTAGAGCCAACGAGACGCCGTGGGGTACGCAACCGTCACGGCCGAGGCTCTCCTACACACTCAAGCGCCCGGCGTATGGCTACGCCGGGCGCCACCAGGTACGTGTTACCCGCTACTGACCCTGACCGTAAAGGAACGCCTCGTAGGCGTGCTCGTTGCGCTGGTCGAACGGCCTCACGGCCGCGGTGAAGGCGTCGACGGACTCGGCGATGGCGGCGTACGTCGCGTTGCCGCCGCGCAGGCCGGCGTCGATGCGTGTCCAACTGTCGCGGAACGCCTGCATGACGTCGTCCGAGAAGACCCGGGGCTCGGTGCCGGCGGCGACCATGCGCTGGAACGCGGCCGGGTCCTTCGAGAGGTAATCGGAGTACATCTGGGTGTTGGCCGCCCGCGCGGCGGTGCGGAAGGCGCTCTGCAGGTCGGGCGTTAGCGAGTTCCAGGCGTCTAGGTTGATGTACGTGCACAGTGCGGCGCCCGGCTCGGCCCACCCGGGGCCGTAGTAGTAGCGCGCGGCGTTGTTCAGGCCGAGCGTCTCGTCGTCGTGGGGGCCGACCCACTCCGCAGCGTCCAAGGCGCCACGCTCGAGGGCGAGGAAGATCTCGCCGCCAGGCAGGGTCTGGACGTTCACGCCCACGTCGGCGTAGACCTGACCACCCAGGCCGGCGGTGCGGAAGGAGACGCCGCGAAGGTCGTCAGGGGAGTTGATCTCGACGTTGAACCAGCCGGCCATCTGCATGCCGGTGTTGCCAGCGAGCAGCGCCATCATGTTGTTCGGCGCGTTCAGCTCGTCCCACAGCTCTTGGCCGCCGCCGTTGTACACCCAGGATGTGAGCTGCGACGCCGTCATGCCGAACGGCACGGCCGTGAAGAACGCGTGAGCCGGGTCCTTCCCTATGTAGTAGTAGGACGCAGTGTGGCCCACCTCGAACGCCCCGCTGGCCACGGCATCGAACACCTCGAGGCCCCCGATCTGGGCACCAGCAGGGAACACCTCGATGTCGATCTGGCCGTCCGTCATCTCTCGCAGGTAGTTGGCCAGGTTCATGGCGCCACCGAATAGGTTGTCGAGCGACGTCGGCCATGAGGTGGGCATGCCCCACCTGTAGACCTGGCTGCTCTGCGCCCGCGCGAACATCAGCGGCGACAGGCTCGCGCTGGCAGCTACGACACCGGCCTTCTTGAGGAAATCACGACGTCTCATCCAGACCTCCGGTACAGCGTTCCTGATTCTTGGTCATGAGGATTATATCCCTCAACGTGGCACTAGTTGGCCAGCTTCAGCGTGCCGTTGAGGAACGTGACCAAGGCCCTGATCATGGTGTCTGACACGGTCGCGTCCGGCCCGGGTAACGGCAACGCCTCGGCCGGCAGTCGCGTGTCCACGAGGTTATGCGTGAGGTCGGGCGGCTCGAGGAGTAGCACGTCATGTAGCGCCCCCGCCAGGGCCCGCCCGTTCTCCGGCACCACCTGGACGTCCTTGAGGCCGTGGATCACGAGGGTCGGGACCTCGACCTGCTCAGCCAGCTCCACGGGGTCAACGTCGATCTCACTGCGCAACAGCCCGGCGACCGGCGCGAAGGCAGGGGCGACCTGGTTGTCTGCCAGGCCACCGGTGAGCTCGAGCCGGCTCCCTTCGGACGTTCGTATGGCTTCGAGCAGCTCGTCGACGTCGTCCACGATCGCCGCGACAGACGTCTCGTCGAAGCCGGAGCGCCTGGCGGACTCTATGAACTGAGCGCGGATCAGGTCGCCCATCGTCACGCCTGGTGCGGCGATGAGCACGAGGACGTCCACATCGACCGCACCGCTGGCCGTCGCCTCCAGCGCGATCAGCCCGCCCTCGGAGTGACCGATGAGACCCAGACGACCAGCGTCCACGCCGTCCGTGTCAGCGAGCCCAACGAGCCAATCGGCGGTGTTCTGAACGTACGTGTCGAGCGATACCGCGTTGGCGTCGCCCGTCGATGGCGGGATCCCCAACTTCGCGACCCGGAGTACGCCGTAGCCGGCGCAGCCGAGCAGGTTCGCGACCTGCTCGTAACCGGAGTTCGTGATCAGCGGAGGCGAGTTGCCAGCCACGTCGGTCGGGCCGCTGCCTGGCAGGAGCACGAGCGTCGGCGCGCCCCGAGCGGGCCGCTCGACGGGAAGGGACAGGAGACCGTAGAGGCTCGCTCCTGTCGACTCGATGTCGAGCCCGCGGGTCTCGACACACGAAGCGGTGCGCGCCAGCAGCTCCTCGGCGGTCTCCGCCGCCTCCTGGCCAGGTCCGCCCGCCGGCCGCCCTGGCGAGCCATCGACGCCGTCGGTGCCGGGCGTCACCTGCTCGAAGCGGATACCGCCGAGCGGTTGGTCGAGCGCGAGGATCGTACCGGAATCATCGAGCCAAGCGACAGCGGCGATCTGCTGTGGGCCGACCGTCAGGACGACGTCCAGTCCGCGGGCCTCCACCTCGTTGGCGCCGATGTCGACCCTCTCCGTCGCAGACCGTAGTTGCGCCGCAACGCGACCGATGGCGCCGCCCTGCGGCACCACAGCCGCGACGTCCATGGGCTCGCCACGCCTGACTGCCTCGTAGGCGATTACCTGGAAGCCGTCCAAGAAGTTGTTGTCGACGACATATAGAGGTTCGTCTGAGGCCAGATCGAACTCGGCCTCCTGACCCGCCTGGGTCAGATGGAAGGAGGCCCCTCCGTCGTGGAAGTCGGCGGTCATGGCTATGGCGATGCCGCGGACCGTGCCGGAGAGCTCGTAGCTGAGGGCCGCGCCGTCGGGTCCTGTCACCAGCACGTCGTTCAAGGTCAGCAGTCCGGGCAGCTCGACGTAGGACTCCGACAGGTAGCCATCTGAACCCCGCTCCATGTCGATGCCGACCTCGCCGAGGACGGCGCCACCCTGCCTCAGCTCGTAGACGAAGGCCTCACCGTCACCGGGCTGAGCCAGCGCCAACGTTCCGATCGCTGAGAAGAGGAGCGTCGCGGCGAACAGAGCGGGCCAAGACCTGGCCCGGCGCGGCTTCATGTGTGTCGTCGAGTTCAAGGCTTCTAACCCCGTTCCTTGGCATGAGCCGATCGGATGATTATAGGAGGGCGCGCGACACAGGACGCTGCCACTCGCCCGCAGCTCGCCTCGGCGAGCCAACGGTACGTTGCACGCCTGTTAGTGTCGCACCTGCATGCGTACGGAGCGGAAGTGACACCAACCGCGATCGAGATCGTCGGCGCGGTCCTGTTCGCGGTCGCTATCCTTCACACCTTCTCGGTGAAGCTCTTCGACCGCCTAGCAAAGAGCCGCCCCCGTCACGCCGGCGTCTGGCATCTGCTCGGTGAGGTCGAGGTGGTTTTCGGCTTCTGGGCCATGGTCCTGGTGGCGGTCATGTTCGTGGTCGACGGTGCTGGCACCGCGATCGGCTACGTCGATTCCCGCAACTTCACGGAGCCCATGTTCGTCTTCGTCATCATGGTCATCGCCGGCACCAGGCCCATCCTTCAGACGGCCATGACCGTCGTCCGCACCCTCGCTTGTCGAGTCCCGCTGCCGGGGAGCGTGGGCCTCCACTTCGTCGTGCTCTCGTTCGTGCCCTTGCTCGGCTCGTTCATCACAGAGCCGGCAGCGATGACGCTGGCAGCGCTCATCCTCAGCCGCGGCCTGTTCTCGCTCGGCATCTCCAGGCAACTGAAATATGCGACGATCGGCGTCCTGTTCGTCAACGTCTCGATCGGTGGCACCCTCACACCGTTCGCTGCGCCGCCCGTGCTGATGGTGGCTGGCACCTGGGGGTGGGACCTGCCCTTCATGCTCGGAACCTTCGGGTGGAAGGCTGCTCTCGCCGTGCTCGTCAACGCGGCTGCGGCCACGCTGCTGTTCAGACGGGAGCTACTGAAGCTTCCCCCTATGCTCCTGGCCACGGAACGCAGTGTGCCCCCGATACTCGTCGGTGTTCACCTCGCGTTCCTCGTCGGCGTCGTGGTGTTCGCACATCACCCGCCGCTGTTCCTCGGCGTCTTCCTGTTGTTCCTCGGCATAGCGACGGCCTACGAAAGGCACCAGGACCGCCTGATCCTCCGGGAGGGGCTTCTCGTCGCGTTCTTCCTCGCCGGTCTCGTCGTGATAGGGGGGCTCCAGGAGTGGTGGTTGAGGCCCGTGCTCTTAGGGATGTCGAGCGACCAGGTCTTCTTCGGCGCCGCGGCGCTGACGGCCTTCACCGACAACGCCGCCCTCACCTACCTGGGATCTCTCGTCGACGGCCTCTCAGACGCTTTCAAGTACGCGCTGGTCGCAGGCGCGGTGACGGGCGGGGGCCTCACGATCATCGCCAACGCACCGAACCCGGCCGGCATCTCGATCCTTCGCAAGCACTTCGACGGCGAGTCCGTCAGCCCTCTCGGGTTGGCGCTGGGGGCTATGCCAGCCACGATCGTCGCAGCCCTGGCCTTCCGGCTGCTGTAACCAGGGCGATCACCGGCTAGTACCAGAGCCCGTCACCCATACATAGGTTCTGTGACGCGCGCCGAGGGCTCCGCGGCAATGGCCTCCCTCCTGCCGGCATGGGACTAGCGGTTCTAAAGTCTTGCCTCGTGGCGTCCAACGGGGTCGTTGATAGACTCCGTCATGAGCATCCGGCCCGACCACTGGATCAGGGAGAAGGCGCTTCAGGGCATGATCGAGCCCTTCGAGGACGGTCTCGTGCGCGAGGGCGTGATCAGCTACGGTCTCTCTAGCTTCGGATACGACTTGCGGGCTGCTCCGGAGTGGCGGATCTTCGTGAACGCGTTCAACACGGTCGTGGACCCGAAGCACTTCGACACACGCAGCCTGATCGAGGCCCAGGGTGAGACCTGCATCATCCCGCCGAACAGTTTCATACTAACGCGCTCGGTGGAGTACTTGCGCATACCTGATGATACTATGGTTATTGCACTGGGCAAATCTTCATATGCACGTTGCGGGTTGGTGGCGAACGTAACGCCCTTGGAGCCCGGTTGGGAAGGTCACGTCACATTAGAACTATCGAACACTACCCCCCTACCGGCGAAGGTCTACGCCAACGAGGGCATCGTGCAGCTGCTCTTCTTCCAGGGCGAGCGGCCCGACGTCACGTACGGCGACCGGCATGGCAAGTACCAGGGCCAGACCGGGGTGACGCTCCCGAAGCTCTGAGGACCGCTCGGCTCGAGCCGAGCCATCACTCCTCGTCCTCCTCCTGAACGAGCGGCAGCCTGACCGTGAACACGGTGCGGCCCGGCGCGCTCTCGACGGTCAAGGACCCATCGTGGTGCTTGGCTACCTGCTGGGCGATGGCGAGTCCGAGGCCGCTGCCACCACCGACCCCCTTGTAGAACTTCTCGAAGATCCGCTCCTGCTGATCGGGTGGGATGCCTGGCCCGTCGTCCTCGACCTCTAGCGTCGCCGTTCGGTTGCCGTCGGAGGCGAGTCGCAGGCGCACACCCGAATGTCCGCCGGCCGCTCGCACGGCGTTCGCCACCAGGTTGCGGACGAGCTGCCTAAGGCGCACAGGGTCACCGACGACGAGCGCGGGCGCGTCGGCCTCGATGGTCACCGCGCCGAACTCGGCGGCGACGGGCCGCAGCACGTCCTGCGACAGGTCGACGAGGTGCGGGTTCGGCTCCCTGACGATCTCACCGCGCGACAGCTGCAGCAGGTCCTCGACCAGCCTGGCCATCGTGGCCGTGACGCGCCTGGCGTCGCCGAGGTCCTCGGCCGCGGCCGTCCCTGCCTTGCGAGCCGCCCGGTCGAGGAAGCCGCGCAACGACGTGAGTGGCGTCCGCAGTTCGTGACTGGTCTCGGCTAGGAACACACGCTGTGCGAGCCGGGCGGCCCTGAGCCGCGCCAGGAGGTCGTTGACGGTCTCCGTCAGGCGCGCGACCTCGTCGCGGGGACCGTCGTACTCGAGCGGCTCGATCGCGTCGGGCTCGAGCCGGGACACCCGCCTGGCGAGCCTGGTCACGGGCCGCAGGGAGGCGGCGGCCACCAGGTAACCGACGAGGAGGCTGAGGACGACGAGCGCGGCCGCCACGACGAGGAGCGTGCGGGACAGCGCGGCCAAGGTCTGCTCGATGTAGCTGGGGTCGGCGATGACAGCGACGACGCCGACCGCGAACGGTGCCAGCGCGACCTCGACAGGCTGGCCGAGTAGCTCGCCAGACCAGGCAGCCGGAACGAGCCCGGCCCCGACGATGACGTCTGGCGGTATGGCTGCGAGCGGCGACTCCCACTCGGTGCGGGAGGAAGCCAGGAGCTGTGCCGCCGGTCCGTAGACCTGGAGCACCACCCCGCCGGTCGGGCCGGTGAGGCTGGCGCCGGCGCTGCCCTCCCCGGTCGCGTACACGGCGGCGAGCGTGGCGGCGTCCTGACGTAACGAGCGCCGCAGGTCGTCGTACATGCCGTTGCGGACGATCACGTACGAGACGACCAGGGTCAGGCCGGCCAGCAGGGCCGTCGCGGCACCGGCGAGCACAGCGACGCGCCAGGTGAGGGACAGGCCGGCCCGCCGCTGTGGCGCACCGCTCATCGCGCTAGAGGTTACGCCGCTCGCGCTAGGACTTCAGGGCGTATCCGACGCCCCTGACCGTTCGGATCACGCCGTACCCGCCCACCTCACGGAGCTTGCCGCGGATGTTGGCGATGTGCACGTCGACGACGTTCGAGGACGGGGGCAGGTCCTCGCCCCACACGTTCGTCTCGATCTCCTTGCGGCTGTAGACCCGGCCAGGCTGACCCGCCAGGTACGCGAGCAGCTCGTACTCGCGGGGGCTTAGCTTGACCTCGTCCTCGCCCCAGAGCACCTGCCTGCGAACGGGGTCGATCGTCATCTCACCGATCTTCTGGGCCGCCCCCAGCGTGCGCTTGCGGAGCTGGACGTTGATCCGCGCCAGCAGCTCCTGCACGTGGAACGGCTTGGCGAGGTAGTCGTCGGCGCCGGCGTTGAGCATGTCGACCTTGGTGCCGACCTCGTCCG
>CAZFAQ010000013.1:35515-52123 GCA_964517055.1 uncultured bacterium | reverse complement strand
CCTCGCGAGGACCCTGCTCAACCCTTGAGTTGCATGACCGCGTGGTGGGCGTGAGACGCCCGTCTTGCCGGCAGCACCGAGCCGGCGTCGCCGACGCTGGACCTCGGCATGCGCACGCGGCGCTTGGGCAGCTCGGGACGCGGCTCGTGCACGAGCAGCACGGCGGCGTGACCGGCCTTCCACTCGGGGTAGTAGTTCTCGATGATCGCCCGCGCGTCGAACCCGCGGTTGAGCTGCATGCTCACCGTCGGGTCGTTGAGCTCGCCGGCGATGACCAGCCTGGCGTACTCGGCAGGCGACAGCGAGTCGCGGTAGCGGTCGTACCCCATTAGCATGCCGCCCGCGTACCAGCCGCGCAGGTCGAACTCGCCGATCAGCGCCAGGCGCGCCTTGTAGAGCGCCGAGCCGACGCCGTGGCGCTGGTGGTCTGGATGGACAGCGATCTCGACACCGTAGAGCCAGTCGCCCTCCGGGTCGTGGTTGCGCAGGCCGAAGCTGCCGATCATGTCGTACCAGGCCAGCGGCGCCTCGTCTGGCGAGCGCTCCGTCAGCATGGTCGAGGCCATGCCGATGACCTTCTCCTTGCCGTCCTCGTACGTGACGGCCACGAACTGACCCTCGGGGAAGCGCTCCAGCTGCTCAGCGACCGATTCCGGGTTGATGCAGTGGCAGTACCTGTCCGTCGGGTAACCGTTGGCGAGGCGGATGACGTCGTAAACGCCGTCCGCATGGCGGAGGTGCGTTGGCACCACCGCGAAATCCAGGGGATCCTTGCCTCTCATAACGTTGCTTCTGACAACCAACGCCTGTTGAGGTATGTGAGCCCGTAAAAGGGGGAAACTGAAACGGTCTGGGTCCTATGGAGCCCTGTACCGGAAGAGCTTCTCCACAACCTTTACGCGAGAGTTTCGCCTCCCGAGACCATCCAAGATGGCTCATTCGGTCTTACTCACACTTTAGGGTTGTCTTGAAGTATCTCACGCTCCTTCTTGCCCGTTTGCACCGGATGGTAGCACGACGGACCAGAAGCGAACGCCGGCTGCTTCACACGAACGCCGTCTGGGACGCGAACCCGCTAGGGCTTGACAAGTACCGCCACAACCGTTAGGGGACCCCTGTCCGGCGGGTCATCTCCCGGCTCGAGACGGTAGACTCCGCCCTGATGCACCCACTTCCGGGGAGCGGAGCGAGCGCCCTCTGATGGCCAGGCGACGCGGCGGCCAGCGCGGTGACACCGGGCGGGCGCTCGGCCTGGCGAGCCCTGCCACGTTCTGGCTGATCGCGTTCTTCCTGCTCCCGCTCATCTCCATCGCGGTGGCGAGCTTCATGTCGCGCGGCACGGGCGGCGCGCCCGTACCGCCCACCACTCTCGACCAGTACGAGCGCACCTTCACCGTCTTCGCGCCCGTCATCTGGCGCAGCGTCAACGTGGCCCTGCTCACGACGCTCCTGTGCCTGCTCCTCGGCTACCCGCTGGCCTTCTTCATCAGCCGGAGGCGAGACCCTCGGGTCAGGCTGCTGTTGCTCTTCCTCGTCATGCTGCCGTTCTGGACGAACTTCCTCGTCCGGACGTACGCGCTCATCACGATCCTGCAACGCGACGGCCTCCTCAACGGGCTGCTCCAGTCCCTAGGCGTCATCGCCGAACCGCTGCAGATGCTGTTCACGCCCGGCGCCGTGCTGGTCGGCCTGGTTTACGGCTACCTGCCGTTCATGGTGCTGCCCATATACGCCTCGGTCGAGCGCCTCGACATGCGTTACGTCGAGGCGGCCAACGACCTCGGGGCTAACGACCTGCGCGCGTTCTGGCGCGTCATCTGGCCCCTCACGCTGCCTGGCGTCATCGCCGGCTCGATCCTCGTGTTCATCCCCGCCATCGGCGCGTTCGTCACGCCCGACCTGATGGGCGGCACGCGCGGGCTGATGATCGGGAACCTGATACAGAGCCAGTTCGGCGGCAGGGGCAACATCCCGCTAGGCAGCGCGGTGTCCATGGTCCTGCTCGCGCTCGTCTTCGTCGGCGTGCTCATCTACACGCGCTGGGGCCAGGAGGACGACGCGTGAGCGTGAGGGCTGCGCCCAGCGGCTCGGGGCCAGACCCGGCGGGCATCGACGTCGGGCGCTTGCGGCGCGACATGTTCGTCAGGCGGCTCGGGCGTTTCCTGCTGTGGGCCTCCCCGTTCGTCGTCTACTTCTTGCTCTGGGTGCCGATCGTCGTGCTCATCGCGTTCTCGTTCAACGACGGCGCGTCGGTGTCGGTCTGGAACGGCTTCACGACCAGGTGGTACGAGAACATCCTCCAGGGCACGATCACCGCCGGCACCGAGGCCGCACGCTTCCAGACCGAGCTGCTCCTCGGCGCGGTACGCAACTCGTTGTTCGTCGGCATCGTCTCCACGCTGGTGGCCACGGCCCTTGGCACCATGCTGGCTTTGGCCCTGTCGCGCGGCCGCTTCCCCGGCCGGAAGACGCTGGGCGCGCTCTTCTACCTGCCTGTCGTGATCCCCGACATCACGCAGGGCGTGTCGCTCGCTATCTTCTTCAACCTGGTCTTCGAGACAGTCCAGCGGCTGCTCGGCGTGAGGTTGGTACCTGGCTTCGGCACGATCATCATCGCGCACATCGCCTTCAACATCTCCTACGTGCTGATCGTCGTGAGGGCACGCCTGGCGACCATGGACCCGACCCTCGAGGAGGCAGCAAGCGACCTCGGCGCCAACCGCTTCCAGGCGTTCTGGCGCGTGACCTTCCCGATCCTCATGCCGGGCATCCTGGCCGGCGGGCTGCTAGCGTTCACGCTCTCGCTCGACGACTTCGTGATCACGTTCTTCAACGCCGGGGTCGGCACGACGACGCTGCCCCTGTTCGTCTACGGCATGCTCAAGCAGCGCGTCCCGCCCGAGATCAACGCCATCTCGACGCTGATGATCGCGGTGTCGATCCTGCTGGTCGGGGCCTCGCTCCTACTGCAGAGGCGTAGCGCGAGGACCTGACAGGCAGCTGACCGCATCAGGGGCCCGAACCGGACGTTAACCCGACGGTCTAGCGCCCACGACGATGCTCAGACCTTCAGGTGGCGCTCGAGGAACTCGGCCGTCATGTGCAGCCAGGCGACCCAACCGTCGCGCCCCGGCGGCCCGTGCCCGGCCTCCTCGTCGACGTAGTACTCGACGTCGACGCCCCTCTCCCTGAGCCGTTCCACCATCTGGTCGCTCTCGGCCTTGACGACCCGCGGGTCGTTGGCGCCCTGGATGACGAGCAGGGGAGCGCGTAGCTGGTCGACGTAGGTGATCGGCGATCGCTCTACCAGCATCTCCCTGTCGTCCTCGGCGTCCCCGACCCAGTCCCTCATCTGCTGACGCCAGAAAGGCGGCACGCTGTTCACGAAGGTGACGAGGTTCGAGGGCCCGACCAGGTCTACGCCCGCGGCCCACCTGTCTGGCAGGCGCGTGAGCGCTGAGAGCGTCGCGAACCCACCGAACGAGCCGCCGAACACGGCCAGGCGTTCACCGTCGACCCAGTCGAGCCCCCCTAAGTAGTCGGCCGCGGCCCCTAAGTCCTTCAGCTCGCCGCCTCCCCAGTCGCGGTAGATGAGCTTCTGGTAGGTCTTGCCGTAGCCCGTCGAGCCGCGGACGTTCGGGGCCAGGACGCCGATGCCGCGCGACAGCAGGTACTGGTAGAGGCCGTGGTAGGCGTACCTGGCGAGCTCCTGCGACTCTGGCCCCCCATGGATCGAGACGACGACCGGGAAGGGGCCATCGCCGCGAGGCCGGTAGAGCCATGCCGGGACATCTCTGTCGAAGCTCGGGTAGTCGATGAGCTCCGGGTCGACCATCTCGGTGCTGTCCAGCCCGCCCAACATGCTCTGCTCGACCGCGCGCATCTCGCCCGTCGCCAGGTCGACAAGGTAGAGGTTGCCGGCGTCGCGTGGCGTCGAGTACTGCATGAGCATGGTCGTGCCGTCCGGGTGCACTGAGGCCCCTCCCGGCGCGCCGAGCGCCAGCCCGAACGCGTGCGTCTCGCGCTCGCCGTCTGCCGTGACCTCGTACACCCGCACGCCGAACGAGCCGCGGTCGTTCACGAAGGCGACCATCGTGTCGCCTGCATGGTTGAGCTCGGCGCCCGCGACGTCCGCGTCGAGCTTGAGAACGGTGCGCGGCCCAGACCCGTCCAGCGGCACATGGACCAGGTACGTGTACTCGTGCCCTACGTCGGTCACCGCGTACACGCCTCGGCCCTGACCGTCCCAGCCGTGGGCGTCCCGCTTGGCCTCGACGCCGTCTTCGCCCAGAAGACACCGCTTCTCGCCGGTCTGAAGGTCGACGACCCACAGCCTGAGGTCGGTGTTGCTGATCGCCTCGGTGACGAGGAGCGTACGCCCGTCCGGCGAGAACTCGCCCGCGTAGAACTGCCCGCCTGTCATGAGGCGCTCTACCGATCCCGAGGCCAGGTCGATGATCATCGCGTCCTGCTCGGCCGGGTCGCGGTCGTTGCCGGTGATCGCGACGCGCGTCCCGTCCGGCGACCAGCCGCCGATGTCGTACTGCACCTGGGGCGACGCTGTGAGCTGCCGCGGCCAGCCGCCGACGTCCATGACGTGCAACTGGTGCATCTCGTCGCCGTGGTGATCCACCAACAACACCAAGCGTTCGCCGTCCGGTGACCACCTGATACCGGTCACCCTGTCCTCGCCGAGCACCGTGAGCTGGCGCGCGAAGCCACCCTCCGCGGGCTGTAGCCACACGCCTGGCAGGCCCGTGGTGTTGGCGATGTATGCGAAGACGTCGCCACGTGGCGAGTACGTAGGGGCGCCTAGCTCGCGCACGGCGACGTAGCGTTCGAACTCCGGGAGCTTCGCTTCGGTGGCCATCGGCAGGACGATAACCGCCAGGTCGCCCCGTGGCATACTCGTGCCCATCGACGTCATCCGGGCGCATCCGAACGCCCTTCTCCCGCGTAGTAGAGGTAGGTGCCTTAAGCGACCTTGAGCGAGACGACGGCAACCGACGCCACGCTCGCATCGTCGCTGGCACGCGGCGACGAGGGCGCCCTGCGCGATCTTTACGAGCGTCACGGCGGGATCGTGCTCGCCCTCGCGACGCGGATGCTAGGCAGCCGCGAGGAGGGCGAGGAAGTGCTGCACGACACCTTCCTCAGGTTGTGGCGCAACGCCGCCCGGTTCGACCCCGAGCGCGCCTCGGTCAGGACGTACCTGTACGCGGTCGCTCGGAACCTATGCCTGTCGCGCCTGCGCGCCCGCAACGCCAGGCCCGTCAACGCCGAGATGGAAGAGCACCTGCCCGCCTACCAGCTGGCGCTGAGCGTCGAGCCGGACCCGGTGCCGGCGCTCATGGCCAAGCGAGCGCTCGCCGCGCTCGAGGACGACGAGCGCCTCCTCGTCGAGGAGTCGTTCTACGGCGGTTGGTCGCACTCGGAGCTGGCAGAGAGGCACGAGCTGCCTTTGGGTACGGTGAAGAGCCGGGTCAGGCGCGCGCTCGCGAAGATGCGCGCGGCCCTGGAGACGGAGAGAAGTTGAACGACGCAGAACACAACCACGAGCGGTCCGGTGCCGACGAGCCATGGCTCGAGGGTCGGGACGCCGCGGTCGCGACCGAGGTGCTGGCGGCTTCGCTTGAGCCGGCCGAGCTACCCGCTGACGGCTGGGACCGGTTGCGCGCCGCGTTGCCAGTCGGCGACACGGACGGGCCCCGTGCGGCCGTCGCGACCGAGGTTCCGGTCCCCGGCCGGGCCGGGCGCCGGCCGACCAGCTTCGCGCAGGGGAACGGCAAGCCTGCACGTCCACACTGGCCCGCCTACGCCTGGGCAGCGGCCGCGGCGGTCGTGCTTGTCGTGTCTGGGGTGGGCGTGTGGGGTGTGAGGCAGGCCTCGGAGGCCGCGAGCCTGCGCGATGACCAGCGGATCCTCGCCTACTGGATGGGCAACCCAGACATGACGCTGACCGCGCTGCAGCCGACGGGCGAGGGTGGCGACACCAGGCTCGGTGTCCTCTGCGTCCTACCAGACGGCAGGGCGCTCGTCCTGCAGCCCAACCCAGCAGGCCGCGGCCAGACGTACGTCGTTGTGGGTCGCGGTCCGTCGGGCGCTACGGAGCTCGCGCGCGGCCACGCGAACATGCTCCAGTTCGACGTCACCGGCTTCGACGTCGTCGAACTACGTCTGGTAGCAGGCGACGCGAGCACGACGCTGGCACGCGCGACCCTCGACTGATCACGCAGGTCTGCCCGTCAGGTCGGCGTGGTTCGCGACCACCGGGCGGACGGGATCAACGAGCGAGCGCGAGCCGGGCCCGGGTAGCTGCCATCTCCTCGGCCACGACCGAGGCACCCGGGCTGAGCGCGAACCAACCCGCGAAGTCTCTCTCCTGCCAGGGGAGCGCCCTGAAGCGGATACGCCCGTCATCGACGGCCGCGTCCATGGGCAGCACGCCGAGCCACACCTCGTAGAGGGCGCTCATCGAACCCTCCACCCAGATGTCGACGTCGAACGGCGGCGGCGTGAAACAGACGCTCACGTCGGCGGGATCCAAGACTAGCCAGAAGCTGCGCGTCGGCTCCTCGTCGAAGTCGAACTGGACGACCTGACGCGCCGGCGGCAACATCTCGACGCGCACGCGCCTCTGCATCCACCACATGAGCAGGACCGGGTCGAGCTCCACATCGGTCGGCTCGTCCAGCGTCCACCTGGTGCCCCATCGCAACAGTTCGGTGACCAGTGGACGAAGCTCCTCGCCAGCGCGCGTCAGCCGGTACCCGCCGGACGGCGAACAGTCGACCTCGACGATCCCGTGGTGCTGGAGCTTCTTCAGGCGCTTGCTCAGGAGCCCTCTCGAGAGCTTTGGCAGCCCCCTCGCGAGGTCGTTGAAGTGGCTCACTTCGTGCAGTAGGTCCCTGACGATGAGAAGCGTCCAGCGGTCCCCTATGACCTCGAGCGCCCTCGCTACCGGACAGAACTGACCGTACTTGCTCATGGGGAACCCTAGACGCTCGGTCTTTCGCGCTTCCAGTACAGGAAGTGAACCGCGCTCTTGCCTGGCCGGTTCAGCACGTGCACTAGGCACCGGGTCGAGGCTTCTCTAGCATCCACCGCGAGGAGGTGCGCATGACAGCAACGACGCATGACAGGCGCGCGGCACTCGATGGACTGCTGCCGACGTTCGCCGAGAGAGCAGCGGCCCACGACGCGGAGGACACGTTCGTCGCGAGGAACATCGAGGACCTGAAACATGCAGGCTTCTACTCCGCCATGGTCCCGGCGGAGCTCGGAGGCGGCGGGTTCGGCCACGGGGAGATGGTCCGCGCCCTGAGCACGCTGGCCAGGGCGTGCCCGGCGACGGCGTTGGTCGCCTCCATGCACCAGCACCTCGTGGCCGCGAGCGTCTGGAACGCGCGAAGGGGCAGGCCAGGCGAGGCGCTGCTGAGGCGGGTCGCCTCCGAGGACCTGGCGCTCGTCAGCACCGGCGCTACCGACTGGCTCTCCTCCAGTGGCGAGCTCGTCCCGGTGGACGGGGGCTACGAGTTCACCGCGCGCAAGGGCTTCTCCAGCGGCTGCCAGTCGGGAGACCTGGTCCTCACGTCCGGCCGCCTGGGCGCCGAGGTCCTCCACTTCTCGCTGCCGCTCACCACCAACGGCGTGCGCATCGACGAGGACTGGCGTAGCCTTGGCATGCGCGGCACCGGATCTCACAGCATCCTGTTCGAAGGGGCGTTCGTTCCCGAGGCTGCCATAGGACTCAGGCGGCCGGCCGGCGAGTGGCACCCCGCGTGGGCCGTGATCCTAACCGTCGCACTCCCGCTCATCATGGCGGCGTACGTCGGCGTGGCGTTGGAGGCCGAGGATATCGCCGTCGATGCGGCGCGCCGACGTGGCGGGAGCGACCTGTTGGCGTCCGAGCTCGGAGGCGTGGCGCTGGCACGTACGTCCGCGACCACCGCGCTGGACGCTCTCGTAGCCAACGCGAACGAGTTCGACTTCGAGCCGGACGTTGGCCGTGCGGACACGGCCCTGCGGAACAAGACGCTGTGCGCTCGAGCGGTCCGGGACACGGTGGAAGCGGCGTTCGCGGTTGCGGGCGGCCGAGCCTTCTACCGCGGCGGCGCGGGACTGGAGAGGCTGCTGCGCGACTCGTTCGGCGCCGGCCTGCACCCGTTGCCCGAGGCGAGGCAGAGGCTCTTCACAGGGCGACTGGCCCTTGGCATGGACCCGGTGGGCGACCGCGCGCAGGCTGGCGGAGCCGCTGGCTAGCCCAGTAGGGCCATCACGTCTGCCAGGCGCGGCAACGACGGCTGGGCGCCGTCCCGGGCCGTGGCGAGCGAGCCGGCCGCGCACGCGAACCGGGTAGCGGCGGACAGGTCAAGCTCGCCGGCAGACAGGCGAGCTGCGAGCGCGCCGACGAACGCGTCCCCGGCGGCCGTCGTGTCGACCACCGTGACCGGGAAAGCGGGCTGACGGCCACTGCGGCCGTCTCGCGTCGCCCAGGCCGCGCCCATCTCGCCTAGCGTGACGACGACGTTGGGCGCGAGCCGGGTGAGGCGACGGGCAGCACCGTCAGGCTCCCGCTTGACGGTGGAAGCGTCAGCTTCGAGCAGGACGGCAGCCTCGTGCTCGTTGACCAGCAGGTGTGTCACGTCGCTCAGCTCTTGCGCCGACAGCGGCTGGGGCGGCGCGAGGTTCAGGATGACCTGGGCGCCGGCCGCATGTGCCTCGGCGGCGGCGGCCAAGACCGTGGCAAGTGGCACCTCGAGCTGCAGGACCACGACCTCGGCCGGCGACGCCGCGTCCTCTAAGTCGCTCACCGATAGCTCGGCGTTGGCCCCGGCCGATACGACGATCGTGTTCTGACCGGCGGCGTCGACCTGTATGAACGCGACACCTGTCTGCGCCGCGCCCACCTTCACCCCGGTCGCATCGACCCCGGCTTGTGCCAGCGAGGCGAGCAGGAGTCGACCGTTGTCGTCGTCCCCGACGCGTCCGACCATCTTCACGGCCGCGCCAAGTCGAGCTGCGGCCACAGCCTGGTTGGCGCCCTTGCCGCCTGCATGGAGGGCGTGACCCAGCCCCAACACCGTCTCTCCCGGACGCGGGTGACGCTCGACGTTCACGACCAGGTCAGCGTTCAGGCTGCCGACCACCAGTACCCGCCCACGCCCGTGCACGACCGTTCGGTCGTGGCCGTTCACGCTCAGCCCCGCGCCAGGTCCGGGTTGAACCAGACGATTAGGCTGGCCGCGTCGCCCGTCACGGGGTCGGTCATGTAACCCTCGATGACGCCGAGCGCCTCGAACCCGTTGGCGAGCTGGAACGAGAGGGTCGGGTCACGTAGCTCGCCGGCAGCCACCTTCGCGACGTAGTCGGCTACGGTCAGCTCGCCACGGTGGTCCGCGTAGCCGGGCAGTGCCCCGCCGGCGACGATGCCGCGCAGGCCCAGCCGCCTGCACAGGTCCTGCCGCGCCCTGTACAGCGCCGAGCCGATCCCCTTGCTCCGGTAGTCGGGGTGGACGCTCATGTCAGCTCCGTAGTACCAGTCGCCTTCAGGGTCGTGGTTCGCGTACGTGCCGCCGGCGATGGCCTCAAGGAACGAGTGGTCGGGACGGGAGAGGTCGAAACGGGTCCTGAACCCGGAGCCGAGGCCGATGACGACCTCCTCGGGGAGCGGCGTGCCGTCAGGGGACCTGTCGGTCAGGGCGACGAACTCACCCTCCGGGAACACCCGCTGGTGAGCGCGGAAGTGCTCCTCCTTCATGCGCTCATCGTCCGACAGGTACGGGAAGACGATCTCCTGCAAGCGGGCGAGCGCGCGGGCGTGCTCGGGTCGTGCCGACTCTACGCGGACGTGGGGCCAGGACGCGGACGCGGCCGCTGCGCTCACGTATGCACCGGCGCCAGCGGGTACCTCACGTACGGCCTCTCGCTCGGCCTGCCGGCCACAGCGAAGAGCTCGAGCGTGTGTGGCCGCATGACGACGGCGCCGCAGGTGCCGACGAGGCTCGGCGGCTCGCCGACCCTGCAGACAGCCTCGGGATCGGCCGTCACGGCCTGGAGGGCGGCGACGTCCATGACGCCGCGACCGAGGAGTTCTCTGGCGCGTGAGAGGCGCCGCGCCGACTCGGCCTGTGACATCGCCTCGCGAGGCCGCTCCACGCGCTTGGTCTCCTCGTGAAGGCAGTGGTTGGTGTGGACGATGACGTCCTGCTCCAGAGGCGTGAGCGCGCTGGCGTCTGGCATGGCCTCGACGTTCGCGCCGGCCCCCTCTGCGTCCACGACCAGGTAGTTGTGACCGCCTGCCAGCGGCGCGGCGTGCAGCACGTCGAGCGCCGCCTGCGCCGTCTCCTGCCTCAGCATCGCTCTCACGACGAACGGCCAGGTGACGCCCACCCGCCCGCCCGAAGCGGTGAGGTTGTTGATGCCCACGCACACGCCTGCCTCGTTCATGCCGATCATGCCGACGCAGCCGGCCGTAGTCATGACGATGAAGGCGGGCGCGCCATCAGGGCGGCCGTCGAGCAGCAGGAGGTGCTCGGCCGAGCCCTCGTGCATGTCCCACGTCTGCGCCAGCGCGGGCCGGCCGTCGTCCATGCGGCCGCCGGGCACGATGAACGCCGTGCAGTCGTCCTCGTCGCCCGTCGCGAGCCTCCGGCCACCGGTGTCAGCGCGTCCGGTCAGGGCGCCGGCGGCGACAGCGTCCACGAAGTCGGTGAAGCCGCCCGAGACGACGAGCGCGGCCGGGCTGACGCCCGCACCTTCAGCGATGCCGCGCAGCTCCTCGGTCAGGTCGGGGTAGCGCTCCTCGTGGACCGCCAGGCAGGCCTCGGCGAGCGCCATTACATCGGCCTCGCTGGCCTCTCGGCCGGTCCAGACGGCGGAGCGAGCGAGCTGCAGCCGCTCCGCTGCGTAATCGCGCACCGAAGCAGCTACGGCCATGCCGTGGGCGAGGCCCATCTCGTAAGGGCCACCGGAGACCTTCAGTACCAAGTCGTTCACGCTGCCACCGATGATAGGCCGCAGGCTGACCGAGATCTCATGAGCCAGGCTGCTAAGGGTATGGGGTGTTCACCTTCGAGGAGATGGCCAGCACCTACCCGCTCATGCGCGGAGGTGGGTTGTTCCTGATGGCCGTCGGCCTAGGCATCCTGGTTGGCGCCTCGGGTGGACGCCGTTGGTTCGTTCCGGCGCTGATCGCGGGAGCAGCGCTCGGTGTCGTGGCCATGGCGGTCGGCGGCATCACCAAGTGGATATTCGCCGGCCTGCCTCACCCGAGCTGGTGGCACTGGGCCGTCCTCGGCGCTGCCTTCCTGCTCGAAGGGTTCCTGGTCTCGCAAGTGGTCGAGAGGCTCCAGTTCGGCACCAGGGAGTTCTGGCTCTGGATGCTCCTGATAGTCGGCGTCCACTTCCTCGTACTCATCTTCTCGCACGGACCGATCTGTGGGCTGCTGGGGCTGGCTTGTATCGTCAACGCTGCGATCGGCCTAAGCACCCCTGGCCTGTCCGTTCGGGCCCTCTGGGGGTTCGATGGCGTCCTCAAGGTCGCTGCCGGGGCGGTCATGGTGTTGGCGAGCTTCCCGCGCGGTGGCGTCCCGGTCTGACGTCTGTCTACGTGACCAGCTAGCGCAAGATCGAGCCGTGCTCGGTGCGCCACGACAGCGTCACCTCGTCGCCGACCCTGAGCATCCCCTCGTAGCCGTGGTGCTGGTTCTGCACGCGCGCCACGACAGGGTTTCCGGTCCCGACCTCTACCTCGTACCTGGCGTCCGTCCCCAGGTAATGGGCGCCCGCGATGACGCCTGAGAGCCGCGACTCGTCGGCTGAGCCCGGGTTACCAGAGACCCCGGTCGGTTCGACGCTCAGCTTCTCGGGCCTGACGGCCAGCGCCACGGTTCCACCCGTCAACTCACCGTCTCGCACCATGCCCCGCAGCGACGTGCCGTTCGGGAACCTCACGACGCCTGACCTGCCATCGACGCTGACCAGCTCGCCGTCCAGGAAGTTCGTCTCGCCGATGAAGTCGGCCACGAAACGGCTCGTCGGTCGCTCGTAGATGTCGTCCGGCTTGCCCACCTGCAGGACCTTGCCCTCGTTCATGACCGCTATGCGGTCGGCCATCGTGAGGGCCTCCTCCTGGTCGTGCGTGACGTAAACGAAGGTGATGCCGACCTGCTGCTGCAACGTCTTGAGCTCGAACTGCATGGCCTTGCGTAGCTTCAGGTCGAGCGCCCCGAGCGGCTCGTCGAGGAGCAGCACGGCCGGCCGGTTCACGAGGGCCCTGGCAACGGCCACCCGCTGCTTCTGCCCGCCCGAGAGCGCGCTGGGTCGGCGCTCGGCAACGTGCGGCAGGCGCACCAGCTCCAGCACCTCCTCGGCCTTGCGCTTGGCCTCCTTGGCCGGGACCTTCGCCATGCGCAGCCCGAACATCACGTTCTGCAGGACGGTCATGTGCGGGAACAGAGCGAAGTCCTGGAAGACGGTGTTGACGGGCCGGTGGAACGCCGGCACGCCTCGCATGGCCCTGCCCCTCAGCAACACCTCGCCGTCGTCAGGCTGCTCGAAGCCGGCGATCATGCGCAGCGTCGTCGTCTTGCCGCAGCCGGACGGGCCGAGGAGGGCGAAGAACTCGCCCTCCCTGATGTCCAGCTCGATGTCATCGACGGCCAGCACGCGGCCGCCTGAGCGCTTCTCGCCGAACTCCTTGGTCAGGGAGGCGAGCCTCACCGCCGGGACGCCCTCCATGGCGGCGGGTGCGGGGGCCAAGGTGGCGGCGCCTTCGGTCAAGCCCAGCCCCGGAGCCCTAACGCCCGACGAAGATGCGGATCTCGTCCCAGGCCTCGTTGAGGAGCGCCTCACGCTCCTCGTCCTGGACGGCGAAGAACAGGCGTTCCTGCGTCTGAGGCCCCGGGTATATGCCCGGGTCTTCGGCGAGCTCCTCGTCGATGAGCCCCTGTTCGAGAGCCGCTTGGTTGGGCGTGCCGTACGCCGTGTAGTTCGAGATGTCGGCGCCGACCTGCGGGTCGAGCACGTAGTCGATGAACGCCTCGGCGAGAGCCTTGTTGGGAGCGCCCGCCGGGATGGCGAGGCTGTCGACCCAGAAGTTGGCGCCCTCCTCGGGGATCACGTACGCGTAGGTGTCGCACTCGCACTCGTCCATGATCTGGAAGATGTCGCCCGAGTACTCGATGACCATGTCGACCTCGCCGCGAGCGAGCATCTCCTGCCCGTCGTCGCCGGCGATGTAGACGACGTTCTGACCGTTGTCGATCAGGAACTGCTTGGCCTCGTTCAGCTCGTCAGGGTCAGAGCTGTTGGGGTCGTGTCCGGTGAGGATCAGCGCGACACCCAGCATCTGCGTGGTGTCTGCCAGCCATGCCACCTGGCCGTCATGCTCGAAGAGGTCGTGCCAGCTCGTGACCTCGTCGACACGCTCGGTGTTGTAGCCGATGCCGGTCGTGCCCCACTGGTACGGGACCGTGTAGGCGTTCCCTGGGTCGAACTCGAGGTCGAGGAACGTGGGGTCGACGTTGGCGAGGTTCGGGATGTTGGCGTGGTCGAGCTCGGCCAAGAGCCCCTCGGTGATCATCAGCGTGGCGACGACGTCGGAGGGCACGACCACGTCGAAGCCGGGGTTGCCCTGGCGCAGGCGCACCAGCATGTCGTCGTCCGTCGGGTAGGTGTCGTACACGACCCGCACGTCGCATAGCTGCTCGAAGTTCGCGATCGTGTCTTCTGCTATGTACGTGCTCCAGTTGTAGACGGACAGCGTCTGGCCGGCGAAGCCCTCCGGGCACGTCCAACCGCCTTGAGCTAGGGCCGTGGCCCCGACGAGCGGCGCGACGATGAAGGTAAGAAGGAGCAGGAATCTACGCAACAAGATCACCTCTTCGGTTCGTCTGGTATCCACCTTGGAGCTCTCCGCGACCAGACGGTGCCTTCAGTCGATGTCCGGGAGGATAGCACCGTCGACCTGCGTCTTTCACGGCGACAGAAGGCGACGGCTTCACGCCGCTTTCACCGCCGCGTGACCTTTATCAGCCTGTCGAGCATCGGGTCGCTCATCACGCGCCTGAGGACGTTCACGATGTGCGCGTCCGACCCGACGAAGTAGCGGGTGCGTGGCCGGCGGTCGGTGAGGGCACGGTACGCGGCCCTGGCGACTGCTGAGGCAGGGGTGCCCGTCTTCTCGACCTCCTTGGCGCCACCCAGGACCTCGTCGATGAGGTCCTGGTAGTAGTGCAGCGCCTCTGGTGGCATGCGGGCGATACGCTCGTTGGCGTCGGCGAGCGACTTCGACCAGATGGGCGTGGCGATGCGGCCGGGCTCGATGAGCGAGACGGGGATGCGCCACTCGGCCAGCTCGCGGCGCAGAGCGTCCGAGACGGCCTCCAGCGCGAACTTCGAGGCCGCGTACGCCCCGAGCAGGCGCGACGACACGAGGCCCGAGATGGCGCCGACCATGACGATGCGGGCGCGTGAGCGCCTGACCTGCGGCATGAACGCCTGGATCGTGGCGACGGCCCCCACGACGTTGACCTCGAACTGCTGCCTGAGGTCATCCAGCGGCACGAACTCCAGCGGCGCCGCCACCGCGATGCCAGCGTTGCTGACCACGCCGGCCAGCGTGCCGGCCTCGGCCTCGACCGCCTTCGCGACCTGGCAGAGCTGAGCGTGGTCCGTGACGTCCAGGCGCACCGGCCGTAACCGCCCAGCCCCGCTCACGACATGCTTGCCGAGGGCGGCCTCGTCCTCGGCCGTCCGCACACCGGCGAAGACCAGGAACCCTCGGTCCGCCAGCTCGGTGGCTATGGCGTTACCGATACCGCTGGAAGCCCCCGTGACGACGACCGCGCGCTCGTCAGGGCGCGTCAAGTCCGACCGCACCACGCCATCTTACTCGCTGGCACCGTCACCGGCGCCTCCGGTCAGTGCGCGGCGAAGGGCGTCTGGCACGCGTATCGGGCGCTGTGCTTGGTAGTCGAAGCAGACGACGACCGCCCTGAACTCGGCGGCCGGTTCGCCGTTCGCCGTGAACGTCTGCGCGAGCTCGAAGCTGGTGTTGCCGATCTTGACGACGCGCGTCACGACGTGGCACTCGTCCTCCAGGCGCACCTGCCTCAGGAAGTCTATGGACAGGTGGGCGAGGATCAGCCCCTCGACCTTCGTCCCCAGCTCTCGCAGGAACGCCAGGCGTCCGAGCTCGGCGAACGTCGCGAAGCGCGCGTTGTTGACGTGCCCGAGGCGGTCGGTGTCCGAGAAGCGGAGCTGGACGGGGAGCGGGCGCGACACGACGCCGCCAGCCGGCCGCGACTCGACGCCGCCAGGCTGGCTCTCGGCTCTCACGCCCTGCCTCCACTGTCGGCGTCGGCTCGCTTCACAGGTGAAGGGCTCCTCCGCGGCCGCCGTTGGCAGCGCGGGCAGTGGACCGTGCCGCGCTGGCCCACGACCGACTTGACGAGCGCGCCGCCGCAGCGTGGGCAGCTCTCGCCGCCCTTGCCGTAAACGGCCAGCCGCTCGAAGAACTCCCCGGCCTCGCCGTCCACCCGCCTGTAGTCCCTCAGCGTGGTGCCCTTCGACGCGATGCTCTCGGCCAGCACGTCCCTGATGGCGGCGAGGAGCTCGGCCGCCTTACGCCTGCTCACGTCCCGGGCCGGCGCCTGAGGATGGACGCGCGCGCGCCACAGCGCCTCGTCCGCGTAGATGTTGCCGACCCCGGCGATCGGGCGCTGGCTCAGCAGGTAGGTCTTGATGGCCACGCTCGACCGGCCGAGGTTCGCGGCGAACCTGGCCGGCGTCAGCGACTCGTCGAACGGCTCCGGCCCGAGGGCGGCGAGCGTCGGGAGGGACTCGTAGTCGCCGGCCCTCACCAAGAGGAAGCGGCCGAAGCGCCGGGCGTCGCTGAAGTAGAGGGTCGACGGGTCGTCGCCGTCCAGTCTCAGGCGCACCCGCACGTGGCCCGCCGCCGAGCCCCGCGGCTCCTCGGCGCTCACCCCGCCCGTCATCCCCAGGTGGACGATCAGCTCGTCTCCGCCCGAGAGGGGCGCGATGATGAACTTGCCGCGCCGCCCGACGCTCAGCACCCGCTGCCCCGCCGCGCGCTCCAGGCCGACGTACTTCGGACCAGCAGGCGCCAGCCTCTCGACGCTGGCGATGGTGCGGCCCGTCAGCCACGGCTCGAGCTCGCGCCTCACGGTCTCGACCTCAGGCAGTTCGGGGATACGCGACCTTCCCTTCGTACAGCGCCCGCCCGACGATCGCGCCCTGCAGACCCAGGCTCTCGTAGAGCTCCAGGTCGGCGTCCGACCCCACGCCACCGCCGGCGTACAGCGTCCCAGGGAAGGCGGCGCGCACCGCGCCGACCGGGCCGGGATCGACGCCGGCCATCGTTCCGTCCCGCGCGACGTCGGTGAAGATCATCAGCCTCACCCCGGCGGCGTGCATCGCGGCGGCCAGGTCGGCCGCGCGCACTCCCGTCGCCTCGGTCCAGCCGCTCACCGCGACGTCGCCGCCACGGGCGTCTATCGACACGACCACCCGCTCCGGCCCGAACCTGCCGAGCAGCTCCCGCACCAACGCTGGCTCCCTGACGGCCGCCGTGCCGACCACGAC
>CAZFAQ010000013.1:0-35415 GCA_964517055.1 uncultured bacterium | reverse complement strand
TCGACGCACGGGATGACCTCGAACATGCGGCCTAGAGCCTAACGCTTGCTTGTCAGGCCGATGTCGTAAGCGGTTCGACAGGTAGCTCATCTGGCCGCACCTGTGCGGCCACGAAGTCGTCCTCGCCGCGCCACTCGATCAGGGAGCGCACCGGAGTGCCGCTCGCCATGAGCTCGGGGACCGTGACGAACCGGAACGTGCCTGACAGCTCTTCGAGGACCTGATCGAGCGCTTCGAAGAGCGGCTCGCGGTCGGGCTCGTCCTCCGGCGAGACGGTGTGGAGCGCCTCGTGCATGAGGATGATGGCCCCCGGCTTGGATGCCTTCCGGAAGCTGGCGGCGAGCTCCTCTGTCGTGCGTTTGCGCCAGTCGCCAAGCGTCGCGCTCCACGAGACGCACAGCAGCCCGGCGCGCCTGACGGCGCTGGCGGTACTCAAGTCGTAGTGGCCGTACGGCGGGCGGAAGAGGGGCGCGGCGACGGCCCCGAGGGCGGCGTGGCCAGACGCGACCTCGTCGACCACCTCGGGGGGCTCCAGCCTGACCAGGGACCTATGGGAGTACGTGTGGGAGCCGACGGTGTTGCCTGCCGCCGCCATGGCGCTCAGCAGCTCTGGAGTACGCTCTGCGCTCTCGCCGACGACGAAGTGAGTGGCCTTGGCCCCGTGCTTGGCCAGCAGCTCGAGCAGCCTGGGCGTGTGGACCGGGTGCGGGCCGTCGTCGAAGGTCAGGGCGACCACCTTTGATGTGGTCCTTACCGACGTCAGCGCGCCGAACGTAGGTGTTAGTAGCGCACGCCTGGCGCGACGGTAGACCCTGCCGAAGGGCCCGGCACGGGCCGGTTCACGTGGAGCCAACGTCTCAGCCAGCCCAGACGCCGTAGCGGAGCGAGCCTACCCACCGGCCGATGCGGTTGCCGAGGGCACGGATGTAGACCGACCGACGCTCAGGCGACAACAGCTTGTACGAGGAGCGGAGCAGGCTGAACAGCGACAGGAGGCTGTGGCGTGGGCCGAGCGGCTTTAGGCCGAGCAGCCGGTAGTCGCGGTGCAGGCGGGCATGCGCCTCGCCGTACCGGAACGACTGGGCGAACGAGCGCCGCAGCGTCGGCCTGAGCCGGACGTGAACGAGGGCGTCGCGCTCGAACCAGATCGAGTGGCCGGCGAGCTGAACACGCCATGCGAAGTCGGTGTCCTCGAGCACGAGGTACTCCTCGTTGAAACCACCGACCTCATCGAACACCTCGCGCCGAACGCCGAGGCCGCAACCGCCGACGTGGGGGAGGAACGGCGGCTCGTTGAACGGGATCAGGCCCCTGCTCTGCGGGTGCTTTCGGCCGGCCAGCAGATCTGGCGGGTTGATGACCTCGAGGTCGAAGCGCGAGGCGACGACATCGTGGCGCTCCAGCGCGCCGGCCATGGCCTCGAGCCAGCCGGCGTCGACGACGTCGTCGGCGTCAACGAACGCGAAGCGGTCTGCCCTGGCCCGCGCGGCTCCGACGTTCCGGGCGTGGGCGGCGCCGCTCTTGGACGTGGCGTCGACCACCCTGACGCGCTCGTACCTGGCCACAAGGTCCTCGACCAACGCCGTGACGGGCGAGCCGGGATCCGAGTTGTCGGCGACTATGACCTCGTGCTCTCGAGAGGTCGTCTGGGCCGTAAGCGAGTCAAGGAGTTGCTCTAGCTGGTTGATGTCTCCACGGAACGGGATGATGACGCTGAACATCTTTCCCTCGCTCGCGGACCCGGTCGTCCTTGGTCCGTCATGACCACGCTACTACCGGGACGAAGGTGCTTCAGTGGCGTACGTACCACTATCGAGCTGGAAGCCTTCAGTCGGCCCACACACCGCGCTCAGGCGGGCCGCCTCGGGCCGGGTCGCCTGCATCACGACGCCTTGACTTGACTTGGGGCGACCCTATACTTTACTGGGATGCAGTCGCGCAGGGACGCGATACTCAACCTAGCCTCCCTGCTTCACCACGCTCCCGGCAGCGAATCAGAGGTGGAAGCGGAGGGCCTGCTCGAGCCGAGCCCAGAGCTCCTGGTTGCGGACGGCCTGTCTCTGGACGGCCCGGCCGAGTGGGAGCTGCGGGTCATCAACACCGGCGGTGACGACGACTTCGTGGTGGACGGCGAGGTGCGCGGCACGGCGCTGCTCGAGTGCCGGCGCTGCCTCACCGAGGTGCCCGTCGATCTCGAGACCGACTTCGTCTACCCGATGGTCTACCGGCCTTCCGACAAGCCACTCAGGCTCGAGGAGCTGGGAGATGACGAGGAGGAGCTGCTCGTGTTCGGGCAGCCGGAGGTCGACTTCGCGCCGCTGCTCACCGAGCTCCTCGCCATCGAGGTCCCCATCACGGCCCTGTGCAAAGACGACTGCCTCGGCCTGAGCGAGGACGGCGTGAACCTCAACGAGCACCCCGAGCTCGCCGGCCAAGGGTCCAAGCCGGCCAACGGCACGGTCGACGGCAGGGTCGATGGCACGGTCAGGATCAAGGGCCTCGACGAGGCGCTCAAGGAACTCGACAGGAAGACCCGAGCCTAAGGAAGCGCCCGTCGAGCCCGGCGGTAAGGTCGCGCAAGTACACGAGTTCCTGACCCGAGGCGCCCAGAACACGTAAGCTAACCGGCGGCCCGCTCTACGGGCCGAGGAGAGAGAAGAGAAGCAGATGGCCAAGCACCCAGTACCCAAGAAGCGCACCTCGCGCGCCAGCCGTGACGCCAGGCGCTCCCACCACGCGTTGAAGGAGCCCACCCTGGTGGCGTGCCCGCAGTGCAAGGAACCGCGGCCGCCCCACGTCGTGTGCCCCGAGTGCGGCTACTACGACGGCCGCCAGGTCTTCGCGGAGGCCTAACGTCATAGAACACGTCGGCGCGAACAGGCGTAGCGGTACGAGGGCAGGTGTCACGCTCCTCGGCGCGTACGCCCCGCCGAACGTCCTCTCCAACCACGACCTCGAGCGGATGATGGACACGTCCGACGAGTGGATCACGTCGCGCACAGGCATCAAGCGGCGTCACGTGGCGAGCGAGGACGAGTTCACCAGCGACCTGGCCTTCAAGGCTGTCGAGAACATAATCGAGCGGCACGGCGACGACGCCCTGGCTGGCGTCGACATGGTCATCGTCGCGACCAACACGCCCGACGCTCTGTTCCCGGCGACCGCCGCTCTCGTGCAGGACCGTTTCAAGCTGTCGGCGGGCGCGTTCGACCTGCTGGCGGCGTGCCCGGGCTGGATATACGCGGTCGGGGTGGCAAGGGGCCTGGTCGAGACCGGTCAGTGCCGCCGCGTGCTGACGATCGGCAGCGAGGCCCTCACCAAGATCGTCGACTGGGACGACCGCTCGACCGCCGTCCTCTTCGGCGACGGCGCTGGCGCCGCGATCGTCGAGGCTGTGCCAGACGAGTACGGCATCCGTTCGATGGTCATGGGCGCCGATGGTTCGGGCGGCGAGCACCTGCACCGCCGCGCTGTCGGCAAGTGCCTGCCTGGTGGCGTGCCGCTCTCCGAACACGTCTACATGAACGGCCGCGAGGTCTACAAGTTCGCGGTTCGCGTCATGACGACGTCCACGTTCGAGGCGATCGAGAAGGCCGGCCTCACGCCAGAGGACATCAACCTCTTCGTGCCGCACCAGGCCAACCTGCGGATCATCGACGCCGCACGCGAGAGGCTCGGGCTCGAGCGCGAGCGGGTCGTCGTGACCGTCGACGAGTACGGCAACAACTCGACCGCCAGCATCCCGCTGGCGATGCTGCATGCTCATGACCAGGGCCAGGTGAGCCCCGGCGACAACCTCCTCCTGGTCTCGTTCGGCGCCGGCCTCACGTGGGCGGCCTCGGTGGTCACGTGGGCCCCGACGCCGGCCTGATCGTCAAGAGCAGCCGCGTCGTCGCGGTCTTCCCCGGGCAGGGCTCACAGCGCGTCGGGATGGCGCGCGAGCTCTACGAGACATCGCGCGCCGCCAAGCACGCGCTTGACACCGCCAACGCTGCCCTTCCCGGCCTACTGACGCTCATGTGGGAAGGTCCGGACGAGGACCTCAGGCTCACGGCGAACCAGCAGCCCGCGCTCGTGGCCGCCGGAGCCGCCGCCTACGCCGCCTACCTGGAGGCGGGCGGGCCCGAGCCCGAGTGCGCCGCCGGCCACAGCCTAGGTGAGTACACGGCGCTGGTGGCTGCCGGGGCGCTCGACCTGGCGGACGCGGTGCGGCTCGTGCGGGCGCGTGGCGAGTACATGCAGGCGGCCGTGCCGGAGGGCGTCGGGGCCATGGCGGCCGTCCTCAAGGTGGACGCGGCCACCGTAGAACGGGCGCTCCGGGATGTCGCTCAGTTAGGCGTGGTCGAGGTCGCGAACTACAACGCCCCGGGCCAGACGGTCATCTCGGGCGAGGCAGCCGCCGTCGAGGCGGCCGCCGCGCGACTCAAGGACGAGGGCGCACGCGCCATCCCCCTCAAGGTCTCGGCGCCGTTCCACTGCAGCCTCATGACCGGCGCCGCCCAGCGCCTCGCTAGCGACCTGGCAGCCACGACCTTCCGAGAACCCAGCTTACCGGTGGTCAACAACGTGACCGCGCAGCCCATGAGGGGCGCCGCGGACGCCGCACGGCTCCTCACCGAGCAGGTGACGGGTAGCGTGCGGTGGGTCGAGACGGTCAGGTGGCTGCACGCCGCCACGGACGGCGAAGCGGCGTTCCTCGAGTTCGGCTCTGGCGACGTGCTCGTCAACATGATCAAGCGGACCCTGGACGGCGTCGTGACGGCTGCCGTAACGGACGCCGAGAGCCTGGGGGAGGTGCTGGGAGCCTGATGGACAGCGGCGACGGAGGAGCACGAGCAGGCGCGCCAGGCGGCCAAGCGCCGGGCGCGGCGCCAGACGGACAGGCGGCCGGCACGCCGGCGGCCGGCCTTCTGAGAGGCGACGGCCGGACGGCGTTGGTGACGGGCTCGAGCCGGGGCATAGGCCGCGAGACGGCCAGGGTCCTGGGCGAGCTCGGTTACGGGGTGGCGGTCCACTACGCCGCATCGGCGGGTCCGGCAGAGGAGCTCGTCGCCGAGATAACGGCGGCAGGCGGAGAGGCCACCGCGTTCCAGGCCGACGTCGCGGACAGCGCGGCGTGCCAGGAGCTCATCAAGTCGGTGGTAGGGCGCTTCGGCGGGCTCGACGTGCTCGTCAACAACGCCGGCATCACGCGCGACGGCCTCGTGCTGCGCATGAAGGACGAGGACTGGCGCAGCGTCATAGACACCGACCTGTCCGCGGCCTTCTACCTGGCTCGCACCGCGCTGCGCCACCTGCTCAAAGTGGACGCCGGGCGCATCGTGAACATCAGCTCGGTCGTGGCGCTGCGGGGCAACCCGGGCCAGGCGAACTACGTCGCAGCCAAGGCCGGGCTCATCGGCCTGACCAAGGCGCTGGCTCGCGAGTACGGCGGTCGCGGCGTGACAGTCAACGCGGTCGCGCCCGGCTTCATCGAGTCGGACATGACCGACGCGCTGCCGACCGAGGTGAGCGAGCGCTACCTGCAGGAGATACCGGCCGGCCGCTTCGGTACCCCGCGCGACGTCGCGAACGCCGTCGCGTTCCTGGCGAGCACCGCCGCCGGCTACGTCAACGGCCAGACCCTGGCGGTTGACGGTGGCATGGTGATGCCGTAATGATTCGGGGGCCTTCGAATAGGCCCGACGCGCTCGCGGCCGCCACCAACTAGCTTCATAGGGTGGCAGCCTAGGAGGAAGTCCGCCAGGGCACCGGCCCCCCAGACAGCAGCGCGACTAGGATGGCTCAGGAGGAAAGCAAAAGTGGACGAACAAGAGATACTCGAGAAGGTCAAGGACATCATCGCCGACAAGCTGGACGCTGACTCCGGCGAGGTCACGACCGAATCGCGCTTCCAGGAGGACCTGGGCGCCGACTCCCTGGACGTGGTCGAGCTGATCATGGGTCTCGAGGACGAGTTCGGCGTCGAGATCTCCGACGAAGAGGCCGAGGGCATCCGCACCGTCGGCGACGCGGTCAAGTTCATCGCCGACAAGCAGTAAGCGGTACCCGACCCCTAGGCACAGCCCTCGGCTGCGCCGTCTAGTACCCTTGGCTTCGCTATGAGACGTGTCGTGGTGACGGGCCTAGGACCCGTGACGCCCATCGGGAACGGGGCCGCAGAGTTCCTGGCCGCCCAGCACGAGGCCAGGAACGGCATCCGCCGCATCACGAGGTTCGACGCCTCCGACCTGTCGGTGCAGATCGCCGGCGAGGTCGACGTCGACGTCAACGCCTACATCGAGAGGCGCGAGGCCAGGCGCCTCGACCGGTTCGTGCAGCTCGCGCTCATCGGCGCGGCGCTCGCGCTCGAAGACTCAGGCCTGTCGGAGGACGACGTAGCCGGAGAACACGCCGGCACCTGTATCGGCTCCGGGATCGGCGGCCTCGAGACCTGGGAGGCCCAGTCCGACATCGTCCACGAGCGTGGCGCGATGCGCATGAGCCCGTTCTTCATCCCCATGCTCATCGCCAACATGGCGAGCGGCCACGTCGCCATGCGCTACGGCCTGACTGGCCCCAGCTCGAGCGTCGTGACTGCCTGCGCCACCGGGTCTGGCAACGTCGGCGACGCGTTCCGGATGATCCAACGCGGCGACGCCGACGTCATGTTCGCCGGCGGCACCGAGGCCTGCGTGACCCCGATGGGCATCGGCGGCTTCGCCGTCATGAAGGCGCTCTCGACCCGAAACGACTCGCCCGAGACGGCCAGCCGGCCGTTCACGGCATCGCGCGACGGCTTCGTGGCCGGCGAGGGCGCTGGCATCGTCGTGCTCGAGGAGTACGAGCGGGCCGTCGCCCGCGGCGCGCGCATCTACGCCGAGGTCGTCGGCTACGCCACCAGCGCAGACGCGCACCACATCACAGCGCCGGCTCCGGGCGGCAGGGGCGCAGCCCGCGCGATCCGCTGGGCGCTGCGCGACGCCGGGCTCCAGCCAGGCGACGTCGGCTACATAAACGCCCACGGCACCAGCACGCCGGCCAACGACCTCAACGAGACCCTCGCCTTCAAGACGGTCTGGGAGGAGCACGGCTCGGTGCCCCCGGTCAGCAGCACCAAGTCGATGACAGGGCACACGCTGGGGGCGGCGGGCGGCATCGAGACCATAGCCACCGTGCAAGCGCTCGACTCCGGCGTGCTACCGCCGACCCGCAACTACCACGACCCGGACCCAGAGCTCGACCTCGACTACGTGCCCAACGAGGCCAGGGAGCAGCAGGTCGACGTCGCGATGTCGACGAACTTCGCGTTCGGCGGCCAGAACGCCTGCCTGATCTTCAAACGCCTCTAGCGCTGCCGCAAGCGGCGCCACGCGCCTCGCACCTCTGGCAGGCCGAGCAGCGCCGCGACGACCACGTAGGCGGCGGCGAACGCCACGCCCCCGACCAGGAGCTCTAACAGGCTGGCCGTCCAGGTCGCCGTAGCTCCGACGAGCCGCACGAGCAGGTACCCGACGGCGCCGGCCACCGCGGCGGCCAGCCACGCCGCGGCCGAGTGACGAGCGAACGAGACGAGCGAGAAGCTCTCCCGCCGCGCCACGAACACGGCCGCCAGGACCACCTGCACCCATGCCGCCACCGCCACGGCAGCCGCCACGCCGGTGATCCCGAACGGGCCAGCCAGGACCCAGTACAGGACACCCTGCAGCGTCAGGCCGGTGAGCGCGATGCCGATGGGCGGCCCGACCCGGCTCCTCACGTAGAAGGTGCGCACCAGCAGCGCGTGCGCCGCTAGCGGGAAGACGGCGAGGCCCAGGGGCGCGGTCGCCTGCGTCGTGTAGGCGCTGAGCTCCACAGCCAACGGCGCGCCGAACAGCGAGCGCCAGTTGTACAGGACGTCGACGAGCTGCGGCGCGAACACGAAGACACCAACACCGGCTGGCACGGCCAGGAAGGTGATGAGCCTGACCCCTTCCGTGAGCGTGGGCCCGAACCTCTCCTCGTCACGACCGGCGTGCGCAGACAGGCGCGAGTAGTAGGCGAGCGCGGGCGAGATGCCGAACAGACCGAGGCCGAGACTGAGGTACAGGTCTGCCAGGTAGAAGGCGCCCTGGGCTCCGGCGTCGATGCCGGTGACGACGTTCGAGGCGACCACGTTGACGACCTGGCGGCCGCTGGTGGTGACCGCGAACGGCACCATGAGCAGGGCCACCCCCGCCAACGCCGAGTGCCAGGGCAGCCGCGGGCGCGGCATCAGTCCGGCGCGCGCCAACGCCGGTAGCTGCACGACGAGCTGCGCTACCCCACCGAGCACGTGCGCGACGGCCAGCATCACGGCCTGGCCGGGGAACGCGACCATCAGCGCGGCCGTGACGACGTTGAGGGCGACGGGCGCCCAGGCCGGCGCCGCGAAGCGCTCCTCGGCGTTGAGCAACCCCATCGCCAGCGCCGAGAGCGAGATGGCAGGCAGGAACGGGAACACGATGCGGATGAGCCGGGTCGTCAGCTCCTGGTCGACGTGGCCGGCGTCGGCTATGAGCAGCCTGGCAAGCAGCGGCGCCAGGAGGTAGGCCGCCAACATCAGGAGGCCGTTGAGGATGAACAGTAGCGACAGCACGGCGCCCGTCAGGCGCCTGGCCTCGGCTGGCTCGAGCCGTTTGTAGACGGGGATGAAGGAGGAGACGAGGGCCCCCTCAGCCAACAGCTCCCTGAACAGGTTCGGGACCTTGAACGCGGTGACGAAGGCGTCAACGACGGCTGTCGGGAAGAACTGGGCAAGCAGCGAGTTGCGGATCAGACCGGTCACACGGCTGGCCAGCGTGCCGCCCATGAGCGTGAGGGCCCCTCGCCGCGACGACGCCGCGGCCGGGGCGCTATGAGGTTTCGCCTCCCCGGGCGCGTCCACGAGGTTCATAATCGCACGGTGCGCGCTATCATCTGACTGCTCATAGCAGCACAGGAACGTGGAGGTAAGCGCCATGGAGAGCAACGTCACCGCCAACTTCGAGCATCCTTCGGCCGCAGAGGACGCGGCCTCCGCGCTCGTCGAAGCCGGCTTCCCGCAGGCGGACGTGCTGGTGTTCTCTGGCGACTCGGACGAGGTGATGCGCGCCAGGCGGCTCGCCTCCCCCAACCACACGGAGCGCGGCATCGTCCCGTCCGAGGTCGGGGCAGCCATGGGCTTCACAGCCGGTTTCCTCGGCGGCGGCTTCTTCGGGCTGCTCATGGGCTCCGGCGCCCTCAGCATCATGGGCAAGGAGGCCGCCACGGCCGTCGGACCCTTCTGGGCCGCGGTGATCGGCGCGGTGCTGCTCGGCCTGGCTGGTGCCCTGGCCGGGTACATCTTCAACGCCCCGTTGCCGGTCCTCGACCCGGTGCCAGAGGGCGCCGCCAGCCCCCGGCTGACCGTCGTGTCCGTGAGGGTGCCTAGCGACAAGGCGCAGGACGCTGCCAGCACGCTCGAGAACAAGCGGCCGCGCGACGTCACCGTATGGCGTCGCACAGAGGGGGGCTCGGTACCGGCTTGAACGCCAAGCTGGCGAGCAAGCTGCGCATGGTGGCGACGGGTCGCCGCCCAAAGCGGACGGCGCCGGTCACGTTCGCCCAACGCGTCAAGGCCTGGCGGGCAGGCTTCTCTGGGACGACCTGGCTGCTCTACGACCTGGACAACAGGTCCCCGGCCGACTTCGTGCCCGACGCCAAGTCGGCGGCGATGGCTGCGATAGACGGCCCAGTCGCTCGGTCCGTCCTCAAGAACAAGGTGCTGTTCGAGAAGGTGGTCGGCCGGCATGCGCGCGTGCCCAAGATCTTCGCGGTCGTAGAGAAGGGCACGGTGACGTGCCTGGACTCGGACTGGCAGGCGGACAGCGCGGAGGGGCTCGTCGACATGGTCAGGGCAGGCGGCGTCCCCGTGATACTCAAGCCCGTCGACGCCAGCGAGGGTCGCGATGTCCACAGGCTGGAGAGCGTCGGCGGCGACCTGTCCCTAGACGGACGCCCGTGCACGGACGCCGACGCCGTGAAGGCGCTGCACGCCGCGACGAGCGTGATGGTCTGTGAGCTCATCAACCAGGGGGGCCAGAGCGGCCGCGTGTTCCCAGGGGCTCTCAACACCGTGCGCGTCATCACGATGGTCGACCCCGAGAACGAAGAGCCCTTCGTGGTCTCGGCGCTGCACCGGTTCGGCACGAGCCGGTCGGCGCCCACAGACAACATCTCCCGCGGGGGCATCCGCGCACTGGTCGACATCGAGACTGGCACGCTGTCGGCGGCCGGCGCCTCCTGGTCGATGGAGGAGCCTGGCCGTGCCTGGAAGTGGGACAGGCACGTCGAGACGAACGAGCAGATCGCCGGCCTGACCCTGACCGCGTGGCCCGACGTCAAGGCGTTGGTGCTTGACCTCGTCAGGCGCTTGCCGTTCCTGCTCTACGTCGGCTGGGACGTCGCCATCACGGACAGCGGCATCGTGATCGTCGAGGGCAACCACTCGCCCAACCTCACCCAGCAGGTCGCCGTCCCCTACCTGGCGAACGAGCGGGTGCGCAAGGTGCTTCGGCATCACGGCGTCGTCGCCTGACCTACCCGCGATCTAGAACCTCCATCACCCACGAGAACCAGCCTGGGGCAACTTGGGTCATCCGACCTAGGTCACACGGACTTCACATCTGGTGTACAGGATTCTCACATTACTAGTGATAGGTTTCACCAGGTGTGGCGGGACCCGGTTCGGGCCGCCGCCACCGGATAGTTCTACCTGGGCGCACCGTCTCCGGTGAGCCGAGGGGAGAGGAAACCAACAACCGGTCCGGCCGCGTGGCCTATACCACATCGGCCAACCCCGAGCCTCGTCGGTGGACTTTCTTACTGGGGGCGATGACGGACCGGACTTAAGATCGCCGGCACATACCAAGGGGAGGCGCAGTTCTCCTCAGAGACGTTGAAGCCCGTCCCGCAATCTGGGCGCCTGGGACGAGCGGAGTCAGTGGCGCAACCGGCTGAAGAGAGCGGCGCACTTCCTTTAGGGCCCCTCTCAAGGTGACTTAAGCGGCGCTCGTCGCGCCGGAACGAGAGAGGGGCATGTTGATGTTGGAAACCCGTACGCGCATCCTGCGCTCGGGCAACGCGCGGTCTCGGCCGCGTCTGCAGTACCAGGTAGGGCTCCTAGCCATCATCGCGCTGGTCATCAGCGCCTGTTCGACACCGGGCACGTCCACTGCGCGCGTGCAGGGTCAGATGATCGCGATCGAGGCCGAGGACGCGGTAGTCGAGGACTCGGTCTTCACCGTCAGGGACGAGCCGGCTGCGTCCGGCGGCAAGGTCGTCGTGTCGACGTCCAACGTCACCCCCGCCGCCGAGGGCGCCGAGGACCTGGCCCTCAGGTTCGAGGTCGGGGCCCCGGGCGACTACGTCCTCTGGGCCAGGCTGAAGGGCTCAGCCAACGATCAGAGCGCCATGTTCCTCGGGTTCAACGGGGACGTTGAGCGGGTCGACCTGTTCCACTACGGTGACTACGTCTGGGTCGCGGCGACCATCGGCGCGCTGCAGGCAGGCGAGCACTTCGCCTCCATCGGCCACGCCGAGCCGGAGACCAGCCTCGACGCGCTCGTGATCTCGAGCCGTCGCGACCTCACGGCCACGAACCTCGAGCGCTTCCTCATCTTCGGTGAGATGCCGCCAGGCACGACGCCAGGAGAGCAGCCAACCGGCGATCCTGACCAGCAGCCGGAGACGCCGGCTGGCGACCCCGGAGCGCCGAAGCCAGGCACGGGCACGTTCGGTCTCCTCGGCGACCCGAACTTCGACCCCGCGAACCTATCGGCAGATGCCCAGGTCTGGCACCGCCGCGTCTGGTACGCCATCGAGAAGTCGCGCTCCGAGATGTACGCGACGGCCCGCAGCGACGACCTCTACATGTACGCCCGCGAGCTCCACACGTACGTCCAGTCGCTGCTGCACGCGTTCAGGGTCACGGGTGACCTGCGGATCCTCGACGAGGTCGACACGATAGCCGAGCTCATGCGCGACCAGTTGCACGACTCTTGGCGCGACGTGAGGCAGGGCTCCTCGTCCGAAGGTAAGGACGGCTTCCGCAACTGGGTCTGGCGCGGCTTCGACGGTGACTCGCTGTACGGCAAGGACACCCACAAGATGGACGACATGAAGACGCACGCTCTCGTCGCGAGCGTCGCGTACGCCCTAGACGTCAACCGCGGGCTGAAGAGCCCGGGCGGCGCCGATTACGGTAGCCACGCCGACTTCTGGGTCGAGTACCTGGTAGACGACTTCGAGGCCAAGTGGCGCGAACGCGAGAACGAGCCCAAGGGCTTCCCGATCTTCATCAGGCAGATCTCGCACGCCTACTACTCCTGGATGAAGTGGCACTACTACATGGCGCAGCTGACGGGTGACGGCGCGTACCTGAAGGAAGCCGAGCGCATGGCACGCATGCTCGAGGGCGAGACGCGGCTCGTTGACGCCTCCGGGGGCCAGGCGCTCGTGTGGGCGCACTCGGTGATGGCAGAAGGGGGCAGCGAGGGCTACCTCGAGCCCACGACCTATGCCCGCTACATCGTCCCTGACGCTGTCGAGATGTACTTCGAGGGGTTCGCGTGGTGGGACGAGGACGCGCTCGACGCCATGGCGCGCACGGTCGCCCAGTGGGTCATCGACCCCAAGAACGCGACCGGCTCGCGCGACTGGTTCTCCGGTGACATCGGTCGCGGCCGGGACAGGGGCGGGATCGAGAGCAAAGGCTCGTGGGCGCGCATGTCGTACTACAAGTACGAGCGCAGCTCGTACGCCGTCGTGGCGCCTTGGGACTCGACCGGGCTGATCGATGACATGACCGTAGAGGTGCTTCACAAGGTAGGCGACGCAAGCAAGCCGCGCTACCCCACCCTCCCGGTAGGCATGCTCGTGTCGGCGGTGATGGGCGGCGACTGAGGCCTGACGCCGCTCGGGCGGCTCGTCCGCGGCACGGCAGGTCGTGACAAGCTCTCGTTGGTCTGGAGGAGGGGTGAACCATCTCACCCCTCCTCTTCATCTGTGACGCCGCATCCGCAACGCTGAGTGGCCCGCGCCTACACTTGGCTACTGGCGGGGTCGCTCGCGCGTTCGGTCGGCGCGAGTCGAGGGGGGTCTGGCCGAGGCGACCATGGACGACCCGTACTTCACCGTAGTGATACCCACCCACAGGCGCCCTGACACGCTGGCGCCGGCGCTCGAGAGCGTGATGGCGCAGACGCTCGGCGGCTCGCAGGTGATCGTCGTCGACGACGCAGGTGACGCCGCGACACGCGCCGTCGTCGAGGGCTTCGCTGGCGTCCAGTACCTGATCAACGACGGGGTCAAGGGCGGCTCCGGGGCGCGCAACGCAGGCGTGGCGCGCGCACGTGGCCGCTGGGTCGCGTTCCTCGACGACGACGACGTCTGGCTGTCCAACAAGCTGGCGGCCGTCAGGGCGCTCATCGAGGCGGGCGCCGGCGACGTCGGCCTCGTCTACAGCGCGGCCGAGCACTTCGACGATGAGACAGGCGCGGTGCTCAAGGTGACCAGGCCCACCGTGCGGGGCGACTCACTCGAAGCTGTCCTGTACAGCAACGTGATCGGCGGCATGTCCGTCGTCGTCGCCCGTAAGGACCACTTGGACGCGGTCGGCGGCCTCGACCCCGCGTTCCCTGCCATGCAGGACATGGAGCTGTTCGTGCGCCTGGCGCAGCGCGCCCACTTCGACTTCGTGCCCGACGTGCTGGTCCGCGTGCGCTCGGCACACGGGGGTCGCATCAGCGGGGACAAGACGAAGAAGCTCGTCGCCGCGAAGATGTTCGCCAGCAAGTTCGCCCACCTCGTGGCCAAGAGCCCGAGGCTCCGGCACCGCACGGCCTCGCGGACCCTGCTGTACGGGGTCGCAGCAAAGGACCTGACCCAGGTGCTCAGGAACCTCCCGTGGACGCTGGCCGGCGTCGTCGTCGACCCAGGCAACATGCCGTACGTGCTTCGTGGGATCGCCAGGAGCCTGCGGCCTGGCACAGGCAGCCGCCCGGCTCGAGCGGCGGTGCAGCCGTGATCACCTTCCTCGGCGACGTGTTCCCGAAGGCCCCCGTCGAGCTGCAGGTCGAACTGCCTGGCACTCTGGTGCTCAACCTCGAGGCCCCGTTGACAGATCAGCGAGTCGGCTACCCAGCCAAGATCAACCTCAGGGGCGACAAGAAGGCGCTCTCCACCACGTTCGCCGGTCGCGACGTCGTGGCCACGCTCGCCAACAACCACGTCATGGACTTCAGGGCCGAGGGCGTGAAGGACACCCTCGCCGCCCTGCACGAGCTCGGCATCCCTCACTGCGGGGTAGGCGACGAAGCCGACTCCTGGCTCAACCCCGCCTGGCTCGAGGACGACGGCCTCAGGGTCGCGGTCCTGGCTTACGCCGACGCCAGCTGCACCCCGGTGTTCGCGGCAGACGGTCACCCCGGCGCGGCGCCTCTCGGTCACGACCGCGTGACAAGCGACATCGCCACCGCGCGGTCCGCAGGAGCCGACCGCGTCGTCGTCACGATCCACTGGGGCGACGAGCAAGTCCACCTGCCCGCCTACCGCTGCGTCGAGCTGGCGCGGTCGTTCGTCGACGCCGGAGCCGACGCGGTAGTAGGGCATCACTCGCACTGCATCCAGTCCTACGAGACGTACCAGGGGAAACCGATAATGTACGGCCTTGGCAACTGCATCTTCCCTGCCCACAAGAGCCCTTCGTACTTCGATGCCGAAGGCAACCCGACCAAGGTGAAGGACACCAGGCCGTCGCAGCGCAACAGGCGGTCCCTCGCCCTGAAGTGGGAGCCGCGGACGGGCGCCTTCGAAGTGCTCGCGCTGTACTTCGACGGCAGCCGGCTCCGGCGGGGGCTGAGGGGCCACCGCAGGCACGAGCTCGTGATCGGGGACGCCGCCCGCTACGAGTCCAGGTACTCGCGGGCCTACGTGTGGGGCAAGCTCCTGCACACGATCGAGAGGTTCATGGCCAGCCCGAAGCTGCCGCGCTCCACGCACCTCTCGAGCGTCGGTCGCCTGATCAGGACGGCACCTCGGCCTTGAGGCCGCCTCTCTCATGACCACCGACCGGCACACCCTGCGGGTCCCGGCCCGTCACGGCGCGGCAACGCCGAGCGTCTCACGGCTCCTGACCGGCACCGTAGTCCTCTTCATCGTCTCCGCCATGCTGCTCGGCGGCTCGCCAGGCCTCTCCAGGGTTCCTCACGCGCTCGTCGTCGCGTGCTTCGTCCTCCTGCTGGTCAAGAGCGCCGAGAAGCCGCTCACGCTACGCCTGGACCCTGCCGTCCTGGTGGCGGCAGCCTTCGTCACGTACGCACTCGCCAGCGTGCTCTGGTCGTACGACCAGGGCACGGCGCTCGTTAGAGCCGGAGGGCTGGTCTTCGACTTCGTGGGCGCGGTGCTCGTTTGGGTGGCTCTTCAGAACGGCGTGTCGCTGCGCGTGGTCGCGTGGGCCTCGGCTGCGGCCGCCTCCCTGCAGGCCGTCGTGGCCCTCGACCAGAGCCTGGTGCAGGGCATGTCGCGGGCCGACGGCCTGACAGGCAACCCCAACTCGCTCGCCATCCAGCTCTCGATGGCCGCGTTCCTGCTGCTCCTGGCCCTGCCGCGCCACCGTTGGGGCAGCCTGCTGGCCCTGGCCCTGATCGTCGTTGCTACCGTCACGACGGGCACGAGGAAGCTGATATTCGTCTGGTTCGCGTACGTGCTGGTTCTACTCCGGGACGCTTTCCCCAGGTTCGCCCGGCCCTCGGTGGCCACCGCGCTGGTCCTGCTGCTGGGCCCGCTTGCGATATGGGCCTCGCTCAGCCTCGGCCAGAACATCGGCGTCGGCAGCGCGTTCGATGACCTGACGTTCATCAGGAGGGTGGAGAGCACCGTGACCGAGGGGGGCTCCACCGACGTGCGCGCCGGCCTCATCGTCGACGCCGTGCGAGCCTGGTGGGAGAAGCCCGTCTTCGGGCACGGGATCGACCAGTACCGCACCGTCAGCACCGTCGTCTCCGGCTTCTACTCTCACAACAACTACGTCGAGTTGCTCGCGAACTTCGGCGTCATCGGGACGGCGCTCTTCTACCTCCTGTACGCGCTCATCGGCTACCGCGCCGTCCTCGGGGTGTTGGCGGGCCGCCGGTCTGCCTGGGTGGTGCTTGCCATCCTCATCGTCTTCCTGCTCATGGACGTCGCCAGGGTCTCGTACTCTGGGCGCTTCACCTGGGTCCACCTGATGCTCCTGAGCCTGGCCGCCTCTGGCCACTTCGAGCCCGAGATGCGCGGGCGTGGCAGAGCCGAACCCGCGTGAGGCCAGTAAGGGCCCTGATGTGGCGCCTTCGGCTGGCGGTCAAGGGGGTCTACGGGCCGCTGTCTGACTACCGCAGGTGGCTGACCGCATCCGAGGACGAGGTCAGGGACGAGCAGGCCAGGCGGCTGCGAGAGACGCTTCTACACGCCTATCAGGAGGTGCCGTTCTACCGCCAGGCGTTGACGGAAGCCGGCGTGGTCAACGAGGACGGCCAAGGCGACCCGACGGTGGACCTGGAAGCGTTCCGCAGGCTCCCTCCTCTCGACAAGTCGACGCTCAGGGAGCGCTTCGATGACCTGAAGGCAGAAGGCAGCGAGGCCCGGGGCGCCACCGTGAACAGGAGCGGAGGCTCGACAGGAGAGCCGACCCGGTTCCTGATCGACCGCGAAGCCCACACGGCCAAGGTCGCCAGCCAGGTGCTCTTCGACGAGTGGACCGGGTACCGGCTCGGTGAGCCCTTCGCCAAGCTGTGGGGCGCCGTCCGCGACATGACTGGCGGGTCCCTCAGGGCGCGCGTGGGGTCGTGGCTCCGCAACGAGCTGGCGCTCGAGGCCTACCGGATGCCAGAGAGCCGCATGGACGAGTACGTACGGGCCCTCAACGAGTTCCGTCCTCGTCTCCTGCTGGCGTACGCGCAGAGCCTCTACGAGCTGGCGAGGCACGCGGAGGACAGGGGGGCGACCGTGCGGCCGATACCGGCAGTCATCACCTCTGCCACGAACCTAGAGCCGCACATGCGAGAGGTGATCGAGCGGGTGTTCGACACCAAGGTCCACGACCGCTACGGTTCGCGCGAGGTGGGCGCGATCGCATGCGAGAACGGCGACGGCCTGGGCCTCGTCACCAACCCCATGGCGCTGCTGGTCGAGACCGTCGACGCCGCGGGTGACCCGGCCCGGCCGGGCGAGCCAGGGGAGATCCTGGTCACCACCCTGTTCAACAGGTCCATGCCGCTGCTGCGCTACCGCATCGGCGACGTCGGCGTCCTGGGCCCGCCGTCCGGCGGCGTGCCGTGGCCGCGCATCCTGGAGATCGGCGGCCGTGTGACGGACGTCTTCGTCACGCCGAGCGGCGAGCGCATCTACGGCGGCTACTTCACCAGGCACTTCTACGACAAGCCGTGGGTCGCTCAGTTCCAGGTCGTTCAGGAGGACATGAGCAACCTGCTCGTGCGGGTCGTGCCCAAGCCTGGCACGCCACAGGCGCTCGTCGACACCGACACGGCGGCGCTGGAGGAGGCGTTCAGGGACGCGATGGGAGATGGCACGACCGTGCGCTTCGAGCTGGTGGACGACATCCCGCTGACACCCACGGGCAAGCGCAGGTACACCATCTCGCACGTCACTGAGCGGGCGTGAGATCGGGCTCTTCAGTCCCCAGATGCGGTGACGGCGCCACCGCCGATGGCGGCGTGTAGCAGGCCAGACACGGGCATGAACACGTTCAGCTCGCCGGAGCCGACGCTGACGTGGATCTCGCTGGCGAGCTCGACGATCTTGTCAGTCGAGTCCCAGGCGGAGAGCAGGGCGAACGGGCTGCCGTTGTATGTGGCGACTGAGAGCCTGGCCCACTCGCGCTCGGGCGTTGGCTCGAGCCCGGCCCTGGAGTGACCGCCGCCCACGTCACGACCGAAGCCGTCGCCCTCCTCGTCGAGGACGAACTCCGATAGGGTGCGGGCCAGCTTCGCCATAACCGTGTCGTCGGACCAGGGAGCCACGCCCTCGAAGTGCAGGTCGAGCGCCGTCGAGACGACGTAGCGGAAGTACGTTGAAGGCATCAGGTACAGGAAGTCAGCGCCCATCGACCTGATCCCGTGCGGCGTCACGAGCGCAGGCCCGCTGTCGGTGTCCGCCTCGCGGAAGTTCTCGAAGACCAGCTCGCTGATCCGCTTGGCCTCCCGCGCGTACGGCTCCTCGCCCGTCAGCAGGTACATGTAGTGGTGGTAGCGCGTGAACTCGAACATCTCGTGCGTGTACGACCGCTGCATGAACGGGAACCGCGGCCAGCGCACGTTGTTGCGGTCGCGCCACTTCGGCTCGAAATGCTCGCTCAGGTAGTCGAGCCAGAAGGCGCCACGCTCAGCGTAGTCCACCCCGTTGGGGCTCTCCAGGTCCGCGTTCTCGGTGAAGACGTAAGCCACCTGCGCCATCAGGGCGTGCGCTCGCATCTCGTCCATGACGATGATGTCCCTGCCACGATGAGTGTCGCTGTGCCCCTGGTCCCAGACCCAGTTCAGGTAGCCGTCGACCGAGCCGGCAGCGCTGGCGTAGCGGCCGGTCCAGGCGTCGTCGAGGGCGGCGCGCATGTGCTGAGTCAGCCGGCTGATCTCATCGAGGATGGCCAGGTCGCCCGTGACGCGGAACGCCGCGAGCAGCGTCGTGATGTGGGTGTTGATGGTGCGGGCGTATATGTACAGGTCGGCAGTCTTGGCGCGCCCCGTGAAGTAGTCGGCCCTGCCCGGCGAACTGAGCACGCGCCACAGCTCCTCGTACCAGCAGCGCACGGCGGGCGGCAGGTCGGCAGGCTCGAAGTCCGGGTCGCCCCTCAGGTCCATGTCGGTTGACCAGTCACCGGCAGAGACCTCGACGTCCAGTTCGCAGCCGTCCTCCGAGACGACGACCGCCACGGCCGAGTCTCGCGGGAACGGCGCTGCGCGCGGCGGCTCGTCCAGAGTGGGCTTGGCCGCCCTGGCCACCCCGCGCGGCGCGCACGCCGTGGCGAGCAGCAGGAGGCAGCCCAGGGCGACCACCAGACGGGTTGCACGCAACTGGAGCATGTTCGGAGTATAGACATGCGTTCCTGAGCGGCGAGGTAAGGCACCGTGTAGGCCACGTGAAGGCCATGCGTGACAGACCCGGTAGCGTGAGCATTTCGCTCACGGTGCTCATTCGGGGGCAATACAGTGGCACCTCGGAAGGGGCTGGCGTGCGCACAGCTACAAGCTCTAAGGAAGCGACGACTAGCGTGGTCGAGGCACCCGCTCAGGAGGTCATCGCCGTCATCGGACAGGGGTACGTCGGCCTGCCCGTGACGCTGGCGTTCGGCCGGCGGTTCGCCGGCACCGTCGGCTTCGACGTCGACGGCCGCAAGGTCGAGAGGCTCAAGAACGGCCTGGACCTGACAGGCGAGACCGGCAGTGCCGAGCTGACCGAGACCCGGGTGACGTTCTCCGCCGACGAGGCCGACCTGCGCGGCGCGACCTTCTTCGTCGTGGCCGTGCCGACACCCATAACGGAGGACAGGCGGCCCGACCTCAGCTACCTGCTGTCTGCCTCGGAGATCGTCGGCAGGGCTCTAACGCCAGGCGCCGTCGTCGTGTACGAGTCGACCGTCTACCCGGGCGTCACCGAGGACGTGTGCGGGCCGGTGCTCGAGCGCGTCTCCGGCCTCAAGCGCGGCACTGACTTCACGCTCGGATACTCGCCAGAGCGCATCAACCCTGGCGACAAGGAGCACACGCTCGACAAGGTCGTCAAGGTCGTAGCCGGCGAGGACGAGGCCACGCTGGAGCGCGTCGCGAACGCGTACGGCCAGATCGTGAGCGCTGGCGTCTACAGGGCGGCGAGCATCAAGGTCGCGGAGGCTGCCAAGGTCATCGAGAACACCCAGCGCGACCTCAACATCGCCCTGATGAACGAGCTCGCCATCATCTTCGACCGGCTGGGCATCAACACGTTGGACGTGCTCGAGGCCGCCGGCACGAAGTGGAACTTCCTACCGTTCAGGCCCGGCCTGGTAGGCGGGCACTGCATCGGGGTCGACCCTTACTACCTCACGGCTAAGGCCGAGGAGGCCGGCTACCACCCCCACGTGATCCTCGCCGGCCGGCGCGTGAACGACGGTATGGGCGCCTTCGTTGCCAACCGCCTCGTGAGGCTGCTCGCCCAGGGCGACAAGCCGCTCAAAGACCACAGGGTCGGCGTGCTCGGCCTCACCTTCAAGGAGAACGTGCCGGACCTTCGCAACAGCCGCGTACCGGACATCGTCGAGGAGCTCCGCTCGTTCGGGATGGACGTCGCGGTTCACGACCCCCTGGTGGAGGCCGAGGAGGCGAGGCGCGAGTACGGTATCGACCTCGTCCCGCTGTCGGAGCTTGCCGGCTCCGACGCCATCGTCCTCGCCGTCCCGCACCGCGAGGTGCTGGCTCGGATGGACGAGCTGCGCAGCAGCCTGGCGCAAGGCGCCGTTCTGGTAGACGTGAAGTCGGCGCTGCGGGGCGAAGAGCCAGAGGGCCTACGGTACTGGAGCCTATGAGAGGCGACCGACAGGACCAGCCGCCGCATGGGCCGCGCGACAAGAAGCTCGTGCTCGTCACGGGCACGGCAGGCTTCATCGGTTACCACCTGGCGCAGAGGCTGCTGGCGCGCGGCGACGCGGTCATAGGCGTCGACAACGTCAACGACTACTACGACGTGTCGCTCAAGGAGGCGCGCCTGCGCCGCCTGCAAGAGCAGCCTGGGTTCGATTTCCGGCGCCTAGACATCGCAGACACGGCGGCCATGGAGGAGCTGTTCGCTGCCACCAGGCCACAGGTCGTCGTCAACCTGGCCGCGCAGGCCGGCGTGCGCTACTCGCTGACGAACCCGCACGCCTACGTGAACAGCAACCTGGTCGGCTTCGCCAACGTGCTCGAGGGCTGCCGCCACAACGGGGTCGAGCACCTCGTCTACGCCTCGTCGTCCTCGGTGTACGGCGCCAACACGAAGATGCCGTTCTCGGTCCACGACAACGTGGATCACCCCCTCAGCCTGTACGCGGCCAGCAAGAAGGCCAACGAGCTCATGGCCCACACGTACTCGCACCTGTACGGCCTCCCGACAACCGGTCTGCGGTTCTTCACCGTTTACGGGCCATGGGGTCGGCCAGATATGGCGATGTTCATATTCACGCGGGCCATCCTGGCTGGCCGGCCCATCGACGTCTTCAACCAAGGGGACATGAGCCGCGACTTCACGTACATAGACGACATCGTCGAGGGCGTGACCAGGGTCGTAGACGGGCCGGCCCAGCCCGACCCGGGGTGGTCGGGCGACGCGCCCGACCCCGGCACCAGCGCAGCCCCCTACCGCGTCTACAACATCGGGAACGCCAAGCCGGTCGAGCTGCTGCACCTCATCGAGCTGATCGAGCGGGCGCTCGGGCGCAAGGCCGAGCAGAACCTGCTGCCGATCCAACCCGGCGACGTGCCAGCCACCTACGCCGACGTGTCGGACCTCGAGCGCGACTTCGGCTACCGGCCCTCGACGCCTCTCGAGGTGGGGGTCGAACGTTTCGTCCGCTGGTACGAGGAGTTCTACGGCGTAGCGCCAGTGAAGCGGTAGCAGGTGGTCAGGAGCCTCGACGGCAGGCTCGTTGCCCAGGCCGCCGAGCGGGCGGCGCCGGTCACCAGGACGCGTGTCCTCCTGGCCGGCGAGCTGGCTCTGGTAGGTAGGCCCACGCTACTGGACCGCCTGGCCGTGCGCCTCCGGCGCTCTGGCGACGTCGTCGTCACCACGTCCTCCCGGCCTGGCAGGCTCTGGCGCGCTGCCGACATGCTCGTCACCGCCTGGAGCGCCCGCACCAAGGTCGACGTCGCCGTCGTCGAGGTCGACGGTCACGCTGGCCTGCGGCGGGCAGAGGTCCTGACGGGCATGCTCAGGCGGGCCAAGGTGCCGGTCGTGCACCTCCTGCGGGGCGCCTCGCTGGCCGACGCTGCCGCGCTCGAGCCCGCGCGGGTCGGCAGGCTGCTCGCGTCGAGCGTGGCGGCCGTGTGCCTGAGCGGGCACCTGCTCGATGTACTGCGACCGACGGGCGGGGCCATGGACGTGATCGTCGACCCGGTGGAGATGAACTCGTACCCGCACCGCGTGCGCAGGACGGTCACACCGAGCATCCTGTGGATCTGCGGAGGCGAGCGGGCCGACGAGCCCGCGACCGCGGTCGAGGTGCTGCGGCTCCTGACGCGCGAGGGTGGGCAGCCAGGGAGCGCAGATGCGCAGGTGACGCTCGTCGCGCCGCACGGCTGGGCCGCCCTTGGGCCGGCCACCAGCCTGGCCTCTGACCACGGCCTGGCAGACAGGGTGACCATCGCTGGCCCGCTCAGGGGCGCCGCAGCCCAGGAGCTGTTCGCTCACCACGACGTGTACGTGAACGCCGGCGACGTCGACCAGGCGCCCATCGGGATCGCCGAGGCGATGGCTGCCGGCCTCTGCGTGATCAGCGTCGACCGGGGCGGGGCTGGGTACCTCGTCGCCGACGGCGTCGACGGTCTGCTGGTGGACCCCGGCGCTCCGGCTGCCGTCGCCTCGGCAGTCGAGAGGCTGCTGGCCGAGCCGGACCTGGCCGAGCGCCTGTCGCGCGCCGCCCGCAGCCGAGCCGAGGCCTTCGACTGGGCGCGAGCGCTGCCTCGCTGGCGCAACCTACTTGTGCATGCCGCGGCGGGACGCGGGGAGAGCTGACGTGGTGGAGGGTACTCGCGAGTACGGCTATATCACAGGTCTATCCGGAGGCCGGGCCTATCATGCGGGCCGCCGATGATCAGGCATAAGGACCCACACCTCCAGCCCGTCGCAGGCACCGAGTACGAGTCTCGGAGCGTGATGGAAGCCGTGTCCAAGCTCTACCAGCTGGTAGAGCCGCAGGAGCGGCGTCGTTTCTACCTGCTGTTGCCGGCCGTGACGATCATGGCCCTCCTACAGGTCGTCGGTATCGCGTCAGTGCTGCCGTTCCTGGCGCTGGTCACCGACCCGACCGTTGTGCAGACCAACTCGATCCTGGCCTGGCTCTACGACCTGTTCAGGTTCGAGAGCATCAACTCGTTCCTGATCTTCGCCGGCGCAGGCGTGCTCGCGCTGCTCGTCGTCAGCAACGCGTTCACCGCGTTCGTCGAGTACCTGCTGCTGCGCTTCTCCTGGAACCTCAACCACTCGCTGTCTGTTCGGCTGCTGCGCGAGTACCTCGCCAAGCCGTACGTCTTCTTCCTCGACAGGAACTCGGCCAGCCTGGCGACGAACATACTGTCCGAGGTCAAGCAGGCCGTGCGCGGCTTCGTGCTGGCTTCTCTTCAGCTCATCTCGCGCGGCGCCGTCACGCTCTTCATCCTCGGCCTGCTCATCGCCCTCTACCCGCTGCTGGCGCTCCTCACCTTCGGGTTCCTGGGCGCTGCGTACGGCGTGACGTTCCTGTTCGTCAGGCGCGGCATGGCGGAGGCAGGCAGGATGCGCTCGCAGGCCGACAGGGGGCGCTTCCAGGCGGCCTCCGAGGCGCTGTCAGGGATCAAGGACATCAAGATCTTGGGGCGGGAGGAGCCTTTCCTGCGCCGCTTCGAGCGGCACTCGCGCTCTTACGAGCGTCAGATGGCCAGGCAGCAGATCATCTCGCTCATCCCCCGCTACGCGTTCGAGACCATCGCGTTCGGCGGCATGATGCTCATCGTCCTCGTCCTGCTCATGCAGGGACAGGGCGTGACAGAGATCGTGCCGACGCTCGGCGTCTTCGCGTTCGCCACCTTGCGCCTGCTCCCAGCGCTGCAGAGCCTCTTCTCCTCCCTCACCTCGCTGCGCTTCACGACCGCGTCCATCGACGCGCTGCACCGGGACTTAGAGGCGGGCGGCCGCCACACGCTTCAGCCGGCTCCAGAGGAGCCGCTTCCCTTCGAGCGCTCGCTCGAGCTGAAGGGCGTGCGGTTCTCATACCCGAACACCGGGAGGCCCGTCCTCGAGGACTTCGGTCTGCGGGTCGACGCCAACACCAGCGTCGGGCTCGTCGGGGCCACGGGCTCGGGCAAGACGACGACCGTCGACATCCTCCTCGGCCTGCTGATCCCCGAGGACGGCGGCCTGCTCGTCGACGGGGTGCCCGTCACCGACGAGACCCGCCGCGCCTGGCAGGCGAACCTCGGCTACGTGCCTCAGCAGATCTACCTGTCAGACGACTCGATCGCAGCCAACATCGCGTTCGGCGTTCGCAGCAACAAGATCGACATGGAGGCGGTCGTCAAGGCCGCCAAGCTCGCGAACATCCACGACTTCATCGCGTCCGAGCTGCCCAAGGGCTACGACACGTTCGTCGGCGAGCGCGGCGTGCGGCTCTCCGGCGGTCAGCGGCAGCGCCTCGGCATCGCCAGGGCCCTCTACCACGACCCCAAGGTGCTGGTCTTCGACGAGGCCACCAGCGCGCTCGACGGCATCACTGAGGAGAGCATCTTCAGGGCGGTCAGCGAGCTGGGCCGCAGCAAGACGATCATCATGATCGCGCACCGCATGACGACCGTGCGCGACTGCGACACCATCTACCTGCTCGACAAGGGCGAGGTCATGTCGGCTGGCACTTACGACGAGCTCCTCACGAGCAGCCCGCGGTTCAGGGCGATGGCGAACCCGGGCGGCCACGTCGAAGAGACCCCGGAGCCGGCACTTTCATGAACGTCCAACCGCAACGGTCACATAGTCCGCGCCCGGCCTTGTATCAGAATGGCCCATGCCCGAAGGGCGCCGTCCGACTCTCCGCCGTTGAGCCAAAGCCCTCTCCGCTCCCGTCGTCCGGGAACCTGCCAGACAAGGTGGCATGACGATCGAAACAGCCTCTCAAAGACCGAGCCTAGTGAGCCCCCGCGCCAACCGCGCCTACGTCACGAAGGTGCTGGTTGACCTGGCGATACTCCTGGCCGGCACGTTCTTCGCCTTCCTGCTGCGCCTAGACGCCGCGCCCACGGCCGGCCAGTTCCTGCTTGCGCTGGCCTTCGCCCTGCCCATCAAGGTCACCGCCTACCTGCTCCTCAACCTGCACAGGCAGTCGTGGAGCAACGTGGCGTTCAGGGACCTGGGAGCCCTTGCCGGGCTCGGCCTGGTTGTGGCCGTCGTCGGGTCGCTGCCGCTCCTCATCTTCGGGCCGGCCATCGGCGTGCCCCGCTCGATAGCGGCGTTGGACGGGACCATCACGTTCCTGTTGCTGGCGGCGGTCAGGTCGGCCGCTCGCTACCGCCACGAGCAACACCAGGCCACGGTGATCGGCCCTGACTTCCGCAAGCGCGTGCTGGTCGTCGGCGCCGGCGAGGCCGGCGCGCTGGTCGTCAGGGAGATGCTGCGCCACCCGGAGACCGGCATGAAGCCGGTCGCCTACCTGGACGACGACCCGTCCAAGGTCGGCACGCGGGTCGCCAGCGTGCCCGTGCTGGGCCGCATATCTGACGCTCACAAGGTCATCGCCGAGCGGAAGATCGACGAGGTGCTCATCGCCATCCCGTCGAAGGTCGGGCAAGACGTGCGCAACGTCATCGAGCACGTCAGGCGCGCGCGCCCCAACCTCACGTACAAGATCATCCCAGGCATGTACGAGGTACTGTCTGGCCGCGTCGACCTGCGGCGCATCCGCGAGGTCGACATCGACGACCTCCTCGGCCGGCCGCCCATCCGCCTCGACACCGACAGCATCCTCGGGTACCTGCGCGGCAAGCGCGTGATGATCACGGGCGCGGGCGGGTCCATCGGCTCCGAGCTGGTGCGCCAGATATGCCGCTTCGAGCCGTCCGACCTGATCCTCTTCGGTCACGGCGAGAACAGCATCTACGCGCTCGAGCGCGAGCTCGACCGCGACTGGCCAGAGGTCAGGTACCACGGCGTCATCGGCGCCATCCAGAACGGCGCCCGCCTCGACTACGTCTACAACCGCTACCGTCCGGACGTCGTCTTCCACGCCGCCGCGCACAAGCACGTGCCGCTCATGGAGGAGAACCCGGAAGAGGCGATCTTCAACAACGTCATCGGTAGCCGGAACCTCATCCACCTGGCCCTCAAGTACGGCGTCTCGCACTTCGTGAACATCTCGACGGACAAGGCCGTCAACCCGACGTCCGTGATGGGCGCGACCAAGCGCCTCGTCGAGTACATCGTGCAGGACGCCGCGCGGCGGGCCCAGCCGAACCAGAAGTTCGTCTCAGTGCGGTTCGGCAACGTCCTCGGCAGCCGCGGCAGCGTCATCCCCATCTTCAAGAGCCAGATCGCGGCGGGTGGCCCCGTCACGGTCACGCACCCGGACATGGTGCGCTACTTCATGACGATCCCCGAGGCCGCGCAGCTCGTGCTGCAGGCGTCTGGGCACGGCCGCAACGGCGAGGTCTACATCCTCGACATGGGCGAGCCGGTGCGCATCGTCGACCTGGCGCGCGACCTCATCCGGCTCTCCGGCCTGCGGCCAGACATCGACATACCCATCCGCTTCACCGGCATGCGACCAGGCGAGCGCCTCGTCGAGGAGCTCATGACCGAGAAGGAGGAGCGGTCGCAGACGCGCCACGAGAAGATCTTCGTGGCCAGAGCCGACCCCATGGAGTCGCAGACGCTCCACTCGGCCATCGAGCAGCTCCAGGACGCGGCCCAGCGCAGCGACCACCAGCGCATCCGCATGCTGCTGCAGGCCTTCCTGGAAGGCTGCCACTTCGAAGGCCAGCCGAGACCCGCGCTTGGCGGCGCGGTCGCCACGGCCTCCGCCGGCTAGCCGCGCGGCGCCGCTACGGGGCCCTGCTTAGCCGGGCCCGCCACGGTAGAGCTCCACCAACCTGTCGTTGAGGCGGTCGACGTCGTACTCGGCCTCGACCTTGGCCCTGCCTGCACGCCCAAGCGCAGACCACGATCCAGGGTCGTCGACCAACTGCGCCAACCGCTTCGTCAGCGCCGGCACGTCGTGCTCGTCCACCAGGTAGCCGGACACCCCATCCTCGACGATCTCGGGGATGCCACCGTGGCGGGTGCTCAGGACCGGCAGGCCGCTGGCCAACGCCTCCTTGATGGTGCTCGGCACGCCCTCCATGTCGCCGGTGCTAGAAGTAACGCTCGGGGAGACGAACACGTGCGCGGCCGCCATCTCCTTGACGACAGCTGCCGAGTCCAGAGGGCCCGTGAAGCGCACCCTGTCTGCCACCTCGAGCTCCGCGGCCAGCCGCCTCAGCTCCGCCTCAAGGGGCCCGCTCCCTACCAGGTTCAGCCGCGCGCTCGGCTCGCCACCGGCCCTGCCTCTCACCACGGCCGCGAAGGCCCGCATGGCGTCGGCGACGCCCTTCTTCTCGACGAAGCGCCCAACGAACAGCAGCTCGGTGTCCTGCTCTGGGCCGCGCGACCGCTCGGCGTACGCGAAGCGACCCAGGTCGACGCCGTCGCGGTGGATGAGAGTGAGCTCCGGCCTGCTGCCGGCGGCGAGTAGACGGCCCCTCAGGTCCTCGCTGACGGGCAGCGCCAGGGCGCCGCGCGCGAACACCCGCTGGTAGGCGTCTGGCCGCTTCTTCATGTAGGACGTCGTGTCTGCGCCCCTGAACGAGACGACGAGCCGCGCCCGCGACCCGCTGCGCGTCAGGACGCGCTCGGCGAGAGGCGAGAGGTTCCCGAAGGCGACGTGCACGACGTCGTAGTCGGGGTTCGCGGTGAGCGACAGCGCCGTGTACGCGGGCACGAGCGACATCGCCCTCCTACCGGAGAGCGGGTTCAGCTCGCCCAAGACCGCGCTGTTCCAGTTCCGTGGCGAGGCCAGGCGGCGCGCCACCCCGAGGGTCCGCTGCAGCCTGTCCCTCGGGACGGGGATGTGCCTGACCCTGTCGCGCAGCCGGTACTCGCTCACCTCGGCATGAGCGTTCTCGTACGAGCCGACGGCCAGAGGGTAGAGGTCGAGGTCGTGGCCGCGGTCTATCAGGCCGGTGATCTGGTCGAGGATGAACGTGTTGTGGATCTCCGGGAAGACCGGGATCAGGAACGCGACCCTGAGGGGCTTACTCACCTGACGGGCGCGCGCTCGCCGGTGAGGCCACGCACGGCTCTCCCCAGCCTGCTGCGGTAGCGCCGCCAGTGGCGCCGCACCTCGAACGCGACGGGCGATGCGCTGCCGCCGAACATGCGTTCGACCTGCCGGTACGCACGCCAGCGCTCACCCAGGTCGGGGATCGTGGCGACGAAGCGGTAGCACTGCCTGCTCAGGTAGTTGCTGCCTGCGGTTCTCAGCTCCTCGGCGCGGTCGGGGAACTCGGTCACGATGACATCGAGCAGGTGCACGGCGTCCTCTGCCCACTTGAGGGCCCCGGCCGTCGTGCCCCGGTTGTCGTCGTGCTTGCGGAAGCTGGCCAGCACGTCGTCGACGTCCACGTGACCGTGCCTCGCCATGAGCAGCACAGTGGCCTTGACGTCCTGGTAGAGCCCGTGCGGGCTGACGAAGCCGCCGGCCGCGCGCAGGTGCGCCGTGTTGTAGAGCGTGGAGGCCAGGTAGAGGGGCGTCTTGCGCCTGAACCACGTCAAGACGACGTCGGCTGCGCTCATACCTGCCGTGTTCGTGCGGTTGGCGGATAGCACCTGACCATGCGAGCCGATGACACGGGACCCGGTGCGCACCAGGCCCAGGTCGAGACGGCCTTCCAGGGCGGCGACGCACCGCGACACGAACGTCGGGTCGAGGAGGTCGTCGTCGTGCAGTAGCAGGAAGTACTCGCCCCTCGCGTTCTCGAGGCACGAGTTGAAGTTCGCGTTAGCGCCTATGTTCTCAGCGTGCCGGACGTAGCGGAGGCGCGGGTCCGTCATCGCCTCCATGTACTCCTTGGTCCCGTCGGTGGAGGCGTTGTCGCACACGACCACCTCGAGGTCCTCGTAGTCCTGTGCCAGGGCGCTGGCCAGCGCCTGAGGGAAGTACCCGTCCCTACGGTTGTAGGTGGGCATCCCGATGGTGACGAGCGGGTTCATCCGGCCATGCTAGCCAACTTGAGACGGCGCCGAGAGGGCGTCTCTCACTGTCGTGATGCGGTCTAGATGGCATCACACCCGCCTGTCGACCAGCCACCTATCATGGTCGACGGTGAACGCGTCCGCAGCGATGAGAACAGGGTCAGGCCGGCGAGCCACGCCGCCGGACGGCGGCCTCACCATCACGGTCCCGTTCACGGCGTTGCGGCGGTTCCTGATCAGGTTCCTGGTCCTGACGATCGTCATAGGCGTGCCTGCCATGCTGGTGGCCTACCTGGTGAGCGGCAGGCAGAGCCCCGTGTACTTCGCCGAGGCCACGTTGCTCATCCCCACGACGACGTCGAGCGCCCTCGAGATAGGCGCTCTGGGCGAGCAGTTGACCATCGAGGGCGCCCCGGTCATGCCGGCTGCCTACGTGCCTGCGCTGTCTGGCCAGGAGGTGCTCGAGGACGCATGGCGCCGGTTGACGCCGGCCGACGCGCCCGCCCCGACGCGGCAGGACCTGAGGGTGCTGGCCGACAGCATAGACGTGCGCTTCGAGCCGCTGCGGCGGTCGACGCTGCTCATGGTCGGCGCGGAGGGCGCCACGCGCGTCGAGGCGTTGGCGAGGGCCAACGCCCTCGCCGACGCGCTGCTCGCCTGGGACGACACCAGGGCCCGTGCCGAGGCAGCCCAGGTGGCGAACGTGCTCGAGGCTCAGCTAACCGGGCTCGAGGAGCAGCTCGAGGCGCTGCGCCGTGCCGGCAGCCGCGCGAACCAGCCGCAGATGGCCGGGATCGCCGTGTTGACGGCGACGCTGAGGGAAGACATCGCGCTGGCGCGTGCCGGCGCCGTTGGCGCACGGGGCAGCCTCGAGCTCCTGAGGCCGGCGCCCAGCAGCACCCAACTCGAGCCCAGCCCTGTCCTCGACGCGATCGTGGTGTTCGTGCTGACCGGGATCGCGGTCATGGCTGGCCTGCTCGTCATGGGCGCACTCAACCGCCGCCTTCACGGGGCGCAGGCGATCGCAGACTTCTCGGGCCTACCGGTCATCGCCGACCTGGGGCGGGCCGCCACGGCACGTTCGGCGCCGGCACGAGCCGGACCCGAACGCGCCACGCCACGCCACGGCTACCGCGAGGTGCCCTTCATCAAGGCCCACGTCGACAACGCCCTGCCATCAGGCGGCGACGTCCTCGTCGTCGGGCTGCGAGAAGGCGACCATGCCGGCCAGGTCGCCTCGACGTTGGCGAAGCTCTACCCGCAGGAGTTGGGCGCGGCGACCACCATAAGCACCGCTTCGCCGCTGCTGGCCGGAGGCGCAGCAGTAGAGCGCGCCGCGCACGCCGACGCCGTCATCCTCGTCATCGGCACGCGCGAAACGAACAGGTCCGACCTCTCGCGGGCGCTCACCTGGTTGGACAGGGCCCGCGCCCACGTCATAGGCGTGGTCACCACCGCCTAGCTCTCGTCCGAGGAGGACACGAATGCCATCTACTACGACCCTGGAGGGTGGCCAGCAGATCAGCACGGCGCCGGGCGCAGCCGCGCCGTCCCGGGCCACGACCTCGCAGCCGGAGCGTGCCGCAGAAGGTGGCCCGCAGCGGCTCGTCTTCGTCGGGCCGGTCGTCACCGATGCGCCCAACGGCTCGACCGTCAAGAACCGCTACCTGATAGATGGCCTCCGTGACCACGGGGTGGACGTCCGCCTGATCGACACCATGAGATCGGGCGGCAGGGCTCGGGTGGCGCAGTTCGGGGCGCTGCTCAGGTCCCTCGGCTGGTCCCGCCAGGTCGTCATGTCGGTGTCCAACAACGGCTTCTACACCCTGGTGTCGCTGCTTGGCCTCTTGTCAGCGACGGTGCCCGGCCTGCGCTTCGCGGTCGTCGGCATGGGCAGCGGCATGCCGCGCCAGGTCGACAGCCTCAAGGGCCTGGCCAGGCGTTACTTCAGCTGGGCGCTGGGGCGCGCCACCGGCGTGTACGTGCAGGGCGAGTGGATCAGGCGCGAGCTGGAGGACCTAGGCATAAGCAACGCGTCGGTCCTCGCCAACCTTCGGCCCAGGCCGGCCGTCCGCTGGGACCCCTCCACCCTGTCGTCCGGGCGCCTCGTGTTCATCTCGCGCGTCATCCCAGACAAGGGCGTGGAGCGAGCCATGGCCGCCGTCGAGCGGCTCCGCGCCGAGGGTATGAAGGTCAGCCTCGACATCTACGGCCCCATGCCGGCCGACTACGCGACTAGGTTCGAGACCCTGCTGGCCGAGAGCCCGGGCTCCACTTACCACGGGGTCCTCGCACCCGAACGCGTCCTTGATGTCCTGGCCAGCCACGCGGCCCTGGTGCTGCCGACCAAGTGGGCCCAGGAGGGCATGCCAGGCATCCTGGTGGAGGCAGCCATGGTGGGCATGCCAGTCCTAGCCTCGGACCTGGTGCCCATCGCCGAGGTCGTAGAGAACGGGGTGACAGGCGTCCTCGTGGACCCCGACGACGAGAGCGCGCTCGTCGCAGCGACGAGGCGGCTGCTCGAAGACCCGCAGCGGACCATGGGGATGGCCGATGCGCTCAACCAACGGGCCACTGCCTACGACATCGACGTCGTGATCGGCGCCCTCAACCGCCACCTCGCCAAGTCTGGCTGGCGTTGACCGCTGCCGGTGCGAGCTTGAAGCTCCTCTTCTGCATCGACAACCTGGCCGCCGGCGGCGCGCAGCGCCAGATGGTCGCGCTGGCCGATGGACTGGTGCGCCGCGGCCACCAGGTCGAGTTCTACGTCTACTACCCAGAGATCGACCACTTCGCACCGGAGGTAGAGGCCATCGGCGCGACGGTCCATGCCCACCAGAAGTCGGGCCGGTTCTCGATCGCCCCACTGCTCGCCCTGGTGCGCCTACTGAGGCGCAACCGCTACGACGCCGTGCTGGCCTTCCTGAGGACACCTGTCGTCTACGCGGAGCTCGCCAAGGTCGTCGTGCCCGGCACCCCGCTGGTGGTGTCCGAACGGTCGATGTACGAGAGCATCCCGCCGGCTCTGCGGGTCAAGCAGGAGTTGCACCGGCTTGCCGACCACATCACCGTGAACTCGCACCACCAGCGCGAGCGCATGACCAGGGCGTTCCCATGGATGGCCCGCAAGATATCGACCATCTACAACGGCGTTGACCTGGGTCACTTCCGTCCGGACGTCGATTCTTACCGGGCGCTGGCGGCGGCCTCCGGCCCCCTCAGGCTCCTCGCCGTCGGCAGCACGACCCGCAACAAGAACGCCCTGGGGCTCGCCAGGGCGCTGGCGATCGCGAAGGGCCGCGGGCTGCCTGTGCCTACGGTCCACTGGGCCGGCTCGCCACCGCCGGGCGAGGCCGCCGCCGCCGCGAAGGCCGAGGTCGACGCCTTCATAGCCGCAGAGGACCTAGGGGACGCCTGGGTGTGGCTGGGGCGCAGGGCCGACGTGCACGAGCTGATGCGCCAGTACGACGCGCTGGTCCATCCGGCGCTGATGGAGGGGCTACCCAACGCTATCTGCGAGGCGCTGGCCAGCGGCCTGCCCGTCCTGGCCGGGAGAGTGGGAGACAACGAGGCGCTCGTCGGGCAGGACAGGGGCATCGTCTTCGACCCAACCGACCCGGCAGACATCTTCGGGGTGCTCGACCGGTTCGCGGCACTGAGCGCAGACGAGCGCGTCCAGATGGCCGAGCGCGGTAGGGCCTTCGCCGCGGCCCAGCTCTCCCTGGACAGCTACGCTGACCGGTACGAGAGCCTCTTCGAGGGCCTCGCGAAGGAGCGCTGAGCAGGGGATGACCGCGTACGAGACAGGCGACGGTGCCCACGGCGGCCTCGGGTACGTCGTGGTGGGCGCCGGAGGGCACGGGCGGGTCGTCGTGGACGCCCTGCTGGCGGCCGGCGCGCGGGTGACCGCTGTGCTCGACGCTGCCGAGGACCGCTGGGGAGAGGACCTCCTCGGCGTGCCCATTCGCGCCGACAGCGCGGACGATCCCGGTCAAGGGGTCCTCGTCGTCGTGGCCGTTGTCGGTTTCGGCGACGGCGCCCAGCGCCGACGGCTGGTCGAGGAGTGGAGCCGGCGCGGAGCGCGGTTCGGCACTGTCGTCCACCCGGCGGCGGTCGTCTCGCCCTTCGCCCAGGTCGACGAGGGTGCGCAGGTGATGGCGCGCGCAGTCGTGAACCCTGGCGCCAGCATCGGCACCAACGCCATCATCAACACCGCCGTTGTGGTGGAGCACGACTGCGTCGTCGGCGAGGGGGCTCACCTGTCGCCCGGGGTCGTGCTGGGTGGCACCGTGACCATCGGACCGTGGGCCCAGGTCGGCCTGCAGGCCACGGTGTTGCCGGGCTGCCGGGTCGGCGCAGGGGCCATAGTCGGCGCGGGCGCCGTGGTCACGCGCGACGTGCCGGCTGATACGGTCGTCTCCGGTGTCCCCGCCCGAGTGCGCCGTCCGAGCCGCTCGCGCACGGTCGAGCCGTGAGGGGCCGGTGGCCCGGAGCCACGTCGTGAAGATCGCCTACCTGCACCAGTACTACGTCGACCCGGACACGCCGGGGGGCGGCGGCACGCGCTCGTACGAGTTCGCACGGCGCCTGGCAGCGGCCGGGCACGAGGTCGACATCATCACCGCAGACAACACGCCGGCTGCGGACCGGGGCGCAGGCTGGCAGGTGCGGGCGCGCGAGGGCTTCCGCATCCACAGCCTGCCCGTCCCTTACGACAACAAGATGTCGTACGCGCGGCGCATAAGGGCGTTCCTCGCGTTCGCCATGGGCAGCGCAGGCATGGCGGCCGCCATGCGCGCCGACGTCGTGTTCGCCACCAGCACGCCGCTCACCATCTGCCTACCAGGCACCTACGCGGCGCGGCGCTCACGTGCGCCCATGGTCTTCGAGGTCCGCGACCTGTGGCCCGAGATGCCCATCGCGATGGGCGCTCTCAACAACGGCCTCGCGATAGCTGCCGCCCGCTGGCTAGAGCGGCTCGCCTACCGCAGCGCGGCCGAGGTCATCGCGCTGTCGCCAGGCATGGCCGCCGGGGTGCGGCGTACTGGCGTCCCGGACGAGCGCATCCACGTCATCCCCAACGGCTGCGACCTAACCACCTTCGGCCCGGACCGCGCCTTGGCCGCCGAGGTGCGCGCCAGCCACGAGTGGCTCGGTGACCGGCCGCTGGTCGTGTACACGGGCACCTTCGGGCTGGTGAACGGCGTCTCGTACCTGGTCGACGTCGCTGCACAAGCGGCCCGCCTGGACCCGGAGGTCAGGTTCCTGCTGGTGGGCGGCGGCATGGAGGCCGAGAAGGTACGCGCGCGGGCCCGGGAGCTGCAGGTGCTCGACAAGAACCTCTTCGTGATGGGCAGCAGGCCCAAGCGCGAGGTCGTCGGCATCCTGGCTGCGGCCGACATCGCCACGTCCTCGTTCATCGACCTCCCGGAGATGTGGAACAACTCTGCGAACAAGTTCTTCGACGCTCTGGCGTCCGGCACGGCGATCGCCATCAACTACCAGGGCTGGCAGGCGGAGCTGCTGCGCGAGTGGGATGCCGGCCTGGTCCTCGACGCTCAAGACCATGCCGCGGCCGCGCACGACCTGGTCACGGCGCTGCGCACGCCCGGCTGGACCGAGCGCGCCGGCGCCAACGCCAGGCGCCTGGCCGAGGCCGAGTTCTCGCGCGACGACCTCGCGGAGCGCTTCATCGCCGTCCTCGAGAAGGCCCACGCGGACCACATGGCCAAGCGGGGGAGCAGGTGAACTGGTACGCGAGCTGGGGCAAGCGAACGCTTGACGTGCTGGCCTCGGCCGTGCTCCTCATCGTCCTGCTGCCGGTGCTGCTAGCGGTGGCAGCCGCGACCTGGGCGGCGCACGGGTGGCCGGTGCTGTTCGTGCAGGAGCGCCCCGGCCTGGGTGGCAGGCCGTTCCGCATGTGCAAGTTCCGCACCATGAAGGACAGCCGAGACGCACAGGGCCGCCTACTCGAGGACCACCAGCGCCTGACGTCCGTGGGGCGCGCGTTACGTAAGCTGAGCCTCGACGAGCTGCCCGAGCTGGTCAACGTGCTGCGGGGCGAGATGAGCCTGGTGGGCCCGCGGCCGCTGCTTATGGCCTACCTGCCGCGCTACTCGCCCGAGCAGGCGCGGCGCCATGAGGTGCGCCCAGGCATCACCGGGCTGGCGCAGGTGCGCGGGCGCAACGCCATCACGTGGGAGCAGAAGTTCGCGTACGACGTGCAGTACGTCGACGACCTGTCGCTGGGCCTCGACCTGAAGATCCTGCTCGAGACGGCGCTGAAGGTGCTGCGCGCCAGCGACGTCAACGCCGGGCCGACGACCACCATGCCCGAGTTCATGGGCAGCGAAGGGCAGTCGGAGCGGTGAAGGTGCTGGTGACGGGTGGCGCCGGGTTCATCGGGTCGCACCTCGTCGAGCT
>CAZFAQ010000012.1:0-64198 GCA_964517055.1 uncultured bacterium | reverse complement strand
ACACCAAGGGCAAGCTGATGACCCACAGCCCAACGAGCGTCGGGGCTCCTCACTCCTCGAACCAGCCGGTCGCACGGACCGCGGCCTCGACGGAGTCTGGGTCGAAGCCACGCCGACCGAGGAACGCTCGAGCCTTGGCCTCGGCCCGCCTCGACCACTGCACCAGCTCGAACTCGCCGAGGTCCGGCGGGTCTGTCGGCCGGTAACGCCAGGCGTGCTTGCGTAGGAGCTCGGTCGCGGCTGCCGCCTGTTGCTCGGGGTCGAGCGAGCCTACGTGGGGTGCCAGCACATCCTCGTCGACACCGCGTCTCAGGAGGTCGCGCCGTAGCGCGAAGCGCCCGTGCGTCGTGCTCCTCCCGGCCACGAACCGTTCGGCGTACGCGTCGTCGTCGACGAGCCCTAGCTCCCCGAGACGGGCCAACAGCTCGCTGGAAACGTCCTCGGGCACCTCGCGAATGGCGAGCTTCTGCCGCAGTTGCGAGACCGTGTACGCCTGCCTGGAAAGCAGGTCTAGCAGGTACTCCCACGCCCGCTCGCGACCCAGTGGCTGGCGGCCACGGCGGCTGGCGGCGCTCTCACGGTCCGCCGAGGTCACTTGAGCACCTTCACAGGGTCGAGCCGTGCGGCGCGCCGTGCCGGGAAGATCCCGGCGACGACGCTCGTCACGAGCGTCACGCCACAGACCCACAGCACGTCGAACGCCTGGACCTCGACCGGAAGTTGGGTGATGAAGTAGAGGTCGCCAGGTAGCGGGAAAGGTTGGACGCGGAAGTAGGTGGCGACGCCCAGACCCAGCAGCGCCCCTAGGACGGTGCCGGCCGCCCCGAGCATGAACCCCTCGAGCACGAAGACGGACACCACCTGGCGCTCCGAAGCGCCGAGCGCCCTGAGGATACCGATCTCCTCGGTCTTCTCGGCGACCGTCAGCACGAGGACGTTGGCGATCCCGAACGCCGCGACGACGACGATGAGGAACACGACGACACCGATGACGGCCTTCTGGAGCCGGAGCTGGCTGATCAGGCTGGCGAAGAGGCTCTCCCACGTGACCGGCCTCAGCGAGAACCCCTCGGCCAGCTCGAGACCCACCGCCTGCGCCCGCGTCGGCTCGGCGACGCGGACGTGGTACCCGGAGATGCGGTCCCCCACCTCCATGTAGCCCTGGAGGGCACCCAGCGAGAGGTATGAGGTGACGGCGTCGATCAGCTCGTTGCCGACCCTGAACGTCCCGGCGACGGTGAAAGTGGCTGTGGAGCCCGAGATGTCCCTCAGCATCACGGCGTCGCCGACACGCACGCCGAGCTGCTGCGCCAGCGAGCCACCGAGCACGATGCCGCCCGCTTGCGAAAGCGCAGCGGCCTGCTCACCGAGGACCGGCAGGTCGAGAACCGCGGTCTCGAGCTCGGTGTCGATGCCTACGAGCTGAGTGAAACCTTGCCTCGCGCTGATCCCGAGCGAAGCGCTGGCTCGCCTAGCGATCAGGGCCTGGGTGCTGAGGAAGGGTGCTGCCGCTGTCACGCCCGGGCTCGTGGCGACGGCGTTCAGGACCTCGGGGTCCTGAGGCAGGGTATCGCCTGGCAGGTAGCTCTGGAGCGTGACCATGGGCGTGGCACGCAGCGTGCTGGTCACCAGCTCATCGATGAAGCCGTTCGTCAACGACAGCGCGACGATCAGAACGGCGACGCCGACCGCGACGCCGGCGACCGTGAGTCCCGACTGGAGCAGTCGTCGCCTCACGTGCTTGACGGCGAGGTACGGGACGAGCGGGCGGCTCACCCCAGGAGGCTATACGGCCCGGGGCGGGTCGCGCCAGGGTGCGCGGCCGACCAGTTCAGTTGGGTACCACTCGATGTTATGGACGGCGGAGCGCCAGGAGCTGCGGCGTCGCCTCGAAGTCGCTGGCGAGCACGCCCTCCAGCTCGGGGCCGTTGCGGCCGTACCTCACGACCTCGACCTCGATCTTCCTCACGCCCCAGCTGATGGCGGTCGAGTAGTCGGGGAACCAGACGTCGACCTGCTGCGTCTTGCGGGCGTGCATGGTGTCCTCGACGATGAAGAGACCCTGCGAGTCGAGGAGGTGTTGGAACGCGCCGGCGCCGCGACCCGTGTAGTAGCTACCCATGTCCTTGAGCCGGATCAGCGACCCGTACGGGATGTCGTCGCCCAGCAGGTCGCGGCTGACCGCCACGATGCCGAAGCGGGTATGGGCCCCGGTCGAGGTGATGAACGGCGTGCTGTCGGTCTGGCTAGAAAGCGAGTTGTAGCCGGTTGCACGCAGCTCGAAGCTGGGGTTAGAAACTGGACCGACGGCCACCGAGAACCGGGTGTCCGGCTCGGCCGGCGTGTCGCGGATGAACGCCACGGGCGTGATCGCGAGCTGCACGGCGCCGGAGCCCGCGTCCTCGAGAGGTGCGGTGTCGCGTGGAGCGCTGAAAGCGGTGATGAGCGCGGTTATCACGAGGCCGAGGGCCAGGAGCTTACCGCTGATGTGCAAGGCCACTCAGAAGCCTCCCAACCAGCGGATGCTAACACCTTCACATGAGAGAGCCTGCGCTTCGCGTAACCTTGACGTTTCGAACGCTCTCATCTAGATGTAACCTGACCCTTGGTGTTGCCGCTCCCCGGCCTCATGGCCATGCCGACGGTCCTTCTGAACGCTGCGCTCAGCCTAGTCCGCGAGCGCGGGGTCGTGTCGCTGGGCCCCGACCGCCTGGCCGCGTTCGTGCCCATGTTCGACGAGGCGGAGGGGGCGGAGCGCGCGTTGCGGTCGCTGCTTGGTCAGGACGAGTCACCTGACGAGCTGGTCGTCAGCATCAACGGCGGTAGCGACGCCACACCCGAGGTCGTAGACCGGACGCTCGCTGCGCTCGGCCTCGAGGTCTTCGCCTCGCGGGCAGGCGAGACCGGGTCCGTGACGACGTGGCGCTCACCAGACGGCGCCACCGCAGTCACGGTCGTACGGCACTCGGCGCCCACGAGCAAGGCCATCAGCCTCAACCTGGCGCTGCAGCGCGGTCACCTGACCGCCGACCGTGTGCTCGTCCTCGACGGCGACACGGCGCTGGCCCCAGGCTTCGTCAGGGCCATCAGGAGGTCGTTCTACCGCCTGCGCTACGAGCGGCTTCCGAGCGGCGGTCATGGCTACGTCCTCGAGGACACGGCCCTGCAGTCCGGGGCGGTGCGGTCCTCGCCTGGCGCGTCGCTGCAAGCGCGGCTGATCTCGCTGGGTCGTGATGCCGAGTACGCGTTCTCGGCCGTGGTCAGGAGCGGCCAGTGCGCGCGGCTCGGCAGGGTAGGCGTGTTCGGTCGTTCGAGGCTGTTCACGGCCGTCGGCTGCGGCTTCGTGGCGCGTCGCGACGTCCTGCCCATGCCTGCCGACACGCTCACGGAGGACCACGACCTCACGCTCACCGCTCAGGGACTCCCTGACGTCGACGTGCTCACGACCGCTGGAGCGCTCGAGGCGGGCGGCCACACCGTCGAGGTCGGCGGCCGTCAGCGTCCGCTCGGCGCTGTCATAGGGCCCTCGACTCCGGTCCTGCTGAGGCGCGGCGGCACGGCACGTTTCGTGGCCGGCGCCGTCATGCGCACCGAGGACCCTCCACGCCTAGGCGGGTTCCTGCGTCAGGTCGAGCGCTGGAACGGCGGTGCCATCGAGAACGCCCTCAAGCGCCTCGGGCAGGCGGTTGGCGGCGGACTGGGGCCCAACGTGGCCTTCACAGTGGCTGCCGCACAGCTGGAGAACCTGTTGGGCCTGTTCCTGGCGCTCCTGCTACCGGTGTTGCTGGGCCTGCGCTACGCGTGGCCCCAGGCCGGTGCCCCTGCAGCCGTGCTGGCCGCTTGGCTTGGCATCGACCTGCTCGCTGCCTTCGCGCTCAGCCTGGCGGGATCCAGGCGCCTGGGTGACCCCTGGCCTCGTGCGGCTGCGGTCGCTGCCCTCGGGGTGGTGCCGCTGCTCGCGCTCAGGGCCCTTGGAGCGCTCGCCTACCTGACTGCCGCCACGCGTATCTTGCCGGCTGCCCTGGCGCGGAGAGTCAGTCGCCGCGCCCGCGCCGCACGGGTGCAGAGACAGCGAACGTGGGCTCGACCTACGGCGCAGGTCGCCGCCACAGCGCACTTGCGGACCGCAGGCGTGGCCGCGACCGTCCTGCTCCTCGGGCTGACCGTTTTCGGGGTGGCTGCCCATCTCGCACGCGCGTACGTCGAGCAGAACCCAGCATGGCGCTACGTCTACGGGTCACCCCGGCTCGAGCAGGCCGACTTCGAGCTGCTCCCGATCGTGGAGAGGCAGCGTGAGCCCAGTTTCGTCACGACCGTCGCCTACGGGGGGGCTGGGCCAACGCGCTGGACGTCACCGTACTGCCCTCCCTCTGCCATCGGCAGGTGGGAAGGCGTCGCGCCTGTCCCGGAAGGCCTGGACCCTCAGTGGCTCGCGTCCGACCGGCGGTACGAACCGCTGAGCCCTTGGGGCTTGCTCATGCTTGCGCGCCTCGCCCCGCTTCTCTCACACCTGCATGAGGCTTCGGCAGCGTACGGCGTGGACGCCGGTTTCCTGCTCCAGGTGCTGCTCAACGAGTCGTACCTCGACCCGCTCGCCAGGGGACCGACCGACGACGTGGGGCTGGCCCAACTGACCTCGGACGCGCTCACGCTAGTCGCCGCGGTGTCGGCGGAGGAGGGTAACCCGCTCTTCAACCGGGCGCTCTTCGCGGGTGAGGCGAGCGTGTTCGATCCGGAGTTCTCGCTGTGCGCGGGCGCCGCCAAGCTGGCATGGGCCCAGCTGCAGCCGGGCGGCGACGACCGACGCGTCGCGTACGCGCTCTACGTGAACCCCTTCGATGGCGCCGAGAACGGGAACGTCGCGGCGACTCACGTCGACCTGGTCGCTGCGCTTGGACAGCTGGAGGTCCTCGTCGAGCGCCTCGCAGCCGCCATACAGGCGTACAGGTCGGATCCCGCCCTGCTACGACCACAGGAGCGGGCGCTGCTCGACGTCTCCAGCCAGGTGGGCCTCAACATGCTCAGCCTGCGCGAGGCTTACCTGGCGGTCGCCGACCTTGTAGCGAGGTTCCGGATAGACGACCGCCGCTTCTACGAACGCGTGCTGACGGGCCTGTACGGACCTCCGGGACCCGAGCTTGACATCAGCGAACGGCTCGCAGTAGGGCCACGGTCCCACTGACCGACACCACGAGCGCTTCGCCTGTCGGGCCCCTCACCACCTCCGTGATGGGTAGGTCGGTATCGATGAGCTCGGTGACCACCTGGGTGGCCAGGTCGAGCGCCCAGACCCTGCCGACGACGAAGTCGGCGAAGAGGTAGACGCCACCCGGTCCGCTCCATGGCGGGTCTACGAAGACGGCCCCGCCTGTGATCGCCTGGCCTCCCGACGGGTCCAGCGCGAGGTGACCGTAGGCATGAACGGGACCCACGTCGATGGTGGCCTCGCAGTGCTCGTCGACCAGACCGGGGCCGTCTGGTAGGTGCTGACACTCGTGGCCCTCGCGCCGTGGCCAGCCGTGGTCGCCTCCAGGCTGAACACGGTTCACCTCCTCCCAACGGTCGTTGCCGACGTCGACCATGAGGACGTCACCTGTCACCGGGTGGAAGGCGAACTTCCACGGGTTCCTGAAGCCGTACGCGTAGACCTCGGGGCGGGCCCCTGGAGCGCCCACGAACGGGTTGTCTGGCGGGACGGCGTACGCGTCGCCGCTGGCCGCCCCGCTGAGGTCGAGACGTAGCAGCTTCCCCCTGAGGGACGACAGGTCCTGTGAGGTGAACGGACGCTCACGCAGGAAGCGGTTCGAGAGCTCGCCGTTACCCACGCTGACCCACAGCAGCCCGTCGGGCCCGAAGCGCACCTGGCCGCCGTGGTGGTAGGGCTCGGGCATCGGCACGCGCAGGACGACCCGCTCGTGCGACGGGTCGGCGGTCAGGGACTCGCCGTCGAAGGGGAAGGCGGACACGAGCAGGTCGCCGGTCTCGCGCTCGGTGAAAGCGGCGACCATCCACCGGTCTCTGCCTGCGGCCGCGGCCGCTTCGGTCGGCTCGAGCGCGACGCTGAACATGCCCTGCTCGCCTCGCAGCGCGGTGACCCTGAGGACGAGGTCGAGCACGGGCCTTCCTCTGACGACGCCGTCCCTCAGGAGGTACACGCGACCATCGAGCGAAGCCAGGAGCATGCCGTCGTTCGGTATCGCGAGGACGGAGACGGGCTTCTCGAGGCCCGTGTACAGCACCTCGAGCTCGTACTCGGCTTGGGCCCAGGCCGGGGCCGCGAGTAGCGTCGGTAGGACGGACAGTAGGAGAACGGCTAGAGGACGGCACTCAGGCAATGCCAGGCAAGCATAAGCCTCGGCCTGTTGCCGGCCGCGCGCCCCGGACCTAGAACGTCGACCGGTTCAGCGCGCAGCTAGCTCCGGCCGCGTCAGGGCGGAGCGGAAGGCGTCTGCCACGCCCTGGTCTGCGACCATGCGCCAGTCCGCCTCCTTGTGCTCGTCGAACCAGACTATGGCTTCTAGCCGTGGGAACGCCGTCGAGGACAGCATCTCGCTCACCCAGGTCGCCTTGTCTCCGCCCTCAGCCGAGCTGGCGATCTCGGCGAACCAGACCGGCTGATCTCCGAGGGCCGTGATCCTCGCGTACCCGGAGGAGAACACCTCCTCGAACGGCCGCCACGCCGTCCAGGGTCGGGTCGTGCCCCAGTTGTAGCCGTCGAGGGCCAGAACGTCGACGACGTCGTCGCCCGGGTAGTAGAGCTCCATGCGGTTGTCCTCGGTGGCTGGGCCGTCGGTGACGTTAGGGCTGAAGACCCACCGGACGTTGTGAGCGCCGGCCTTGTCGAAGACGCTGGCCATGCGACGCCAGGCCGCCCTGAACGTGGCAGGGTCACCGTTCCACGGCACCCAGTCACCGTTCATCTCGGGGAAGGGCCTTACGTAGACAGGCACGCCGGTCGAGGCGAGCTCGCGGGCCCAGCTGCGCATGTAGTCGTCGTGCAGCCCGGCGGCGATGTCTCGCACGGGCACCTGGTGGGGCTGCCAGCTGATCAGTGGCCGCCTTCCGGCAACAGCCACGGACGTCACCATCTCCGGGTAGGCGTCGTTCTGCCAGTTGGTGAACCAGTGGACTATGTCGAGCCTGCGACCCAGGCTCGTCTCCAGGTCGAGGACGGGGGACATACCCTTCCACACGCCGCCGTACGTGAAGGCTCCGAGCATCACGCGGTCGGCCAGGGGCGTCATGTGGTCACCGGCGGCCACGGCAGCAGTCACGAACCTGGCGTGAGCGTCGGGGCGGGCCGTATGGGATCCCGAGTGGGGCGTCTGCGCGCCCGCCGGTGCCAGGAGAGCCAGAGCCGTCAAGAAGGTCAGGTGTGTGAGGGGCGATCGCCGGGCACGCTTGGCAGGGAGGTGTGATACGAACGAACTCAACCGGCGATCGCCCTTCCGGGCGCTCGACCAGTGCCGTGTGTACCGATCGCGTCAGGAGTCCGGTGCTGCCGGGTCGAAGCGAACGATCTTGGCCGGTTGCGCTACTGGCTCCACCTGTCCCAAGCGCCCAGATGCAGGACAGGCTTCACAGCCTCCAAGGGGTGCGAGGACCGCTGCCTCGCAAGGGTGATGCTACGCGGCGGCTGGTGGGGATGGTGGTGAACCAGGTCACTGGCGACCTCGGGCAGCGTCAGGGAGGGGCGGGGACGGCCTGCTCGCCCCTGTTAGCATGGCGGGCCGTGTCCGAGACTGGTCAGCCAGTGCCGTCGACCGACGCCCAGGCGTTCGGTTTCGTGGTGGAGCGAACCGACGGGGCCGCGCGCCTAGGGACGCTAACCACGCCGCACGGTCGGGTCAGTACGCCGGCGTTCGTCGCCGTCGGCACCCAGGCCACGGTCAAGAGCGTGCCGCCAGAGGCCGTCATGTCGACCGGTGCCCAGTTACTGTTCGCGAACACCTACCACCTCCACCTACGCCCCGGCGCGCAGGTGGTGGCAGCGCACGGGGGCCTGCACAGGTTCATGAACTGGCACAGGCCGCTGCTCACCGACTCCGGCGGCTTCCAGGTGTTCTCACTCGGTGCGTCCATCGAGCACGGCGTGGGCAAGGTCGCCAACATCTTCCCTGGCGAGGCGCTCGCCAAGCCGGGGCCCAGCGGCGCCGGGATGGTGAAGGTCCGCGAGGACGGCGTCCTGTTCCGCAGCCACATCGACGGTTCCACCCACCTCTTCACGCCCGAGAGGTCGATCGAGCTTCAGCGTCAGCTAGGGGCCGACATCGTCCTGGCTTTCGACGAGTGCACGAGCCCTCTACACGACGAGTCCTACACCGAGTCCTCGATGGAGCGGACGCACCGCTGGGCGCAGCGGAGCCTCGATACGTTCCGAGGGTCTGAAGCGTTGCACGGCTACAGACAGGCCCTTTACGGGATCGTCCAGGGCGGAGCGTTCAGGCGGCTGCGGGAAGCGAGCGCGCGGTTCGTGGGCGGTCTGCCCTTCGAGGGCTTGGCGGTAGGAGGAAACCTGGGCTCCAGCCACGACGAGATGAGCGCGGTGCTCGAGTGGACGGAGCCCCTCCTGCCGCCCGAGAAGCCGCGCCACCTACTGGGGATCGGCGACGTCGAGGGCGTGTTCATAGCGGTCGAGCGCGGCATGGACACGTTCGACTGCGTCATGCCGACGCGCAGCGCGCGGGCGGGCGCCTTGCTGACGCTCACGCCTGACCCGGAGGACACGCACGGCAAGACCGGCGTCAACGCCAGGCACCGGCTGAACCTCAGGAACGCCCGCTTCGCAACCGACACATGGCCTGTGGAGGCGGGTTGCGACTGCTACACGTGCGCGCACTACACGCGCGCCTACCTCAGGCACCTCTTCAAGGCCGACGAGCAGCTGGGGCAGCAGCTCGCGACGATCCACAACCTGCGCTTCATGTCGCGCCTGTTGGAGCGGATACGGGAGGCCATAAGCGGCGGGCGCCTGGCTGAGCTGCGGCGCGAGGTCGTAGGACACTGAGGACCCAGGTCCGATGGTCTCTTCTCGCTCCGCTCGGGGCCTCACGCCCTCGCGGGCGCGCGGCCCGAAACGTTAGAAGCTCTTCTCGATCAGGTCGATGACCGTGCCGTCCTGCGTCTGGAAGCGCACGATGCCGACGGTAGGCACGAAGTAGATGTCGAGGACCGTCTGGCCGCCGTTGCTGGTGAGCGTCGTCTGCCTGATCTGCAGCGCGTTGAACCGCCCGGCCGGGGTAGCGACCCCCCTCAGGCCAAGGACCTCGGCGGAGAGCGTCAGGTCGAAGCCCGCCAGCGAGGTGGTGCCTGTCCACGTCATGCCCGGCTCGAGCGGAGCCGCTGGGTAGACGACGAGCGCCGGCTGGTACTGGAAGACCTGACCGCCGGCTGCAGAGCCGTGACTGAAGACGCCACCCTCCGTGTACTCGAGGTAATCCTCCGAGATCGGCACCCCGTCGAAGTAGTGCGTCAGCACCATGAGCTGTCGGCCGCTCAGGTCGCGGGGTCCGGAGAACGTCTGCGTCTCGCCCGACGAGTACGTCCAGCTCATCCCGGGCTCGGAAGGGAAGTATGACTGCGCGGCCGCAGAGGACATCAGGGCCGCCAAGAGCGTGTAGACAAGGACCAAGCTCGGCCGCGAGCGAGGTGGCGCGGCCGGGGGGTGGAACGGGGACCTCATGACTCCTCCTGGCTGAGCTCGCCGGCGCGCTTGGTCGCCTCCTCGACTGCGTCGATGAGCGCGTAGCGCAACCTGTGCTTCTCGAGCGTACGTACACCCGCGATAGCGGTCCCGCCGGCCGAGGCGACCTCGTCCTTCAGCTCGCTCGGATGGCGCGTCTCCAGCAGGCGGGCCGCGGCGTGCAGCACCTGCCTCGCGAGGTCGCGCGCCAGGGACCTGTCGAGGCCGACCCGCACACCGCCGTCGGCCAGCGCCTCCGCCACCAGTGCCGCGTAGGCTGGGCCGGAGCCCGCCATGCCCGTGAAGGCGTCGAACTGCTCCTCGCGTACGTCGTAGACGCTGCCCACGGCGCTGAAGAGGCTCCGGGCCATGGCGATGTCCTCGGTCGTGGCGTCCGGCAGCGCGGCCAGGGCCGTGGCGCTGACGCCCAGGCTCGCTCCCAGGTTGGGCATGGCGCGTATCACGCGGCGGCTGCCCACCCTCTCCGCGATGCGCCTGGCCGGCACCCCGGCCATCAGCGAGACGAAGCTGGCGTCGCGGCGCGCGACCAGCGGGGCGACGCGCGCGAAGGACTGCGGCTTGACCGCGAGCAGGACGCATAAAGCGCGCTGGAGCCCTTCGTCAGAGACGTGACCGACGCCGTAACGTTCGGAGAGCTCCGAGCCACGGCGCTCGTTCGGGTGGTAGATCGCGACCTCTTCGGCGGCCAGCACGCCGGCCCCCAGGGCGCCCTGCAGGACAGCCCCGCCCATGCGGCCGGCGCCCACTATCACGAGCCTGAGCTGGCTGCCGCTGGCTCCTGAGGTCACGCTCGTCATCCTACCGTCGGCCTCCGGCCTCGCCTTAGCAGATAGCCCACAAGGGACGCACCCAGGACGGCGCCGACGGTGTCGGCCACGAGGTCGAGCGGGTCGGCGTACCGACCAGGCACGAACCGCTGGTGCACCTCGTCGCTGACGCCGTACGCAACGGCGAGGAGCACGCCGACGAGGGGCCTGCCGGTGGCGACGGTGAGGAGCGCGGACAGGACACCGAAGGCCCCGGCGTGGACGACCTTGTCCGAGCCTTCCGGCAGCCTGCCCAGGACGCCGCCGGCGTCCGGCAGGCTCGACAGCCAGAAGATCAGGCTCGCCCAGAGCAACGCCCAGACCCACCCGAGGGTCCGGGCTCGTCTCGCCGGTAGGTCGGTCATGGCGCCGAGTATCGCCCGGACGACAGCGTGGGCGCGTGCCCGCTGCCGCTCGCTACCGGCGTCAACGTATGCCGGGTGGGACCTGCGCCGGTGGCGGCTCCGGCAGGTTGATCGGCATCGGCACGCCGTCCAGGCGCTTCACGACGCCGTTCTCGTTGCAGCCGACGTAGAACGGGCAGCGCAGGCACTCGGACCACACGCGCGGGTGCAGGTCGCGAGTCTTGTCGATGAGGGTGAAGCCACACCGCTCGAAGAACTCGACCTCGTATGTCCAGGCGAACAGCACGGGGATGCCGACACGCTTCGCCTCCTGCTCGCAGGCGGCTACCAGAGCGCGGCCCACGCCGCTGGCGCGCACCTCGGGGGCGACGGCCAGACCGCGGACCTCGGCGATGTCACCCCAGAGGATGTGTAGCGCGCCGTTGCCTGCGAAGCGCTTTCCTTCCGGGGTATCTACCTCGGCGACGAAGAAGTCGCGTAGGTTCTCGAAGATGTTCTGCATGGGCCGTACGAGCATGCGCCCCTGGCTGGCCCAGTAGCCGATGTTCTCGAAGATCAGCGGCACGTCCTCGGCCCTGGCCGGCCTCACTGACACCGCCAGCTCCCTGGTGGGAGGGGTGAGCGTCTCAAGCGCCACGCTTCAGGTCCTCCTTGGCAGCCTCGATGGCACGCGCGACACGCGCCGTTGCCGTGCCGCCGAGACTAGCCCTGGCGTTCACGACGGCGTCCAGGCTCAGGGCGTCGTAGACGTCGTTGGCGATGCGATCGTCGACCGACCTGAGCTGGTCGAGGGTGAGCTCTTCTAGGGTCACGCCGGCCCCCAAGGCCATCGCGACGAGGCGACCGACGACGTGATGGGCGTCCCGGAACGGGACGCCCTTGCGGACCAGGTAGTCGGCCAGGTCGGTTGCGTTGGAGAAGCCTGCCGCTGCTGCCTGGCGCATGCGCTGGGCGTTGAAGGTCGCCCTGGGCAGCATCCCGACGTAGAGCCTGAGGCACTCGTCGGCGGTGTCGAGCGCGTCGAACAGGCCGTGCTTGTCCTCCTGCATGTCCTTGTTGTAGGCCAGCGGGAGGCCCTTCATGACCGTCAGGATCCCCATCAGGGCGCCATAGACCCGGCCGGTCTTGCCCCTGACCAGCTCGCAGACGTCAGGGTTCTTCTTCTGGGGCATCATCGAGCTTCCCGTCGTGTACGCGTCTGGGAGGGTGACGAAGCCGAACTCCTGCGACGACCAGACGATCAGCTCCTCGCTCAGGCGTGAGAGGTGCATCATCACGATGGCGAGCGCCGACACGACCTCGATGACGAAGTCCCTGTCCGAAACGGCGTCTAGGGAGTTGGCCGCGACCCCCGCGAAGCCGAGCAGCTCCGCCGTCCTGTGCCTGTCGATAGGGAAGGTCGTGCCTGCCAAGGCCCCGGCGCCGAGCGGAGACTCGTCGAGGCGCACGAGGGCGTCCTTCAGCCTTCCCTGGTCGCGGCGGAGCATCTCCTGGTAGGCGAGCAGGTGGTGGGAGAGCAGCACTGGCTGGGCGACCTGCAGGTGCGTGTAGCCGGGCATGACCACGCCCATGTGCGCCTCTGCCAGGTCGACGAGCACGGTCCTCAGCTCCCCGAGCAGGTCATGAACGCGTGTCGCGCGCGCCTTCACGTGCAGCCGCATGTCGGTCGCGACCTGGTCGTTGCGGCTGCGGGCTGTGTGCAGCTTCGCGCCGGCCGGGCCGATGCGCTCGGTGAGGAGATGTTCGAGGTTCATGTGCACGTCCTCGTGCTCCTCGCTGAAGGAGAGCCTCCCGCCCGCCAGGTCATCAAGCAGCCCTTCGAGGCCGGCCCGGATGGACCTGCCCTCGTCCTCGGTGAGGATGCCTTGCTCGACGAGCATGGCGGCGTGGGCTAGCGACCCGCGGATGTCCTCCTCGGCCATAGCTGCATCGACGCCGATCGAGGCGTTGACGCGCCTCACGAGGTCGTCCATCGCCTCGGTGAAGCGGCCGCCCCACATGGCCGCGGACCCACTCCCAGCAGCGTGCGATGGCTCCTTGGTCACGAGCCGACCTGGCGCTGCCACACGCCGCCGACGCGCTTGGAGAGCCTGAACGACGAGCCTTCGGTGGGCCGGTAACCCATGCGAGCGTAGTAGGGCACGGCGTCTGGGCCCTCGAGGCTGAGCTCGAGGTGGGGCACGTTCCCGCGGATCGCGAGCGCCTCGAGCTTCGTCATAAGCCAGCGGCCGTAGCCGTTGCCGCGCTCCTCGGGACGCGTCGTGACGCGCTCTACCTCCCAGCCGTGCTGGTTAGGCCGCCAGCAGACGGCAGCCAGCACGTGACCTCCCTCGCGCTCCACGATCAGGGCGCCGCCCTTGGTCAGCCAGACTGACAGGTCAGCGGCGGTTCGCGGCGAGCCGGAGGCCGCGTGCAGCTCCGCGAGCCTCACGGCGTCTGCGGCGGTCGCCACGCGCAGGCGGACGGCGGTGCGCTCCGCGCCGACCTCTCTAGGCCAGAGTGCCGCTGTCGCCAACCTCAGGCCACCCCTTCGGGGGTCTGCGCGACGTCGAGGTCAGCCTCTTCGGCGGACGCCGCCTCGGCCAGCTGGGTACGGATGCGCAGGCGCAGAGCGTTGAGCTTGATGAAGCCGTCGGCGTCTGCCTGGTCGTAGACGTGGTCCTCCTCGAACGTGACGACGTCCTGACGGTACAGGGAGTTCGGAGACCGGCGGCCGGTCACGGCGACGGAGCCCTTGTACAGCCGTAGGCGCACATCGCCGTTGACGGGCTGCTGGACGTCGTCGATGAACCGCTGCATGGTCTCGCGCTCTGGCGAGAACCAGAAGCCGTTGTAGACGGCCGCGGCGTACCTGGGGGCCAGCTCGTCGCGGAGCTGCAGCACCTGGCGGTCGAGCGTCAGCGACTCGACGGCCTTGTGGGCGTGGAACAGCAGCGTGCCGCCCGGGGTCTCGTAACAGCCTCGCGACTTCATGCCGACGAAGCGGTTCTCGACGATGTCGACGCGCCCGACGCCGTGGCGGCCGGCGATCTGGTTGGCCCTCGTCAACAGCGCGTACGGCGAGAGCCTCTCGCCGTTGATGGCTACGGGGTCGCCGTGCTCGAACGTGACGACGACGTCCTCGGGCGCGTCTGGAGCGTCCTGGGGGTCGGCCGTGAGGCGCCACATGCCCTTGGGCGGAGCGGCCCACGGGTCCTCGAGCACGCCGCCCTCGTAGCTGATGTGGTACGAGTTCGCGTCCATCGAGTAGGGCTTCTCCTTCGTCACCGGCACGTCGATGCCGTGAGCGCGTGCGTAGGCTATGCAGTCCTCGCGGCCCTTGAGGTCCCACTCCCGCCACGGGGCGATGACCCGTATGTCGGGCCTGAGCGCGTAGGCCGAGAGCTCGAAGCGGACCTGGTCGTTACCCTTGCCGGTGGCGCCGTGCGCCACGGCGTCGGCGCCCTCGGCCGCGGCGATCTCGACCATGCGCTTGGCTATGAGGGGCCGCGCGAAGGACGTGCCCAACAGGTAGTAGCCCTCGTAGAGCGCCCCGGAGCGCAACACTGGGAAGACGTAGTCGGATACGAACTCTTCACGGAGGTCGTCGGCGTACGCGGCGCTGGCGCCGGTCCTGAGCGCTTTGACGCGCGCCTCCTCGACCTCGTCGCCCTGGCCTATGTCGGCCGTGAAGGCCACGACCTCGGCGCCGTACTTGGCCTTCAACCAGTGGAGGATGACAGACGTGTCGAGCCCGCCAGAGTAGGCGAGTACGACCTTGTTCACCTGCTTCGTGCCATGCTTCTGCATTCTCGTCAGACCCCTTGGCCATCCGAGTTTTATGCACTCGGAATGGATAAGAATACAACAGTAACACCAAGGCCCGACGTCCACAAGCCGTGGGCAGACTAGGCTCTCGCCTTCCTCTTCTCCCTGCGCACTGAGGCCAACGTTGCGGCGATGAGGACGAGCGCGCCGCCAAGGACGCCGGCTGGACCGAGGCGTTCACCGAACAACACAGCGGCCAGTACAGCCGCGAGGACCGGCTCGACCGTCGCGACCAGGACCGCGCGCGTCGCCTCGACGCTGCGAAGACCCGAGTAGTAGAGGTAGTACGCCAGGTACGTGGAGAGGACGCCCATGAGGAGAAGGTCGAGCCAGACGCTGCCGAACGGCAGCAGCAGCACCTCGAAACCCACGAAGGGCAGCAGGCCCAACGCCCCGACGGGCATCACGACAGCGAAGATGGTCACGGGCCTGTAGCGCCTGAGCGCCCACTTCCCGAACACGTAGTAGGACGCGTAGGACAACCCCGCGGTCAGCCCCCACGTCACCGCGGCCGGGGTAGGCGTGACTCCTTGACCGCCCGCTGTGCTCACAAGCGCGACGCCAACCATCGAGAGCCCGACCAGCGCCACCTTGAGCCTCGTGAGTCGCTCGCCGAGGAACACGGCCGCCAGTACCGCGACGAAGGCGGGCGCCGTGTACAGGAGCACGAACGCGAGGCTGACCCCGCCCGCGTCGATGGCCAGGTTGAGGCTGGCGTAGAAGAGCGTGACGCCAACGAGGGCGAAGCCGACGAAGGCGGGCAGGTCGCGGGCCCGTAGTCGAAGCGCACCTACCTTGGCGGCGTGGGCGATGAAGAGCGGAGAGGCGAGCGCGGCCCGCCAGAAGGCCACCTCGATCGCGGGCACGCCGGAGGCCAGGAGACGCTGCGAGAAGACGCCGAGGAGCGCCCATAGGACCGCCGCGCACAGCACCAGCCAGTAGCCGCCTAGGAGGCCCGTGAGACCCGCGCTCGTAGCGACCGTCGGCGCCGTTGGTTCGCCTCTCAGGGTCGCGGGCCGTAGGCGGCCGCTACCTCCGGGCGCTCGGCGCGCAGGTCGCGCATCCGCCGCCGGTACGAAGCGAACTCGACGAAGAACGCCACCGTGTTGACGACGTAGATGGCAACCAGTGCGATGACGTCGGTGTTGAACGGGATGCCAGGAGCGACTCCCATGGGAACCAGGTGCGACACCAGGTCGATACCGAAGATCGCCCACGGCACGAGCAGCAGCACCCCCCAGAGCTCGTCGGCCAGGCCGCTGCCTGGCAGCAGGAGCGCGAGGAGGTGGTACAGGAAGGTGCGCGGAGCGTTGCGAGCAGCGGCGGGCCGCGGGAAGAAGATCGTCAGCACCGTCCACGCCACCCAGGCGAGGAAGAGGACGACGATGGCGGTCCACAGCCAGGCTGGCTCGACACCTAGGTCGCGGAGCTCGACGAACGGGTTGGTGAAAGCATCGCTCAAGGACGACCACGGCCCGCCGCTGAACGCCCGTGCCAGGCGGCCCTCGTCGGGCGCTGTCAGCAGTGGCTCCTGTGGCCGGTACGCCTGCATGAGCCGAGACGGGTTCGAGGTCTCGCCTAGGTTGAACGCGGCCTCCCCGTGGGTCGGCTCAAGCTCGAGGGCGAGCCTGAAGAGCTCGGGGTCGCCCCGGATCACGCCGAGGTTGTTCATGGCGTCGGCGTCGGAAGACAGGTCGCGGTACAGCTCGGATGCCCGCTCGAGGTCGCCCGCCGTCTGTGCGGCGTAGCCGCGCACGAACATGGTGTCCGCGTTGTCTGGGGCCTCGGCCAGCAACGCCCGGCTCGTCGGCGTCGACAAGGCGCCGGCGCCCAGCGCGGCCGGCCGTGCGCCGCTCGAACCCACCCAACCGCCAAGCGCGGCTACCGCCACCATCGCGGCGAACAGCATGACGATGACGAGCTTCTCGGTGAAGGTCGCGTAGCGCAAGCCGAACAGACGCGCGAGGCGCCCGTTGCTGCGTCCGGACTCGAGTCGCTGGCGCATGACGAGCGTCTGCGCTCGCCAGTACTTGGCCGCGAGCGTGAGGTGCAGCGCGACGACAGCGACAAGAAGGGCCGTGACCCCGTACCAACCCGTGGCGCCGACGGCCGCCGCTGCCCTCTCGACGGTCGTCCTTGCGTCGCTGCCGCCGCCGGCTGCGGCGCGGGCGCGCCAGTCCTGCGCGGCCTCGTCATCGCCGTCTGCATCGAGCAGTGCGGCGTAGTCGTTGAGGAGTCGGGTCGCCTCGCTGCCGCTCGAGCCGAGCCTGTACACCCACGGTGCCCAGAACGACGCGGCTTCCCGGTCGTCAGCCTCCAGCGCGGCCGCCAGCCGCGGCTGCGGGAACCCGTACGCAGCGGTCAACTGGGGGTCGAGCAGCAGGGAGCCCCGGTAACCACGTTCGACGAAGTCCTGGAGCGCCTCGTACATGGCCTGCGCCGCCAACTCCTCCTGGCGAGGCTGGCCGCCCATGAACGAGCCGGCGAGCTGCGCGTACTCGTAGAACGTACGTGCCTGCGAGAAGGCGCCGCGGAGGAGGGTCTCCGACTGGTCTGGCCGCTCGCGAGCGGCGGCGACGTAGAGCCAAGGGTTCGTCGGGTCCTGTGCGAGCCGGGTGGCTGGGGCCTCCACGTCGGCCTCCGCGCGCAGCCAGCGGTAGAGCTCGGGATCGGGGTCGAAGGCCAGCGGCGTGGGTGGGGGCCAGCTCAGGTCGACGGTGTCTCCGGAGGCGTACTCGACGCTGGCGACGATCTCGCTACCGACCTGACCGACGTCGACCACCTGGGCGGGAAGCCTGTCCCGAGAGAGGACCATGCCCGTTAGGCGGTCCACCTGCAGGAGGTGGTTGCCATGGCCGACCAGCACGACTTCGTCGCGCTCCAGCAGCCCGGCCGTCAGGCCGCTGCCTGGCGGGAACGTGAGGCGCCAAGCCTCGACCTCGTTGCGCCTGCCAACGACGTCACCTTGGACGAGGTCGACCTGGATCTCCTGTCGCTGGACAGCCGGTGGAACGTCCATCTCGCCTGGCAGCTCGTTCTCACCTGGCTCGGCGTCTACCGGGCCGCGAGGAGGTCCTTCCTGTTCAGATTGGGCGCCCGGGTCGCTTGGCGGAACCTCCGGTGCGTCTTCGGGTGCGTCGTCTGTGGGCGGCGCCTGTGCACCAAGTTCCTGATCGGGCGTCTGCTCGGGCGCCGGCTCGGTCACGGTGGGCGGCGCCTGAACTTCGCCTGCGGGGCCGGGCGCCGCTGGACTCGCCGTCGCTGGCTCGTCGCCCACGACCTCGACGTTGAGTCTTGCCGACATACGTTCTCCGTTGAGGCCCACTGACCATGTTCCCGGCTCGTCGAGGACTGCCTCGACCTCCAGGCCACCGGCTGGACCGCTGACCACAGAGCGCTCGCTCACCTCGCCGCCAGGGCCCTGCAGGGAGAACTGGTACTCACCGTTCGGGGCCAGGCCGGTCGCTCGCATGAGGAGCGTGTCGCCGACCTCGTACCGGTACGCGCCTAGCTGGATCGCCGGCGTCTGCTGCGACTGGACCAGCGTGAATGGCGCCGCCAAGGTGGCGCCGCCGAGGGCGAGCAACGCGGTCGCTAGGAGCCTGTAGGCGTGCCTGACGTGCCTTGCGGGTCGGCCCGCAGGGCGGGGCGCTGCTCTGCTCGGGTGCATGCGATTACCTTACAGCACCCCCAAACGTGGCCGTACAGAGCGTGGCCAATCCCTCGTAGGACGCGCCTGGGACGCTGATAACATGACGCGATGCTGCGCCCCTCCTGGGCCCGTCTTGCGGCTACACTCCCTCCCACCAGCAGCGCTTGGGTGCTCCGTCAGCTCTCACCGGACCGTCTCACAGCGAAGGTCGAGCGCGTGCCCAGCGCCGAGGCGGTTCGCGCCATCCTGGACGAGGCGCTCACCACAGCAGGTTGGTCGTTCCAGCTACTGCCGCTAGGGACTCGCGCGATGGTGTGCAACCTGACCGCGGACGGCGTCACGCGGGCGGGCGTTTACGAGCTCCCGCTCGGCGTGGTCCCGGGCTCCGCCCTGGGCTCAGCGGCCAAGCTGGCCGAGGGTGCGTTGGCCTCAGCCGCAGCCATGTTCGGCCTCACTGTCGACGGGGGAGAGGCCTGGGTGGACCACGACCCAGAGAGCGGCGAGGTCCTGCTCGACGAACCGGAGGCGTCGGGACCGTCTACGGCGCCGCCCGGTCTCAACACAGAGGACACTCTCGAGGACTCCGGTGAGCGCGGGCCGCTTCCCGCGGCGCCACCGAGCGAGAGGCCGGAGGCGCATGTCGTCATCGACAGGCTCGTCGAGCGTCTAAAGGCGGAGGGCCTTGGCGCAGCGGCCGCGAAGCTGGTCGTGCGCTACGGCGGCTACGGCCGCGACGCTGAGGAGTCCCGCGAGCTCTACGGCAGGCTGAGAGCCCTGCTGATGGACAAGGTGACGGTGCCGTCGTGAGCCGGACGGGCGACCGATGATCAAGGTCATCGCAGTGGGCGACGTCCACGGCCAGTGGCCCGAGCTGTGGCGCGTGCTGAAGGCCGCCGCTGCATGCACGCCGACCCTCGAGCCGACACCCCCTGTCATCGAGGGTCGCTACCAGGTCGTGTGCGTCGGCGACCTCGTCCACTACAAGGACGAGCGCGCGTACGCCAACGCCGTTGGTGAGGAGCCGTACGACCCAGACAACCCGGACCACCTGAGGCGCGCCGCCAAAGCGCAGATCCGCGAGCTCTACCGCTTCAAGCGCTTCGTCGACGCTGCCGAGGGCAACGTGACGATCATCCTCGGCAACCACGACGAGAGCGCCATCGACCACAAGTACGAGCTGTCCACCCGAGGGGGGCTAAAGCACGTCGAGTTCGACGAGTCCAAGGGCGGCGTCGCGATGCCCGAGGACCTGGCCGCATGGTTCAGGGAGATGCCGCGTGAGCGCTTCTTCCACGGCGTCCAGTTCGCGCACGCCGGCCCGCTGCCCGGCATGCAGATGTTCGACGACTTCTTCTATCACGACCCAGACACGAAGGCCTGGTGGTACAAGAAGCCCGACCTGGTGAAGCTGGCCGGTCACCGCTTCGGCGTGTACGGGCACACCGTCATGAAGGAGGGCGTCTACATCGACCGCGATAACTGCTTCGCGATGATCGACGCCCTCGGCAAGCTGCAGTTCCTGGAGCTGATCCTGGCTGACGACCGGTTGGACTACAGCGTCATGCAGCTCTAGTGGCTGACGTTGTACTTGATGACGACCGAGACTAGCACGACGTCGTCTGGGTAGGTCTCTCCAGTGCCTCCACGCTGGAACGAGATGTGCCATAGCTCCCCACCGGCGAGCCTGGTCGCGGGGACGGAGAATGTCTGCTTGGCCAGCACATCGGCCCCAGCGACCGGCACGGCGGCGCCGCTCAACGAGGTCGCGTCACTCCATGCGTCTCCGACATCGAAAGCGCGCGGCCGGATGAAGAACTCGACCGCACCCGCTGCGGCCGTGTCAGGGTAAAAGTAGAGCTCGAGCACGACGTTCGAACTGCCGTCCCAGTCCGTAGGTTTGGGGATGAGTAGGTTGCCGCCACCCGTGAAGGTCGCCTTCCAGAGGAGTCCCAGTCCGTGGTCTGAGATCACCGCGCTGCCTGGCGAGTAGCTCAACGCCCTGGCCGTGTACGCCAGGGTCTTCTCGCCCTCGATGGCGTCGGCCAGCTTCGCGAAGTTCTCGTTCACCTCGGCCGCCTTGATCGTGTCTCCTGCCACGAACACATGCAGGTCCATCGCGCTCACGAACCCGGTGGTCAGGACTGCGGCCAGGGCGACGGCGACGTGCTTGAGCGTTCTCTTCATCTTGTTTCCTCTCTCGTGTCTCACTCCCACTTGGCCTCGTCCCATACGGCGGAGTCCCAGGTAGCCGCCCCCGGCGGTGCCGTGCTGGCGCAGGCTGCCAGAAGCAACGCTCCAAGCAACCCCATGACGACCAACGACCTGCGCTTGAGCTTCATGCGTACACCTCCTGGGCAGACACACTAGTGGGCGGCCAAGAGATACCTGCGACAGGTAGTTCACACGCGTTCGGGTGTGGTAGGGCAGGCATGTAGTCTGACCCCACATGGGCCGCGAGGTGTTCACCCATCACGTAACCAAGAGCGGCAAGGTCCGGGTCTTCTGGGAGGGACGCTGCGTGATGACGCTCGGCGGCGAACGCGCGGAGCGCCTGCGAGCTGAGCTGGAGGGCGCGACCTTCGAGGCCCAGCAGTACGCGCTGCAGCGCGTGACGGGCAACTTCAAGCGGGGCAACGAGCGCAGGGGTAGATGATCAGATGACAGGCGAAGCGCCGCTCGTCCCGCCACGGGTCGCGGCGTTGGCCTCCAGGGACCCGGCCGGTCGTGTCTGGCTCGAGCAGTTGCCGGCTCGGGTCCAGGAGCTGGCCCGCAACTGGCGTCTGCGCCTCGGCCAGCCGTTCGGGCACGACGGCTGGACCGCCGTCGTGGTCCCGGCGGTACGAGAGGACGGCACACCGGTCGTCCTCAAGCTCGGCTTCCCGCACATGGAGGCGAACGACGAGGGTCCGGGACTGAGGTTCTGGTCGGGCGACCCCACCGTTCACCTCCTCGATCACGATCCGGGATCTGGCGCGCTCCTGCTCGAACGCTGCCTCCCAGGCCATGACCTACGTGTGCTGGCCGCCGAGGAACGAGACGTCGTACTGGCCCGGCTGGTCCCGCGACTCTGGCGCGAGCCGCCGCAGGACGGCCCGTTCCGCCACCTGAGCGAGATGATCGCCTACTGGTCGCAGGAGACGCTTGCCGTCGAGGAGACGTGGCCCGACGAAGCGCTGGTGCGCGAGGGCCTCGCCGCCTGGGCTGAGCTGGTGAGCCCGGGGCCCGACGACGTCCTGCTCGGCACGGACGTCCACGCCGGCAACGTGCTGGCAGCGGAGCGCGAGCCGTGGTTGATCATCGACCCCAAGCCGTTCGTCGGCGACATGGCGTACGACGCCACGCAGCACCTGTTCGACGCCGAGGACAGGTTGAAAGAGGACCCGTTGGGGTTCGTGCGGCGCTACGCCGGCCTGCTCGGCGTACAGGTGGAGCGCGTCCAAGCTTGGGCCTTCGCGCGGTACGCAGCAGAGAAGTGCGACACGGCGGAAGCTTGGGCCAAGGAGCACGACCTGGCACGTCGCCTGGCGCCGTAGGCGCTGGCGGCCAGGCGCGGATCACTTCTTCAGTTGCCAACCAGGTGAAGCGGTGTTGTTCTTGGCCGGCCAACGGTCGCTGGCCACCGGCAGCTTGCCATGCTTGCCCGTGATGCTCTCTGGCGTGATCGCGTAGACGATCGTGCCACCGGTGCGGGGGAACGAGCCCTTCGGCCGCCCCCATGAGTCCTCGGGCGCGTACTTGGCCATGAACGCCCTGAAGAACTCCTCCACCTGGCTATCATCTGCGACGATCTCGATGCGCCCGAACACGATCACCGACCGGTACGAGACCGAGGTGTCGCACTCGATGTGACCGTACGGGTAGACCTCTCCTGGCTCGTCGGCCTCGAAGCACACCCGATCGTTCGCCCGCACGTTGGTGAGGAAGTGGCCTTCGTAGCGCGCGGTGTGGAGGTACACCTTCCCGCCGTAGAAGGTGAAGAGGTTGGGCACCACGTAAGGGTAGCCGTCGGGCCCCACGGTCGCGGTGCGGCCGCAGAAGGCGCTGGCGAGCAGCGCCTCCGCTTCCTCGGCGGTCATGGCCTTGTCACGACGTCTCAGGTCGCGGCGCTCCATGGCTAGAGAGAGTACCCGCCGCCGACGTCGTCGCGCACGAGCTCGCCGTTCCTCAGCACGAGCGTCCGGCGCTTGAACCTGTCCACCAGGTCACGGGCGTGAGTGGCGACGAGGACGGTGGCGCCTCGCAGGTTGATGTCGTTGAGGAGCTCGAGGATCTCCATGGCGGTGTCCGGGTCCAGGTTGCCCGTCGGCTCGTCGGCCAACAGCAGAGGGGGGTCCGTGACCATGGCCCTGGCGATGGCGACGCGCTGCTGCTCGCCGAGGCTGAGCTCGATCGGGTAGGCCTTGCGTTTGTGGGCCAGGCCAACGTTTCGCAACGCCTGGAGGGCCTTCTGGTCGTGGTTGCCGCGCGTCGCCGTGGCGCGCAGCACGAAGGTCAGGTTCTCGTACGCCGTCAGGTGCTGCAGCAGGCGATGGTCCTGGAAGACCATCCCGATCTGCCTGCGCATCAGAGGCAGCTTGCGCTCTCGCATCCGTGTTACGTCGTTGCCGCCTATCGTCACGGCGCCCTCGGTGGGCAGGATGCGCCTCAGCATCAGCGCCAGGAGCGTCGACTTGCCTGCGCCCGAGTGCCCGGTCACGTACACGAACTCACCGCGCTTGATGTGGAAGTGGACGTCCTTGAGCGCGTGCGTGTGCGTGCGTGGGTAGGTCTTGGTGACGTGGCTGAACTCGATCACGCTGGGGCCCCCGTCGCTGCGGCGCCCGCGAGAGAACCGAGTAGCAGGTCGAACGCCGCGGGGTCGTCGATCGTCTCCAGGACCGTGACGTTAGCGTCGCCGCTCCGCCTTCCTGCCCGCCTGTCGACCACCGTCATGCCCCTGGTTAGGTCCGACCCCGTCTCGACCTGCACGTGCCGCTTAGAGGTCGTGAACAGCCCGGGGTCGGTCACGGCCAGCACCGCGCACGGGTCGTGGAGGGGACCCTCGGCCGGCACGCCGAACGCGCGGGCGTAGGCGTTGGAGAAGAAGTCGAGCAGGTCTGCGCTGAACGTCCCGAGCGGCGTGCCCAGGGTTCTGATGGTCTTGCGCCGGGCCTCGTCGATCATGAACTGGTGCGTTAGGTCGAGCCCGGCCATGACGAGGTTCGCGCCCGAGTCGAAGACCTCGGCCGCAGCTTCGGGATCGGCCCAGATGTTGAACTCGGCGACCGGCGTGACGTTGCCCGGCCCCCAGTTGCCACCCATGATGCTGATGCCTGCCAACCTGCCAGCGAGACCCGCGTCCTGCCGAAGGGCGGTCGCGACGTTGGTCAGGGGTCCCACGGCCACCAACCACAGGCTCTCGAACGCGTGGGAAGCGGCGATCATCGCCTCCACGGCGCCTTCGGGCCTTGGCGACAGCGTCAGGGGCGGCAGCGCCGGGCCGTCGAGGCCGGACTCGCCGTGGATGTGCGCTGCGTAGCGGGGCTCGCGCACGAGCGGCCCGTCCGCCCCGCGGTGCACTGGGACGCCTGAGGCGCCAGCGAGCTGCAGGGTCACCAGCGCGTTGCGCTCGCACAGGTGCACGGGTGCGTTGCCGCTGACGACCGAGACGCCGACAAGCTTGGCCAGGTGAAGGGCCGTGAGGATGGCGAACGCGTCGTCGTGCCCGGGGTCGCAGTCCAGCCAGATGGCCTGCCTGGCGCCCGCGCGCATCACTCCTCCTCGGCCAGGTCGGCGTCGCTCGGCAGCACCATGGCAGCCACGACGCGGTCACCCTCGTCCATCCGCTTGATGGTCACGCCCTGAGACGAGCGCCCGTAGGTGCTGACGCCGTCGACGCCGGTGCGTATCAGCTGCCCGCCCTCGGCGAGCACGAAGAGCTCCTCGCTGCCGAGGACCTTGCTCATGCTCACCATCTCGCCGGTGCGATCCGTCAGCTTGTGGCCGATGACGCCCTGGCCGCCGCGGCCCTGCAGAGGGTACTCCTTGAGGGGCGTGCGCTTGCCGAGGCCTGTCTCGGTGACGGACAGGAGCTCGGCCCTGTCCTTCTCCGACTCGGGAACGACGGCCAGGGACACGACCTCGTCGCCCTTGCGCAGGCGGATGCCGATGACGCCCTGTGTGGCCCTGCCGATCTCGCGGGCGCCCTGCTCGTCGAAGCGGATCGCCTGGCCGTGGCGCGTGCCGAGCACGATGTCTGCGGTGCCATCGGTGACCCTGACCGCCACGAGCTCGTCGCCGTCGACGAGGTTGATGGCCACCAGGCCGGCGTTGTTGATGTTGCCGTACTCGCGGATCGCCGTGCGCTTGATGAGGCCCTCACGGGTGGCGAACACGAAGTAGCCCTCGGCGTCGAAGCCCTTCACGGCCAGGATGGTCTGGACGGACTCGTCGTCGACGAGCTGCGGTAGGACGTTGCGGATGTGCCCGCCGCGCGCGTTGCGGTCGAACTCCGGCAGCTCGTAGATCTTCTCGCGGTAGACGCGGCCGCGGTTCGTGAAGAAGAGCAGGAAGTCGTGCGAGCTGCCTACCAGCAGCATCGTGTTGACGTCGTCGTCCTTGGTGCGCTGGCTGGCCACCCCGCGGCCACCTCGGCCCTGGCTGCGGTACGAGGTCATGGCGGTGCGCTTGATGTAGCCCTCGCGCGTCAGGGTGACGACCATCTTCTCCTCTGGCACGAGGTCGTCCTCGTCGAAGCCGTCGGTCAGGTCGACTACCTGGGTGCGGCGGGGATCGCCGAAGCGCTTCTTGACCTCGAGGAGCTCACCCTTGATGACCTCCCAGAGCTCGAGCTCGTCGCGCAGGATCAGCTCGAGCCGGGCGATCTGCTCCTGCAGCTCGCGGTACTCGTCGTTGATCTTCTCGCGCTCGAGGCCGGTGAGGCGCTGCAGGCGCATGTCGAGGACGGCTTGCGCCTGCACCTCTGACATGCCGAACTCGCGCATGAGGCCGTCGCGGGCGTCGGGACCGTCCTTCGAGGAGCGGATCAACGCGATGACGGCGTCGAGGTTGTCGAGGGCGATGAGGTAGCCCTCGAGCACGTGAGCCCGCTCGCGCGCCTTCCTCAGCTCGTACTCGGTACGGCGCCTGACGACGTTGGCCCGGTGCCCCAGGTAGTTGTCGAGCATCGCCCGCATGGAGAGCAGGCGGGGCGCACGGTCGACGATGACGACGTTGTTGACCGCGAACGTCGTCTGGAGCTGCGTGAACTTGTAGAGGCGGTTGAGCACCGACTGGGGGCGCGAGCCGCGCTTGAGCTCGAACACGATGCGCATGCCCTGCCTGTCCGACTCGTCGCGCAGGGTGGAGATCTCCTCGATCTTCTTGGCGCGCACCAGCTGGGCGACCGTCTGGATAAGGGAGGTCTTGTTCACCTGGTACGGGATCTCGGTGACGACGATCTGCTGGCGGCCGTTGCGCTCGTCGAAGTGCGCGCGGCCGCGCACGCGGATGGAGCCGCGGCCGGTCTCGAGCGCCTGCCTGATGCCGTCGCGCCCGATGAGGCCACCGGTCGGGAAGTCGGGGCCCTTGATGTGCTGCATGACGGTCTCGTCTGGCGCGCTGGGGTCGTCTATCAGGGCGACGAGGGCGTCCACGACCTCGTTCAGGTTGTGGGGCGCCAGGTTGGTCGCCATGCCGACCGCGATGCCGGCCGCGCCGTTGACGACCAGGTTCGGGATGGCCGACGGCAGCACCGTTGGCTCCGACTGCGTGCCGTCGAAGTTCTCGAGGAAGTCGACGGTCTCCTTGTCGATGTCCGCCAGCAACGTCTCGGCGACCGCCGTCAGGCGGGCCTCGGTGTACCGGTAGGCGGCCGCCGGGTCGCCGTCGACCGACCCGAAGTTCCCCTGGCCGTCGACGAGCGGGTAACGCAGGTTCCACGGCTGCGCCAGGCGGACCATGGCGTCGTAGATGGCCTGGTCGCCGTGTGGGTGGTACTTGCCGATGACCTCGCCGACGACGCCAGCGCTCTTCGAGTGCTTGCGGTTGGACGCCAGCCCCATCTGGTTCATGGCGTGCAGGATGCGGCGCTGTACCGGCTTGAGGCCGTCGCGGACGTCGGGCAGCGCCCTGTCCACGATGACCGACATCGCGTAGTTGATGAAGCTCGACTTGATCTCGTCCGTGATCTGAACAGGGACGACTTCGCCTTCGTGCACTCTTAGGCCTCCTGGCCCTCCGCGCGGCGCGCCGGGCCGAGGCCGGGCGTGGCAACAGGCCGCGCTTCGGCCTGACAGGAGAGTCTAACATCCGCGTCCACAGCGGCACGAACCCTAGGTAGCCGCGTCCCGGTCGTGCCCACGTACCGCTCACCGTTCGCCGGTCGGCGGCCGCGCGTACGGCCCGCCCCGGTGGTAGCTTCCAGCCATGATCGCCAGGTACTCCACGCCCGAGATGCGCGAGCTCTGGTCGGAGGCCGAGCGGTACCGGGCCTGGCTGCGCGTGGAGCTCGCGGCACTCGCGGCGTTCGAGGACCTCGGCGACGTCCCAGCGGGCACGGCCGCGACGATCCGGGCGGCGCTTGCCGACAGGCCGCTCGACGAAGCGTTCGCAGAGCGCGTCGCCGCGATCGAAGAGCAGACCAGGCACGACATCGTCGCGTTCACCAGGGCGCTTACGGAGCGTGTCGGCGACAGCGCCCGCTTCGTCCACTACGGCCTGACCTCGACCGACGTCGTCGACACCGCCCAGAACGCACTGCTGGTGCAGGCCGTCGACCTCATAGCTGCCGACCTGGGCGCGGTGATCGCGCGGTTGCGTGAGCTCGCCGCCCTGCACAAGCACACGGTGACGATCGGCCGCACGCACGGCATCCATGCCGAGCCCACGACGTTCGGTCTCAAGCTCCTCAACCTGTTCGCCGCCTTCGAGCGCGACGCCGTTCGCCTAGCGGCCGCACGCGAGGCCGTCGCGGTCGCCATGATCAGCGGCTCCGTCGGCACCTACGCCCATGTGCCACCGGCCGTTGAGCGCGGGGTCGCAGCGGCCGTGGGCCTGAGCCCCGACATGGTCACCAACCAGACCGTGGCTCGCGACAGGCACGCTCAGCTCCTCGGCGCTCTGGCGCTGATCGGCACGAGCATCGAGCGCGTCGCTCTCGAGGTGAGGCACCTCCAACGGACCGAGGTGCGCGAGGCCCAGGAGGGTTTCGCCAGGGGCCAGACTGGCTCTTCCTCCATGCCTCACAAGAAGAACCCGATCGCCAGCGAGAACCTCACGGGTGTGGCGAGGCTGCTCAGGTCTCACCTGCAGGCAGGTCTAGAGAACGTCGCCCTGTGGCACGAGCGGGACATCAGCCACTCGTCGGTCGAGCGCGTGGTGCTGCCCGACGCCACGACGCTGACGAGCTACGCGCTCAGGCGCCTGAAACGTGTCCTCGACGACCTGGTCGTGTACCCGGAGCGTATGGCCGCCAACGTCGACCTGCTACGTGGGCTGGTGTTCTCGCAGCGCGTTCTGCACGCTCTCATCGATGCCGGGCTGCCGCGCGAGGACGCGTACGACGTGGTGCAGACGGCGTCACTGAGGAGCCTCGAGAGCGGGGAGCACCTGCGCGAGCTCGTCGCCAGCGACCCTCGCTGCACGCTGTCGCAAGATGGGCTCTCGGCCGCCTTCGACCCTGCCTGGTACCTGCGGCATGTCGACGAGGTGTTCGCCCGCTTCGGTATGTGACCGTGGGCCGCGCGTCCACTCTGGCTCGTCGCGGAGGCGGAGCCGGGGCCGGGGTCGGCGCTATCATCGGGTCGTGACCGCTCCCGAAAGGCAGCAGCTCCTCTACGAGGGCAAAGCCAAGCGCCTATACGCAACGGACCAGCCCGGGCTACTGCTCGTGGAGTTCAAGGACGACGCCACAGCCTTCAACGCTCAGAAGCGGGGGACGATCAGGGGCAAGGGCGCCGCTAACAACGCCATCACCCAGCGGGTCTTCGAGGCCCTGGATGCCGTCGGCATCCCGACGCACTTCGTCCGTGGGGTGTCGGACACCACGCAGCTCGTGCGACGGGTGGAGATCGTCCCGCTGGAGGTCGTCATCAGGAACCGGGCCGCCGGCAGCTTCGCGCAGCGGTACGGGGTCGAGGAGGGCGGTGAGCTCTCACCCATCGTCCTGGAGTGGTGCGTGAAGTCCGACTCGCTCGGCGACCCGCCGATCAACGACGCGGCGGCCGTCGCCCTCGGCCTGGCGACCGAGGACGACCTGGCGGTCATGTTCGACCTGGCGACGGCTGTAAACGACGCCCTGCGCGCCTACTTCGGTGGGCTGGGCCTCGAACTCGTCGATATGAAGCTCGAGTTCGGGAGGGACGATGAAGGCGAGCTGGTGCTGGCCGACGAGGTCAGCCCGGACACGTGCAGGCTTTGGGACGTCGTGTCGGGCGAGCGGCTCGACAAGGACCGTTTCCGCCGCGACCTCGGAGGCGTCGAGGACGCCTACCTAGACGTGCTCTCGCGCGTGATGAGCGAGGCTGGTGAGCCGGGCACGTTCGCTGCCACCTTCGAGCCTCCGGAGGACAGCCCCTTCGAGGACGGCGGCCACGACCACGACCACCACCACGATCACGATCACGACGACGACGGTGAGAGCGTCGAACAGTACGCTGGCGAGGGTGCTCGCATGCGCCCAGGCCAGCAGCACGCCGTCGTCGACGTCATGCTCAAGCCGTCCATCCTTGACCCACAGGGTAGGGCCGTCCTCCAGACGCTGCAGCGGCTCGGCTACGACGCCGTGCAGGACGTGAGGATAGGCAAGCGTATCGAGCTCGCCGTGACCGGTGAGCCCCGCGAGGTCGAGAGGCAGCTCGCCGAGATGTCGGAGAAGGTGCTCTCGAACCCGGTCATGGAGACGTTCGAGATCGGCGTGGAGGACGGTGACTGACGCAGAGCGTTGGACCCTGGACGTCCCCGGCCTCGGCGAGGTCGTCTGTTACCGCCGTCCCGGTCGAGAAGAGAGCGGCGCAGTGCCGCTCGTCATCGTCCACGGCTACGCCGAGCACGCCGGCAGGCACGGAAGGTTGGCGGTCGCCGCTGAGGTTGCCGGGCACACCGTGTACGCCGTCGACCTGCCGGGCCACGGCCGCAGCTTGGGGCGGCGAGCGTTCGTCGAGTCGTACACGCCGTTCACGGCGACGGTAGGCGCGCTGGTCGCCAGGGCCACCGCCGACCATGCGCGTCGGCCCGCGCTGTTCGGGCACTCCATGGGCGGCGCCGTGGCCCTGGCGTACGCCCTGCATAGCCCGGCAACGCTCGCGGGCCTCGTCCTCTCCGCGCCCTACCTGCTTGACGCTCAGTCCCGGCCCAGGTGGCAGACGGCCCTGGCGGGTCCTCTGGCATCGATCGCCCCGGGCTTACCTGTCACACGCCTCGACCCTTCGGGCCTGGCCAGGGACCCGGCAGTGGGCGCGGCCTACGTCGCCGATCCTCTCGTCCACTCCGGACCCGTCGCGGCCGCGACAGGCCACACGCTCACCGCTGAGGGTCGACGCCTGCTGTCGCGTGCTGCCGAGTTGGCGGTACCCACCCTCGTGATCCACGGCGAGGCGGACTCGGTCGCGTCTGTCGATGGTAGCCGCGAGCTGGCGGCGTCGGCTGGTGACGTGGTGCGGCTGAGCGTGATCGAAGGCGCGTACCACGAGATGCACAACGAGCCGGAGGCGACCGGCGTGCCGGCCCGCTTCGTGGCTGAGGTGCTCGGCTTCCTGGCGACGTTGGTAGAGAGCGGGCCCCAGGCCGCCTAGCCGCCGCCCCCGTGAACGCTCGAGGTCGGTCGTCGTTAGGACGAGGTTCCGGCCAGCCCTACGCCACGGCCGTCAGAGCCGAGGCCAGACGACCGAGAGCCTCCTCGAGAACATCGTCACACGTGGCGTAGTTGATGCGCACGAAGCCCGCGCCACCCAACCCGAAATCGGCGCCCTCGTTCAGGCCCACCCTCGCGAGCTCGAGCAGGCGTTCGGCCGGCTTGTCGCCGAGACCGGTACCCCGCAGGTCGAGCCAGGCCAGGTAGGTGGCCTCGGGCACGTGCACCGCGGCGCCCGGGAGTGAGGAACGCACGAACTCGACGACGCGGTCACGGTTGCGCCGCAGGTGGACGAGGGCGGAGGACAGCCAGTCGTCGGCGTACTGGTAGGCGGCAAGTGCCGCGACCTCTGCCAGGCGGTTGGGCCACGAGTGGATGCCACCGGTCTTGGACGTGAGCTTCTCGGTCGACTCGGGACCGTCGGTCAACATGAAGCTGATGCCGAGGCCGGGGATGTTGAAGGCCTTGGTCGGCCCGTAGAGGGTGACCGTGCGGGCCGCCACCTCCGGTCCTAGAGACGCGAAGGGGACGTGCTCGCCGCCGTAGTTGAGGTCGGCATGCAGCTCGTCAGAGACGACCATGAGGTCGTGCTCGAGGGCCAGCTCGGCGAGGCCCTGCAGCTCGGCGCGCGTGTACATGAGACCGATCGGGTTGTGTGGGTTGCAGAGCATCAGGAGGCGCGTCCGGGGCGATACGGCCGCCCTGAGGGCGTCCATGTCGATCTCGTAACGGTCCTCTCGCCTGACCAGCTCGACCTCGACCGGAACGCGCTCCGTCTCGAGTACCACGCGCTTGAAAGGCGGGTAGAGGGGCGTTAGAAGCAGCACCTCGTCGCCGGGCTCGGCGTACGCGCGGCAGGCGTACGCCATGCCGGCCACGGTGGATCCGGTGGAGGAGATGCCGTCTACCGGGAAGCTCGCGCCGTAGCGCGTGAGTAGACGTTCCGCGACTGCCTCCCGAAGACCTGGGGCGCCTCCTCCCTTGGGGTAGCCGAGGTCGTCCGTGTCGACGTGCGCCTTGATGGCGTCCTTGATGACGGGGGCGAGGGCGAAGTCCATCTCGGCGACCCAGAGGGGCAGCACGTCCTCTGGATAGTGGCGCCACTTGGCGCACTCGCGCTGCCTCAGCTCGACGAGGCTCAGGGGCCTGAAGGTAGTGGGCATCGGGCGAGTCTACCGCCGGCGGCCTCTCAGGCGACCTCGGTAGACTCTGAGGCGTGCACATCGAGATAGTCGCTCCGGAGTGGGCCGAGAAGCTGGTCAGCGACCTGACGGACATGGACCGCGACCCGCGGCAGGTGGAGCCCGGTGAGCGCGTTCGCTACGAGCTGCCTGACGACGCCTACTTCGAGTACGCCTTCGTCGACGGGGCAGGCAAGGTCAGGCCCGACCCGGCCAACGAGCAGCGCGCGAAGAGCGTCTGGTACGGCGAGGTCAGCTACGTGACCGGGCCCGACTACGAGCCCGACGAGCTGGCCGAGCCGCCTGCGGAGCTGGCGGAGGGCACCACCGATCGGCTCAAGTTGGAGAGCAGCTCCTTACATGGCCAGACGCGACGCGTCGCCGTGTACACGCCGTCGGGCGTTGACCCGGACACCGAGACCGCGCTGGCGGTGGTACAGGACGGCGTCGCCATGATGCGCCTCGGCGGCCTGCACCTGATGCTCGAGGCGCTTCTCGCACGTGGCGACGTCGAACCCGTGCGTCTGGCGTTCCTCGAGCCGGTCGACCGCCTGAGCGAGTACGCGTTCAACGATCAGTACATGAGTTTCGTCGAGGACGAGGTCGAAGCCGAGCTCGCGGACCGTTACCCGTTGTCGCGAAGGCGGCTATGGGTCGGCGCCAGCCTGGGCGCTCTGGCCTCTGCGTCGCTGGGCCTCAGGCGGGCCGAAAGAGAGCCAGAAGCGGCCGCCGATGACGCGGTCCTCACCCTCTCTGGCGCGTTCCTCGGCACGCCAGATGACTTCCACGCCTACCGCTCCGATGAGTCGTGGCTCGTGGACCGCCTGGGCGACGGGGGAGCGCCCGTGCCTGGCAACTGGCACCTGCACGTCGGCACGCTGGAGTGGCTTCACGATGTGAACACGGAGGCCAGGCAGAGGTTGCAGGCGCGTGGTGACGCTCGCGTGAGCTTCACGCAGAGCCACGCGGGCCACAACTGGCCGAACTGGAAGAACGCCCTCCCCGACGCGCTCCGCGCGGTGCTGTAGACGCCCACCACGGCGGTGCGGCCCACGCGCCATGACTTTTCTCGCCGTGTCCTCACCCGGCATGAGACTAGATTCACGGCATGAGCCCGGCCCGCTTCCTCCCACGTGCCGCATCAGTGTCGATCGCTCTTCTCCTCGTCGCCTGTGGCGTCCAGGCGGCTCCCGACGGAGGTCCCACGCCGCCTGCGCGCGAACCGAGCCCGCCGCCGCCAGCCGTGACAGCGAGCTGGTCGGACGCCGGCGCCTGGCCGGGAGGGCAGGTCCCGGCCGAGGGTGACGACGTCGTCGTGCCCGCGGGTACCGTGATGCTCCTGGACACGACGCCGCCAGCTCTCGGGACCCTGACGATCGACGGGGCGCTGGTGCTTGGCGACCAGGACCTGGAGCTGACCGCCGGGTGGATCATGGTGCACGGTGGCCTCTACGCCGGCAGCAGCCAGGAGCCGTTCAGGCACCACGCCATCATCACCCTCACAGGCCCGGAGACAGACGAGAGCCTAGGTCATATGGGAACGAAGTTCCTGTCCGCCATGGGCGGCGTGATCGAGCTCTACGGCGACATGACAGGCGCCAGCTGGACGCGGCTCGAGCGGAGCGCCAACGCCGGCGACAGCTCGATCACCGTGCGCGACGCCACCGGTTGGCAGCCAGGCGACCGCATCGTGGTGGCCTCCACGGACTTCGCCGGTTACGACGAGGGGGGCGACGAACAGGTCGAGGAGCGTACGGTCACCGCTGTGGCGGGCGACGTCCTGACCCTCGACTCGCCCCTCGACTACTTCCACCAGGGCACGCTGATGAACGTCGGTGGGATAAGCGTCGACCAGAGGGCGGAGGTCGCGCGACTGAACCGCAACATCGTCATCCGCGGTGACGCCCAGAGCGACGACGGGCAGTTCGGCGGTCACGTCATGGTCATGCCTGGCGGCAGGCTGCGCCTGGACGCCGTCGAGCTCGTACGCATGGGACAGCGCGGCCGCCTGGCGCGCTACCCGATCCACTTCCATCAGGTGGCTGACGGCGGCGCACAGAGCATCGTCTCTCGGACCAGCGTGCACGACGCGTACCATCGGTGCGTAACGATCCACGGCACGAACGGCGTGCTCGTAGAGGACGTCGTCGGCTTCCGCACTTACGGCCACTGTTTCTTCTTCGAGGACGCCGACGAGACGGGCAACGAGCTGTACGGCAACCTCGCGCTGGTCGTCCTGCGGCCGCCGGCGGACGACGCGGTGCTCGCCTCCGACCACTCCTACCTGGGTCCAGCCGGGTTCTGGGTTACGAACCCAGACAACGACCTGGTCGGGAACGTCGCGGCCAGCTCCAAGGGCAGCGGTTTCTGGTACGCCATGCCCGAGCACCCGACGGGCCTGGCCGACCACAAGACCGATGTCTGGCCCCAGCACACCCCGCTCGGGCTCTTCCTCGACAACGTCGCGCACTCGAACTGGCAGGTCGGCCTCCACGTCGACAACGGGCCCTCTGCGGACCTGAGCCACAACCCGCCGACCTGGTACGAGCCGAGGCTCGACCCCGAGGACGAGGACACCGTCGTCACCGCCTACTTCGAAGGCTTCGTCGCCTACAAGCACAGGGACGCCGGGGCATGGTTCCGCGGCTCGCACGCCGTGCTGCGAGGCGGCGTGATCAGCGACAGCCCGAGGGGCGTCACGTTCGCGTCCGACGAGAGCGGCGCCGTGGACGTCGCCTTCGTAGGCGAGACGCCGAACGCCGGCACCTGGCCGAGCTGGGACGACGAGAGCGCCGCCGCCGGCAGGCACCTGCCGCGGCCTTGGGACCCCGGCTTCACGCTGCGCGGCTTCGAGTTCTACGACGGCACCGTCTACGTGAAGGACAGCCGGTTCGCGGGTTACGAGGGCAACGCGCGCCGCGAGGCGGCCGCGCTCTCCTACCTCGACTTCACGTCCTTCGCGACCACGGCGGACAACTTCGCCAGCGGCCTGGCGTTCGCACCGGGCACCGACAAGGTGTACATGCACAGCAGAGACGACGCGCCGGACTTAGGCGGCGAAGACGGCTACCGCAGCGCGGTGTTCCGCGACCTGGACGGCAGCGTCACGGGTAGCGCAGGCAGGTGGGTGACGGTCAACAGCCCGTTCCTCACCGCGACGGGTTGCAGCCTCAGGACCGAGTGGAACGCGCAGGTCTGCGACGGCCGCTACGTGAACCTGACGCTCGACGCCGTCGACTCGCCTGCCGGCATCGGACCGGTGACGATAGCTCGGGACGGCGGACCGTCTCACGTGATGTACGGCTCGCCGGACGCCGTGCCTCACTACTTCCGGACGGTCGTGCGCTACGGCCCCGAGTACGAGTACGACCACAGCGGCTCGGCTGACCACCTACGCATCGGGCTTACCGACGGCGTGGCGCCAGGCGACTCGCTGATCGTCGCCGTGCCGTGGGCAGGCGGGGAGGCCTACCTCTACAAGGACTGGTGGATAGACGACCGCAACCGGCAGGAGCTCGTCCCGTCGATGGCTGCCCTACGCTCCTCGCAGGAGCCCGCGTACTACGTCGGGGGCGGGCGCCTATGGACGAAGCTCGTGGTGCAGGAGGAACGCGACTGGGCATACATGTCTATCTGCACCCAGACGCTCTGCCAGTAGGCGCCGCTACCTGCCACGCATGGGCGGCGCCGCGGGCGGCCGGTGCACACCGGGTCGCGCTTCGCGGCCGGAACTGACGGTGCTCGCGAGTAGCATGGCCCCATGGAGTACCGGCTAGAGAAGGACACCCTCGGCGAGGTCAAGGTACCCGCCGACCGCTACTGGGGCGCCCAGACCGAGCGCTCGCGTCAGAACTTCAAGATCGGCGGGCAGCGGATGCCCACCGAGGTCGTCTACGCCTTCGCGGTCCTCAAGAAGGCCGCGGCCCTCGTGAACGCCGACCTGGCTGGGCTCGAGCGCGACAAGGCCGACCTGATCGCGCGGGTCTGCGACGAGATCCTGGAAGGCAAGCTGGCAGACCACTTCCCGCTCGTCGTGTGGCAGACGGGCTCGGGCACGCAGTCGAACATGAACGTCAACGAGGTGGTCTCCAACCGCGCCATCGAGATAGCCGGCGGGCAGCTTGGCAGCAAGACGCCTATCCATCCGAACGACGACGTCAACAAGAGCCAGTCGTCGAACGACACGTTCCCGACGGCGATGCACATCGCCGCCTACGGCAAGCTGACCGACCACACGCTGCCTGCCCTGAAGCGGTTGCAAGGAGCGTTGGAAGCGAAGTCGAGCGAGTTCGACCGCGTCGTCAAGATCGGCCGCACGCACCTCATGGACGCGACGCCCCTCACCCTCGGTCAGGAGTTCGGCGGCTACGCGGCGCAGGTGAAGAAGTCCATCGAGGCCATCGAGGGCTCGTTGCCGCACCTCGCCGAGCTCGCGCTCGGCGGCACCGCCGTGGGCACCGGCCTCAACGCGCCAGAGGGCTTCGACGTCAGGGTGGCCGAGAAGATCGCCGAGCTGACCGGCCTGCCGTTCCGAACGGCCGACGACAAGTTCGAGGCGCTGTCTGCCAACGACGCGGTCGTCGAGGCGTCAGGTGCGCTCAAACGCACGGCGGTGGCGCTGATGGCCGTCGCCAACAACATCAGGCTGTTGGGTTCCGGGCCGCGTAGCGGGATAGGCGAGATCAGGCTGCCGGAGAACGAACCGGGCTCGAGCATCATGCCAGGCAAGGTCAACCCGACGCAGGCAGAGGCGTTGACGATGGTCTGCGCCCAGGTGATGGGCAACGACGTGGCCGTCGCGGTGGCGGGCTCACACGGCCACCTCCAGCTGAACGTGTTCAAGCCCGTGATGATCTACAACCTCCTGACGTCCGCCCAGCTGCTGGGTGATGCCGCGGAGAGCTTCAGGGTCAACTGCGTCGATGGCATCGTCGCCGATGAGCGGCGCGTGCGCATGCACCTCGACAACTCGCTCATGCTGGTGACGGCGTTGAACACGAAGATCGGCTACTACAAGGCCGCCGAGATCGCCCAGAAGGCGCACAAGGAGGGCACGACACTCAAGGAGGCGGCGCTGGCGCTTGGGTACCTGACAGCGGAGGAGTTCGACGCTGCCGTGGTGCCGGAGGAGATGGTCTAGAGTTCCCGGCCCTAGGCCTCACGTCCTAGGGCTTCGAGCGGAGCTCGTAGGAATCATCAGTACTCAGCCCACGTAAGAGCTACCTACCCCTGTTGTCGATGATCTCGGCGTCCTCCGGCAGCGCGCGCACGGCATCGGGGTCGAGGCCCTGGTCAGCGACAAGCTGCTCGGCGACGAGCTCCGCCACGACCCGCCCGTCGGCCTCCAAGAACACGAGACGGCGGGGCAGCCAATCCACTGCCGGCACGGTGGCCTCGACGTCGAGGATCATCGCCGCCGCGTCGCGGTTGGCGAAGTTGAGGTTGTAGACCGCGCCGTCGGCTGTCTGCTCGACTGAGACGATCTCCGCCTCGTACCCGGCGAGGATCTGGCCGAGGTCAAGCGAGAAGTTGGCGGTCGCGCCGTCCTGCCCAGCCGGAAGCATGCCGCCCAACGCGTCTGGGTCGTCGGCGTCGAAGATCGTGACCTGGTGGGTCAGGAACGAGTAGCTGTAGACGGACTCGTCGTCGAGGACTATCTGGTTGTCCGCCAGGGCGTCCGGCTGGATGATGTACGCGCTCGCCAGGTTCAGCTGCGGCATCACCTGGATCTCGATCTCCAGCGGGAACTCGGTGCCGTCGGCGTCGACCACGCGGCCCGTCAGAAGGAAGCTGGCGTCGTTCAGCTCCGTCGCGGCGGCCGTCACGTTCTCCAGGACGACGTCGACTGGCAGGGTCTCCTGCGCGAGGGACGCCGGCGCTAGCGCCAACGCCATGATGATGGTGGCCGGCAGCGCCAGGCCGCGGGTGGTCTTCCAGAGGTCCATGGCGTCCAAGCTAACCGACCGAGGTAGGCGGTGGCGCAAGCGTGCGACACCTCACATCCCAGGATGAAGGTCCTTTTAAGTCGACCATCACGCGACCGGAGGGACCGGTGCTACCCTCCACGCAGAAAGGAGGCAGGCCATGTTCAAACGACTGTTGGGCCTAGCCTTGCTCTTCGCCTCCGCGGCCACCGCGCAGATCGTGGTCAGCCCCCAGGCGATCGTGGTGAACCCTCGCCCCAGCTTCGACGTCGACGTTTGGCTCGATCGCGACTCCTCCGGTGACGGAGCGCCCTCTTACGCCGTAGGCGAGGAGGTTCGCATCTCGGTCCGCCCGGCTGAGACCTCGTACGTCTACGTGTTCGACGTCAAGCCGAACGGTTCCATCACGCAGATCTTCCCCAACCGCTTCGACGACAACAACCGGGTGAGCGGCGGTCAGACAGTGACGCTACCGCCGAACAACGCCCGCTACGTGTTCAACATCGCGCCACCGCGCGGCCTCTCGAAGGTCATCGCGATCGCGAGCAAGACGCGTCTGAACACGAGCCAGCTCGCCTCGTTCCAGAACGAGGACCAGCTCTTCGCCTCGAGCACGATCGGCGAGGAGGGCTTCATCCAGGGGTTCCGTATCGTCGTGAACCCTGTGCCGCAGTCCGACTGGGTCACCGACACCGCCCTCTACTACGTAGGGGACAGGCCGTCTGAGGCCGCGTTCGGCACCATCTCCATGCAGACGAACCCGGGCGGAGCCGAGGCGTACGTCGACGGCAACTTCGTCGGTTTCACTCCGGTCTCGTTCGGCACCCGCCCAGGTCGCCACGACGTCAGGTTCGTGCTCTCCGGATACGAGGAGTTCACGACCAGCGTGAACGTCAGGGCCGGACGCAGCGAGTCCGTGAGCGCTACCCTCCAGCAGCGCGTCTCGGCCGGCACAGCCAGCTTCACGAGCTCACCTAGCGGCGCCGACGTCTACGTGGACGGCCGGTACGTAGGCACCACCCCGACCGGCTCGATCCGCTTCCAGCCCGGCACGTACCAGGCGACCTTCGAGCGCGCCGGCTTCCAGAGCACGACCAGGAACTTCGAGGTGCGCGGCAACCGCGAGACCGTCGTCGATGTCTCGTTGCGCGGGATGAGCTCCTCGGTAGTCGTGCAGGCGAACGTCGGTGGGGCGACCGTGTTCCTCAACGGTAACTACGCAGGCAACATCCCCAACGGCACCGGCCGCCTCGAGCTCCGGGACCTCCAGCCAGGTCGTTACGAGCTCGTGGTCGTCGCACCCGGGTACTCCACCTACATCACGACCTTCAACCTCGAGTCCGGCCGCACGGTCGAGCTCAACGTCCGGCAGTCGCGCTTCTGAACTGAGGCTCGCGAATCATGCGTCGTGGACGGGGTCTGCTCGAAAGGGCGGGCCCCGTCTCGTGACGCGTAGGCGGTAGAATCCGGCATGCGACCCGCCGAAGGCCTCACGGCCGTGGTGCTCGCCGGCGGTGACGCCAGCGACGGCCTTGCTGCCCTAGCCGGCGTGCCGGCCAAGGCGCTGCTACCCGTGGCGGGACGGCCCCTTGCGGGCTACGTGCTGGACGCCTTGAGGGCTAGCGGCCTGGTGCGCGAGACCGTCTACGTCGGACCGACCGACCAGGAGCTAGCCGACTACGACGTCGTGCCCGTACCTGCCGGCCAGCGGTTCGAGGACTCGCTGGCGCTGGGCCTCGGAGCGGCCCTGGGACGAGGTGCCGACCAACTCCTGGTGGCTACCGCCGACCTGCCTTGGCTGACCGCCGGCGACGTATCGCGGTTCGTGCACGGCGCACGGGGTCTGCATGCCGACCTCGTCTACCCGATCGTCGCCCAGGAGCACATGGTCAGCGCGTTCCCGGAACAGCGCAGGACGTACGTCAGGCTCAGGGAGGGCCGTTTCACGGGCGGCAACCTCGCCCTGCTCTCGCCGCAGGCGGTCACCAGCCTGCTCCCGATCGTCTCGAAGGCGTTCGGGGTCCGCAAGAACCCCGTCCGCATGGCCGGCCTGATCGGGCTGGACGTCATCGTGAGCCTCGTGGCCGGCACGGCCTCGCTCGCCCCGCTAGAGACGCGCGTGAGCCGCATCCTCGGCCTTCAGGCGAGGGCTCTGCGCATGGAGGATGCCGGCGTGGCCGCGGATGTCGACAGGATCGACCACCTGCCAGGGATGCTCGACCCGGTCCAACCGGAGTGGAGGAAGGCATGAGAAGACCGTCTCAGCTCAGGCTGTCGGCGCTGCTGGGGGCGCTCTCAGCCGTCGTGTTCGCGCTCATCGTCTCCTACCTGGTGTCCCTGCTACTGCCGGGGCCCGGTCGGCTCGGCTTCGGCGACTTCAACGCGACCGGCCTGCTGGAGGGCGCCGTCTTCGTCCTGGCGTACTCGTTGGCGCTCATATGGGTCAGGAGCGCGTTGAGGATCCCCAGCCCGGCGCTCCTCAGCTTCGGCATCTCTGGCCCTCCGGCCGCCGGCACCGTAGCCATGAAGGTCCCGGTCGTCGATGCCGCTAGCGCCGTGCAGACGCTCATGGACAACCGCGTCGTGATCGTGCACCAGGACCGCGTGCCCATCGGCGTCACGGGCCTGCACCACGACCGCATCACGTCGTGGGAGGAGCTCGTCAAGGCGCCGGCCGACGTCGCAGTGACCGAGCTGCGGGGGCTGCTCGCTCACGAGCAGCTGGTCGTCGTCATGGACGGCCAGGAGGTCAAGGGCATCGTCACCCAGGAGATGTACCTGGCCGGCCTATGGGGCTCGATCAGGTGAGCTGAGAGCCGATCAGCCTCTTCAGGATGGGGACCTGCTCGGCCAGCACATCAGGGTCCGTCCGCCAGTCGAACACGGGGCCGACGCCGCCGTACTCGAACGCCACGACGTCCGGCATCGCCCAGGCACCGGCCGTCACCCGTGCCATGGCGGCGCTCACCAGCTCGATGTCGGCTGATGTTAGCGGCAGGTGATCGCGCAGCTTGCGCTCGAGCTCTCTGACGCCCGAGACGTGCAGCTCGCGCAGAGCATGGGTCGGGAGCGCGTCCAGGTAGTCCCACACGTCTATGCCCAGCGCGTCGGCGGTCAGCACCGCGTGGGAGAGGTCGAGGAGCAGGCCGCACCCTGACTCCTCGACGAGCCGCGTCAGGACCGCCGGGTCCACGCCGGCGCGCAGGAGGCCGTGGCCGTCGCCCCGGTACGGGACGTTCTCGATGATCACGTTCTCTGGGCCGACTGCGGCGCTGAGGCCGGCCAGGTCCTCGAGCAGGGCCGTGGCGACCTCGTCCGAGGTCTCGTCGTCTACCGCGGCCACGTCCAGGCCGGGGAAGCGCTCGCGCGACGGCACTACGTGGGCGTTGAGCAGAGACGTGCTCGTCTGCTCCATGAGCCGCAGGCACCTGTCCAGGTCGACGCCGAGCCGTGTAGCGCCCAGCTCGACCGGGAAGTGCACGTAGACCGGGCGCACGGTGCTGGCCTCGTCGATGAGCTCGTCCCAGTCGGGCACCTTGAAGAGGTCCAGCTCGATGCGGCCGCTCGCGACGAGGTCGGCTAGGGCCGGGGAGTAGTTGACGGCGAGGCGCGGTGAGCTCACGCGCCGGCCAGCGGCAGGTACGGGTGCGCGTCCACGCCCAGAGCGTCCGGGTGGGGTGTCATCTCACCGCGTATGACCTTCTCGGCCGCCAGGGCGATCATCGCGCCGTTGTCGGTGGCCAGGCTGGGAGGTGGGAACGAGACCTCGAGCCCGGTCGAGCTCAGCTCTGCGCGGAGGCGATGGTTCGCGGCGACGCCGCCGGCAACGACGAGACGACGGGCGCCAGTCAGCTCGGCTGCGCGTAGCGTCACCTCGATCAACGAGCCGACGACCACGCGCTCGAACGTGGCGGCGACGTCTGCCCTGTCCACGTCTGGCGAGCGCTCGAGGAGCTGGGCCACCGCCGTCTTGATCCCGGAGAAGCTGAAGGCGATCTCGGCATGGCCCTTGAGCGGCCATGGCAGGGAGACCCCGTGGTCGTCGCCTGTTCTCGCCAGCTCGGACAACGCCGCCCCGCCTGGGTAACCGAGACCGAGGAGCCTGGCGACCTTGTCGAACGCCTCGCCTGCTGCGTCGTCGCGGCTGCGGCCCAGCTCGGTGATCTCGTCCCACGAGTCGACGAGGAAGAGCGCCGTGTGCCCACCCGAGGCGAGCAGCGCGAGGAAGGGCGGCTCGGCGTCCGCGGCGGCCAGGTGCCCCGTCAGGTGGTGAACGGGCACGAACCGCACGCTCAGGCCCCACGCCAGCGCCTTGGCGTAGGAGAGGCCGACGAGGAGCGGCCCTACGAGCCCGGGACCGTGGGTGGCGGCTACCGCGGTGACGTCCGAAAGCGTCACGCCTGCGGTCTCCAGAGCCTGCGACACTGCCTTGTCTATGGCTCCGAGGTGCTCTCGGCTCGCCTGCTCAGGCACTACCCCGCCGTAAGCGGCATGGAGTGCCGTCTGTGTCAGCACCACGTTCGCCTTCGTCTCGCCTCCCACGACCACGCCGACGCCGGTGTCGTCGCAAGAGGTATCGATGCCCAGGACGACGCTCCTGCCCACGTCGATCACGCGGGCGATGCTAGCACCGCTCCACCGTGTAGCCGCTCGCTGCCGCGAGGCTGAGGACGCGCCCTTCGTCTCCCACCCAGGTGGTCAGTAGCTCTCGGCATCTGGACAGCGCGTCGTCGCCGACGACGACCCCTACGGTCGGTCCGGAGCCGGACAGGTAGGCCGCGTCCGCGCCGGCGGCGCGGAGGTCGGGCAGTAGGGCGGTGAGCCCGGGCACGAGGCGGGCGCGGTACGGCTGGTGCATGACGTCGAGCGAGGCGGTCCGCAGCAGCGACCTGTCGCCTGTGGCCACGGCTGCAACCCACAGGGCGGCGCGTGAGGACGTGAGCACGGTCTGGGCCGGGTCGTATGAGGTGGGTAGCGCCGCTCGCGCCTCGACGGTCTGCAGCTCGAACGCCGGCACCCCGAACAGCAGGTGCCAGTCGCGTGGTACCGGCAGGGAGCTGGCGATGAAGTCGCCGTTCGCGTCCGCCGCTGCGACAACGAACCCACCGAACACGGCCGGCCCGACGTTGTCCGGGTGGCCTTCGAGCGCGGCCGTGACACGGAAAACCCCTTGCCTGCCGAGCGGCTCGCCGAGCATGGCGTCGGCCGCCGCCGCACCAGCTACCAGCGCTGCCGACGAGGAGCCGAGGCCGCGCGCCAACGGGATGGGGTTGTCGAGCGTGAACGAGACAGGCGGTCTCGGTTCGTCGGCCGCCGCGTACACGGCTGCGAAGCCCCTATGCACGAGGTTGCCTGTGGCGCTCGGGGCCGGACCCTCGCCTGCGTACCGGAACGTGTCATCTGAGGACTCCTCGACGAGGACGGTCAGGCGGAGGTCGAGCGCCAGCCCGAGGGCGTCGAAGCCGGGGCCCAGGTTCGCGCTGCTGGCTGGGACCTGCAGTCTGAGCATCCGGGGAAGGCTAACACCCGCCTCGGTCGACCCGGCGCGCGGTCTCGGCCGGCAGTCGAACGTTCAGGCGCCGCCCGCCTCGGCGATGTCGATCAGCACACGGGGCAGGACCTCGACGAGGTCGGAAGCTACGAGTCCGTTCCCACGTGCCTCGGCGGCCAGCTCGCCCGCGCGGCCGTGCGCGAAGACCGCCAGGCAGCAGCGCTCGAACACGTCGCAGCCAGGGGCTGCCAGCAGGGCACCCAACGCGCCTGCCAGCACGTCGCCCGTGCCGCCGCTGGCCATGCCTGGATGGCCGCGGTCGCTGACAGCCTCCTGGCCGCCTGGCGCAACGATCACCGTCGTGGCCCCCTTCAGCACGGTGGTCGCTCCGGTCGCATGGGTGAGGGCGCGCGCCGCGCCGAGCGGGTCGTCCGCAGGGTCTACGTCGCTGCCTACCGCCGCCAGGAGGCGCCTAGCCTCCCCGTGGTGAGGCGTGATCACGACCTTCCGTGAGGTCGGCGTTATGGCCAGGAGAAGGTCGGGCCGGAGTGCGCCGGCGTCGAGGACCACCGGACCAGGGGCCCAGTCGAGAAGTCGTCCGAGCGAGCGGTGCGGTGAGTCCGGGTCGCTGGCGTCGAGGCCCGGCCCGACCACGAGCGCGTTCGCGGCCCTGGCGTCAAGGCCGGGCGGTGGCCAGTCGCGAGGCTCACCTGGTGCTGCAACTACCGTCTCTGGCCATGCGGCCGGGTGACGGGCCTTCGCCACCAGCGTGACGAGCCCGGCGCCGGCACGCCACGCTCCGCGGCACACCAACTCGCCGGCTCCCAGGTACCGGGTTGAACCAGCGACCACGAGGACGGTGCCTACCTCGTACTTGTGGGCGTCTGGCTCCCGAAGCGGGAGCCAAGCCGCCACACCATGCGCGTCCAGGAACAGGGTGGGGGAGACGTCCTCGAGGACCTGGCCCGGCACGCCGATGTCGGCGACGACCACGTCGGCATGTTCACCACCCCTGGCGCCGCTGAACGCGGCGCGTGCCGGCAAGAACGCCGACGCCACCTTGGCGCCGGCGAGCTGGACGGTGACGTCGGCTCTGACGTGCTTCCCTGTCACGCCCGCGCGGTCTGCGTCGATACCGGTCGGCACGTCTATCGACACGACCGGGACCGCGCCCTCGTTCACCGTGTCGACGACCTCGGAGAGGACGCCATCCAGCGGCCTCTTCAAGCCGGAGCCGAGCAGCGCGTCCACCACGACGGCGGCCCCGCGAGCAGCGTCGTCCAGCCAGCGCCTCACCGCCTCCGCCTCCAGGGGTCCGGGCGCCTGACCCCTGTCCAGAAGCTGGGTGCGGGCGGCCGCGGCGGCGGCAGTTCTCGGCTCGGAGGTAGCCTCGAGCACGCTCACCTCGAGCCGCCGCGCCATGTCGAGCGCTGCCACGTAGCCGTCGCCGCCGTTGTTGCCTGGCCCGCACAACACGAGCGCCCGTTCGGCACGGGGGAAGCGCGACATCACCTCCCTGGCCACGGCTTCGCCGGCCGCCGCCATGAGCTCGTGCACCGAGACGCCTGCCTGCTCGGCTAGGCGGTCGGCGCTGACCATCTGCTCGCCGGTGTACAGCCTTCTCAGGCGACCGCCTCATCGATGCGTTCAAGCGCCTCGTCGGTGAGCTCGACGCTGGAGGCCGTGGCGTTGTCCTCGACGTGCTCGACTCGTGTAGCACCGGTGATGACGCTCGACACGCCCGGTTGCCTGAGGATCCAGGCCAGCGCGAGCTGTGCGCGGGTGATGCCGAGCTCGTCGGCGATCGGCTTGAGAGCCCGCACCCTGGCGGCGTTCTCCTCCGTCATGAAGCGTTCCCTGAACTGCTGGAAGTTCGCGAAGCGGCTGCCCTCGGGCACGCCGTCGTCGTACTTGCCTGTCAGCATCCCCTGCGCCAGCGGGCTGAACACGACGAGACCGATGCCCTTGGGCTCGGTGACCGGGGCGATCTGTTCGCGTACGCGCTCCCTGTCGAGGAGCGAGAAGGCCGGCTGCTCAGTCACGGGCGGCACGAGACCGTGACCCTTGGCGTACGCGACGGCCTCGGCGATCCGGTGAGCTGGCCACATGCTCGTGCCCCAGTAGTGACTGCGGCCGGAGCGCACGACGTCGGTGAACGCCTCGACGATCTCGTCTAGGGGCGTGTCCTCGTCGTAGCGGTGGGCGAAGTAGACGTCGAGGTGGTCGACGCCCAGCCTCTCGAGCGTCATGTCGATCGACTCCAGAACATGCTTGCGGTTGAGACCCCTGTCGGTTATGGCGTCGGACTGCGGCCAGTACACCTTCGAGGAGAGGACGTAGGCCTTGCGGGGGAGCTCCAGGTCACGGAGCGCCACGCCCATGACGCGCTCTCCCTGACCGCGGTTGTAGGCGTCGGCGTTGTCGAAGAAGTTGATGCCGAGCTCGACGGCCCTGCCCATGATGTCGGTGACGGTGCGTTGCTCCTCGACCGTCTGGCCGAAGGTCGTCCAGGCGCCCAGGCTGACCTCGCTGACCTTGAGGCCGGTTCTCCCTAGCCTGCGGTAGTTCATGCTTCCTCCTCGCTGTTCCGGCGTCTTCCAGAGCCGACAGGCGTCAGGATCCGTCCGAGCTGCTCCCCGCCGACGAGGTGCATGTGCAGGTGGTACACCTCTTGGCCGCCGTGCTCCTTAACGTTCACGATGAGCCGGTAGCCGTCTGTCAGGCCCTCCTGCTCGGCGACCTTGGCGGCAGCTGTGAAGAGCCTGCCGAGGGCGGGCTCGTGCTCCGGGCGTACGTCTGCTGCCGTCGGTACGAGCTCGTTGGGGACGATGAGGACGTGTGTCGGCGCCTGCGGGTTGATGTCGCGGAAGGCCGTGACCAGCTCGTCCTGGTAGACGATGTCGGCCGGCACCTCCCGCCTGATGATCTTGCTGAAGATCGTCTCTTCTGCCACCCAGCGAGTGTACGAAGGTGGGCGTGGCAAGGCTAGCGATGGGTAGCAAGCTTCACTAGGCCGGTGGGTGGCGTCGCCCTGTCCTGAGTGGCGGTAGCGGTCCTGCCGGCGATCCGTCAGAGCGTGTCCCGCAAGCTCGTCACTCGCAGGGGCGCCTGGGAGCGCCCAGCAGGGGGGACGGAGGCCCGAAGCTGGTGCCGTTCCACACCAGCCGGCCACACTCGAGTCGTCGCTTGTCCTCCGCGCTGAGTGCGGCGTAGGCCGCCTCGAACGCCTCACGCACCGGGTTGTACTCGAAGACGACGTCCCTGGGGCAGGCTACGACGTCGGTAGGTGGACCGATGAAAGGGCCCCAGGTCCCGAACGAGCGCGTCCCGCCCGGCTCGATCGGTCCCTCCAGTGCGGAGCTGGCCACGTAGATCTCGCCGTCGACTAGCCTGTCGTAGAGGCGAACGGTCCTGCGACCCGACCCGAACCCGTCCCACTTCAGGGCCCAGTCGGCGGGCTCGTCACCGAGGTTGCGCACGTAGAACTCGCCGAAGGCCGACCACCTTTGGGACTCCCACCAGCGTCCCTCAGCCTGCACGACGAACGTGACCTCCAGCTCGCACTCGTCATGGCCGGAGGTGGCGCTCAGAGGAGGAAGGTCGATCTCGGTGCCTCGCAGCACGTAAGACCCCTCTTCAGGACGGGGCCGGGCTCCGTCGTTCGAACTTCCAACGAACCCGAAGTGACGGAGCTGGCCCTGCCTGAGCACCCTGTTCCAGGGCTCGGGCGTGACGTTGACCGTTGTGCCATCGTGCTCGACGGTCGCGTTCCAGGCGTGCTCTATGACCCCGTCGAAAGAGAAGGTGAGATGCCACGGATCGAAGCTGACACCTGTGCCGTTGTAGATGCTCACGTAGAACGGCAGCGGGTCCGCGTTGTCGATAACTCCGTTGGGACGGTAGAGGCTGACGTAGACGCCGGGCTGCCTGTCGTCTCTCGCCAGGTCGGAGAGGCTGATGCCCGTGAAGGTAGCCGGGTACGTCGACTCGGACAGCGTGCCAGCCATGCTCTGTTGCGAGCCAGGTCGCTGGCATGACGTGAGTGCGGTGAGCGCGGCGAGAGTGCCTGCGAGCGCCAGGGTCGTCCAGCGCCGACCCGATGCCAAGGATCCGAACCGCGAAGTGAACACGCGCACCCCGACCAGAGCCTAGGCCCGAGCTAGTGAGGTGGTCGAGGTTCTCACCACACGAGGAGAGGTCCCGCGGCCCTCAGCCAACCGCGGCCGCGCGCTTCAGCTCGTCCATCGTATAGAGCGCTGCTAGCGCCACGCCGTCGGCAGCCAGGGCATCGACGCCGCCGGCCTCGCGGTCGATGACGCATATCGCAGAGTCGATGACGGCGCCGAGGGCACGCAGGTCGCTCGTCGAGAGCACCACCTGGCCGCCTGAGGTGACGACGTCCTCGACGATGAGGAGCTTCCTGCCGCTCACTTCGCCGCCCTCCGCTAGCCGCCTGGTGCCGTACTCCTTGGCCCTCTTGCGGACGAACAGCACCGGAAGGCCGGTGATCTGGCCCAGCACCACGGCCAGCGGGACGCCGCCCAGCTCGAGCCCGGCCAGAGCCTCCGTGTCTGGCGGAACCAGCGGCACGAGCGCCTCGGTGATGCTCACCAGCAGCTCGGGGTCAGACTCGAAGAGGTACTTGTCGAAGTACTCGGTGGCGCGGGCGCCCGACCGCAGCAGGAAGTCGCCGTGTAGGTGCGAGGCCGCGTAGATCGCGCGGGCCAGCTCGCTGCGGGTCATGCGGGATGCTATCAGGGCGTCGGCCCGGCACACGCGGGCATACCCGCCGGCGCGCTGTCGAGGCGTTCAAGGCACGAGCCACGTCAGCAGCCAGAGCGCGACCATCCCGATCACGAAGGTGATCGTCACGTCGCGGGTCCTCCACGCAGCGGCAGCGGCGACCACGCCTGCCAACAGCCTGACGTCGATGGGCCCGACGGCGACGCCGCTCGGCTGGAACAGCGCCGGCACGGTGATCGCGGCGAACACGGCGGCCGGCACGTACCGCAGGCTGCGCCTGACGAGCGGCGGCAACGGCGCCTGGCCTCGGGTCACGAGGAACGACCCACGCTCCGCGAGCGTCACTAGGGCCGCGAGGGCGATGACGAGCCAGACCTCGGGGCGGGTCATGACACGGGCTCCTCGTTCGGCGCGTTCGGCGCGGCATGTGGCCGTCCAGCCACGTCGGCCCTCGTTCCCGCGGCTCTCACAGGCCGGCCGCGCGCGCCCTCGACCACGACGCCCGCCACTATGCCAGCGACCGAGCCGACGATCAGTCCTAGGTTGTAAGGCAGGCCGGCGAGAGCCAACGCCAGAGCGCCGGCCACGACGGCCGCGACCAGCAGCGGCCGGGTCGTCACGGCCGGGACCAGCAGCGCGAGGAACAGGAGGGGGACCGCGAAGTCTAGCTGCCACTCGGGCGGGAGCTGGGCGCCGAGGACCGCGCCGGCGGCCGTCGTGCCGACCCAGACGCACCACATCGGGACACCGAGCCCGATCGCGTAGCTGAGCCGAGGGAAGCCGTCCGGCTCGCGCGGAAGGCGCGTCACGAGCAGCGCGAACGACTGGTCGACGATCAGGAACGAGGCCAGCAGCCTGTGCAGTACGCCGTACCTCTGCAGCCACGGCGCCAGCGACAGGCTGTACATGACGTGGCGCAGGTTGACCATCGCGACCGTCAGGACGATGGCCCAGATCGCGGCGCCCGACGCCATGAGCGAGATCGCTGCTAGCTGCGACGTGCCGGCGAACACCAGGCCCGACATGAGCACGACGTCGAGCGGATGGATCCCGGCTCCGACGGCGCTGACGCCCGTGATCAGGCCGAAGGGGGCGACGCCGACCAGCATGGGCGCCACGTCCCTGATCCCGGCTAGGAGGGCGCGGCGCGGTTCAGGCACGCGGCCGAATCTACACCGGCACGGGAGGTTGTGCTAAACTCAGACGCTTTGCGGGCGGCTTCTAGTGGCCGCTCCCATCCGAGCACGATCCGCCCGACAACCGTAGGGCACCATGGAGGAACGACATGCCGCGCGTCTGCGCCGTGACAGGCAAGAGAACAAGCAAGTCGAGGACGAGCACCCGCAAGGGCTCCGCGAAGCGCAAGGGCGGCGTCGGCCTCAAGCAGGTCGGCGTGCACAACCGCACCGTGAAGCCCAACCTGCAGAAGCGGACCATCTGGGTGGAGGGCAAGCCGCAACGGGTCTGGCTCAGCGCCAAGGCCATCCGCCAGCTCGACCCCACCGTCTTCGTCAACCCCAACAAGCCGGGCCAGGGCTGACAGGCTCCCGGCGGTAGCCGGAGAACAGCCGAGCACGCAGCGCCCGCCGGGAGACCGGCGGGCGCTCTTTCTCGGCACGCCTCTCGCGGGAGGCGGGGCCCTCGGCGCGGTAGCATCTCGCTGTGAGAACGCGTTCTCAACCGGCGCTGCATGTTCACGACGTCACGGTGCGCTTCTCCGAGGCGCCGGTCCTGGAGGACGTGAGTTTCGACCTCGAGCCTGGCAGGTTCCTGGCCATCGTCGGCCCCAACGGCGGCGGCAAGTCGACGCTGATCAAGGTCGCCTTGGGCCTGGTTGAACCGGTGAAGGGCCACGCCGCGCTGTTCGGCGACCGGGCCGGCGCCCATCCAGAGAGAGTCGGCTACGTACCGCAGATCAAGACGTTCGACCGCAGCTTCCCCGCTACGGCCCTCGAGCTGGTGACGACCGGGCTGCGCGGGTCGTGGCCAGCGCGGGTCACGGCAGGCGAGCGCGAGCGCGGCCTCGCAGCGCTGGAGAGGGTCGGCGCCACGCAACTGGCCGACCGCCAACTGGCCCGGCTGTCCGGGGGAGAGCTGCAACGCGCATTCCTCGCCCGGGCGCTGGTGCGCAGGCCAGCCATGGTGCTGCTCGACGAGCCCGCGACCGGCGTCGACTTCCTGGTCGAGCACGACCTCTACGACCTGCTGGAGGAGTACCAGGCCGAGTCGGCGAGGACTGGCGAGCCGGCCACGATCGTCATGATCACGCACGACATGTCGGCCGCCCGCTTCCACGCCGACCTCGTGCTCGTCATAAACCGGCGCCTCATGGCGTACGGCCACCCGGAGCAAGCGCTCGACGACGACAGGCTGCGGGAGGCCTTCGGGCACAGGCAGCACGAGCACGCGGTGGCCCCGTGACGCTGCTCGACGCCCTCTCCTTCCCGTTCCTCCAGCGGGCGCTCGTCGCCGGCGTGCTCATCGCCGTGAGCACAGGTCTCCTCGGTGTCTTCGTCGTGCAACGGCGCCTGAGCTTCCTCGGCGACGGGCTGGCGCACGCGGTGTTCGGCGGCATGGGCATCGGCGCCTTCGTGATCGTCACGACCGGCCTGGTCGGCTCTGGCTTGGCGCTGCTCAGGGACCCGATCTGGATCGCGGTGCCGTTCAGCCTGCTGGCTGCAGCCGGCATCTACCTGATGCGGCGCCGCACCGACCTCCCGAGCGACACGGCCATAGGCGTGTCTTTCGCGGTCACGGTCGCGCTCGGGGTCATGTTCTTCTCGCTGATCCCGCCGGACGTGAACCTCGGTGTCTCGCTGATGGACCTGCTGTTCGGGTCGATACTCGGCGTACGCGCCCTGGACCTGATCGTGATCGGCCTCGTGACGCTACTGGCCGGGGGCCTGACAGCGGCCTTCTGGGGCAAGCTCGCCTACGCGACGTTCGACGAGGAGCTCGCCAGGGCGGACGGTGTGAACACGGCCAGGGCCGAGCTCGTGCTGTACCTGTTGGCGGCCGTCGTGATCGCCGTCAGCTCGGTCGTCGTCGGGATCATCCTGATGGCCGCCTACCTCGTGATCCCGGCCGCGACGGCCAGGCTGCTCGCCCGCACGCTGGCTCAGATGACGCTGATCACGGTCGTGCTCGGCGTCGTCGCGACGCTGCTTGGGCTAGGCGCGTCGTTCCTGCTCGACGTGCCTAGCGGCTCGACGATCGTGCTGGTTCAGGCGCTCATGTTCTCAGTCGCGGCCATAGCTCGTCGACCCAGGCGCGAACCTCTGCGGTCGTCCTGAGCTTCTCCGGCCAGCCGCGGTCGAACCCCTCGGAAGGCAGCTTGGGCGTGCCGTCCATGACGAACCGCGCGCCCGACCCGAAGCTGTCGTCTATCACCTGAACGTCCCGCTCGGGGTCGATGTTGTTGAGGAGCGTCCACACGACCTCCTCGAAGTCGCGCGGGTCGACGCTCTCGTCCACCACGGCGATCAGCCGCACCCCCTTGGCGAGCGGATGCCTGGCTGCCCACTCACCTAGGTGCCTGCCCTGGTCGGCGCGGGACTTGCGCGTCGTGATGAACCAGAAGCCGCCGGCCGGCTGGTGCTGGTCGACGACCTCGGCGTGGGCAGGCAGTCTCTCGCGCGGCCGCTCGATGTTGGACTCGAACGCCACGTCGCCGCCCTCCTCGGCGTGCTTGCGGGTGCCGTCGATGATCAGCTTGCTCCCGAAGCTGAACGCGCGGCTCGAGTGGTCGAGCACGTCGATGGGCCCCTTCGCGAACTGCGAGTCCCGGCCGGGTACCGCCCTCGCCAGCACGGCCCGCCAGAAGGCCTGGTGGTCGGCGACGTCGACCTCGGGGTCGTCGGTCACCAGCACGACCTTGGCGAACATCATCTGACCGAGGCCCAGCAGGCCGTTGGCGACCTTGTAGGCGTGACCCGGGTAGCGCTTCTCGATCGCGACGTTGACGAGGTTGTGCGCGATGCCTGCGGGCGGCATGTGGTAATCGCGGATCTCGGGCAGTATGAGCTGCGCAGGCACGAGGAAGATGCGCTCGCTGGCCAGGATCAGGTAGGCGTCCTCCATGGGAGGAGGGCCGACGATCGTGGCCGGGTAGATGGGGTCCTCGCGCATCGTGATGGCCGTGACGTGGAACGCGGGGTACAGGTCGGGCAGCGTGTAGAAGCCCGTGTGGTCTCCGAAGGGCCCCTCGGTGACCGGGGCCTCGGCCGGGTCGACGTAGCCCTCGATGACGATCTCGGCGTTGGCGGGCACCTCAAGGTCGACGGTCACGCCTTTGACGACCTCTACGCGTTTGCCCCTGAGGAAGCCGGTGAGCGCCAGCTCGTCGAGGCCCGGCACGGGCGGTATGGGCGCCGTGGAGGCGTACGTGAGGGCCGGCTCGCCACCCAGTGCCACCGCGACCTCGAGCCGTTGCCCGACCTGCCTCGCGCTCTCGAAGTGTCTGGCACCCGTCTTGTGCCTCTGCCAGTGCATCGCCGTGGTGCGGGGACCGAGGACCTGCATCCTGTACATGCCGACGTTGACGTCGCCGTGGATCGGGTCCTTGGTGATGACCAGAGGCAGGGTGATGAACGGCCCGGCGTCCTGTGGCCACGTCGTGAGCACGGGGATCTTGGAGAGGTCGACGTCGTCTCCGGTCAGGACGGTCCTCTGCACCGGGCCGGTCCTCACCCGCCTGGGCGGCAGCGACCGCAGCTCGCGCAGCTTGGGGAGGTTGGACATCATGCCCATCAGGCCGCCGCCTAGCCGAACGTCTATGAGCTCGCGCAGGCGCTCGGTGACCAGTGACAGGTCGTCCACTCCCAGCGCCCAGGCCGTGCGGCGCGCCGAGCCGAACAGGTTCATGGCTACCGGGATGCTGTGGCCGACCACGTTCTCGAAGAGCAGCGCAGGGCCCTGCTCCTTCACGGCGCGGTCTGCCAGGGCCGCCGCCTCCAGGAAGGTGGAGACGGGGTCCTTGACCCTGACCAGCTCGCCGCGCTCCTCCAAGAGCTGCAGGAAGGCGCGGAGGTCCGTCACGCCGTGACGGCCTCGGCGAGCGGCAGCACCGCTGCCAACTGGTCCTTGAGCTCTGGCAGACCCGCGCCGGTAAGAGCCGAGACGGCTACGGCGCCGTAGCGCTCGCCCAGCTGGACGAGGACCTGCGGGTCGGCGGCGTCTGCCTTGTTGATGACGACGAGCCGCGGCGGCTCGAGCTCGAGCTCGTCGAGGATGCGCTGCACGGCGACGACGCGGTCGGGCGCGCCGGGCGCGGCGCCGTCCACGACGTGCAGCAACAGGTCCGCATGGTGAAGCTCTTCCAACGTGGCTCGGAACGCGTCGACGAGCTCCTCAGGCAGGTCGCGGATGAAGCCGACGGTGTCCGTGAACACGACCTTGCCGCCCCACTGGCCCAACGCGGGTAGCCAGCCCTCCCGCGTCGTCGGCCTCAGCGTCGCGAAGAGCTTGTCCTGTGACAGGGCGTCTGACTTGGTGAGGGCGTTGAACAGCGTCGACTTGCCTGCGTTCGTGTAGCCGACGAGGGCGATGACGGGCGTCTGCGATGCCGTGCGCGTCTTGCGGGTCTCGGCGCGGCGCCGGCTGATGTCCTCGACGGCGCCCTCTAGCGCCGCGATGCGGTCACGGATGCGGCGCCTGTCGACCTCGAGCTTCGTCTCGCCCGGACCGCGAGTGCCTATCCCGCCACCAAGGCGGCTCATCGCCTCGCCGCGCCCCGCCAGCCGCGGTAGCTGGTACTTGAGCTGCGCCAGCTCGACTTGCACCTGAGCCTCTCGGCCGCGCGCGTTCTGGGCGAAGATGTCGAGTATCACCTGGGTGCGGTCGAGGACCTTGAGCTTGGTGAGCGCCTCGATCTCGCGGGCCTGCGCGGGCGTCAGCTCGCGGTCGAAGACCATCAGGTCGGCGTCCTCGTGGAACGCCAGCGACACGGCCTCCTGTAGCTTGCCCTCGCCGACCACCGTGCGGTGGTCGGGGCGCGGCCTGCGCTGCATGACGCTGGCCGCGACGGTCGCGCCCGCGCTGCGCACCAGCTCGGATAGCTCCGCCATCCTTGCAGCCGTCTCCTGGTCGTCTGGGCCGAGGCCGACCAGCACAGCGCGCTCTGCGCTGCTGCGCTTCACCTCGCGGACGCTGGCCTGCCGCGACAGCTCCTCTTCCAGCGCCCTAACGCGGCCCAGCAGGTCCTGCCCTTCCAGCGTCCTGACGGGCACCGGCTCGTCGACGATCCAGTCCTCTGCGTCGCTGCCGGTCGGCGCCACGGTGGCGAGCTGCGTGCTGCCCACCGTGCCAGCGCCGTTGCCGCCAGGGAGCACGTCGATCGCAACGAGGGCGTCGAGGCGGTTCAGGAACAAGGTCGTGAGGTCCGTGCCAGACAGGCCACCTGGCTTTAGGTGCGTGTGGGCCAGCCGCAGCCCAGCCAGCCGCGACTCCGCCTCGCCCGCGAACGTGGGGAGCGGCGTGTCCGCCGCGTCTCCGACGGCCACCGTCACGACGCGGCCCCGCCGGTCGATGAGGACGCTGACGCCGCGCCCCAACTCGGTAGTGAGGTCGGCCATGGCCCTCGCCAGGTCAGCGGTCACCGCCGACTCGGGCGGCACCCGCCTCCGGTACAGGTTGGAAAGCCTTTTGAGCTGCTGCTTCTTCAGACCTTGCGTCTTGCCGTGGACCTTCTCTATGCGCGCGTCTCTCCTCTCGGCCGTGCCTGGCCCGTCCTGCTTCGCTCGGCGCTGTACATGCGACCGTTCGACGACGAACCGTACGGATCCTTGCGGCGATTCTAGCGTCAGTATGGCGCGTGCTAGCCTCCCCACGATGCGCCAGCCAAGAGCGCTGCTGCTGCTCCTCTCCGCCTTCCTCACGGCGTTCGTGGTGACGCTTGGCCACGCGCAACGCGCCGTCGACGGAGCTGTCTTCTCCGGCGTCACCTACCTGGAGGCGCGGTCTCTCGCCCTGGTCCTAGGCGACGTCGTGACCGTGGTCGACGACACCCTCACCTGGCGCGGTCAGGAAGGCGTAGCCACGTTCTTCGCCGGCTCCGCCGTCGCCCTCCTGCAGAGGCCAGGCGACGGCGGGCCCACCGAGTGGCCGCTCTCGGCGCCCGTTCGCAGCGTCGATGCTGCCGTCCCGGGAGGTGAGGACTGGTACCTGCCTCTGGACGCCGCGCAGCTCCTAGGCGTGGCGGCAGAGGAGGTAGGCGGGGTCGTCACGCTGCACACCCCATCCGGTGACCGGTTGGACATCGTGTTGCCAGCGGCGCGCGAGGTGCGGCCCGGGGTGCGTGAGCGGTCGGAAGGGATCGACGCGGGCGCTGGATGGGAGGTCGCGCAGCTCGGCGCTGCGACAGGCGTGAGGCTGTTCGCGGGCGACCAGAGCCTGCTGTTGCTTGACCTCGACATGCTCCCACTGGCGTTCCCGGAGGCGACCGCGGTCATCGACGACGCCGCGCTGCGCGCCGGTTCCGACAACGCCCTCCTCCTCATCGGCACCGCCCTGGCCGAGGGCCAGATCAGCACCTCGGTGGCATTCGAGCAGGACGGCCGCCGGCTCGAGGTCGAAGCGCCGTACCGCGTGCACGTCTACCAAGGCGACCCGGCCGCGGTCGGCCCGGGGAACGAGGTCGCAGCCGTCGTGCTGCTGCCAGCCACGTTCTCGCTCTACCGGCCCGTAGCGGTGACCTGGTCGGGCGTCGAGGCCACCGTCACGTTCCGTCGGTGAGGGCTACCATGACCACGAAGGCGCCGGTAGCACAGGCCGAGCGCCACTCGGAGGTAAGCAAGTGAGAGCAGTCATCGCCGCAGCGGCGCGCACGCCGATCGGCGCCTTCCAGGGTGGTCTCGCGCCACTCAAGGCTGGTGAGCTCGGGGCTGCAGCCATCCGTGGCGCCCTGGGTCGTGCCGGGGTGTCAGGCGACCAGGTCGACGCCGTCTACATGGGCAACGTGCTTCAGGCTGGTCAGGGGCAGGCTCCGGCCAGGCAGGCGGCCATCTACGCGGCCGTCGGTGTCGACACGCCGAGCGTGACCATCAACAAGATGTGCGGCAGCGGGCTCGAGGCCGTCATCCAGGCAGCCAGGGCGGTGCTACTCGGCGACGCCGAGGTGGTCGTGGCTGGCGGCATGGAATCGATGACCAACGCCCCGTACCTGCTGCCCGGTGCCCGTGGGGGCCTGCGCCTCGGGGACGGCAAGGTCGTCGACTCGCTGGTTCATGACGGCCTGTGGGACGTCTACAACGACAAGCACATGGGCTCGTGCGCCGAGCTGTGCGCGAGCCGCTACAGCTTCTCGCGCGAGGCACAGGACGAGTTCGCGGCACGCTCGTACCGCCGCTCGCAAGCGGCCAGTGAGGACGGCACGTTCGCGGCCGAGATAGTGCCCGTGGAGGTGAAGGGACGCAAGGGCGACGTCACGCGTGTGGAGCGCGACGAAGGTCCCTTCCAGGTCGACTTCGACAGGATGCCGAAGCTCAGGCCGGCCTTCGAGCCGGAGGGCACCGTGACCGCCGGCAACGCCAGCACGATCAACGACGGTGCGGCGGCCCTGGTGATCACAACGGACGAGTTCGCCGCTAGGAGAGGCCTCCCGGTGCTGGCCGCGATCGAAGGCTACGCCGCGCACGGCGAGCAGCCCGAGTGGTTCACGACCGCCCCGGTGGGCGCGACCAGGTCGCTGCTCGGCAAGCTGGGCTGGGAGCCTGGCGACGTCGACGTCTACGAGGTGAACGAGGCCTTCGCGGTCGTGCCTATGGCGCTCATGCAGGAGCTGGGCCTGTCACCTGACGAGGTCAACGTCTTCGGCGGCGCCGTGGCGCTCGGGCACCCGATCGGTGCGTCTGGCGCGCGCATCCTCGTCACCCTACTGAACGCCATGAAGGCACGAGGCGCGCGCCGCGGCGTCGCGAGCATATGCATAGGTGGTGGCGAGGCCCTCGCGATGGGACTCAGCGCGGCCAGCTAGGGGAACGGGGCGCGGGCGGAAACCGCCTCGATCGATCGCCCAGGCGCCGCCGACGACCGACTAGTAGTCCTCCTGGGACCGCAGCTTCTCAGGCAGGCGGCCCATCTGGATGGCCTCGGCGATCATCGACGGTAGGCCCCAGGCGACGATGTCGAACGCCACCGCTGCGAAGTCGTACTCGACCTTGTCCATCTCGATGCCAACGCGGTCCTCGGTGAGGTCGAGCAGGGCGTAGTCCGCGCCCGGCTCGCCGTTGAGCGACAGGCCGACAGACCCGGGGTTCACGACCCAGCCGACGCTCTCGATCTCGCGGTAGAAGGGGACGTGCGTCGAGCCGGCAGCGAGCACCCTGGCCTTGTGCTCCTTGAGCAGGCGTGTGAGCGTGAACGGGTCGCGGTCGAGGTTCACGCGCTCTGTCGGGTCCTCGAACGAGCCGTGGAAGAACCGCAGCCACCCGGCCGGCGTCTCCATGCGCCGCTGCACAGGCAGCGACTGCAGGAAGGTGAGGTGGCGGTCCTCGATCACGCCTTTCGTCCACTCGATCGTCTCGTCTGCCACGCCGTGCCTGACGGCCTTGCGGCGCGCGAACGGGAACGCCAGCCGCTCGTCGGCCGCTCCCAGCGTGCAGATGATGCCCTCGCGGCGAACCAGGTCGATCGTCTCGTTGGGGGAGGGGCCGTAGCCGACCAGGTCGCCCAGGCAGACGACCTTCTCGGCCCCCCTCAGCTTGAGCTGCTCCACCACGGCCTCCAGCGCCAGCACGTTGGCGTGCACGTCGCTTATGAGGCCTACCTTCACGCCTTGAGTCTAGCAGCGCCCTCTTGCAGGAACGCCGTCAGCAAGGCCACTCCGGCCTCGAGGTCGGACTTCGCGACCATCTCGGTGACCGTGTGCACGTAGCGTGACGGGGTCGACAGCGTGATGCTAGGAACGCCAAGGCGGGAGCGCTGTATGGCTCCGGCGTCCGTGCCACCCAGAGGCAGCACCTCGAGCTGGTGGTCGATGCCTCTCCTATCCGCCAGGGACAGGAACTCATCGAGCAGCCACCGCGTCGAGATGGCGCTGCTGTCCATGACCTTGATGCCGACGCCGTCGCCCAACGACGTCACCCGCTGGTGGTCCTTGATGTCTGGCGTGTCGACCGCGAGCGTCGTGTCGAGCGCGATGCCGACCTCAGGCTCTACCCGGAACGCGCTGGTGAGCGCCCCGCGCAGGCCGACCTCCTCCTGAGTGGTGAACACGACGTGCACCTCGAACGCTGGGTCCTCGAGGCGCTTGAGGGTCTGGATGGCTATCCAGCAGCCGACGCGGTCGTCGAGCGCCTTGCCCGTGACGACCTTGCCGAGGTCCAGGAACTCCTGGCGCAGAGTCACCATGTCGCCCACGCGCACCCTGTCCTTCACCTCGTCAGGCGAGAGCCCCAGGTCGACGTAGAAGTCGGCGACCAGCGGGACCTTCGAGCGCTCCTCAGGCGTGCTGATGTGGATCGGCTTGCCCGCCGGGTTCATGACGCCCATGAGCTCCTCGTCCGATAGCGAGGCGTGGACGATGACCTGGCGTGCGAAGAGGTTGCGCGGGTCGAAGCCGCCGACGTTCTGGAGCCTGATGAAGCCCTTGTCGTCGATGAACTTCACGTAGAAGCCGATCTCGTCCATGTGGGCGGCGACCATGGCCCGCGGCGCGCCCTCCTCGCCGCGCTTGACGGCGTGCAGGTTGCCCATGGCGTCCGTCTCGAGGACGTCCACGACGCCCTCGAGCTCGGCCTCGATGAGGTCACGTACGCGTTCCTCGCGACCGGGCACGCCGGCCACCTCGGAGAGCCTCTTCAGTAGGTCCATGGGCGGAAGTCTACTCCGCTAGCCAGTCGTTCACGGCAGCAGCCAGCTCCTCCGGGCACTCCTCCTGGACGGCATGACCGCACTCCGCTACCTGTACGAGGTCGGCGTTCGGTAGCTCGGCCGCCAGCCTCTCCGACTGCTCGACCGGCACGATGCCGTCCTCCGCCCCGGCAACAACGAGCACGGGCATCGTCAGGCTACCCAGGCGTCCTGCCAGGCTGTCCGGCGACTCGGCCTGGGAGAGGCGCCAGAGCGCGACGTCCCAGCCGTCTACCGTGAACGGCTCGAAGAAGGCGGCCTCCAGCTCGTCGGTGATGGCGGTCGGGTCGTACCAGCCTGCCCACAGCAGGCGTTCACCCTGTTCGGCCGCGAGCGGGCGGAGGAACACCGGCCCCAGTCGCTGCATCTGAGGCGTGCTCATCACCAGTCGCGAGAGCCACGAGCGCTGCTGCACGACGTACGGAGAGGCGCCGATGGTCACCAGACCGGCGACGATCTCGGGCCGGGCGAGCGCTGTGTCGAGGGCCACGCGCGCGCCGTAGCCGTGGCCGACGACCACGGCCTCTTCGACGCCCAGCCTGTCCAGTAGGCCGGCGACCAGGACGGGCTGAGCATCGGCGGCGTAGGGGTCAACGATGACGCTCGGGTCGTCGGGCTCGGGCCGCTCCGTGAAGCCGAAGCCCGGCAGGTCGACGGCCACGACGTCGCCGCGTTCGGCCAGAAGCGGGGCCAGGACGTCGAACGTGTGCGTGCTGTACGGGAACCCGTGAAGCAGCATGAAGGTCGGACCGATGTCGGGGCCGGCCCAGCGACGCACATGCATGTCTATGCCCGCGACGCTCACGTACTCGGCGTCGGGCCCGGCGACCTCGGCGAGCGGCCTGGTGTCCGGCGCCGGGCCGATGGGGAGCACAAGGGGCAGCGTCACCGCCAGGGCAAGGAGCACCGCGAGGATGACGAGAGAGACCTTGATGCGGAAAGGCACGGTGTGACCCCGCTTCTAGCGTGGCCGAGACGAGGACCCGCGCGGACCGTGGTCGCGGGGCCTGGTCGGGTGGCAGCGCAGGCTCAGATAGCCGCGCTCAGCGGCCCTTGAAGTCCGGGGCGCGCTTCTCGAGGAAAGCGCGCGTGCCCTCGAGCATGTCCTCGCTGGTCGCCACGAGCCCGAACAGGTCGGCCTCGATCTCGAGCCCCTGCGAGAGCGTGACGTCGAGGCCGCGCGACACAGCCTCCTTGGCGAGGCCCAACGCGAGGGGGCCGTTCCTAGCGGCCGTGGCCGCGATCTCGATGGCGGTGGCCAGCGCGTCGTCCGCGACGCGGTTGACGAGGCCCATCTGCAGCGCCTCCTCGGCGCCGACGTGCCGACCGGTGAGGATCAGGTCCATGGCCCGGCCCTGTCCGATGAGGCGGGGAAGCCTCTGCGTGCCGCCGTAGCCGGGGATGATGCCCAGGGTGACCTCGGGTAGCCCGAGCTTGGCCTGCGGCGAGGCGACCCTGATGTCGGCGGCCAGCGCCAGCTCGAGCCCGCCACCCAGCGCGAAGCCGTTGATGGCCGCGACGGTCGGGAAGGGCAGGGCAGCCAGGGAGTTGCAGACGTCCTGACCGAGCAGAGAGAACTCCCGGGCGGTGAAGGCGTCCTCGACCTGATTGATGCCCGCGATGTCGGCGCCGGCAACGAACGCCCTTCCGGCACCGGTGACGACGAGCGCCTTGACGCCCACGTTGCCCTCGGCGATCTGGAAGGCGAGGGCCAGCTCGACGAGCACGTCCTCGTTCAGGGCGTTGAGCGCCTGCTGCCTGTCGACGGTCACAACGGCGACGTCGCCTTCGATCTCGTAGCGTACGAACTGCAGCTCTGGCAGGTCCTCCTGCAGCTCGTCCTCGCCGCCGGAGCGGCCCGCGTTCTCGTCAGTCATGCCTCGTAGCCTCCGCTCGTGAGAAGGCGAACCCCGCCGATCGTCGTCATCGGCCGTCGCCGCCGTAGTCGTAGAAGCCCTTGCCGGTCTTGCGGCCGAGCATCCCCGCCCTGACCATCTGCTTGATAAGCGGCGCGGGGCGGAACTTCGGGTCACCGAACTCCTCGAACAGCGCCTGCCCTGCGGCCAGCCCGACGTCGAGACCGACTAGGTCGGCAAGGGCGAGAGGGCCGATAGGCATGTTCGCGCCCAGCTTCATCGCCTCGTCTATCTCCTCGGCGCTGGCGACGCCCTCCGCCAGCGCGTGCACGGCGTCGTTGATGTACGGCACCAGGAGGCGGTTGACGATGAAGCCCGGCTTGTCGGCGCACACGATCGGCCTCTTGCCCAGGCCGGTCACGAACTCGCGTGCCCGCTCTATGACGCCATCGGGCGTGAGCAGGGCCTTCACGACCTCGACGAGAGGCATCATCGCCACCGGGTTGAAGAAGTGCATGCCGCAGACGTCCTCGGGACGGCCGCTGAAGGCGGCGATCTGCGTGACGGACAGGCTCGAGGTGTTGGTGGCCAGGAGAGCGCCCGCCGGTGCGGCGTTGCCGACCTTGGCCCAGACGTCACGCTTGACGTCGAGCGACTCGTATACGGCCTCGATGACGACCTCGACGTCGCCGACGGCCGATAGGTCTGTGCCAGTGGACACGCGGCCGGTAGCCGCCTCGGCGTCGGCCTGTGCGACGGTTCCCTTGCGCACCATCCGCTCCAGGCTGCCATGCATGGTGGCTACACCGCGGTCCACCGCGGCCCGCTCGGCGTCCACCAGGCTGACGGCGTGGCCGGCCAGGGCGCATGCCTGCGCTATGCCGGAACCCATGGTCCCGGCTCCGATGACTGCAACCTTCATGCTGCCCGTTCCCCTTCCTTCGTGGCGGCTCGGCCGTCGCCGCGCGCGGAGTGAAGCCCGCCCGCGCGTTCCCGGCCGCTCACCCTTCGCTCTGTTCGAGTAGCGCTTCCAACGACGCTGCCACCATGTCGAGCACCCCGGCCCTGAGGGCTTCGGCTTCGAGCAGGCGGTCGTCCCCGATGTTGTTGCTGGCCACCAGGATGCATCCGGCGGCCACCCCGCGCAGCGCGCCCAGCGTGAACAGCGCCGAGGCCTCCATCTCGACAGCGAGCACGCCGCGCGCGGCCATGGCCGGCACGTGCTCAGGAGTGACCGCGTAGAAGGCGTCGTCGGTGCGGATCAGGCCGGTGTGCGTCCGCCGGCCGGTCCTCTCGGCAGCTGACTGCAGGGCCTTGGTCAGCTCGAAGTCCGCGGCCGGAGCGTAACCGTCGCCGCCCAGGTACTGGCGGGTGGTGCCCTCGTTGGCGACGCTGGCCGTCGCGACCACCAGGTCGCCGGGCGCGACCTCCGGCGAGATGGCGCCGCACGTGCCGATGCGCACCAGGCGGTCTGCCCCCAGGCGCACGAGCTCCTCGACGACGATGGCAAGGCTGGGGCAGCCCATGCCTGTCGCCTGCACGCTCACCTCGAGCCCCCTGTAACCACCGGTGTACCCGAGCAGGTGCCGGTGGTCGTTGTAGAGGCGGGGAGCGTCGAGCAGGTTCTCGGCGATCAGCGTGGCGCGGTCGGGGTCCCCCGGGAGCAGGACGGCTGACGCGACGGACCCGGGCTCCGCCCGCACGTGTAGCTGGGTCATCTGCGCAACTCTACCAGAGCGATGATGTCGTGCCCGAGCGTGCGCGCGTGCGCGAGGGACCCGTGTCCGCGTATGAACCGGGCCACGCCGGGGCGCCCAGGTACCGTGCTAGATTCCGCGCGATGACCGACCTGGAGGACATCCTGGCGCGGGCCTGGACTCACGTCGACGGTTGCCGCGTCGTCGCGGTGGCCGGCATGGACGGCCTGTTGATCGAGAGGCACCCTGCCAAGGACGACGACTCGGTGCTCGCGGGTGCGCCCGAGCCGGAGGCGCTGGCGCATGTGATAGCCGAGGTGACGACCCTCTTCGGCGTGACAGGTGGGGCGATGAGCCGAGAGCTGGGCTCCCCGGTCTCCGAGCTCGTGGCCCTCGGCGAGACCGGCGGCTACCTCGCCAGGCGCGTCAGCCCTGAGCTCTTCTGCCTGTTCGTGACTGGGCCATCGGCCGACCTGACGAACGTCAGAGGCGAGGCCGAGGTACTGGCTCGCGAGCTGTCTGGGGCGTTCGTTTGACCGAGGCAGCTGCAGACACCACAAGCGAGCGTCTCGTCTCGGAGGCCAAGAGCGTGCGTGGAGTAGTGGCCGCCGCCCTCGTGGATGGCTCCGGTGAGGTCGTGGCGTCGCGAGCCGAACCCGGGGTCCTCGACCAGCTCCAGCTCACGACGACCAGCGCGTTGGCCGCGGCCGAGGCGTTCTCCGACCTGTTCGAGGACGCGTCGCGGTCCAACCTCACGGCGATCTACGACGACGGGCAGCCGCTCCTGTTCGCGCCCGTCCCCGACTCCGACATGACGTTGGTCGTGGCCCTGGCGTCCGCCGCAGACATCGGCCGCGCCCGGTTCCAGTTGAGACGCCTCACCGGCGTCAAAGATGCCGAGGAGCGCACGGAGCCGGAAGAGAGCGACGAGCACGAGGGTTAGTCGGGCGGCACGCGGTCGAAGCCGACCCCGAAGCTCAGTCGGGCGAATCTCTCAGTTGGGCCCCTCGTCCTCGGCGCCGGGAACGACGCTGCCTGGCTGCAGAGGGCGTTTCGGCTCTGGGATGACCCCGTGGCGCGCCTCGAAGCGTTTGACGTTGTCTTCGAGGCTGCGTAGCAACGCCTTGGCGTGCCTTGGGCTCGTCACGAGCCGCGAGGTCACGACCGGCTGCTGGCCCGGCATCACCAGCACGAAGTCGAACAGGAACTCGTCTGCGGTGTGTGCGATGAGGGCGCCGTTCGTGGGTCTCCCGCGCATCGTCTCCTTGTCGATCTCGAACTTGAGCTGCTTCATGCGCAGAGAGTAGCCGGGCCGGCTCCCATGTGCCGCGTTGACATGCGCGTGAGAACGTGATGAGTTCCCCCTGATACCGGGGCGCCGCTTGCCTAGTGTTGTTATGTGTCCATGACCGAGCGGGCGGTGGTGTACTTCGACTACCTGTGCCCGTACTCCTGGCGCCTCGCCGAGCTCATATCGCTCACCGGCGCCGCGCACCACGTCGAGTGGCGGCACGTCTCCGTGCACCAGCTCGAGCACGACGCGCTCAGGCGAAGAGGCGAGGCCTCGGAACGCTTCCAGTGGCAGATCTGGAACATCCCACTCGACACGGCGGACGGCAGCGGCGCGAAGGGCCTGCTGCCGTTCCTGGCTTCGGTGGCAGCGCGCTGCCAGGGGCGCACGGCTCATGACCGTTTCCGCATCGGCCTCCTCAGGGCGTTCCACTTCGAAGGCAGGCCGATGACCCTCGACACGGTAGGGTCGGTCGCGCGGGCAGCCGGGCTTCACGTACCCCGCTTCCTTCGCGACCTGGACAACCCCGAGAACCGCACGGCCCTGGCGCACGAGCACATGCGGGCCGTCGCCGCCGAGGTGGCCGGTACCCCTAGCGTCGTGTTCCCCGGCTCCCACGTCGCGCACCTGCGCTTCAAACGGGTACCCGCGACCTCCGACGAGGCGCTCGGGCTGGTGGCCGCGGCCTTCGGTCTCGTGCCAGGGGCTGTCGGGGCAGCGGAAGCCGTCGCAGGCGTAGAACTCAACTGACGACCTGAGCGGCGTGCGCGGTAGACTGGGCGCGTGCGGCTCGGTCAGAACGTAGGCCACGGCTCGGACGTCGGTAGGGTCCGACCGTTCAACGAGGACTATCACCGGGTCTGGCAGTTCCCACTCGACGGTGGGGACATCACACTCTTGGCCGTGGCGGACGGCATGGGTGGTGCGGCGGCCGGAGAGGTCGCCAGCAAGCTCGCCATGGAGGTCCTCGACGAGTCGTTCAGTCGCTACGTCGATGAGATCCG
>CAZFAQ010000011.1:0-64200 GCA_964517055.1 uncultured bacterium | reverse complement strand
CCGCCGCAATGGCACTGACGGTCGCGGCGACGCTGATGCTGGCGACCGCCTCGGCACAGTCGAACGTCGACCAGCTGCGCGCCGAGGTTCAGGCCAACCCTGGCAGCGTGCTGGCGTGGGTCGCGCTCGGCAACGCCCTCTACGAGGGCGGCCAGTACGACGCCGCCAAGGACTCGTTCCTCGAGGCCATAGCGCTCGACTACCGCTCCGGCGACGCGCACTACGGCCTCGGCCTCTCCGAGTTCGCGCGCGGCGACTACCAGGCTGCGCTGTTCGAGTTCGCCGAAGTGACCCGCCTGCACCCAGACCGTTTCGACGGACACTTCAACAGGGGGGTCACGTTGGCCCGCCTGCGCCGTCCCCAGGACGCGGCTGGCGCGTTCCAAGAAGCGTTGGCCCAGGCCGACCCAGAGGCGTCGGCTGACGACAAGGTCCAGGCCCACATCGCACTGGCAGGGCAGCTCGAGCTCGCCGGCGACTACGGCGGCGCCGCCGAGGCTTACGCGGAGGCGCTCAAGTACGACCCGGAGAACGCCGACTACGTACTGCGCAGGGGACAGGCGCTCCACAACGCGGGCGAGGGCCTCGTCGCCCTGCCGGAGCTGACGGAGCTCGAGACCCGCAGCGGTGACTACCGCGTCAGCGCGCTCATCTCCGACATCTACGTCGCGCAGGGCCAAATCGACTACGCGATGTGGTCGTTGGAGCGCGCTCTAGAGAAGGCCAGGGCGGCCGGCGACAAGCCTGCCGAGGCCAGCACGCTCATCAAGCTAGGCACGTTGCAGCGCAGCCTCGGCCGCGAGGCCGACGCCGCCGAGTCCTACCGCCTGGCCGCCGAAGCAGACCCGAGCTCGTGGGAAGCTCAGTACAACCTGGGCGTCACCTACCTCGAGAACGGGCAGCCGCAACAGGCAGCTCAGGCGCTCGACAGGGCCCAGCAGCAAGGCGGCGCCGAGCGGTCAGAGGTCGCGCTGGCGCTCGCCACGACGCACGATCAGCTGGGCAACCCGAGCAGCGCTCTGGCCCACGCCGAGCGTGCCCTGGCCAGCCTGACCGACCCCGAGCAGGTAGCCACGGCCAGGTTCATCGCCGGCCGCTCGCAGTACCGCCTCGGCGACTTCCGCGCCGCGGCCGACCAGTTCAGGGCTGTGCTCCAGGCGCGTCCCTCGGACAGCCAGGCCCACCTCTGGTCCGGCCTGGCCGCTTACCAGCAGGGCGACTACGCGGCCGCCGTCTCGAGCTTCGAGCGCTCGGTCCAACTCAACCCGAACAGCATCGACGCCCGGTCGAACCTGGGCGCCGCCTACCTGGCAGCCCAGCGCTACCAGGACGCCGAGAGCGTGTACACGCTCCTCGTCGAGCAGAACGACCGCGACGTCGAGGCCCTGTACAACCTGGGCTGGGCGCTCTACTCCCAGAACCGCCGCAGCGCGGCCAGCGACGCCTGGGTGGCGTCATGCGAGCAAGGGTTCGCGCAGGCCTGCACGGCCATCACGACCTACCTCTGAGGTAGCAGCAGCGAGCGCGGGCCCCAAGCGCCCGCGTTCGCTGCGCGTAGGTGAACGTCTTCACCGACCGGCCGACCCGGGGCCGACGCCGCCCCAGCGGGGTTAACATGGGGGAACATGGACTGGCTTAGACGCAACTGGCCCGACCTCCTGATCGGCGTCGCCCTGGTCGCCGTCATCGCCGGGATCATCGCCACCCTCGTCTCGGGTGGCTCGTTCTTCCCGGTCGGCAACCGCACCGCCGAGACGCCCCGGCCCACCCAAGGGATCACAGCAGGCCAGACGGCCGGCCAGACGCAGACCGAACCGGCCCAGACCCAGTCAGGAGCTCAGAGCGCGGAGCCCGGAGCTACCCAACCGGACGCGCCGGCCACATCGTCGGCCTCGTCCTCGCTGTCCAGCTCGGCGGCCGGTCAGGAGCCCCCTGCGGTCCCTGTCGAGCCCGCGGGCTCCAGCGCCGCGAGCGCCTCGGTAGACGAGCCCGCGGCCAGTCCGGCGTCATCGCAGTCCTCGACGGTCGAGGCCCTGCCGCCCGAGCCAGGCTCCCAGTCGGCCGCCAGCACGGTCACGAGCTCGGCGGCGCAGACCGCGTCGCAGACCTCGGCCGTGTCGCAGCCGGCGTCGCGACCGACGACGCCGCCCGCAGCGGCTTCCTCCGACGACGAGGCGCCGTACCGCGTGTCCGTCGGGGCGTTCGGCAACCCGGAGAACGCACAGCGTCAGCTCGAGGCGTTCGAGGATGCCGGCTACCCCGTCTTCATCGGCACCCAGGGCGACCTGAACATAGTCCTGGTCGGGCCCTACGACACCGAGTCCGAGGCGCGGTCGGTCGCGTCGCGCATCGCCGGGGCCAACCTGGGCGTCAGCGACCCGACGGTGTACCGCTTCGAGCCCGACGAAGACGGGGCCACATCGGCACAGTCCACGACGGAGGCCGCCACCAGCACGCCGGCACCGGCGGCGAGCCAACCAACGCAAACGCAGCCGGCCAGCCAGCCGGCGCAGGCGGCAACCCCGACGACTCAACCCACGCAGGCGGCGGAGCCCTCGGCATCGCCTGGCACCCGCTACCTGCAGGTCGGGGCCTACGGCTCCCGCGAGAGCTCGCAGCCGCAGCGCGAGCGCCTAGAAGGCATGGGCTTCGTGGTCTCGGACCGCGTCGAGGGCGACCTCGTCAAGCTGCTCATCGGGCCGTTCGACGCTGGGCAGCTAGGTGAGGCCCAGGATCGGCTGCAGGCCGCGGGGATAGAAAGCTTCCCCCGCTGATGCCGCGCGGGGGCGCCCGCGGCACGTCAAAGGGCATACCCTCGGCGACGGTCAGCCGGCTGATCACCTACCTGCGCGTCCTCAACGGCCTCGAAGCGAGCGGCCTGGAGCGCGTCTCCTCTGACCTGCTGGCCAACGAGGCACAGGTCTCGGCGTTCCAGGTCCGCAAGGACCTCGCATACTTCGGCACGTTCGGCACCCGCGGCACCGGGTACACGGTGTCTACGCTACGCGGTGAGCTCAGGCGCATCCTCGGCCTGACGCGGACGTGGCGGGTGGCCATCGTCGGGATGGGGCGCCTCGGCCAGGCGTTGGCCGACTACCCCGGCCTCAGTGAGTACGACTTCGAGCTTGTCGCCGCCTTCGACGTCGACGAGCGCAAGGTGGGCCGCGGCTTCGGCGCGGTCAACGTCAGGGCGCTCCGCGAGCTGCCAACGGCGGTGTCCGAGCTCGGCATCGAGATCGTCTTCCTGACCGTTCCCGTCAAGGCGGCTCAGGCCGCAGCGGACGCCGTGATCGGTGCCGGCGTGAAGGGCATCCTCAACTTCGCTCCCACGGTCGTCGCTGTGCCGGCCGACGTGAAGGTCGAGAACGTCGACTTCCTGGCTGCATTGAAGAGGCTCAGCTACTTCCTGCACGAGGACGTGGCGCTGGCGGGAGGGACGCCCGAGTGAACAGCAGCCGCGATGCCGCGCTCGTGCTCGACGAAGAGCTACGTGAGTTCGAGGCTGCCCTCGCCCACGAGCTGCGCTCGGAGGTCGGCTTCATCAGCGCGATAGGCGAGGATCTCGTCAGGGCGGGTGGCAAGCGCGTGAGGCCCACCCTCTCGATCCTCACGGGCCACCTGCTGGGCGTCGATCCCGCCCTCGCCCGCCGGGTCGCCCTGGCCGTGGAGCTGCTCCACTCGGCCTCGTTGCTACACGACGACCTGATCGACGACGCCACCACGCGACGTGGGGAGCAGGCCGCGTTCCTCCGATACGGGAACGTCGTCAGCGTGATGTCAGGAGACTTCATGCTGGCTCGCGTCCTCGGTCTGCTGGCAAGGGGTGGCAGCAGGGAGCTTACGGGGCTCATGGCCGACGCGGCAGCAGCGCTCTGTGAGGGCGAGGTCCTACAGTTCCAGTGCGCCACACTCAAGCAGTGGAGCTTCGAGTCGTACCGCCAGGTGAACGACGGCAAGACAGCCGCGCTCATGGCCGCGGCGACCGAGGGCGTCGCCACGCTCGCCGGTGCGGACAACGACGTGCGCGCCGCGCTGAGGGACTTCGGTCGCGCCTACGGCCGGGCGTTCCAGCTACGCGACGACTACCTAGACCTGCTGGGCGACGAGGGGGCGCTCGGGAAGCCTGTCGGCGGCGACCTGCGCGAGGGCAAGGCCACCTACCTCGCGCTACACCTGATCCTCGTCGAGAAGAGCGAGGAGGCGCGCCTGATCGTGGGCCGTCACGCGTCCGAGCCGGGCGACGTGCAGCGCATGGCCGAGCTGGCCAGGGTCCATGGCGCCGATGAGGCCATGCGTGACCTGATAGGCACGGAGGTGACGGCGGCCCAGTCGGCGTTGGCGATGTTCGAGCCGTCGCTGGCCAGGACGGCGCTGCACGAGCTCAGCGAACAGGAGCTGCGTCGGGTCGCATAGCGGGAGCCTCAGCCGACGCGCGTCTCGCCCTCGACCCACTCCGCGTATGCCGGCAGTGAGGACGCCGGCTGGAGCGCCACGACGCACGGCACGTCGAACGGGTGCAGCTCGGCGGCGCGAGCGACGAGCGCCTCGACGAGGTCGGTCGTGGTCTTCGCGAACGCCACGACCTCCTCCTCGGTGAGGACCTGCCCCTCCCACCGGTAAACGGACACGGCGCGCGGGATCAGGTTGACGCAAGCCGCCAGCCTCTCGTCGACCAGGTGCCTGGCCACCGAGGTCGCGCTGTCGAGGTCAGGGAACGTCATGTAAACCGAGCGCAGTTCGACCATACCGGACGGTACCGCGCAACTCATGGGTGAGGGGCTACACTCGCCTCCGATGTCAGTCGCACAAGCAGAAGTGCTCAAGTTCTTCCACGAACATCCCGAGAAGCCGTGGCACGTCCAAGACGTGCAGCGGCGCCTCAAGCTCGACGACCGCACGGGGCTCAGGCAGACTCTTGGCGACCTCGTCCAGACGGGGCAGCTCGTCAAGACGCGCCGGCGCACCTACGGCCTCCCACAGGAGATGAACCTACTGGCGGGCCGCCTGCAGGTGACTTCCGGCGGCTACGGCTTCGTGATCCTCGACGAGGGCGGCAAAGACCTCTTCGTTCCTGCGGACCGTCTGGGAGGCGCCTGGGACACGGACCGCGTGCTGGCTCGTCCTAACCCCATGAAGACCGAGGGCGACAGGCCGAGCGGAGAGGTCGTCAGGGTCATCGAACGCGGCAACGACCTGCTGGTCGGCACGCTCGAGTACGCCCGCGGCTACGCGATCCTGAGGCCCGATTCGGCCCGGCTGCGTGAGCGGGTACTGCTCACGCCCGAGGGCGTCGGGAAGCTGCCGGGCGGCACTCGGATCGTGGCGCGGATGGTGTGGCCGGAGGACTCCGGTGAGCAGGAGCCGTTCGGCGAGGTCCACGAGGTGCTGGGCGAGGCCGACGACCCCGAGGTGGAGACGAGGGCCGTCATCGTCAAGTACGGCCTGAAGGCGGAGTTCGACGCCGCGACGCTGGCGGAGGCCACGGCCGTGCCGGACACCGTGACCGCCGAGATGATGGAGGGCCGCACCGACTACCGCAAGGTCGCGACGGTAACCATCGACGGAGAGGACGCGAAGGACTTCGACGACGCCGTGTCGGTCGAGCGACTCGACGGCAAGCGCGACGGCCTGCTCAGGGTCGGGATCCACATCGCGGACGTCAGCTACTACGTCGCGGAGGGCACCAGCCTCGATAAGGAGGCCGTTGAGCGCGCCACCAGCGTCTACCTCCCGGGCGAGGTCCTGCCCATGCTGCCTGAGGAGCTGTCGAACGGCATCTGCTCCCTGGTCGAGGGCGAGCCGAGACTGGCCCTCTCAGCGTTCATCGACGTCACAAGGTCCGGAGAGGTGAAGGCGTTCAAGCTCAAGGAGACCGTGATCCAGTCGGACGCGCGCCTGACCTACAAGCAGGTCCAGGAGTTCGCTGAGGGCGACCGCCTGCCGGCAGGCAAGCTCAAGCTCGAGCGCGACATCAAGGTCCTCCTGAACCTCACACAGGAGCTCCGCAAGCAGCGCATCGGAGCCGGCGCCCTCGACTTCCAGTTCACCGAGGCGAAGGTCGACGTCGACGATCAGGGCGCGTTGCACGTCACGCCCGTGCGTAGCGACGCCGCCAGGCAGCTCATCGAGGAGCTCATGCTGCTCGCCAACCGGAAGGTGGCTGAGGAGCTGAGCAAGCGCGACGTGCCTGCGCTCTTCCGCGTTCACGAGGACCCAAGCGAGGAGAAGATCCTGGCGCTGCAGAAGGCGCTGGCTAAGCTGGGCTACACGCTGGACCTCGAGCACGCCGGACCACAGGACCTCCAGGCGATCCTCCGAGAGGCCGCGGGCAAGCCCGAGGCGCAGCTCGTCAACACGTTGCTACTCAGGAGCCTCAAACAGGCGCGGTACTCGAGCGAGAACCTCGGACACTACGGGCTCGCGTTCCAGAACTACCTGCACTTCACCAGCCCGATCAGGCGCTACCCCGACCTGGTGGTTCACAGGGTCGTGCGCTCGATACTCCAGCACCGCCTCTCGCCGACGCTCAAGGAGCGCATGCGCTCAGACTTCCCCCAGCTCGCCGAGCACGCCAGCGAACGCGAGCGCGTCGCCGAGTCCGCAGAGCGCGACCTGACGCGCTACTACCACGCTCGCTGGGCCAAGGAGCACATCGGCGAGTCCTTCGTCGGCATCGTCGTTGGGGTGACCAACTTCGGCGTGTTCGTTGCGCTGGCGAACGGTGTCGAGGGGCTCATGCACGTCAGCCAGTTGGACGACGACTACTACATCTACCTAGAGGACTCGCTCATGCTGATGGGCAAGCACACCCGCAAGCGTTACCGCATGGGCGATCGCGTCGAGGTCAAGGTGTTGGCCGCTAACCCCACTCAGAGGCAGATCGACCTGGTACCTGCCTCCATGGAGGTGACCGTTCCGGAGGTCGAGGAACAGGCGCCTAGCAAGCGGCCCAAGAAGCTGCGCGACCCTTCGGAGGGCGGCATCGACGCCGAGTTCGTGACGGGCCGCAGGTCCGTCCCTAGCGCCGCAGCCAAGGCCGCTGGCGAGGCGGGCGGGAAGGTCGCTGGCCGCGCCGGACGCGACGGCAAGGGCGGTGGGACCAAGACCAAGGCGGCGAGGCCCCAGGACGATGGGGCAAGCGCCCATGCGAAGGACGGTAAGGACGCGAAGGGGCGGGCGGGCACCGCGAAGGCGACCGCCAAACCGGCCGTCAAGGGCACCGCCGAGGGGATCGCCAAGCCGACTGCCAAGTTGAGCGAGCCGGCCAAGCCAGCTCCCTCCAAGCAGCGTCGGCGCCGCCGTCTCGTGTTCGGCAAGAGCTGATCCGGGCGCCGCCCGCGCGCGTGGATGGAGCCCGAAGCGCGTGCCGAAGGTGGCTCTGCGCGACAGCCGCAGACCCGTGGGTGGAGCGGGTTAGACTCCTGACGTACCCACTCAGGGGGGCGGCGCCTCGAAGGTGCGAGGCGGGTCGACCTGTGGTCCTAGGGAAGCCGGGAGGCGTTAGATGGCTGGAGAGTTCCGCTACCCGTTGACGCGTTACTGCCTCCGGAGCGGCACCATGACGTTGCCGCAAGCGGCGGTCGAGCTGTTCCCGGAGGGTGGCAGCTTCACGGCCGTCGACACCAGGTCGAACGAAGAGTACGAGCTCTCCTTCAACCCACCAAGACAGGTCTCAGGGCTGGGCGAGCTCTACCGCGCGAACCGGCTGGCAGTGAACGACGAGCTCCAGGTGAAGGCTCTGGAGGGCGGGCGCTTCGCCGTCACGCCGGTGGCGCGCCCCAGGGCCCCCGACTACACGACGCCCGAGGCCGTCGCGAGCTTGCTCGACGACATGATCGAGGCATCGAGCCGCCTCTCCGTGCAGGAGATGAGGGCCGTGTTCAAGGTCCCGGACGAGGTCGACCTCGAGCAAGCTCTGCGGGAGGACGGTCGCTTCACGCTCCACGAGGGGCGCTGGGTGGACGCCACCAAGGTGGTCGCGCTCACTGCGGACCAGGTCGGAAGCCCGACCGAACGTGGTGAAGACGTCACCTCGGCTCTGGTCTATGCGGACGAGCCGGCCGAGGACGAGGACGACCTGGTAGCCGTCGCCGCGCCGCGAGAACAGGCCGACCAGGAGCTGGAGGCGGCGCCGCTGACGGCACGACAGGCCGCGGATGTCATCGGGCGAACCGAGGCGGGTGGAGCCGATGACCTTGGCGTCCAGGCGCTGCACGCGGGCGTCGTCGGCTCTGCTCCTCAGACTTCGCCGGACCCCGGCGCCATGCCAGAACAGGCTGGGCTGTGGCCTAGGGTCCAGGTGAGCGCCCCTGTCAGTACGGGCCAGGTTCCAGAGACCGCGCATGGCCGCGAGACCATGCCTGGCCCAGCGGCCACGCATGGCAGGGCCGGCTCAGTGGTCGAGCGCCGTGCGACGCACACGCCATACCCGTTCCCGGAGGCCGAGGACGACGAGGCGCCCCCCGAGCTGACCGAGCTCGCGAGCCGCTTCCGTCGCGTCATGGCGCCACTAGGCTTCCAGATCGAGCCCATAGGCAAGGGCCAGGTCAGGCTCGCCGCGGCGATGGGGCGGCGCGCGTATCAGGTGCTGGTGCAGCTCCTCTCTAAGAGCGAGCGCCTCGACTGGGCCGAGCTGCTCTCCAAGCGGCGCGCTGGTGACTACCGCCACCTGGCCGTCGTGGGCGACCATCACGACCTCCTGCGCCTCACCGGCCCCGCCGAGCTGGCCCGCGCCACGCTGTGGAGCTGGCAGGGCCTCGACCGCCTCGCCACGCTCCACCAGACGGTCCCCCTGTCCCCGATGGACCTGGAACCGCACTTCGAGCGCGACGGCCTGTTCGAGCACGGCCTACAGCGCTTCGAGGCGACGATCGCCGAGAGGGTGGCCGAGCGAGGAGCCCTGTCAGAGGTCCTCGCCAGGCTGAACCAGCTGAGGGCGCCGGCGGTCTTCCTCCTGGAGGACCTCGTGTCCGACCTGAACATGCCGCGCGACCGGACGCTCGAGATCCTGGAGCGCCTGACGGTGGCGCCGTTCCACCTGATCGCCCGGGTCGATCATGGCGAGTTCGTGCTCAGGCAACGGGTCGACGAGGCGCTGGCAGGCTTGGCGAGCTACGCCACGTCGCTCAAGGAGCGGCTGCCGTCGCGGCAGGTCGAGAAGCTGACCGGCCTGGGCGAGCCCGAGCTACTCGTCGAACACGACGATGGCGTGCATGACGAGGTCAGGTCCGACGAAGTCGGGAGCGAAGATCAGTTCGATACCGAGCCGACGAGCGAGGGCGGCATCTCGGCCTGAGACAGGTCCTGTAGCGCCGTGACGTCGAGGGGCCCGGTCGCCCTGGCGGCGGCCGCGGACGCCATTGCCCGCGCTGTCCAGGCGGCAGCGGCGAAGGTCGAGACGAACGGCACGCCGTTCTCGAGGGCACGCCTGAGCTCGGGCGTGTGGGCGACGTCCACGAGCAGGTCGTAGTCCGGCTCGGCGCCGGTAGGTAGCTGTCCACGCTCGACCCTGAACCCGAGACCCTCGAGCTCGGCCGCGCGCGCGTCCAGGCCCTCGCCGATGAGCCGCGCCGTACCGGCCTCTGGGAGGTTGCTGCCAGCGCCCAGGGCCGCGCGGTAGTAGGCCATGTGTGGGTCGGCGTCGATCCCCATGCTCTCACCGGTCGAGCGCATCTCCGGCCCGAGCACCGGCAGGACGCCACGGAACTTCAGGAACGGCAGCACCGCCTCCTTGGCGCTGTAGACGGTAGGGCGAGGCGCCGAGACGAAGCCGATGTCGCGAAGCGTGCGGCCCGCCGAGACGAGGGCTGCGTACTTCGCCAGCGGGTGGCCGATGGCCTTGGAGAGGTAAGGGATCGTGCGGCTGGCGCGGGGGTTCGCCTCGATGACGTATACGGAACCGTCCTTGATCACGTACTGGACGTTGATGAGGCCCCTGACGCCGATGGCGGTGGCGAGTCGCATCGTGTAGTCCTCGATGGTGGCGATCGTCGCCTGCGACAGGCCGACGGGTGGCGTGATGCATGCGCTGTCCCCGGAGTGGACGCCGGCCGGCTCGACGTGCTCCATGATGCCGGCCACCACGGTCGTCTCGCCGTCGGAGATGGCGTCGACGTCGACCTCGGTGGCACCCTCCAGGTAGTCGTCGACCAGGACGCTCGGCTCGCCTGGCAGCTCGGCGTAGACGCGCTCCAGGTACTCCTGCAGCTCCGCATCGTCGCGCACGACCTGCATCGCCCTGCCGCCGAGCACGTAGCTGGGCCGCACCATGACCGGGTAGCCGATGCGCATCGCGAGGGCGGCGGCATCCTGTGGCCGCGCCGCGACGCCGCCCGTCGGCTGGGGGATGCCGAGGCGTTCGCACAGGGCGTGGAACGCGTCGCGGTCCTCGGCGGCGTGTATGGCCGCGGCCGATGTTCCCCAGATGGGCACGCCTGCCTCCTCGAGGCCGCGCGCGAGCTTGAGCGGCGTTTGCCCTCCGAGCTGCACGATGACTCCGTCCGGTGCCTCGTGCTCGATGACGTTGAGCACGTCCTCGAGCGTGAGCGGCTCGAAGTAGAGGCGGTCGGCCGTGTCGTAGTCGGTGCTGACGGTCTCGGGGTTCGAGTTGACCATGACGGTCTCGAACCCCGCCTCCTGCAGCGCCCACACGGCGTGCACGGTGGCGTAGTCGAACTCGACGCCCTGACCGATGCGGTTCGGCCCGGACCCCAGGATCACGACCTTCGGCCTGTCGGTCCGCGGCGACTCGTCCTCCCACTCGTACGTCGAATAGAGGTACGGCGTGTACGCCTCGAACTCCGCGGCGCATGTGTCGACGGTCTTGTAGACGGGCGCCTGTTGCTTGGCCAGACGAAGGCGCCTGATCTCGGCGGACGTCGTTGCGGTGAGCGCGGCGACGTCGGCGTCCGAGAAGCCGAGCCGCTTGACCTCTCTCCACAGCTCCCAGCCCCAGCCGGCAGGGTCGCCGGCCGCGCGTATCTCGTCCTCGGCCTGGACGATCTCCTCGAGCTGCGCGATGAACCAGGGGTCTATGGCCGTCAACTGATGGAGCGCCTGCACCGAGCGACCGCGTCTGAGGAGCTCGATGACTGCCGGCAGCCGACGCGGGTTGGGGCGCAGGCGTTCCTCGAGCTCTGGCACGCTGAGCGCGGCCGTCTCGGTTCGAACGTCGAGCTCGAGCGAACGCACCGCTTTGAGGAGCGACTCCTTGAAGGTACGTCCGATGGCCATGACCTCGCCGACAGAGCGCATCTGCGTGCCCAGGTCGTCCGGCGCTTCTGGGAACTTCTCGAAGGCGAAGCGCGGCACCTTGGTGACGACGTAGTCGATAGTGGGCTCGAACGCCGCCTTCGTCTCCTTGGTGATGTCGTTGGGCAGCTCGTCGAGGTGGTAGCCGACGGCGAGCAGAGCCGCGATCTTGGCGATCGGGTAGCCCGTGGCCTTGGACGCGAGGGCAGAGGAGCGCGAGACGCGGGGGTTCATCTCGATGACGATGACGTCGCCGTCCTCAGGGTTCACCGCGAACTGGATGTTCGAGCCGCCGGTGTCAACCCCGATCTCCCTGATGATCGCGATGGAATTGTCCCTCAGGCGCTGGTACTCCTTGTCTGACAGCGTCTGCGCCGGTGCGACGGTGATGCTGTCGCCTGTGTGCACGCCCATCGGGTCGAAGTTCTCGATCGAGCAGATGATCACGACGGTGTCGTTGACGTCGCGCATCACCTCGAGCTCGTACTCCTTCCAGCCCTGTACTGACTGCTCGACGAGCACGCTGCCGACTGGCGAGTCGTGCAAGCCCTGGTTCACGATCTGCACGAACTCGGACTCGTCCTTGGCGATGCCCCCGCCGGTGCCGCCCAGCGTGAAGCTGGGTCGCACTATGGCCGGGTAGCCGATGCTCTCGACGAAGTCCAGGCCATCTTGCAGGCTGGTGACCATCTTCCCGGCCGGGGTCTTGACGCCGATGCGGGCCATGGCCTCCTGGAACAGCTTGCGGTCCTCGCCCTTCTGTATGGCCTCGTAGTTGGCGCCGATGAGCTTCACGTCGTGGCGCTGCAATACGCCGTTCTCGTGCAACACCGCCGCCAGGTTCAACGCGGTCTGGCCGCCGAGCGTCGGCAGCAGGGCGTCCGGACGCTCCTTGCGGATGACGGCCTCGACGAACTCGGGGGTGAGGGGCTCGACGTAGGTCCTGTCGGCGACGTCCGGGTCGGTCATGATCGTGGCCGGGTTCGAGTTGACGAGCACGACCTCGAAGCCGGCCGCGCGTAGCGCCTTGCACGCCTGCGTGCCCGAGTAGTCGAACTCGGCAGCCTGCCCGATGACGATGGGCCCGGAACCGATGATCAGGATCTTGTGTATGTCGTCGCGCCTAGGCATCTTTATCCGGCGGAGTGTATCACCATACTCCGCCGTTCCAGAGCACTGCGCGAACCAGGCCTAGGACCGCTCGGCATGGTCCCAAGGGGGCGCCCGGTGCGGCGGCCGCGATGGCGCACGCTGCCCCCCGGTATGCGCGACACCACGTTCCCGCAGGTCACGGTCCCGGCCTTCCTGGCTGCGTTGAGGGCGGGCACCCTGCCGGAGGGGCCCCGAGCCGAGCTCCACGGCGGCCGCGTGGTGCCCGGCTACACACCTAGCCCCACCGAGATGGCCATGTTGGCCAACCTCCACGCTGCCCTCGGCGCTCGGGACATCGTGGCCGCGGGCTGCCAGGTCCACGTCAACCCGGCCTTCCGGATGGGGCCAGGTGACCTGCTCCGTGCCGACCTGGCGCTACTGGTCACGGCAGGCGGTGCGCCGGTGCCAGGTTCTACGGGCCGCGCAGTGGCGGGTGTCGGGGGTTCGTTCGACCCGGACGCGGCTCTCCTGATAGTCGAGCTAGCGCGCGGGCGGGCCGCTCGGGTCGACCGCGTGGCCCTGTACGGCGCTGCCGGGGCGCGCGAGCTGTGGCTGCTCGACACGGCCCGCGGCTGGACGGAGGTGCTGCGCTCACCGTGGAGGGGGGTCTACCGCTCGCGCACGCTGTGGTACCCAGGCGAGGCGATAAGGCTGGCTGCGTTGAGCGGGCCGGAGGTGGTGGCGATGCCCGCTCCTTGACGTTCGAGCGCTCTCAGTCGATCTCGAGGGGCTCGGCGGCCGGGTAGCTACCCAGGTACTTGACGAACGCGGCCCGGCGCATGAGACCGGTCATGGCCGCGGCGACCTGCGGCTCGGCAACGTGACCCTCGATGTCGATGTAGAACAGGTAGCTCCACGGCTTGTCGCGCCGCGGCCTCGACTCGAGCTTGGTCATGTTTATGCCGTGCTCTGGGAAGACCTGAAGGCACGCGACGAGGTCGCCCGGACGGTGGTGGGTCGCCAGCAGCAGGCTCGTCTTGTGCTCGCGCCCAGGCTGCGGTGGGCGCTCGTCGTGACCGAGAACGAAGAAGCGCGTGAAGTTGAAGCTGAGGTCCTCGATGCGCTCGGCGACGATGTCTAGGCCGTAGGCATCGGCGGCGCGCCGGCTGGCGATCGCCGCGCTCTCGGGCGATACGGCCTCGCGCTCTGAAAGCAGCTTCGCGGCGCCCGCGGTGTCGTACTCGGCGACCGCCTCGAGCCGATGCTGACGGATGAACCTCTGGCACTGTTGCAGGGCCTGAGGGTGGCTGTAGACGCGCTTGACGTCCTGCAGGCGCGTGCCCTGGCGCACCAGCAGGTTGTGGTGGACCCGCACGATGCGCTCCGCGATGACCGTCAGGACCGAGTCGGTCAGCAGGTCGTACGTCTGGTTGATCGACCCGGCAAGACTGTTCTCGACAGGCAGGCAGGCGTAGTCACAGTCGCCGGCGACGGTAGCCTCGAACGCCTCCTCGAAGGTCGGGTAGCCGATGGCTTCCGAGTCCGGCGCGAAGGCGTACGCCGCCTCCTCGCTGAACGCCCCTGGCACCCCCTGGAAAGCGACGCGCGTGACGGTCTTGTCGGCCATGACCAGGGAGTCTACTCCAGCGCCTCGATCTCGCCCCTGAGCCCGGCCAGCCGCACCGACATCTCGTCGAGCTGCTCTCCCAGCTCGGCCAGCCTGTCGAGCTCCGAGCGCACGAAGCGCGTGTACGGGCTTATGGCGCCAGCCAGCTTCTCCTGCGACCTCGCCAACTCGTCCTCGAACTGACCAGCCAGCCCCTCCAACAGCGAGTCCTCCAGTTGCTGCATGCGCTCGTCCAGCTCGCGCTTGGCTCTAGCACGCTGCCTCGGTAGGACGAGCAGGCCGACGCTCACGAGCGTGAGCCCGAGGGCGATGCCGGTGACGTCGAGGGCCGCGGTCGAGATGAACGCCAGCACGGCCGCCGACAGGCCGATGCCCGTGACGTTGAACAGGCCGGTGCGGAACACGGCCTGTTGCAGGTCGTCTGCCAGCCGCCGCGACTCGGCGTCGTCGTCGTACGTCGCCATGGCCTCTTCCGTACGCTCGCCGAGCGAGCGTACGAGCGCACGCCTGTCGTACTGGAACCGACCGCCGACCTCGCCGATGACGCGCTCCTCGGTCGCCGACGCGCGCTCGTTGACGAAGCGCATGACGTCCTCCCAGAACTGGAGGTTGCGTTGTATGAACCAGTCGACCAGGTCCGAAACAGCGCGTTCGACCCGCGTGTCAGTGTCCTTGATGACCTCGCGTTCGAAGTCGGCCTGCACCTGCTTGGTGTTCAGCAGCTTCGGGATACGGCGGAAGCGGATGGTGTCGTCGAAGAACTCGTGGCCCCGCTGCTTCACGTCCCTGACGATGTCCTTGACCCGGACCCTGTGCACATCGAACTCGCGGCGCATGTCCTTCTCGAACTGCGTTCGTTGCCTCTCGATCTCCTCGAGGCTGCCGCTGTCGTCCGTCAACAGTTCGAGCCGCGCTGCGAGCTGGTCCTGGTGAACGCTCACGGTGCGCTCGGCGACCCCGAGCGGCGATAGCAGCTTGAGGCGGGGTCTCTCGGCGCTGAGGCGCTCGGACACCGCCCGCGCCAGGGCCGGCACGCCCGAGGCCCCGAGACCGGCGGCGTCGCCGTCCTGCCTGGCTCTTTCGGCGCGCTTGGCGCTGACCAGGTGGACTTCGGGGGCGACCCGCAACGTCTCGCGGGCGTGCTCGCGCACGTAGCGCTCCACCTCGGCGCGTTGCTCCTCGGTGTCGAGGATGTCGACCTTGTTGACGACCATCATCACCTTGCGACCCCATGAAGCGATGAGCTCGAGGAAGCGCCGCTCGCTCTCCGTGAAGGGTCGGTCGGCAGACGTCACGAACAGCAGGAGGTCGGCTCGAGGCACGAACCGTTCCGTGAGTTCCTGGTGCCGCTGGATGATGGCGTTCGTGCCGGGCGTATCGACGAGCGCCACGTCCGCCAGCAGCGGAGCAGGGTGCGTCCGGTGGACGATCGCGGGGCCCTCCTGGCGCTCCGACTCCTTCTCCCCGTGCGTGACGACGGTGATGCGGTCGGTTGTCGGCGTCACGCCCTCCGGCATGACGTGCTCCCCGAGGAGAGCGTTGAGGAGGCTCGACTTGCCGGCGTTGAACTCGCCTGCGACGACGATCATGAACAGGCCGCCGAGGTCCGAGAGCGCCGTGCGCACGTCGGAGACGTGATCGTCGTCGGCGCCGAGGCGTGCCAGTAGCACCTGGAGGTCGGTGATCGCCTCCCGCTCGCGAGCAGCCAGCTCGCGGAACGCCTCGGGAATCTCCAACATCGAGGGAAGATACCACTCCGCCCAGGTAACGCCGTCCTGGTCGCAACCTCAGGCGCGGTTAGACTGCCGGTCATGCCGAAGAGCCCCTCACCGGAGCCGCCAGTCGCGCTCACCGAGGCCGACCTGGAGGCGTACTGCGCCGCGCACGGCGTGGTCGCCACGTTGCACCGGCTCACCGTGCCGACGCCGACCGTCCGGGACGCGGCGGCCGCCGTAGGCACCTACCCCGACCGGATCGTCAAGAGCCTCATCTTCGTCGCAGATGGCGAACCTCTGCTGGTGGTCGCCGCGGGCGAGAGCCGCGTCGCGTACCCGCTCCTCGCCACCGTGCTCGGCGTGTCTAGGAAGCGCCTACGCTTCGCGACGCCTGAGGAGGCCCTGGCCATCACCGGCTACCAGGTCGGCTCTATGCCACCCTTCGGCCACCTGACCCCTCTCCGGACCTGGCTCGACGAGCGGTCCGTGCCGACCCACGGCAACGTGTTCGCGGGCGGCGGTGGCGTCAGCTCGCTGTTGGAGCTGGACGCGAGCGTTCTCGCGAACGCCGCTGGGGTCCGGGTCGCCGTCCTGACCCGTGAGTCAGAGGGATGAGCCGGCGACGGCTAGACTGCGGCATGCACGCGCGTTCGTCCCTTCGAGCGGCCCGCTGGCGACCGCCGCTCCTTGCGTTCCTGATCGCCCTGCTCACGATGCCCGTGGTCGCGCTCGCCCAGATCGGCCATGAGCCCGACTCGATCGTCTCCAAGCTCACCGACTACGGGCTGGAGGCGGTCGATGGCGGCCACGTCTCTGCCACGGGCTTCAGGTTCGCCGTCACAGAGTCGCTCGGCACGGCGGTCGGCGTATCGGGTGAGGGTTCGCTCAGCGACGCCAACGCCAGGTTCCTGGGCGCTCTCATCGGCGCGGCCAGCGGGTACGGCCCAGAGATCGCGGCCCCTGTCACCGACTTCTTCCGTAGCCGCTCGGGCGAGATGGTCGGCGTGGGCGAGGTCGCCGTGCAGGTTCAGGAGTACCTGATGTTCGTGACCGTGAGCTCGTCCGAGCCGCCAGCGGTGACGGTTCGATTCGAGCCGCAAGAGGTGCCTGCAGACGTGTTCGGGCCGGCCGCGCACTCCATCGGGCCCGCCGACGCCGAGCACGTCATCCGCGAGTTCACCGACCTGCAGTGCCCGTTCTGCGCCCGCTTCGCTATCGAGGGCATGCCCGTGATCGAGGAGCTCATGGCGAACGGCGACGTGCGCTTCGAGGTGCACCACTTCCCCCTGAAGAGCATCCACCCCAACGCGACCGTTGCGGCCGAGGCGAGCGAGTGCGTCGCCGCCGAGGCGGCGGCGGCAGGCGGCCCCGGGGCCGGAGAGGAGGCGTTCTGGACGTACACGGACGCGCTCTTCGCCGAGCAGTCCCGCTGGGCGTCCGTTCCCGACCCGTTGCCGCTGTTCGCCGCGATCGCCGCCGAGAACGACCTGACTGCCGATGGGCTGAACATGTGCGTACGCACGGGCAGGTTCAGCCAGGCCATCGAGGATGCGTACAGGCGCGCTGCTCAAGAGGTCGGGCTGACAGGCACGCCGACCGTCTTCGTCGACGGCCTCAAGGTCGGCGATTACCTGAACAGGGCCGAGTACGAACGCCTCATGCAGCTCGCTACCGCCCTGGCTGCGGTGCCTCAGGTCACGCCGGAAGCCGAGCCCGAACCCGACCCGCAAGGCGAGCCCTAGAGAAAACTGCCTGGCGAGTGAGTTAGATTCATATGCATACCGTGTGGCAGTCGCGTCCCTGGCGCAACGTGCAGGGCTGAGGGACAGACGCAGCTCGAGAGGGGCGCTTGATGACCGATACGAGTCAGTACCCGAGCCTGGTCTGGCATCTGAAGAACACGAAACTGTTCCAGGACCTGACGCCAGATGAGCTCGAGAAGATCACTCGCATCACCCCGTACAAGCGGTTCGAGGCGGGCGAGATCATCTACCACATGGAGGACCCGGCGGACGCGCTGTACTTCGTGCGCGACGGCATGGTCAAGATCTCGATGTACTTCCCGAACGGCAAGGAGATGATCCTGGGGCTACTCGGCCAGTACGACATCTTCGGGGAACTGCTCCTGCTGGAGAGCGAGCGCCGTCCCAACCAGGCCGAGGCCGTCGTCGACACGACGCTCATCGTCATGCCGGAGCAGGAGTTCCAGCGGCTCCTCCAGCAGCACCCGGCCATCGCCATGAAGTTCATACAGGTCATGAGCACCCGGCTGTGGCAAGCGCAGCAGTGGCAGGCCGAGGTGGGTGCGTTCGACGCGCCCGGCCGCCTCGCGAACCTGCTCCTCAGGCTGGCTCAGGACTTCGGCGCCGACTCCGATCGCGGCACGGTCATCGACCTCAACCTCACCCAGCAGGACCTGGCCAAGATGATCGGGGCGACGCGCGAGACGGTCAGCCACTGCCTGGCACGCCTGCTCGAGTACGGAGCGGTCAGGCGCAGGCGCGCGCCCATCACGGTCAACACGGACAAGCTGCAGCAGTTCCTGGACGAGGCGAGCGAGTAGGCTCCGTCAGGACCTAGGCTCGATGTAGGTCAGCAAGGTACCAGAGTCCTCGCGCTCCGGGTCGGTGGCCTCGGACACGACGTCGACGGTTCCGTTGCGCGCGATGAACATCGGCACGGCGCTGTCCCCGTGGGTGCGCAGGAACTCGGCGAGGGTGTGCTCTGACGTCAGTTCCACCTCGACCAGGCCCACGCCTGCCGCGTGCAGGCGCTGCAGCCGCTGGAAGGACAACCCACCCTGCGACAGCCACAGGCCGCGGTTCTCGCCACCGAGACGGTTGCGGTCCGTGACGTGCTCCTTGGGCGCCAGCTGGTACACGGCGTCCTTCCCGAACTCGCGGCGGAACTTCACGGCGGTCAGCGCGTTCGCCTCCTCGTTGGGCGTCAGGGCGATGAGGCGGCCGATCCCCGACAGCCTCAGCTGGTCCTCGCTGCGGTCGGACAGCAGGCTGCCGTAGTAGGCCTGCAACCCCTCCTCGCGCGCGGCTGCCACGTTCGACGGGTTGGTGTCCGCGAGCAGGACGGCCAGGCCGCGCTCCTTCAACGTCTTGCCGATCTCGCGCGCCACCGGGTGAGCGCCCAGCAGCACGAAGCCCTGCGGGTCCGGGTCGGCGACGCCCAGTCGAACGCCTAGCGGCTTGGCGGTGAGGCTCGCGAGCAGGACCGTGACGACGATGACCGCGAACACGAGCGGGACGATGTCGGCGGCGCCCTCGATCCCGTTCTCGAGCAGCCTGGCGGCCAGCAACGACGTCACCGACGCCGCCACGATGCCCCTCGGCCCCACCCAGGCGATGAACAGCCGCTCGTTGAACGACAGCTTGGAACCGAGACTCGATAGGAACACGTTGAGCGGCCGCAGGAGCAGCACGACGATGGTGACGATCGCGAGGGTCTGCCATGTGAGAGCAGCGGCGACCGCGTCCGGCGTCACGTTGGCGGCCAGCACGATGAAGAGGACGCTGACCATCAACACGGTCAGGTCCTCCTTGAAGGTCAGGAGAGAGTCCAGGTTCGGCACGCCGGCGTTGGCGACGATGATGCCCATGACGACGGCGGCCAGCAGGCCCGCTTCGGCCGAGAAGTAGTTGGCCAGCTCGAAGGTGGCGAAGAGCATGGCCAGGGCCGTGACGTTGATGAGGTAGTCGGGGATCACGCGGCGCTTGAGCAGGAGCGCCAACGCTCCACCACCGGCCGCGCCCACCATGGCGCCGACGAGCAAGAAGCGGCCGAGGAGCAGGGCGACGATGCCGAGCGGCTCGCCTGCCGAGCGCAGCACGAGCGACTCGTAGACGAGGACGGCCACGAGGGCGCCTACCGCGTCGATGACGATGCCCTCCCACTTGAGGACGTTGGCGACGTCGGAGACGGGCCTCACGATGCGCAGTAGCGGGCCGATGACGGTCGGGCCCGTCACCATCACCAGGGCGCCGAACAGCAGGGCGATGTGGGGCTCTATGCCGGCTATGAGGTTGGCAGCGAGCGCCGCACCCAGCCAGGTGATCGCCGCGCCCCACGTGACGAGGTTGACGACGACGCGCCGCGTCTCGCGGATCTGCGAGAACCTAAGGGTCAGGCCGCCCTCGAACAGGATCAGCCCGACCGCCAGCGACACCAGCGGGAAGAAGAGCTCCTCGGGGAAGATACCCACCGGCACGAGCACCCCGAGGACGGGACCGACGACGAACCCGGCCGCCAACAGCGGCAGGATGGCGGGAACCCGCCAGCGCCACGCCAGCCACTGCGAGCCGACGCCCAGCGCGATGATCACCGCCACCGCCAGGCCCGGGTGAGAAGCGAGCACGTCTTGCACCGTGCCAGTGTGTCACTCTGTCGACCGTCCGCGCACCACCCAGGGAGGCGGGCAGGCACGTCGTGGCGTGATAGCCTGCCTGCCCCATGGAGAGGGAAGGAAGCACAGAGCCCAGACGCTACCTGGTCAAGACCAGCGACGGAGACGTGGTCGTGGTGGTCAAGCCTGGCGCGGGTGGGCTCGACGATGACCTCTTCGAGCTGCGCTCACCGCATGCCGAGGACTTGTCAGGCATACCCATGACCACGCCGCTCACGGCGTTCAGCTCGAAGGTGGTCGACATCATCGAGCTGCACGGCACCGCCGGCTTCGGTGGCAGCGAGCGCCTGCGGGAGATGCTGGTTCGCGAGAAGGCGACCGACCTGCTGTTGAGCATCGAACGCTTCGCCAAGCGCCACCAGGGCTAGGCGCCCGTACCGGGGGCCGTGGGACGGCCGGTCGCTCCGGCGCCGGAGCTAGTCCTCGTCCTCTTCTTCGTCCTCGACGATGTCGCCGAGGCCCAGCAGGAGGTCCTTGTAGAGGTCGAGCGAGAAGTCCCTGATGGCCGTGCGGGCGACCTCGCCCCGCAGGTCGGAGGTCACGCGCCTCTCGGCGACGCTCACCACCGCCGCCAGCAGGTCGTCGAACATCGGCCAAGGGCCGTCGAAGCCCTCGTCGCCGTCGTCGGAGCCGCCATCGTTCGCGACCCTGGTCGCGGCCGCTTCGGAGGCCTCGGAGGCTTCCGCGCGCTTGGCTCCGGCGTCGCCCTTCTTGCCACCCGATGTCGTCGCCGGCTTGCCGTCCTGCTTGCCGCTCGACCTGCCGCCGGACTTACCTCCCGACTTGGAGCTGGCCTTGGCCTCGGCCTTGGCGTTGGACTTCGGCTTGGTCTTCGCGCCGGCGCCTCCACGAGCGTCCAGCGCCGCCAGCGCCTCCTCAGCCGCGTACTTCTCGGCCGTGCGCTTGGTGCCGCCCTGGCCGGTACCGAGCACCTCGCCGCCCATCAGGACGTCCGCTAGGAACCGTGGTTCGTGCTCGGGACCCGTCTGCTCGGTGCGGAACTCCGGCTTGCCTAGGCCGAGCTTCTGCGCCCTCTCCATCAGGACGCCCTTCGGATGCGACATGCGTCCTCCAATCTGTGCTCTCTCGAGGATCTGGGCGCGCCGGCCGCGATAGCGCCACGGCGAGCCTCATCGCAACTGCCGGGCACCTCGCGTGCGGACAGGCCTCCGGCCTGGTGAGGCGGTTCGGGGGCGTGGCCGCAAGCGACGTGCCCGGCAGCTACGCCCATCAGGGTAGCACCAAGGGCTGGGCCCGGCGGGTACAGTGTGGTGCATGACGCGGATCCTCCTGTGCGACGACCACGCCATGTTCCGGCAGGGCCTACGTGGGATCCTCGAGACCGAAGAGGGCTTCAGGGTGATCGGGGAGGCATCGACCGGCCGCGAGGCCATCCGGCACGCGCTCGATACCAAGCCGGACGTCATCCTCATGGACATCCAGATGCCCGAGATGGACGGGGTCGCGGCCACCAAGGCGATCCTCGCCGAGCAGCCCGACGCCAAGGTCATCATCCTGACCATGTACCGGCAGGACCGCTACGTGTTCGAGGCGATCAAGGTCGGCGCGAGGGGCTACATGCTCAAGGATTCGGGCGCCGACGAGCTGGCGCAGGCGATCCGCCGGGTCGCCGCCGGTGAGACCCTCCTCAACGCCGAGATGGCCGCCGAGATCCTGGCAGAGTTCCGGAAGTACGGCGAGCTGCCTTCGCACCCAGAACACGAGATCAGCGAGCTGACCGAGCGCGAGGAGGAGATCCTCAGGCACCTCGCACAGGGCGCCACCAACCAGGAGATCGCCGGTCGGCTCGGCGTCAGCGAGAAGACGGTCCGCAACAGGTTGACCGAGATCTTCTCGAAGCTACGGCTCAACAACCGCACTCAGGCCGCGCTGTACGCGCTGAGGGAGGGCATCGCCACGCTGCAAGACGGCGGCGAGGCGTGAGCGAGCGGCCCACGGGGGGCGACAGAGTTAGCGACGCGCGCTCACACGGCGCTACACAGGCAGACCAGCTCGTCGACCTGGTCGTTCGCATAGCCCAGACCCCCGCGCCCACGTTCGAGGAGAACGAGCGGGCCGACCTGGTGTCTCGGCTGTGGGAGACGGCTGGCCTCACGTCCAGCCGCGACGGCGTCGGGAACGTAGTGGCCGAGGTGCCAGGCGGCGTCGGGCCTGTCGTGCTGGTCGCGGCCCATCTCGACAGCGTCTTCCCGAGCGGCACCGACGTCACCGTGAGGCGCACGGGCGACCGCCTAGAGGGCCCGGGCGTCGGGGACAACGCCACCAGCCTGGCCGTGCTCACCGCCTACCTTCGGGACCTGCCGGAGCGCAGGCCGCGGCTCGTCGTGGCCGCGACCGTGGGCGAGGAGGGCGCCGGCGACCTGCGCGGCGCGCGCCAGGTGGTCGACGACTGGGCGGGGCGGATCGATCACTTCGTAGCCCTCGACGGCCACCTCGGCTCGATCTGCCATCAGGGCGTCGGCTCGCTGCGTCACGAGGTGACAATGACCGCGGCCGGCGGGCACTCCTGGGGCGATTACCCCAGCCCCAGCGCGGTGCACGCCGTCGGAGACGCGATCGCGCGACTGGCGCGGCTGTCGGTGCCAAGGGAGCCGCGCTCGAGCCTCAACGTCGGGCTCGTATGGGGAGGCACCAGCGTCAACACGATCGCGGCGGAGGCCGGGTTCGCCCTGGACCTGCGCAGCGTCGACCAGCACACGCTCGACCTGCTTTGGGAAGCGTGCGGCAACGAGGTACAGGCCGCCGCCCAGGCCAGCGGTTGCGCCGTCCAGGTCCGCCAGATCGGGTCCCGCCCCGCCGGCACGAGCGCCAATGACGGGCTCGTCGCCGCGGCGCGCGCGGCGCTAGGGGCGATCGGTCAGAAGGTGACCCTGGCGGCTGCCAGCACGGACGCCAACGCCGCCATGGCGCGGGGCGTGAGCGCCATCGCGTTCGGGGCGTACAAGGGCGGCGGCGCCCACACCAAGGAGGAGTGGGTGGACGCGGCCTCGCTTGCTATCGGGTTGGACGTGCTCCGTGACTTCCTCGGCAGGCTGGCCGAGTAGTTCAGGGGTCCTTCGTGCCGTGGCCTAGGCGCCTGGCGCCCAGTGCCAAGCTGTCGACCAGCTCGTTCTGCTCGTGGCCGGCGTGACCGCGGGTCCAGGCCCAGGTCACGTCGTGCACGGTCGTGAGCTGCAGCAGCCTCTGCCACAGGTCCTGGTTCTTGACGGGTTGTCGCGAAGCGGTGCGCCACCCGTTGCGCTGCCACTTGGCCAGCCAGCCGTCGGTGAACGCCTTCTTGAGGTACTCGCTGTCGGTGACGATGCGTGCCTGGCTCGGGGCGTCTAGCGACTCCAACGCCATGACCGCAGCCGTCAGCTCCATGCGGTTGTTGGTCGTGTCCGCCTCGAAGCCGGAGGCGGTCTCGCTCCGACCCTCTCTCTCGATGAGGTAAGCCCAGCCGCCACGACGCGACGCGGTGTCGCATGAGCCGTCCGTGTAAACGGTCACGCTCTCGGCGCTCACGGCGGGCCACCCAGGCTCGGGCCGCGCTTCTGCTTCTCCAGGATGACGACTGCCGCGGCGTGGTCGACGGCGTGTGAGAGGGAGACGTGGGCGAAGAGGCCCTCGGCCTCCATCGCCGCCGCCAGACCGGGGCTGGCCCGCAACGTCGGGCGCTCGCCCTCCTTTATGACCCACACGTCTCGCCAGCTCAGGGAGGACGGCCACACCTTGGCGAACGCCTCCTTGGCCGCGAAGCGGGCAGCCAGCCCCGGGTACACGTCCGACCTGTCCGCCAGGTCCGCCAGTTCCTGAGGGTGGAAGCAGCGCTCCAGGAACCTGACCGGGTGCCGTTCAGCCGCCCTGCGCACGCGGGCGATCTCGATGAGGTCGAGACCTACAGCGACGATCACCTCGCCGGCACCCGCACCGGACGTGGCCTGGTAGCGGTCCTCACGCGCCGATGCCCCGCGCGTGCCGCTCGACCCCACCTGGTCCTGCGATGAACGCCAGGTCGGCCATGCCTAGGAACAGCCCGTGGTCGACCACCCCCGGCACCTCGCACAGCTCGGCTCGCAGCTCCTCAGGGTCGAACTCGGCCCCGAAGCCGCAGTCGATGACGTGGTTGCCGTTGTCCGTCAGGTAGATGTCCTCGCCGCTGCCGCGGACGCTCGCGTCGTCGCAGAGCGTGCCGAGCACGGCCAGCGTGCGCTCGAGCCCGAACCGCACGACCTCGACGGGCACAGGCGCCTTCTCGCCAAGCCTGGTCACCAGCTTCGAGGAGTCGCCGACCAGTACGAACCGATCGGCCGCCGACGCCACCATCTTCTCCCTAAGCAGGGCGCCGCCGAGTCCCTTGACCGCGTCCAGGCTGGGGGAGAGCTCGTCCATGCCGTCGACAGCCAGGTCTACGCCCGCTCGAGGCAGCTCGACCAACCTGAGGCCCAGGTTCGTCGCCTGCTCGGCGGTGGCGCGGGAGGTGGGCACGCAACGAACCCCCGACAGCCGGCCGGTGGCCACCATCCGCCCGACGCCCGCCACGAACCAGCGCGCTGTGCTACCGGTTCCAAGACCCAGGGTCATGCCGTCCTCGACCAGGTCGAGCGCGGCCTCGGCCGCTGCGCGTTTGAGCTCGTCGTCAGCCATCTTCGGCCGGCAGTCTAACCGCCGTCCCCGCTTGGGTAGACTGGGCCGCGTGAGGAGCATCGTGCTGGCCAGCGCATCGCCACGGCGCCGCGAGCTCCTCGCCAGCCTCGGCCTGACGTTCACCGTCGAGCCGGCCGACGTCGACGAGTCCGTCCTGCCGGGAGAAGGGCCTGCGGAGCTAGTCTCGCGGCTGGCTGCCGCCAAGGTGGAGGCGCTCGCCGGTAGCTACCCAGGGTCCCTCGTCATCGCTGCCGACACGACGGTCGTCGTGGACGGCAGAGTGATCAACAAGCCGTCGGACGCCAACGAGAACGCAGAGTTCCTGCGGCGACTCTCGGGCTCTAGCCACGACGTCCTAACAGGTCACGCGTTTCGCCTCGGCGATATGGCCGAGTCTCGGGTCGTCAGGACACGGGTGCGGTTCCGCGAGCTGACGTCTGGCGAGATCGAGCGCTACGTCGTCTCCGGCGAGGGGATGGACAAGGCCGGAGGGTACGCGATCCAGGGGCTGGGAGCTGCGCACGTCGCCGAGATCGAGGGCAGCTACACGAACGTGGTCGGTCTGTGCCTGCCTACGGTCGTCGAGTCCGCCAGGCGGCTGGGGGTCGAGGTTGTCTAGCCTGCTCAGGGCCTGGTACGCGTTCATCGCTCTCGGGCTCGTCACGATCGCGTCGATGGCCCTCGTTGGCAGGCTGCCCTTCGACCTCACCTCGGCGGTGGCCCTACCGCACGACATGCTCCACAGGGCTGGTACCAACGTCAGGCTCACGTTCGAGAGCATGGTCGACAGGCGGGACCTGAGGGCCGAGCTGGCTCGTCTGGATTCGGAGCTGGCGGCAACGCGCCAGGACGCCCGCTTCCTCGAGCTCGAGGTGCAACGACTCGAGCAGGTCCTCGAGGTGAGGCGCGCCCAGTCGCCCGGTGTCGTGGCCACCGCGCCCGTGATCGGCGGGTCCGTCGGCGCCGACCTCGCCAGGCTGATCATCGGCGCCGGCACGCGACAGGGCGTGACGGTGGACATGCCGGTCACAGTGCCCGCCGGACTTGTCGGGATCGTCGCTGAGGTGGGGCCGACTTCCGCCGTCGTCCGCACGGTCGCCGATCCACAGTCGCGCGTCGGTGTGACCGTGCGCGGCAAGGGTGGCCAAGGCGTCCTCGTCGGCGATGTAGGAGAGCTCGTACGAGTGACCCGCTTCGAGGAGGACGAGCCCGTCGAGGTGGGCGACCTCGTCGAGACGTCGAGCTTCGGCGGCCTGTTCCCCCTTGGCGTGCTCGTCGGCGTCGTCGAGCAGGTCCTGCCACCCGACCCCAACGAACTGAGGCGCACGTACATCGTGCGCCCCAGCGTCGAGCTGGCGATCCTGCGCGAGGTCGTGCTGGTCGCGCCGCAGTAGCGAGGAGGCGCGACGCCTAGGCTGCGGAGGGTCAGCCCTTCACGACGAAGCTGACCATCCTGCCCTTCACGACGATCTCGCGCACGACCTCGCCATCAGACAGGTAGCGGACCACGTTGGGCTCGGCCCGTGCGATGTCGAGGACCTGCGCATCGTCGGCGTCGACGGGCACCTCGACCTGGCCGCGCACCTTGCCGTTGACCTGGACGGCCATCTGAACGGTCTGGGCTTCCAGCGCCGACTCGTCGTGCTCGGGCCAGGTCTGGAGGTGCACCGAGCCACCGAAACCCGAACGCTCCCACAGCTCGTCGGCGATGTGCGGAGCGATAGGCGCGAGCATGAGCAGGAGGCGGCGCACGGCGTCGGTCCACTCGTCACCGAGGGAGTCACGCTGCGACTTGGCCTTGCCCATGACGTTGGACAGGGTCATCAGCTCGGCGATGGCCGTGTTGAACCTGAACGCCTCGAGGTCCTCCGTGACCTCCTTGACCGCGTGGTGCACGGCCCTGCGAAGCTCGCCGGCGGCATCAGCGACGTCCGCGCCCGAGCCTCGGCCCGGCTTGCCTTCCTGGTCTACGACCAGGGCCCAGACGCGGTGCAGGAACCGGTAGACGCCCTCGATCCCCTGGTAGTTCCACGGTCCGCCTTGGTCCCATGGCCCGATGAACATGAGGAAGGCGCGCACGGTGTCGGCGCCGTACTGCGACACGAGGTCGTCAGGGTTGACGACGTTGCCACGGGACTTGGACATCTTCTCGTTGTCCGCCCCGAGGATGATCCCCTGGTTGCGCAACATGACGAACGGCTCGTCGATGTCTACGAGGCCTAAGTCCCTCAGCGCCTTGGTGAAGAAGCGCGCGTACAGCAGGTGGAGGATCGCGTGCTCCACGCCGCCCGTGTAGACGTCGACGGGCGTCCAGCGCCTCGCCAGCTCGGGGTCGAACGGACGGTCGTCGTCGTCGGGCGAGAGGTAGCGGAACCAGTACCAGGACGAGTCCATGAAGGTGTCGAGGGTGTCGGTCTCCCGCCTCGCCTCACCGCCGCAGTTCGGGCACGTGGCCGAGGCGAAGGCCGGGTGGTGCTTGAGAGGCGACTCGCCGGTCGGCATGAACGCCACGTCCGTGGGGAGCATGACGGGGAGGTTCTCCTCCCTCTCCGGCACGGTGCCGCACTCGTCGCAGTAGTAGATGGGGATCGGGGTGCCCCAGTAGCGCTGCCGTGAGATGAGCCAGTCGCGCAGGCGGTACGTGACCTGCTCGCGCCCCGCGTCGATCGACTCGAGGTGGTCGATGGCTGCCGCGATGGCTGGGTTGGCCCTGCCCTTCTCGCCGTTGTGGCGCACGCCGTTGAGCGGACCCGAGTTGACGATCGTGCCTGGCCCGGTCCACGGGCCCTGCAGCACGTCGTCCGATCCTGTGGCGTCGTCCGGTCTCACGACCGGCGTGATCGGCAGGCCCATCAGCGTCGCGAACTCGAAATCGCGCTCGTCGCCGTAGGGCACGGCCATGATCGCCCCGGTGCCGTAACCCATCAGGACGTAGTCGGCCACCCAGATCGGGATGCGCTCGCCGTTGACGGGGTTGACGGCGAACGCGCCTATGAACTCGCCCGTCTTCTCCCTCGCCTCGACCTGCCTGTCGAGCTCCGTCATGTGGCTGGCGCGCTCAACGTACGCGCTCACCGCCGCCCGACGGTCGGGCGTTGTGAGCTTCTCGACCAGGGGGTGCTCCGGCGCGAGGACCATGAACGTCGCACCCCACAGGGTGTCGGGCCTAGTCGTGAAGACCTCGATGGCGTCGCCATGCTCGCTTCGGAACACCACCTCGGCGCCCTCGGAGCGCCCGATCCAGTTGGTCTGCATGAGCCTGATGCGATCGGGCCAGTCGAGCCCGGTGAAGTCGAGCAGCTCGTCTGCGTACGAGGTGATCTTGAAGTGCCACTGCGGCATCAGGCGCCGCTCGATGAGCGCTCCCGAGCGGTCGCCGCGGCCGTCGATCACCTGTTCGTTGGCGAGCACCGTCTGGTCAACGGGGTCCCAGTTGACGTACGACTCCTTGCGGTAGGCAAGGCCCTTCTCGTACAGCTTCAGGAAGAACCACTGGTTCCAGCGGTAGTACTCGGGGTCGCACGAGACCACCTTCTTCGACCAATCGATCATCGTGCCCATCTGGTCGTACTGCTTCTCCATGCGCTCGATGCGCTCGTACGTGAGCGTAGCTGGGTGCACGTCCTGCCCCTGCCGCGCGGCCCGGATCGCCGCGTTCTCGGCGGGCAGCCCGAACGCGTCGAAGCCCATGGGGAAGAGCACGTTGTAGCCGCGCATGCGCCGGTAGCGGGCGGAAGCGTCGGCCGGCGCCTCGGCGTACCAGTGGCCGACGTGAAGGTCGCCAGACGGGTACGGGTACATGGTCAGGAAGTAGAACTTCGGCTTGCTGTCGTCTGCCAGGTCGACCTCGTAGATGCGCTCGTCACGCCAGCGCTTTTGCCACTTGGCCTCTACGTCGCCTGGCGAGTAGCGGTCAGCCTGATCGGCCTCGCCACCCATGATGGTCTGCGTCATGTCCCCTCCGTGCGTCATCTTCGCCTGTTACGTCAGTTGTCTCGCGGGCGCTTGCCCGCACCGGGAGCCTGCACCACCGTGTACGCCGTTCCAGGTGCGCCCGCACGAAGAACCCCGGCCTGTGCAGCCGGGGTGCGCCTGTTCGGGCTGAAGCTCCTGATCGGCCGTCAGCCAGGCGCACCAGCTAGGTCTAGGCGTAGTCGTGCGTCGCCGCGGAACGTGCCTGACCGATGTGCGACACCGACGTCCATGGACGGCATCGTAGGGCGCGCGGGGCGGCTCGTCAACAACGACGGCGGCGGTGCCGGGCGCAGCAGAGCACGGACCGCCCCGGCGCATGCCACCAGATAGACTCGGGTGACTACAGGCTTGGAGGCACGCATGGAGTTCGATCTCATCGTCATCGGCTCGGGACCGGGGGGCTACCACGCCGCTATCCGGGCCGCGCAGCTCGGCCTCAAGGTGGCGTGCGCCGAGAAGGCGGACATCGGGGGCGTCTGCCTCAACATCGGCTGCATCCCGACCAAGGCGTTGCTACACGTCGCGGCAGAGGTCCGCAACGGTAAGAAGGCCGCCGACCTGGGCGTCAGCTTCGGCGAGCCCGAGCTCGACCTGAAGGCCATAGACGGCTTCAAGGACGGCGTCGTGAAGAGGATGACAAGCGGCGTCGGGATGCTCTTCAAGGGCAACAAGGTAGAGGTCCTCAAAGGCGAGGCGAGGTTCGTCGCCAAGGACGAGGTCGAGGTCGGAGGCGAGCGCCACAAGGCCAAGAGGTTCATAGTGGCGACCGGCTCGCGGCCGGCGTCGATACCGGGGTTCGATGTCGACGGCGACGCGATAATCGACTCGACGGGCGCGCTCGAGCTGGGCGAGAAGGTGCCAGGCAGCATGCTCGTGATCGGTGGCGGAGCCATCGGCCTCGAGTTCGCGGACGTCTACCACGCGCTCGGCAGCCAGGTGACCGTCGTCGAGATGCTCGAGCAGATCGCGCCAGCGTCCGACCCAGACGCCGCCAAGGAGCTGAGGAAGTCCTTCGAGAAGCGAGGCGTCGAGGTCCTGACGGGCACCAAGGTCGCCGGCCAGAAGCGCGGCAAGAAGGGCGTCGAGGTCTCGCTAGAAGGCGCGGACGGCAAGCGGACCATCACCGTCGACAAGGTCCTGGTGGCCGTCGGCAGGCGTCCCAACGGCAAGGGGCTGGGCCTCGAGGAGATCGGTGTAGAGGTGGACGAGCGCGGCTTCGTCAAGGTCGTGAACGAGCACATGCAGACGACCCAGGAGCACGTGTACGCGATAGGTGACGTTGCCCGAGCGCCACTCCTGGCCCACAAGGCGATGAAGGAGGGCCTGGTGGCGGCCGAGCACGCCGCTGGCAAGCCCGTCGCCTACGACACGGTCGTGCCCTCGGTCATCTACAGTTCCCCCGAGCTGGCCAGCGTCGGCATGACCGAGCAGGAGGCCAAGGACGCCGGCTACGCGGTCCGTGTCGGCCGGTTCCCGCTCTCCGCCTCGGGCCGGGCCGCGAGCCTGGGTACCGACGAGGGCCTGGTGAAGCTGATCGGCGACGAGAAGACCGACCTGTTGCTTGGCGCCCACATCGTCGGCCCCGGCGCGGGCGAGCTGATCGCCGAGGCCACGCTGGCGATCGAGATGGGCGCCACGCTCGAGGACATCGGGCTCACGCAGCACGCGCACCCGACGCTGTCTGAGGGTCTGATGGAAGCCGCCGAGCACGCGCACGGCCGCGCCATCCACATCGCCAACCGGAGGTCGGCTAAGTAGTGTAGTCGGCGTTGATGCGGACGTACTCGGCGGAGAGGTCGCAGCCCCACGCCTCGCCCGAGGCGTCGCCTGCGGCGAGGTCGGCCTCGATGAGGACGTCCTCCTGCTTGAGAAGTTCGGAGACCTCGGCCTCGTCGAACGGCAGTGGCGCGCCCTCGTAGAGCTCGACCCGCTGCATGGACACCCGCACGTTGGCGAGGTCGCAGACCGCGCCCGAGCGGCCTACGGCTGCGAGGATGCGGCCCCAGTTGGGGTCGGCGCCGTGCACCGCCGCCTTGACGAGCATGCTGCCGGCGACCGTCTTGGCGGCTGCCCTGGCCTCGGCGTCGTTGCGACCACCCGTCACCCTCACCGTGATGAGCTTGGTCGCGCCCTCGCCGTCGCGCGCGACCTTCTTGGCGAGCTTCGCGCAGACGTCAAGGAGCGCCTCCTCGAGCTCTTCGACGTCTACCGGGACGCGTTGGGATGACAGCACGATGGCCATGTCGTTCGTAGACGTGTCGCCGTCGACGCTCAGCTGGTTGAAGGTCTGGTCGACGACGCGCGTCCACAGCTCACGCAGCTCCTCCTGCGGGATGCGTGCGTCCGTCATCACGAACGCCAGCAGCGTGGCCATGTTGGGGTGGATCATCCCTGAGCCCTTGGCGACCCCGACGACACGGGCGCCTGTCGACAGGGTGGCGGCCGCCTCCTTGGCGACCGTGTCGGTCGTGAGCACGGCCTCGGCGAAGGCCGCGGAGTCGGCTGTGAGGTCGTTGGCCGCGACCGGCATGGCCTCCTTGAGCTTGTCGATGGGTAGCGGGACGCCTATGACGCCCGTCGAGGCTGTCAGCACGTCCTGGACCCGGTCGAGCGCCAGCGTGGCGGCGGTGGCACCGGCCAGGTCCTCGTTGTCCCAAGTGCCGCGCTCCCCGTTGGCACAGTTGGCGTTGCCGCTGTTCACCACGACCGCGCGCACGTTGGTGCCGGCCGCGAGCCGCGAGCGGTTCCTCGAGACGCACGGGGCCTTGACGAGGTTGGTCGTCGACACCATCGCCCACGTCAGTGGGTGAGGCGAGTAGATGAGGCCCAGGTCCTTGCGGCCCGACTCCTTGATGCCGGCGGTGACACCTGCCAGCTCGAAGCCGCGCGGCGCCCTCACGGCCACACCCCGCGGAGCTGCAGGCCCTCGGTCTCGGCGAACCCGTTAGCGACGTTGAAGGCCTGCACGGCTTGCCCGGCCGCGCCCTTGCCGAGGTTGTCTATAGCGCAGAACGTGAGCACGTGACCGCTGCGCCCGTCGTACCTGGCAGACAACACGGCGCGGTCGCTGCCGTAGACGGCCTTCGTCTGCGGTAGCTCCTCCTGGACATGGATGAGCGGGTCGCCAGCGTAGTAGTCGCTGATGACCTGCAGCACGGCGGCGTCCGTCAGCTCGGCGTCCTTCGAACGCGTGGCGCATGTTGCCAGGATGCCGCGCTCCATCGGCACGATGTGCGGCGTGAAGCTGACCGTGTACGGCTCGAAGTCATCGAAGGTGCTAAGGCGCTTGCCGCCGACCCTCACGCGCCCCACGGTCGCCTCTATCTCGGCGGTGTGGCGGTGCGTTCCCGACGGTTTGTAGGCTCGTGAGTTCCCTGCCATCTCGGGGTAGTGGAGCATGGCGGACGTGCCGCGGCCCGCGCCCGAGACGCCGGTCAGAACACTGACGACAGCCGACGAGCCGAGCAGTCCGGCCGCCGCCAGAGGCGCGAGCGCCAGGCTGGCCGCCGTCGCGTTGCAGCCCGGGCTGGCGATCAGGCGTCTGCCTGCGAGCTCGTCCCGGTGAAGCTCGACGAGGCCGTACACGGCTTCCGCGATCAGTTCGGGATGTGGGTGTTCGCCGCCGTACCACTCGGCGTAGGTGGCCGCGGCCAGCCGGAAGTCGGCCGATAGGTCCACGACCCGCTTGCCGGAGTCGAGAGCGCGCTTGACGAGGGGCGCCGTGGCGCCGTGCGGCGTCGCGCAGAAGACGACGTCGGAGGACTGTATGACCTCCTCCTCGCCCGCGAACCTCAGGTCTGGGAAGAGGCCGGCGAGGTGAGGCCAGCAGGCGTCGATCTTCTGGCCGGTGTACTGCCGGGAGCCTGCGGCGACCACCTCGGCGCCCGGGTGAACGGAGAGCCGCTCCAGCAGTCCGGCGCCACCGTAGCCGCTGGCGCCTAGGATGCCGACGCGTAGCGCCGCACCCATCCTCAGTTCCCTGTGTCCGCTAGGAGCTGCACCAAGACGGCCTTGTGGGCGTGGAGCCGGTTCTCCGCCTGGTCGAAGACCACGCTACGGGAGTGGTAGACGGCCTCTTCCGTGCACTCCTCGCCGTAGTGGGCTGGCAGGTCGTGCATGAACACGCCGCGGGGGCTAAGGTCCTCGAACCACGCGGGTGTGATGGTGTAGCCGGCGAACGCCGCGCGGCGCCGCTCCAGTTCGTCCTCCATGCCCATCGACACCCACACGTCCGTGTAGAGCGCGTCCGCACCCTCGATGGCCTCGCGCGGGTCGTGGGAGATGGTCACGTCGGCGCCCTTGGCGCGAGCGGACTCTAGGAGCTCCGCTTCCGGTTCGAAGCCCTCCGGGCATGCGATCACTAGGCTCGTGCCTGCCAGCGCCGCGGCGTTGACGTGCGAGTTGCAGACGTTGTTGCCGTCGCCGACGTAGGCGACCCTCACGCCCCGCAGGTCGCCGAAGGTCTCGAGCAGCGTGACGTAGTCCGCCAGCAGTTGACACGGGTGAAGCCTGTCCGACAGGCCGTTGATCACCGGCACCTTGGCGTGACCCGCGAGGGTGACGAGCGTGTCGTGGCCGTAGGTGCGGGCCATGATGCCGTCGACCCACCTGTCGAGGTTGGACGCCACGTCGCGGATCGTCTCGCGCACGCCCCAGCCGATGTAGTTCTGGCTGAGCAGTATGGCGTGGCCGCCGAGCTGCGCCATGGCGATGTCGAACGTCGAGCGCGTCCTCAACGACTGCTTCTCGAAGATCATCGCCAGCGACTTGTGCTCGAGGTGACGTGGCCTGACGCCACGCTTCCAGTCCTGTTTCATCTGGACGGCGCTCTGCAAGAGCCCGTCGAACTCGTCCTTGTCCAGGTCGGCGAGCGACAGCAGGTCGCGTCCGGCCAGAGTCGGCACCAGCAGCACGTCCATCTCTTAGCCCCTCACGCTAACGGACGACCGCCGGCGAGGCTGCCGACCACAGCGGGTGGCGCCATGCGTCCGGCGGACGAGGGCATACTCTATCACCGGGTGAGACGCGGCTCTGACGCCGCCGCGCGCTTCGGCGCTCACTGCCCGAGCAGGCCGAGGTACCAGTCGATGACGGCGCCGCCCATGAACAGCGACGCCAGGCCACCGAGCAGCAGGTACGGCCCGAACGGCACCATCCGTGAGCCGCCTGCCAGCCTGGCGATGACCCCGCCGACGGCGCCGATCGTCACGGCCAGGAAGATGGCCACAAGTAGGCGCTCCCAGCCGAGGAACCCGCCGATGACGGCCGCCAGCTTGACGTCGCCGAAGCCCATCGCCACCGGTTCTGCGTCCTCGTCCGTCTCGGTGCTCGACGTCGGCTGCTCCTCGCCCTTCACGAGGTCGTGTAGCCACCAGTAGACGGCACCCACCAGTGCCCACGCGCCAGCCGCCATCACCGATCCGGCGACCGCGGTCGTGAGGGGGACAGGGAGCCCGAGCGAGGTGAGCACCAACGCCAGCAGCCACATGCCGTAGAGCAGCTGCTCAGGCAGGCGCACGGTGCGCCGCGTGACGAGGTTGATGACGAGGCTCGCCAGCCCGGTAAGCAGGCCGGGCCAGAGGCCGAAGGCGGCTCCGGCGACTGCCGCCACGTTGACCTGGTCGAGGCTTAGGGGCCAGAGCCTCTCGGAGGTGTCGGTCAGGCGCCTCAGCACCAGCCCGCCCAGCCGGTTGATGAGCACCAGCACGCCTGCACCTGCGAGCGCGCCGGCCACGGCATCTACCGGACCGGGTAGTCCGTCGACGCCGCGCCACAGCAACGACCCGAGCAGCACGACGGCCAGCGCAGGCAGCGTGAGCGCGTCAGGAAGCACGTAGCGCTCCAGGTCGATGAGCGCGGCCATCAGCAGCATCGCCACGGCCACTAGCAGCGGGATCACGGCGGCGCCCCAACTAACGGGAGGGAACAGGAGCGCGAGCGCCACGAAGGTCGCAGCCATGAGCAGCTCGACGAGCGGGTAGCGCGGCGAGATGGGGGCCCCGCAGGTGCGGCACTTGCCTCTCAGGAACAGCCATGACAACACCGGCACCAGGTCTATGACGCTCAGCCGGCGGCCGCAGCTCGGGCAGCGGCTGCCTGGGTGGACGACCGACTCGCCCCGCGGCAGGCGGTAAACGACCACGTTGGCGAAGCTCCCGACGACGGCTCCGAACGCCGCGGCGAACAGGGCCGTGAGGGCGGTCACGGCTGCGGTGCTATCTGACTGCTCGGCTCGGTCTGGCTGCGCGAAGACAGCGTGGAGGAAGGCACTTGCGCTCCTATGTTCTCATCATCCCGGTGTTATCCTGCGCCCGCTATGAAGAGGCTCACCGCACTCGGCATCGTCGCCGTTCTGGCCACTCTCTTCGCGTTCTCGCACCTGAGCGGCCAGGGCCGCGACACCAAGGTGGTGTTCATCAGGTCGCAGGCAGCGATCCTCGCTCACCCTGCCGGAGCGCAGGTGGACCAGCTCAAGCAGCAGGCGCAGGCCGAGATCGACGGTCTGGTCGCCAGTCTCCAGGACCTAGAGGCGCGTCTGGCCGCCGGCGATCAACTGTCGCCCGAGGAGAACGAGCGCTATCAGGCGTTGGTGACCTCGATAAACGCTGTCCAGGAGCGCTACGCCCAGGACATCGACGCCGCGGCGCGCCCCGCCATCGAGACCGTGAACGCCATCCTGGCCGACCTTGCCACGGAGAACGGCTACACGATCATCATGGACGCCGACGAGGCTAGGAACTTGGACCTCGTCGTCTACGCCGACGACGACCTCGACATCACGCAGATGGTGATCGACCGCCTCAACGCGCAGTAGGCTCAGCCGGCATCCTCATCGGGCTCGGGCTGGCTAGCTCGGAGACGGGCGAGCTCCAGCTCGTCATCGGCGCTCAGTCGCGCGCCGTCCAGTAGGTCGGGACGGCGCTCCAGGGTCCGCCTCAACGCCTCTAGCCTGCGCCACCGTGACACGTTCCCATGATGGCCTGACAGCAGGACATCGGGCACGCCCATACCACGGAACTCCGGCGGCCTCGTGTACTCAGGGTAGTCGAGAACGCCCGTCTGGAACGAGTCCTGCTGGTGGCTCTCGGCGTCGCCAAGCGCGCCAGGTAGCAGCCTGGTGACGGCCTCGATCAAGCAGAGGGCCGGCAGCTCGCCTCCCATGAGCACGAAGTCGCCGATCGACACCTCGCGCGTGACGAGCTGCTCGACGCGCGCGTCGAAGCCCTCGTAGCGGCCTGACAGTAGGCAGATGTGACCCTTGGTCGCGAGCCGGTTCGCGAGGTCCTGGGTGAGCGGCTCGCCGGCGGGGGAGAGGAGCACAACCTCGTCAGGTGGCGGCTCGTCTCGGTTGGCTTCGTCGATGGCGGCGGCAGCCACGTCGACCCGCACAACCATGCCGGCCCCGCCGCCGTACGGAGCGTCGTCGACCCGTCCCGTGCGGTTGCCTGCGAAGCGCCTCAGGTCGCGCACCTCCACCTCGGCGATGCCCTCCCTTATGGCGCGGGCGAGCAGGGCCTCCTGCAGGTAAGGCGTGACCAGGTCGGGGAAGAGCGTGTAGACGGTGAAGCGCATGCCTACTCGAGCAGGCCCTCGGGAGGAGAGGAGATCACCAACGCGTCTGCCGTCACCTCGATGTAGGGAGCGAGGAGCGAGACCAAAGAGACGTGTCCTTGTACAGACCTGACCTCGACGAACGGGTTGACGTCGTTCAGATGGGCGGCCGTCACGGTCCCGAAGGCGTTCCCGTCGACGACGACAGGGAGGCCCGTGAGCACGTCCTCTGCAGCCGGGGCCGTCATCGCTGCGAGGGCCTCGTCAGGCGTGTCTTCAGCGCGCACCCACACGGCGGCGTTGACGACGGCACGCGCCGCCGTACGGTCCCTAACGCCTTCTATGAGGATCACAGGCGACCCGGTGCGGGTGTCGGCCGACCGCAGCCGAGTCTCGCCCAGGCCGGCCACGAACAGGCGCGGCCGCGCTTCCAGGAGCGCGTCAAGTTCCTCTTCTGTGAGAGCCGCTTCGACGTGGAGCCGGACCCCGCCGTCCAGCTTGAATGACCTGCCTAGCCGGCCGACCCTCACGTACCCATCTGGCGGTTCGACCAGCACGGGCCGTGTCATGCTGCCGGCATCGGCCCGCACACGTCCTCGCGGGGCAGCGGGCCTTCCATCACTCCAGTAGCTGGACCTCGACGCGTTGGCGACCGTCTGCCGCGGCACGGGCGAGCGTGCGGACGGCGTTGATTACCCGGCCGCCACGTCCGATGATCCGGCCGGCGTCCTCGGGCGCGCACGTCACCTTCACGACCAGCGAGCGGTCGTTGCGTTCGGCCCTGACCTCCAGGCGGTCGGGCTCCTGCACGAGGTTCACCAGGCAGTAGTTGACGAGGTCGACGACCATCTACGGACCCTCCAGGTCGGGCTCAGGAGCCTGCGGCCGCCTCCTGGCGCTTCTTGAAGCCGGCGCGCCTCTTGGCCTTGACCGTTGGGGTCTCGACGCCGACCTTCTCGAGCAGGCGGAGAACCGTGTCTGTCGGCTGGGCGCCCTTGGAGAGCCAGTGGCTGGCGCGTTCGGAGTCGACCTTGAGGTGCTCCTCGGTCGTCTCGCGGGGGTCGTAGTAGCCGATCTGCTCGATGTAATCGCCGGCACGTTTCGTCCGGCCGTCGACGACGACCATCCGGTAGTGCGGGTTGTGGATCGAGCCCATGCGCATCAGGCGGATCTTGACCATGTGTCTTAAGTAGTTCCCTTCGCGTTGGCAGCGGCCTCGTGACCGAGACCTTGCATGAGGGCACAGCGCGGCCCTCGTCAAGCTACCCAGTGTACACGGCCAAGCGGCGCACGCAACGTTCGCACTCGCGACGCGCCGTTCACGACAGGTGGTGAGAGGGTGCGAACGTCCGGCTGCGGGCGGCCCTCGGCGACCTCAGCGCTGGAGCATGCCGCGCCCACCGCGGCCAGGCGGCCTTCGACCCATGCGCTTCATCATCTTGCGCATCTCCTCGTAGTTCTTGACGAGCCTGTTGATGTCCTGCACCTGCGTGCCCGAGCCCTTGGCGATGCGGCGCCTGCGGCTGGCGTCCAGCACGCGGGGGTTGGCGCGCTCCTTCTCCGTCATGCTGGAGATGATCGCCTCGATGCGCGCGATCTCCTTCTCGTCGACCTCGGCGCCCGCAGGCAGCAGCTTGCCCGCGCCCGGGATCATCTTGAGGACGTCCCCGAACGAGCCGATCTGCCTGAGCTTGCGCATCTGCGTGAGCATGTCCTGGAGGGTGAAGTCGCCGAGGTCGCGCATCTCGCGCTCGGCTTCGTCGCCCTCGAGGACCTTGGCCTTCTCGATGAGGGTGAGCACGTCGCCCATGCCGAGGATCCGGCCGGCGACGCGGTCCGGATGGAACGGCTCGAGCCCGTCGATGCGCTCGCTCATCCCGGCGAAGTAGATCGGCTTGCCCGTGACGTGCTTGGCGGAGAGAGCGGCGCCGCCCCTGGCGTCGCCGTCCAGCTTCGTCATGATCAGGCCGGTGACGCCGACCCTCTCGTCGAACTCCTTGGCGACTGGCAGCGACTGCTGGCCGGTCATGGCGTCGACGACGAGCACCTTCTCGCTCGGCCCGACCAGCTCGGACAGTGCGGCGAGCTCGTCCATAAGAGCCTCGTCGACCTGCAGGCGGCCGGCGGTGTCGACGATGACCAGGTCGCGGAAGTCCTTACGTAGATGGCCCTTCAGGCGCTCCGCCACCTGAGCCGGCCGCTCGCCGTCGTGCACCTCGAAGACGGGCACGCCGATCTGGTCTCCCAGGACCTTGAGCTGCTCGCGCGCCGCGGGCCGCTGCGTGTCGGCGGCCACCAGCAGTACCCGCCTGCCCTGCGACTTGTAGCGGTAGGCGAGCTTGCCAGCGGTCGTCGTCTTGCCCGCCCCTTGAAGGCCCATGAGGAGCCAGACGTTCGAGTCGGACCTGAGGACGGGCTGGGCGCTCTTGCCGCCCAGCGTGTCGACGAGCTCCTCGTGGACGATGGCGATGACCCGCTGGTCGGGCTGCAGCGAGGTGAGGACCTCGGAGCCGATGGCCTTCTCCTGCACGCGCTTCGTGAAGTCCCTGGCCACCTCGAGGTTGACGTCGGCCTCGAGCAGCGCGACGCGAACCTCCCGCAGGGCCGCCTTGACGTCGGCCTCGGAGAGGCGTCCGCGGCCGCGCAGGCCGCCTATGACGGATTGAAGTCTGTCGCCGAGGCTCTGGAACATGGCAAGCAGGGTAACGCCACGAGGCCGCCGGTTGGCATCGGGGCGCGACGACTTAGGAGGCTAGCCTCGCGGGGCCGGTGCTAGCATGAGAGCCGTGCCAGGCGAAGCCATCAAGACGCGCGCTACGAGGCTGCTGGCGGCTCTCGCCGTCGCCGCGACGGTCGGCCTGGGGCAAGCTCAGCTGCTCGCAGAGGTGCTCACGACCACGGCCATAGCCGCGACCTTCGACTCGGGCGTGCGCTTCCCAAGTGGGAGCCTTCGGGCCGTCGGACAGGGCGTCGACGTGCTCGTGAACCGCCTGCCTGGCTCGAGCCAGTGGGGCGACTGGGAGGCATACGTGGCTCGGGGCCTGGCCGCCAACCTGAGACCCGTCTTCGTCCACAACGTCGTCACATCGTTCGCGACCGGCGGCTACTTCGAGGAGAGCCGCGAGACCCGCGCGGCTCAGGGGCCAGCCGGCACCGAGACCCAGACCAAGATCGTCTTCGTCGACATGGCTGGCGTCGGGACACACGTGCTGTACGTGATCGAGGCCGCAAACGAGGTCGCCTGGCTGATAGGCCACGCCAGATGACGGCCGAGAGCATCACGGTCGGCGCGGCTGACGGCCGGTAGCCGGCACCTCGCGCTACGCCACCTCTGCGCGTCGGAAGCGAGGATGTTCCAGTGAGGTCAAGGCAGCTCCCAGACAAGGCGTTCACGCTCGCGGCGACCGCCTGCGTGGTGGCTCTGGTGCTGATACCGACGTTCGCGCTCGCGCAGCCGGCGCCAGGCGAGCCGCCGACACCTCCCGCTCAGGAGCAGGGCACGGGGCAGGTGCCCGCTGTGCGACTGCGTGCCGCCGAGCAGGCGCTCTCCGCCGCGCTCGCCAGTGACCAGGCACCACACCCAGATCAACCAGCGTGGCGGGACGCCTACGAGGCTTCAGAGGTGGCCATCGAGGCTGCCAGACGCTTCGGAACGGACGACGACCTTCGGGCCGCGCTGCGGCTCTCAGCCCGCGGCTACGCGCTGATGCAGTGGCACTCCCGAGCCTTCGCCCGGTACGACGAGTTCATCGTGTCGGGTGGTGACATCGTCGGCTCCCACGCGGTGCCTGGCGACCCATCGGACCTCCGGCTCTTCGTCGACGCCTCGAACCAGTTGGCATACGCCCGCTACCAGGCAGGCGACCATGCCGGCGCCACCGGCTACTACCTGACGGTCCTCGAGCTGGCGCCAGACGACCCTGAGGCGCTCCGGTGGCTCGCGCGCATCGCCTTCGAGAGGGGCGACGTAGAGGGAGCGCGTGTTGCCGTCGGACTGTGGGAGCGGCTGCTGGCGGTGGAGCCAGAGGACGACTCTGCCAGCTACTACCTGGAGAGGTCCCGCCAACGGGTCGCGGCCGGCGTCGCGGCCAGCGACTCCTTCTACTCCGGGCTCGCCGCTTACGAGCGGGGCGACAGCGAAGGTGCCTTGAACCTCTTCCAGGCCGCCCTCACCGCCAACCCTGCGTTCACGGATGCCGAGGTCTGGGCCGGGCGCATCGCGCTCGAGGTGGGGCTGCCTGACCTGGCGGCGCAACACTGGCTCAGGGTCACGCGGGCGCGCCCGGAGGACGCTGGCGCAGCGCACTTCTTGCGCGTGTCTCAGACACAGGCCGAACATGGGACCCTGGCCGGCACCAGGTACTTCGAGGGCCTCGCTGCATACGAGGCAGGCGATCTAGAGAGCGCCACCACTGCGTTCGTGGCGGCCACGCTAGCGGCGCCCGACTTCGTCGAGGCCTGGGTCTGGGCGGCCCGTAGCCTACAGGAGAGCGGCGCAGCCACCGAGTCCGTGCCCTACTGGGAGCGCGTCCTGGAGCTCGACCCAGCAGACGAGCGCGCGGCCTGGTTCCTGCGTCGTGCCCAGCTCGCTACCGAGCGTGGCGACATCGCGGGCCCCGCCTACTTCGACGCCGTCTCGGCCTACGAGGCGGGGGAGGCCGACCTCGCCACGTCGCTGCTAGAACAGGCCGTCGCGGCTCAGCCGGGCTTCGTCGAGGCCTGGGGCTACCTCGGTCGGATCGCCTTCCAGCAGGGCCGGTACCTCGACGCCGCCGAGGCCTACGGCCGCGCCGCCGAGCTCGCGCCCGACGTCGACGAGTACGCTTTCTTCGCCGGCGAGGCCCGGCGACTGGCGGGCCTCGAGGAGCCGGGCGGCCAAGGGCCGGGCGGCCAAGAGCCGGACGGCCAAGGGCCGGACGGCCAAGAGCCGGGGGACGGCATCGACGACGAGCTCGCCGGGCCCGATGACGACGAACCCGCCGGGCCCGAAGACGACGAGACCACCCAGCCCCTGCCGCCAGGGTAGGGAAGCGCACACCGAGGCGAAGCGGGGAAGGCTGGCCATGAGGAGACGTGAGGCATGAAGCAGTTCGAGAGGCGCACAGGCGACGACGGGGAGCCGTACATGGTCACCGACCTTCCAGGCTTCATGCTCACCAGGTTGCCTCTTCTCAACAAGAGCACGGCGTTCACGCCCGAGGAGCGCACGGCGTTCGGGCTCGAGGGACTGCTGCCGCCTCACGTCGCGACGCTGGACGAGCAGCTGACGCGCACGTACGCCAACTACCAACGCGCGACCACCAACATCGACAGGCACGTCTACCTGCGGGACCTGCAGGACCGCAACGAGGTGCTCTTCTACGCGCTGCTCGAGGAGCACCTCGAGGAGATGATGCCGATCGTGTACACCCCGACGGTCGCCGAGGCCGTCCAGCGCTTCAGCCACCTCTACCGGTACGCCCGCGGCCTGGTCATCAGCACCGAGAACATCGGAAGGGTCGAAGAGCTACTGACCGAGGCCCCGATGCCCGACGTGAGGCTGGCGGTCGTGACCGACTCCGAGGGCATCCTTGGCATCGGCGACCAGGGCTACGGGGGCATGGGGATCTGCATCGGCAAGCTGTCGCTGTACACGGCAGCCGCCGGCATAGACCCGGCGGTCACGCTGCCCGTCGAGCTCGACGTCGGCACGAACCGCGCCGACCTCCTCGACGACCCGCTCTACCTCGGTGTGCGCCACGAGCGCCTCACGGGACAGGCCTATGACGACTTCGTCGAGCGCTTCGTGACCGCGTTCGGGGCCCGCTTCCCCGGTGCCCTGCTGCAGTGGGAGGACTTCAGCAAGCAGAAGGCGTTCACCGTCCTGGAGCGCTACAGAGGCGTCCTGCCATCGTTCAACGACGACATCCAGGGCACGGGCTCCGTGACCCTGGCCGGCCTGCTGGCGGCCTCGCGGCGCACCAAGCGCCCCCTTACCGATGAGGTGGTCCTCGTTCACGGCGCCGGGGCCGGCGGCGTCGGCGTCGCGCTGCAGGTGATCGGCGGCCTCGTAGACCAGGGCCTGAGCCGTGAAGAGGCCAGGGAGCGCGTGCTGGTCGTCGACTCCCGTGGCCTGGTCACCGCCGACAGGAGCGGCCTCGACGACTACAAGCTCGTCGTGGCTCAGGAGCCGTCAGCGATCGCGAACTGGTGGCGCGGCGAAGGGGCGCCTTCGCTGCTCGAGACCGTCGAGGGCGCGGGCGTCACGGTCCTCCTCGGGCTGTCGGGCCAGGGAGGCGCCTTCGACAGGCCCGTCATCGAGGCGGTCGGCCGCAACACGCCGAGTCCCATCGTGTTCGCGATGTCCAACCCGACCGAGAACAGCGAGGCGACGCCGGACGACGTGTACCGCTGGACCGGCGGCCGGGCCCTGGTCGCCACCGGCAGCCCGTTCCCCGATGTCGAATGGCGCGGCTCGAGGCACCCTGTCGGTCAGGCGAACAACGCTTTCATCTTCCCCGGGCTCGGCCTTGGTGCGATGCTGGCGAAGGTCGAGGCCGTCACGCCCGGCATGTTCAGGGCAGCCGCCCAGGCGCTCGCCGACTACACGGACCCGGCCCGCATCGCCGCCGGCGCCGTCTACCCAGCCATCTCGACGCTCAGGCGCGCTAGCCGACACGTGGCATGCGCCGTCGTCCAGCACGCTCTCGACGAGGGGATCGCCCGCATAGGCGACCCGGGCGACGTCACGGCGTTCGTCACTCGGTCGATGTGGGAGCCCAGGTACGTGCCCATCCGGAAGGCCTGAACAGTGCGCACCGTCGTCCTGCGCGTGGTGGCGTTGGCGCTGCTGCTGATGCTCGCGCTGGTCGGCGTGATCACTGTCCGCACGCTGTCGCGCCTGCCAGACATGCTCGTCTTCTTCGCGAAGGACACGGGCACTACCTTCACGCTCGAGAGCGTGCCGCGTGTCGCGCGCTCTGGTGACCTCGGCGCTCGCGTCACAGCTCAGGTGCGAGCGCTCGTCGAGGGGCCGACGGAAGCTGAGGCGCGGGAAGGGCTCGCGACCACGGTGCCAGCCGGGACCGAGGTGCTCGGCGTCTCTCTCGAGGACGGCGTGTTGACCGTCGACCTAACGGCCGAGTTCGGGTCGGGCGGAGGTACGGCGTCGATGCTCGGTCGCCTCAACCAGCTCTACTACACCCTGTCGCAACCGGCTGACGTAGACGCCGTCAGCCTGCAGGTGGACGGTGAGCCGCTGCGGGTCCTCGGCGGCGAGGGCATCATCGTCGATAGGGTCTGGGTGCGCAGCGCCCATCCGGACGGGGCGACATGGTGAAGAGCCTGCTCGCCATGGCAGTGCTGCTGCTGCTCGCGCTCGCCGCAGCTCAGACCGAAGGTGAGGGGCCGGCCGGGCCCCCCGACCTGGCCGCGCACGCTGTGCCGACGGACAGCCGGAGGGAAGCGGTCTTCGAGGCCACCGTCGACCTGTTCGTCGACTACTACTGGGACCCAGGCAGGCTCGACTGGGAGGCCTGGGCGGAGCGGTACCGCGAGGCCGCGCTACAGGCGACGAGCCGGGGCCGCTTCGACGGGGTCATGCGCAGGATGGTCGACGAGGTAGACGACGACCACTCACGTTGGCTCGGCCTCACGCGCCTGGATCCCTCACTGACGCCCATCACGCCGCCCTTCGAGCCCGCAGAGCCCGACGACGAGGGACTGGGCTCCGACGGCGAGCTCGCCGCACAGGCCGCGTCGACGCCAGGCCTCGGGATGCTGGTCAGGTGGGTCCCCGGTGCCGGCGTGGTCGTGGACCGCGTGCTCCCTGACACGCCGGCGAACGCGGCCGGGGTGAGGCGCGGCGACGTGATCGTGCGCGTCGGTGATACCGACCTGGAGCCTATCGGACCAGCCGGCGTCGGGTTCGTGCTCACCGCCACCCTGGAGGACGGTGACCTCGTGCTGACCGTCAGACGAGGAGGACGGGAGACGCTCTCCTTCACGCTCGAGCCGCGTTTCCTCGTGCAGTCCGAGCTTCGCAGGACCGCCTCGGCGACCATGCTCGAGGACGGCGTCGGCTACGTGTACGTGCCGTCGTTCACGCTAACCGGCACGGGGGAGAGGGTTCACAGGCTGCTGGCCGAGCTCTTCGCTCAAGGCGCCTCGTCCCTCGTGCTCGACCTGAGGGGCAACGGTGGCGGCAGCCTGGCCGAGCTCGGCGTGATGATGGGCGCGTTCCTCGACGGAGAGTGGGCGACGGCCGTCGCGCGTGGCGAGGTCGCGTGGACCGCAGAGTTCGACCGCGACGACGCGACCGGTGCGGGCGTGGCTGTCCTACGGCAGGACGACGGGCGCGTGATCCGAGCGGCCCTGATCGAGGGCGCCGTGTCGTACGAGGGGCCGCTGGTGGTGCTGGTCGACGAGGGGACGAGCTCCGCTGCCGAGGTGGCGGCGTCCGTGTTGCAGGCGACCGGGCGGGCCCGGGTCGTCGGCGTGCTGACGAACGGCAACGTCGAGGTGGTGAGGACCTACCTACTGCCCGACCAGAGCCAGGTGATGGTCGCGGTCGCCAACCTCCAGCTACCCGACGGGCGTTCCCTCGACGGCGGGATCATGCCGGACGCGGAGTCACACGTCGACATGCGAGACCTGGCCCGTGGCTACGACGCTCCGGTCGCAGAGGGCCTGAGACTGCTGGCCGGCTTACCCTTCAGCCCCGGCCGCTGGTTCTAGGTGGGTGGAGAGCCTCTTGGCGTTGGTGCGCCCGACAGGATTCGAACCTGTGGCCTTTCGCTCCGGAGGCGAACGCTCTATCCGGCTGAGCTACGGGCGCGCGATGCCCTTCGCGGTGGAGGGGCCTGAAGGACGCTGTCTGGGGACCGGTGAGAGCCGGCCGGACAGCCTGACCAATATAGCATCGCGCACGGCCCGGCCGAGGTAAGCGCGTCTGTTAGACTCCCGGGCGTGCGCCGCGCATGGCCGCCTTCGTGGCCGGCCCGCCCGCCACCCCCTGGAGGACCTCAACCGATGAAGATCAGCAAGAGAACCCGGACGATAATCCTGTGGGCCATCTCCATAGGGCTGCTCCTGGGTATGGTCATCTCGTTCACCCCCACGATGGGGCTCAACTTCGGCGGTCAGCAGGCGCTGCGGGGCACGGTCCAGATGACCGTGAACGGCGTCGAGGTGCGCGAGGCCGAGGTACTGCAGCTCCAGCAGCAGGCCCCGTTCAACTCCGTCACAGAGGGCCCGGTCGCCGACCAGCTCGAGCGCCTCTTGGTCGACTCGCTCATCAGGCAGGAGGTCGAACGCCAGGCCGCCGCGCCGGTGCGCGTGTCGGGCGGCGAGGTCCGCCAGGAGGTGAACGACTTCCGCGAGTCACGCGGGGTCGCGGGCCGCGGCAACGACCGCGCCTACCTCAACCTCATCGGCTCGGCCGGCTTCAACGACCAGATGTTCCGAGACTACGTTAGCGAGCAGCTCAAGTACGGCAAGTGGCGCGAGTCGCTCGTCGAGGACGTGACAGTCTCCGACGCCGAGGTCGAGGCCTACTACCTCTCGCACCTCTCCAGCTACCAGAGCGACGAGCGGATCAGCGCGAGACAGATCGTCGTCGAGGACGCGGCCACTGCGGAGCAGATCGTCAGCCAGCTCGCCGACGGCGCGCCGTTCGCCGAGCTGGCGGGCGAGCACAGCATCGAGCTTGCCGCCAACCAGGGTGCCGTCGGCGCCCAGGGCGACGAGACCGAGCCGCGGCCGGTCGGCAGGGCGGCCTTCCCGACCGCTGTCGCCAACGCCGCATTCGCGCTGCGCGGCGCGGGCACGACCGACGTCGTCGAGGCGGCCGGAGGCTTCTACATCGTCGACGTCGTCGAGTACCTACCGTCCGCCCCCAGACCGCTCGACGAGGTCAGTGAGCAGGTCGCGGAGGACGCGCTGGCCGCCAAGCAGCAGGGGGTCGTGGAGGCCGAGCTGCAGCGCCTGCGTGCGGAGGCCGTCGTCACCTTCCCGGCTACCAGCACGCTCGAGTTCGATGACGCGGTGATCGCCGAGGTGGGCGAGGCCGAGATCAAGGAGTCCGAGCTCGACCGCGCCACCTTCCTGAACCCGGTCATGCAACAGGCGCTGACCCCAGACATGGCCGAGATCATCGTGCAGATCTTCCGCCCCAACGTGCTGCAGCAGCTCATCAGCACCGAGCTCGCCTACCAGGGCGCGCAGCGGTTGGGCGCCGACTTCGTGGGAACCGAGGCGGGTGTGGCGCAGGCCGCCCTCGACTACGTCGCGCGCGACGCCACCGTCACCGATGAGCAGGTGCAGGAGTACTACGAGGCGAACCAGGCGGCTTTCACGCTGCCGGCGGAAGCCGACGTGGTTCAGGTGACCTTCGCGGACGAGGCGTCCGCGACCGCCTTCAGGCAGGCGATCCTGGACGGTTCCGAGGCATCAGAGGCAGCGACCGAGAACGGCGGTACGGTCACTGATCACGGCCGCGTTCGGCCGGGAGACCTGGAGACCGACCTCGACACAGCGGTTTTCCAGACCGACGCGTTCGACCCCATAGCAGGTGGTCCCGAAGCGGTCTCGGACGTGCTCGTGATCGAACGCCCCGTCGAGCCGGAGCCTGATAGCGAGGAGGCCGCGGAGGCCGCCGCTGATGAGGAGGCAGCCGACGCTCCAGATACGGAAGGTGAAGGCGCCGCCGAGACCGCTCAGCCAGAGGTCGTCGAGGAGTACATCTTGCTTATCGCCGACCGCACCGACGAGCGCGTCAGGCCCCTCGAGGACGTGCGCGCTCAGGTCGAGAGCCAGGTGCTAGCGGCGAACCGTCAGCGGCTCCAAGAGGAGTGGCTCGAGTCGCTCCGCGAGGAGATCGAGGTCAACGAGTTCGCCATCGTCGACACCGTTCCGGACTTCTCGACGACCACCCTGCCAGCGCCAGAGGACGAGGCGGAGGCAGAGGAAGCCGGTGACGACGCCGGTGACGACGCCGCCTCGGAGCCGGAGGCCGGCGACGACGGCGCGCCCGACCAGGTGGAGCCGGCGGAAGACGCGACGCAGGACGCCGGGGAGTAGGCGTTGCCAGCGGGCCCCGCGCCGCGCGCGCTCGTCAGCGTCTCGGACAAGACCGGGGTGGCGGAGCTTGCGAGGGGCCTCGTCGAGCTCGGGTACGAGGTCGTATCGACAGGCAACACGCTGAGGAGTCTCGAGGAGGCCGGGGTGAGGGCGACGGCAGTCTCGGACGTCACCGGGTTCCCCGAGGTCCTCGGGGGCCGCGTCAAGACCTTGCACCCAGCGATCCACGGCGGGGTGCTCGCGAAGAGGACGCCAGACCACCTGGGCGAGCTGACAGCGCACGGCATCGGCCTCGTGGACGTAGTGGTCGCCAACCTGTACCCGTTCAGGGAGACCGTCGCGCGCGCAGGTGTCACCGAGGCCGAGGCGCTGGAGCAGATCGACATCGGTGGCCCGGCCATGATCAGGGCGGCAGCCAAGAACCATCCGTACGTCGTGGTCGTCGTAGACCCGGGGGACTACGCGCAGGCGTTGGCCGACCTGCGGGCTGGTGTCACGCTTGAGCGCCGGCGCGAGCTGGCCCTCAAGGCGTTCGCGCACACCGCTGCCTACGACGCGGCCATCGTCGACTGGTTCCAGCGAGGAGACGACCTGCCGCGCTACCTGAACCTCGCTCTGACACGCCAGCAGGAGCTCCGCTACGGCGAGAACCCGCACCAACCCGGGGCTCGGTTCGGCTACGTGGGAGCAGGGAGCGTCTGGGACGGCATGGTCCAGCACTCGGGCCAGCCGCTGTCGTACCTCAACCTCTTCGACGCCGAGGCCGCATGGCGCCTGGCGCACGAGCTGCCGGCGGTCGCGTGCGTGATCGTCAAGCACGCCAACGCGTGCGGCGCGGCCGTTGCTGACGACCTGACTACTGCGTACGAGCGGGCGTTCGCGGCCGACCCGAAGTCCGCGTTCGGTGGGGTCGTCGCTCTGCCTGGCGAGGTCGACCTGGAGCTGGCCGAGACGATCGCGGCCAACCCGAAAGCCGACGTGCTGCTGGCCAGAGGCTTCTCGCCCGAGGCCCTAGAACTGCTCGCTCGCAAGCGCAAGAACACGCGGGTGCTCACGCTCACGGCGCCTGGCCCGTCCGGGCTGGACGTCAGGCGCGTCGATGGCGGTCTGCTCGTGCAGCTTCCCGACGCGGTCGAGTCCGACGACGTCTGGCGCGTCGTCTCGAAGCGGAAACCGACCGCGGACGAGTGGCGCGACCTGACGGTGGCTTACAAGGTCTGCGCTCGCACGTCTTCCAACGCCATCGTCATGGTCAAGGACGGCGTGGCGGTAGGTGTGGGTGCCGGCCAGCAGAGCCGTGTGGACGCGGTCGAGATCGCGGCGAGCAAGGCGGCTGGCAGGGCCGAGGGTGGCGCCTGCGCCTCGGACGCGTTCTTCCCGTTCCGAGACGGTCTGGACGCTACCGCGGCCGCGGGAGTGAGCGCGGTCATCCAGCCTGGTGGGTCGATACGCGACGACGAGATCTTCGCCGCGGCAGACGAGCTTGGGCTCGCGATGGTAGTCACCGGGCACAGGCACTTCCGGCACTGAGTTCCCCCCGCCTGAACGCGTCCCTGAGGGCGCTTCTCGGGACCTTCGCATGCCTTATCGGATAGCGAGTTAGAATCACTACATCGCCACCAGTAGTAGGCGCTAGACTGACCGATACAACATCTTGTAGGTGAACGCGCTCCCGAGGCGGAGAGGCAACCACAAGGTAGGCACAGCTCAGGTGGCCCGACGGGCAAGGTTCCGGACCGGGGCGCGGGCTACCTAGCACCTGTCGAGCAGACGTCCAGCGGGGGCGTTGCCGACATCGAGGGGAAGTGGACACACAGTGGGCAAGCTCTCGTCTTCCAACGCCGACACAGCCGTCTTCGGGGACCACGCGGTCACGATCGCGAAGCGGCAGTACTTCCAACCGGGAGACGAGACGGTCCACGACATGTTCGAGAGGGTCGCCACCTGGGTCGCCCAGCCCGAGCCCGCTGCGACGCGCGACGACACGGCCGCGGAGTTCTACCGACTGATGGCCGAGCAGCGCTTCTGCCCAGGCGGCCGGGTGCTGGCCGGCGCTGCTACCGAGCACGGCAACGTGCTCAACTGCTTCGTCCAGGACGGCAGCCCCGAGCCCGAGGGCACGAACGGCTGGGTGCTCAGGCTCGCGACCAAGCTTGCGCTTGTCACAAAGGTCGGCGGCGGCAACGGGCTGAACCTGGACCCCATCCCTCCCAAGCGGCGATTCGATGGGCGCGTGGGGCGGCTCTACCTCACCGTCGACGCCTCCCACCCCGACCACGACGCGATCCAGTCGGGAACGTTCCTCGACCTGGTGCGTGACGAGATGGTCACCAAGGGGTACAGGGTCGCGACGTTCGTTGAGCGGCCAGCGGCGCCGGAGGGCGACAAGCTGATCGAGGTGCCCGACTCCGTCGAGGGCATCTGGGACAGCGCGGGCGAAGCCGCCATGCACCTGCTGGCGGGCCGCGACGTGACCGTCGACCTCTCGCTGCTGCGGCCCGTTGGAACGGTGGTCAGGGGGTCGGGTGGAACATCATCGGGGCCGGCCAGCTTCGCGGTGGAGATCTTCGACAACTTCGCCGTTTGGGCTGGGTTGGGTGGGGCGGACCATGCGGGGCCGGTATCCACGTTGCGGTATGTTTTTGCGCCAAGCCTACGTGCAATCAAGCAGGGGGGTACGAGGCGTGGCGCTGGGATGGCCACGCTCTCGATCACCCATCCTGACGTCCCTGACTTCATAACTGCCAAGGACCTCGATCGTGAGCGGGACGAGGGCGACATCTCTACTTTCAACATCTCCGTGCTTGTGTCTGACGGTTTTATGCACGGCGATGCAAGTTCCGGCGGCGGGATCCTCCGTGAGATCGCCCAACACGCTTGGGCGACGGGTGAACCTGGACTGATCTTCATCGACCGTATCAACGAGCATAATACTATGCACAGTTCGCTCGGTAGTATACTAAGTACCAATCCATGTGGCGAGATACCCCTATACCCGGGCGAACCGTGCGACCTGGGTGCGGTGAACATCGCCGCATATGTACATACCTCCGGGTCTGGCATCGCCGGTTTCGACATGCCGACTTTCCGCCAGGACGTCGCGACCTGCGTGCGCTTCCTGGACGACGTCCTCGACGTCAACCGCTTCGCGCTCGAGGACAACCGCGAGATGAGCATGAAGCTCAGGCGCTTGGGCTTGGGCGTCATGGGCCTTGCCGACGCGCTCATCAAGATGGGCTACGGCTACAACACGGACGAGGGGCGCGAGGCCGTTCGCACCATCATCACGGCGCTGCGCGAGGCCGCCACCGAGGCTTCGGAGGAGCTGGCGGTGGAGCGGGGGGCGTTCCCGCTGGCGGACCAAGCGGACATAGAGACGCCTCGCCGCAACGTCGCGATCCTGACGGTCGCGCCGACGGGCACGACCAGCATGCTGATGGGCGTCTCCTCGGGTGTCGAGCCGGTGTTCGCACCGTTCATCCACAGGAAGATCGGAGCGACGTACCACGCCCTCATCCACCCGCTGTTCAAGGAGCTGCTCGACGGTCACCGTCCACCTGCCGGCTACGCCAAGGGCGATCAGTGGGACTGGGACGCCGTCGTCAAGGCCGTGCAGGACAACCACGGCTCGGTGCAGGGCCTCGACTTCATCCCGGCGGACGTGCGGCGGGTCCTGATATGCGCCCACGACATCACTCCGGCCGACCACGTCAAGATGCAGGCCACGGTCCAGCAGGCGTTCGACGGAGGGGCCAAGGTCGCCAACTCCATCTCGAAGACGATCAACCTGCCGAACTCCGCGTCCGTCGACGACGTCTACGAGGCGTACAGGTTGGCGTTCGAGACGCACTGCAAAGGCATCACCGTCTACCGCGACGGTTCGCGCGAGTTCCAGGTCCTCTCGACGACGAGCGACAGGTCTGAGGCCAAGAAGGAGCCGGCGCTGGTGTCAGCCACCACGAACGGCGCGACCTCCCATGGCGGCAACGGCACTTCTAGGCCCACCACCGCGAACGATGCGCCCAGCCGGCCGACCGCTCCACCCGTGGCGGTGGCCTCGCCGGCTAGCCGGCAGGCGGGGGCCGCGATGGCACGGGCCGACCATCTCCCGGGTGAGCCGCTCTTCGAGCGCTCCGTGCGCCTGACCGGCTTCACGGACAAGGTCAAGCTGCTCGAGCCCAACGGCGAGAAGCGCGGCTTCTACGTGACCGTGAACAAGCAGGACGAGTTCCCGACCGAGGTGTTCATCCAGTCGGGCAAGGGTGGCGACGAGGCGAACGCAGACAGCGAGGCGCTGGGTCGCGTGGTGTCCATCGCGCTCCAGTACGGCGTGCCTGCCGAGGCGATCATCAAGACGTTGCGCGGCATCAACGGCGGCATGTACGGCACGTACCAGGGTCGCATGGTGGCGTCGAAGGCCGACATCATCGCCGTGGCACTGGAGACAGCGGGCGTCGAGAACGTCCTCAACAGGGGCAAGGGCTGCCCCGACTGCGGGGCGCCGCTGCGCTTCGAGGAGGGCTGTCAGAAGTGCGAGAGCTGCGGCTACAGCAAGTGCGGGTGAGGTAGCCAACCGCGAACGACGTAGTAGGCGCCGGCCACTTGGGCCGGCGCTTCCCGTACGTCTGCTCGGGTGAGCGCCCACACGCAGTCGAGCCAGCCGGAGCTGGGTCTCACCGCCGTAACCTGACACTTCACCGCCTTCATGACCGCTCGCCTATCGTCGCGCCACGAGACGTCGCCCGCCCAGCGGCCGGTGACGCCGAGGAGGCGAAGATGCCAACCAAGGTAGCCGTCCTAATAGGCAGTCTCAGGGACAGGTCGTTCAACCACCGCCTCTCGCGCGCGCTTCGCAAGCTCGGGCCCGAGGACTGGGAGTACGACGAGGTCCGGATCGACGCGGTGCCGTACTACGACGCCGACGACGAGAACCCACCGCCAGACAGCGTCAAGGAGCTCAGGCGCAGCATCGCTTCCGCCGACGCGCTCATGTTCGTCACGCCCGAGTACAACCGCTCGATACCCGGGGTCCTCAAGAACGCGATCGACTGGGCCTCGCGGCCGAAGGAGGACAACTCCTTCGACGGCAAGCCGGCGCTGGTCGCGGGAACCTCGCCCGGCAACATAGGCACGGCCGTCGCACAAGGTCACCTGCGTAGCGTCCTGGCCTACCTGAACGTGCCGGCGATGGGCCAGCCTGAGGTCTACGTGGCGTTCAAGCCGGACGACCTCATCGACATGGAGGGCAACGTGTCGGTGAAGAGCACAGAAGAGTTCCTCAGGTCCGTGATGATGGCGTTCGAGGCCTGGGTGACGCAGATCATGGGCGGAGCCGAGGTCGTCGAGGAGGCAACGGCAGCTGCGCAGTGAGCCCGTGACCGTGGGCCGTATGGGCGGGAGCCTAGAGCTGCTCGGTCGACGTCCTTGCGGTCCCTGGTTCAGGGCCCCCGCGGAGCTAACCTCGCGTCATGGTCAAGATCAAGAGGGCTTACGATGACAGGGCCGAGGACGATGGCATGCGCGTGCTCGTGGACAGGATCTGGCCACGGGGCGTCACCAAGGACAGCGCCGGCATCGACTGGTGGGCCAAGAGCCTGGCCCCAAGCGAGGACCTGCGCAAGTGGTTCTCCCACGACCCGAAGCGCTTCGACGAGTTCGCGGAACGCTACCGCGGCGAGCTCGACGACAGCCCGGACCTGGAGAAGCTCAAGCAGCTGAGCCAGGACGGCAGCGTCACGTTGGTTTTCGGCGCCAAAGACCGCGAGCACAACCAGGCGGTTGTCCTCAAGGCGCTCGTGGAGGCCAGCGCTTAGGCCGGTCGCGGCATCCACTTGGCGCGGCGACGCCCGGCCCTCAACAACGCCTAGCAGCCAGGACCTTCAGCCGGGCATCGACCTCAGCGCTCGTCGCCGCTGCCGTGGATCACGCCTCTAGCCTTGCGGCTCGCCAGCTTGGCAAGGTTCTGCGTCCCGACGTCGCCGAGGGCCATACCCAGGTCGGCTGCCAGGTTCGCGACGTACCACAACACGTCCCCGAGCTCGGCCGCTAGCGACTCTTTCTGGCTCGCGCTCAGTTCCGCACCGGGCTCGTAGGCCTCATCGCGCATGAGCTTGCCTAGCTTCTCGGCGACCTCGCCCGCCTCACCGGCCAGCTTCAGGGTCGGGTAGAGGACGCGCGCCGCCTTCGGGTAGAGCGCCGTGGTCCTCGCGGCTTGCTGGTACTCGTCCAGTGTCATGGACCGATGGTACGGCTGGCGCGGGCCCTTCCCGTCCGGGGGCCATACACTCGGACCATGGCGGTCACCGAGGAACAGGTGCGCAGCGTCTGCCTCTCGTACATCGCGACAGAGGAACGCCTCAGCCACGGTCATCCGGCCTGGTTCATCGCCGGGAAGAGGCAGTTCGCCTCTTGTCACGCCAGTGGTCACCATGACCTCCGGCGCCCTCACCTCTGGTGTGCCGCGCCTGAGGGTGCGCAGGCGGCGTTGGTCGGGCAGCGGCCCGACGTGTACTTCAGGCCGCCCTACGTCGGTCACCGGGGATGGCTCGGCGTCTATCTCGATTCTGTCGTGACGTTGACAGAGGTGGAGGGCCTGCTCATCGAGGCGTACCGCGCCGTCGCGCCGGCTCGCATGCTGGCCGCGTTCGACCGCGAGCTGGCAGAGGGTTCACGCCAGGACTCGGCTTGAGCCACATCGAGAGAGGCGTCGGCTCGCTGGTCATCTACGGCGCCAACGGGTTCGTCGGAGCCGAGGCGGCGCGCGCCGCTACCAGTCGCGGCCTCCACCCCGTGCTGGCTGGTCGCGACGAAACGGCGGTCACTGGCGTGGCGCGGACCCTGGGGGTCGAGTCTCGGGTCTTCGCCCTCTCAGACGCGAACGAGGTGCGCGCGGGCCTGAACGGTACTGCGGTCGTCCTGAACATGGCTGGTCCCTTCGTGAGGACGTATCGACCGCTCGTCGAGGCGTGCCTGGACGTCGGCGCCCACTACGTCGACATCACGGGAGAGATGGACGTGCTGATCGGCATGGGGCGCTACGCATCTGCCGCCGAGGACAGCGGCGTGATGCTGATGCCTGGGGCTGGCCTCGACTCGGTGCCGGCCGATTGCCTGGCAGCGGAACTGCAGGGACGCCTGCCGGCAGCGACGCGACTTCGTCTCGGTCTGCAGACGACGGGCCCAGCTGGACTGCCTCCCGGTACCAAGCGGACGATGATCGGCCTGGCGCACCTTCCAGACAGGGTGATCAGGGACGGTCAGGTCGTGGAAGCCGGCGGGCCGACGACGATGAAGATCGACTTCGGACGTGGCCCCGTCACCGCTGTCCGCTACCAGGCGGCCGATACCCTCGTGGCGTACCGCACGACCGGTATCGTCGACATAGAGGCGTACGTGGCGTTGCCTGCGCTGCTCAGGTTGGCCTACGTGACCTCGCGTAGCTTGCGGTGGGCTTTCGCGCCGCCGGCGCTCCGGTCCCTCCTGGGGAGGGTAGCGGGTGGCGGCTCGACCCCGAGCCAGCGCACAAGGTCAAGTACACGCGTGTGGGCAGAGGTCCGGGACGATAGCGGTCGCAGGGCCGCTGCCAGGTTGCACGGCCCGGAAGGTGCCGTCGACTGGACCATCGCCTCTTCTCTGGCGATCGTCGAGAAGGCTTTGGGCGGCACCGCGGTACCCGGGCTTCAGACGCCGGCCAGCGCCTACGGTCCTGGTCTGGTGCTGGAGACGCCAGGGGTCACGTGGGAGGACCTGTGACGCGGCTGGCGCTCGCAGCCTGACAGGGGCCGTCGTCCCTGAACATCTCGGGGTCCCACTTTCGAACACCTCAGGGTCCTTTAACGAAGGAAGCGCGCCCCGCGGCGCGCTGATAAAGAGAATCATACTCCGATATGCAGGATTCGTCAAGATGATGCAGGCGAGTGGCGACTTCCCAAGGGCTAACCCCTTCGTTTGGGGCCATTGGCGCCCCGTCCCAGTGATCTGAGCACGGCGGCGAGATGGTAGGGCGGATGGTCGGGTACTCTCCCATGGTCTGGGAGCATGCGGCCACACCGCGGACCGACCGACGCAGACGTCCGGATCTCCTTTACGCTGTGCGCGCCCCTCTGCTAGACTGGCGCCCGTTGCAGCGCGGCCCAAGCCGCGATGCGGCCCGCTTTCGGCGGTAGCTCAGTGGCAGAGCGATCGGCTGTTAACCGATTGGTCGTAGGTTCGAATCCTACCCGCCGAGCCAACGAAAGGCCCGACCAGGACGAAGTTCCTCGGTCGGGCCTGTTCCGTTCGGTGCCGGTAGGCTCGGTCGCCCATCTCCGGTTAGCTCGGTCGCTCGTCGCCTGTCTGATTCGTCCCTGGATCACTCCAGGGCAAGCCCCTCGACCTGTCCCCGAACTGTCACCGCTTCGGCCTGACGAGCTGCATGGTCGCCGGGTCGAAGCCGTAGTGCCGCGGCAGCACGTGAACTGTCACGCCTGAGAGGGCGATGATGTCGTGGTCGCCTGCGTCGGCAGCGTTCGAGAAGCTGACCCGGCCGTCGAAGATCGTGACCGCGCCGCCGCCGAGGACCGTGAACTCGTCGCCGAGCTTGACGTCTAGCGCCGTGTTCACGGTCCTCGGCCGCCTCGCGAACAACGTCGAGGCCGGGGCCATGCTGGTCTTCTACTACGAGCACCACGCAGAGGTGCACGCGACGCTGCTGGAGCTCGGCGCCGTGCCGGTCGACTCGCTTGCGACGGTGAGTAGACCGGGCAGGGCGACGCCCGTGCGTCTGGGCCGTCCGGTGGCCGGCGGGTGAGCAGCTTCTCGGCCGACGATCGCACGTCGTTGCGCCCGGAGCGCGGCGCCAAGGTTACGAACGAGCGACGGGGCGCGCGGGCAGGCCGAACCGATACTTTAGTGGCGGCTTGACTTACGTACCGTAGGTGCCGCATACTTTAGCGGATGCTTCAGCGTACGCGTTCGAGCGCTGTCTTCGATGCCCTCGGCGACGGCACGAGGCGAGCCATCGTCGAGCGCTTGGCGCTGGGACCGGCTTCCGTCTCCGCCATCGCGGAGCCGCTGGGGGTGACCTTGGCGGCAGTGCTTCAGCACCTTCAGGTACTCGAAGGTGCGCGCCTCGTCTCGACCGAGAAGAAGGGCCGAGTGCGCGTGTGTCGGCTGGAGGACGACGGCCTGGCGGTCGCTCATGCCTGGATAGGCGCCAGGAGGAGGCGGCAGGAGAGCAAGCTCGACCGGCTGGCGAAGGTCCTAGGAGAGGACCCTGCCCACGACCCTGCCCACGATCCTGTCCAAGACCAGGCAGAGGGCCAGGTGGGGGTTCTAGACGAGGGAGCCAAGCGTGGCGACTGACCACGCGCGAGGGAGGCACGAGATGACGACAACGGCAGTTCGCAACGAGGTGGTGCACGGCAGCTTCACGATCCAGAGGCGCTACGCGTCGACCGTCGCGAAGGTGTGGAACGCGTTCTCCGACCAGGAGGTGAAACGGCGCTGGTTCGCCGAGGGAGAGGGCTTCGAGGTGATCGAGTACGGCCTCGACTTCCGAGTTGGCGGTAGGGAGCACGCGAGGTTCAACGCCCTCAACGCGCCTGTCGAGCTCGGGGTGATCTCCAACGAGACTCGCTACTTCGACATCAGGGAGCTGCAGCGGATCGTCATGGCCTACTCGATGTCGAACGACGAGACGCCTTTCTCGACCTCCCTGGTGACCATCACGTTCGAACCGGACGGGGACGGCACCGTGCTGCGGTTCGTCGAGTCGGCTGCCTTCTTCGAGGCTGCTGACGGTGTTCGGATGCGCGAGATGGGCACGCGCAGCCTGCTCGAGGCGTTGGCCAAGGAGCTAGGCGAGGAGTGGCACGTCGTCGATTGGCAAGCCTGAGGACGCTCAGCCGGCAGCGGCCGCTTGCGCCCGCTTCTTGGCGGCACCGGTCGGGTTCGAGACGGCGTGGCGGGCCGCGGCCCAGGCACGCTTGAGCTCGAGCTCCTCCGGGTCAAGTGAGGCGTCCGGCGCGTCGGCGAAACGAGCGACCTCGTCGGCCTTGGCGTTGAGCACCGTGTTCAGAACGGCGTGCAGCGAGTCGCGGACGGCCAGCCCCTCGCGCATCATGTCCTGCATCTCCAGGACACGGTTGACGAGCTCCTCATGGTTCATGCCTTCGAGCTCTGGGCGGGTCCTCTGCATGCCACGAGTCTAGCGCCATCAGGGCTCCACTACGGGCCGCCGTAACGTGGAACGCTGGCCGGGACAGGGTCCTCGCCCAGGGTTATCGTGCCGCATGGCACGAGACGTCACGCGGCTCAACGTGGCCGCCCTCGGCGCGGCCTACCGGTCGGGCACACTCGATCCCGTGCAGGTGCTGGAGGCCGTCCAGGCGCGCGTCGCCGAGCACCCTCATGGCAGGCTCGCGTACCGGCAACTGACGTCCGAGCGCGCGTTCGCGCAGGCCGAGAGGGCGAGCCGGATGTTCGCTTCCGGCATCGACTGTGGCCCGCTGCATGGCGTGCCCGTGGCGGTCAAGGACCTCGTCGACATGGAGGGCGAGGTCAGCGCCTCCGGCTCCAAGCTCCTCCTCAGGAGCCGCCCGCCTGCCGCAGAGGACGCTCCAGTGCTTGCCAGGCTCGACGCCGCCGGTGCCGTCCTGGTGGGCCGGACGAACATGACCGAGCTGGCCTACTCCGGCGTCGGCATCAACCCGCACTTCGGGACGCCGCCGTGCGCCCTCGACGCCGAGCGGGTGCCAGGCGGCTCTTCGTCAGGCTCGGCCGTCGCCGTCGCGCACGGCATGGCGACGGTCGCGGTCGGCTCCGACACGGGCGGGAGCGTCCGCATCCCGGCAGCGGTCAACGGCGGCGTGGGCCTCAAGACGACCGACGGGCTCGTACCGACCGCTGGCACGGTGCCACTGTCCACGACCCTCGACACGATCGGGCCGATGGCGCGGACCTGCGACGACGCCTGGGCGTTGTTCACGGCCATGGCCGCTGTGAACCACGCGCCGCTTGGTGAGCCGGCGGAGCGGCTCACGCTGTTGGCGCCGACAACCCTCCTCTTGGACGACCTCGATCCCGAGGTAGAGGCTGCCTTCACCGCGACCAAGGCGCTCCTCGAGGGCATGGGCCACGAGGTCAGGACCGGTCCGCTCGAGGTCATCGCGGAGCCAGGCGCGCTCTTCAGGCGCTACGGCAGCTTCGCGAGCCACGAGGCGTGGGCGCTCTACGAGCGCGAGCTAACGGAGCATGGTGACGAGGTAGACCCCCGCGTCGTGCATCGCGTCGTCGAGTACGCGGACAGGCCGGCGAAGGACTACGTGAGGCTCGGTGTCGCCAGGCAGGACGTCAGGCGCCGCTTCTGGCCCGAGCTCGTCGGCGTGGACGCCGTCATCGCGCCCACCATCCCCATCCTGCCGCCGAAGATCGCGGATCTCGAGGACGACACCGAGTTCTTCATGGCGAACGGCCTGCTGCTTCGCAACACAGCGCCATTCAACTTCCTTGGTTGCCCGGCGGCGAGCGTGCCTTGCGGACAGACGGCCACGGGCCTGTCGGTCGGGCTCATGATCGCTACCAGGCCGGGCGAGGAGGAGCTGGCGCTGGGCATCGCTCGTCAGGTCGAACGCGCGCGACTACCGGTGGAGAGCGCCTAGACCTCCTTGCTGCTCGCCTAGTCGGCGATGTAGAGGTAGAGCACCTCGGCGACCAGCGCCGGCGTGGACGCGCCGTCGGCAGTCACCTCGCATGCGATCTTGGCTAGGACGCGCCCCTCACCTCGGGGTTGCAGGTCCACGACGCGGCCGGTCAACCTGACGGATGAACCGGAGGGCAACGGCGCCGGGAACCGCACCTTGTCGATCCCGTAGTTGATGACCGTCACGCCGGTAGGGAAGAGGCCGGTGGTCGTGAGCAGGTGTACCAGCAGCGAGAGCGTCAGGTAGCCGTGCCCGACCGTGCCGCTGAAGGGGCCCTCGGCCGCGCGCTGCGTGTCGACGTGGATCCATTGGTGGTCGAGTGTCGCGTCAGCGAACGCGTCGATGCGCTCCTGTGTGACGGTCACCGCGTCGCTGGGGCCGAGCTCGCGGCCCACCAGGTCGTTCAAGAAGTCAAGCGTTCCGCTGCTCATCGCCCTCAGTCTCTCACGCATGGCGGTGCCGGGTCAGGCGTCGGGCGGCTCCGGGGCGACCAGGGCCCTCTCCGCGATCGTCGAGCGCAGCAACGTGAGGATGCCCAGGGCGGCAAGCAACCCGCTCGCGTACTTCACAAGCACGTCCGTGACGATCACCTGGGTCAGCCAACCGACCGTGGCGAACTCCTCGCCCAGGAACGCGAGCAACGTGAACACGACAGTGTCGATGGGTGCGCTGACGGCGTTGGAAGTCGCCACGCGGCGCAGCCAACGGCGCCCTCGCAGCCGGTGGAACACCTCGGTGTCCGCGCTCTCCGCCAGCACGATGCTGAGGAAGCTGACGGCCACGTAGCGCAGAGGGGTGCCGAGTGCGGCGGCCAGCGCGACGTTGGCGACCGCCGCGAACAGGATCATGCGGTAGACGGTCGGCCGTCCGTACGCGTGTACGCGGTCTCGTTGGGTGAAGGTCACGCCGAAGAAGAGCGTCCCGACGTTGACGAGGAAGAAGCTGCCGACGGGCAGGAAGCTGTCGAGCGTGAAGTTGGCGAGGAGAGTGCAGGCGACGTAGACGCACACTGCCTGCGCCAGCCCGGCCGGGCGCACCTCGCGGAGGACCGCCGCCAACGTCACGGCCGCCAGCGGACAGAGCAGGTAACGAACATCGGCGCCTGGCAAGTGCAACGTCGCCAAGCACACCGAGAGCCCCACCGCGAGCGCGACGACCAGCCAAGTGAACGCCGCACGACGATCGAGCCGCGTCGTGAGGTCGGTCAGCGGGCCGGTCAGCACCGCGCCCAGCAAGGGGATCGCCGCCAGCGGTAGCCGCTCAGGCGGCTCCTGACCGAAGCGCGACAGCCAGAAAAGCGCCGCCGGCCCGATCCCGGTGGCGAAGGCCGTGATGAGCAGGAGGACGAAGGACGCCGAGGTGGGAGGACGCGAGCGCGAGGCGGTTGCGGGCCGGGAACGGTCGGGAGCGGATGCGCTGGACACCGGCGTTATCCTTCACCATGCCTTCCCATGACGACAAGCGCGCTACGGGCGCGGACGGGCGCCGCTACCTGGGTACCGTGCCGGGCACGCTGCTCGAGACCCTCGGCATCGTCGTGACCGTCGCCGAGGAGACCCGCGTGGAAGCCACCATGCCGGTCACGCCCGTCCACCATCAGCCTCACGGGATCCTCCACGGGGGAGCCTCCGTCGCCCTGGCCGAGACGGTGGCCAGCGTCGGCGCGAGTCAGGGGCTGCCGGACGGTAGCCGAGCGGTCGGGCTGGAGATCAACGCCAACCATCTCAGACAGGTCTCGGAAGGGACAGTGACGGCCGTCGCGTCACCGCTCCATCGCGGCCGCCGCACCCACGTCTGGCATATAGAGGTGAGGGACGAGGCGGGTAGGCTGGTATGCGTCTCGCGCTGCACCGTGGCGATCATCCATGATTGAGTCCTACAGCTAGATTTTGCGCTAGTCATTCCCTTAGATGAGGAGCATACTCAGGTGTCTGCCCCGACACCTGGGACCGAACCTGTGGCCTTAGTGCGCAGTACGGAGGTCGTATGAGTCCGCCTGATAGGGTCATCATCACGTACGCGGTCCTGTCTCTCATCGTGCTGGCCATCTTCGGTTTCGTGGCCGCGTCGACCCTCGGACCGAAACGAGACTACGCGAAGGTTCAGCCTCGAGGCTACGCCATCAGGAGGCTCTGGTTCGTGCTCCTGATCGCCGCGGCCGCGGCGGGTCTAGCGTTGACGCTTCCGTTCATCCCCTACTCGAGGGGCGAGGCAGCGACCGCCAACGGACCGGAGACGCTCATCCCAGTGGTTGCCAGGCAGTACAGCTTCGCCGGTCTGCCTGAGGTGGTGCCGTACGGCACGCCTGTCGTGTTCGTCGTGACGGCAGCCGACGTCAACCACGGCTTCGCGATCTACAACCCACGCAACGAGCTCGTGGGTCAGGTGCAGGCCATGCCCGAGTACACCAACGAGCTGGCCGTCACGTTCAACGAGCGTGGCCGGTACACGGTGCGGTGTCTGGAGTACTGCGGGATCAATCATCACGACATGAAGGCCAGCTTCGAGGTGAGGTGAGAAGGTGACTGTCGCGACCTTAGACAAAGGCGGCCGCCGCCTCATGGTGGTCTACCTCGTGACCGGCCTGGCGGTGGTGGGCCTGCTCATGCTGGCCGGTCTCGCTATGCGCATGGCTCAGGCAGGGTGGCTCGGGCTCAGCCCCGACTACTTCTACGCACTCATGACGCTCCATGGCACGGGCATGATCACGGCCCTCGTCATGTGCGGCATGGGCGGGATCTGGTACTTCGTCAGCCGTGAGGTGACCCTGAGCCTACGGCTCGGGTACTGGGCATACGGGCTCATCGTCGCCGGTGTGGTGCTGGTGCTGCTCTCGACCTTGGTTGGCAAGTTCGGGACCGGTTGGACCTTCCTCTACCCCTTGCCTTTCGTCAACGCCACCTGGCCGTACTGGTCCATAGGGGCGTTCCTGATCGGGATGGTGTTCGTCACGCTCGGCTGGACCGTGTGGTGCCTACAGGTCCTCGAGGCCCTGTTGCGACGGTTCGGCGGCTTCAGGGGCGCGTTCGCCTGGGACCTGGTGTTCCACCGGAAGGCGTTCGAGGAGTCCGGTCGGGAGCCGCCGCCACCGCAGATGCTCGCGGCCGCTGTCACCTCGTTCAACGGGGTCTTGGCGGCCGTCGCCGCCATGCTTCTCGGCGTCCCGATGCTGGTCCGCTGGCTCGACCCTGGCGTCGGCCTCGACCCCCTGTGGGCCAAGAACGCAACCTACTTCTTCGGTCACGAGTTCGCCAACATCATCATCTACATGCTTGTCGCCTTCGTGTACGTCGGCCTGCCTCACTACACCGACAGGAAGTGGAAGACCTCGCCGGTCTTCGTGATCGGCTGGTGGGGGACGATGACGTTCATCCTCATCAACTACTCCCATCACCTCTACATGGACTTCGCCCAACCGGCCGCCTTCAACTACATCGGCCAAGTCGCCTCTTACCTGTCGGCGTTCCCGGTCGCGGTGGTCACCGTGTACGGCGGGGTGCTCCTGATCTACGGATCTGGGGTCCGCTGGGCGCTGAGCACGATCTTCCTGTTCGCCGGTCTGGCAGGCTGGATCCTCGGGGGCGTGGGGGCGCTGCTGGACGCCACGATCCAGTTCAACGTGTTCTTCCACAACACGCTCTGGGTGCCTGCACACTTCCACGGGTACCTGCTTGGCGCCTCGTTCCTGTTCGCGCTCGGCTGGGCTTTCTTGCTCTTGGAGCGGCGGCGAGGACGTGTCACTCCCCGCGGGACTCGGTGGCTGATCAGCCTCACAGTCTTCGGTGGGATCGCGCTGTTCCTGACCTCGTTCTATCTGGCCGGTGCGGCCGGGGTGCCACGTCGGTACGCGGTCCAGCCCGAGCCGGGACCGGCTCTGGCCGCCCTCGGGTCCGTCGGAGCGATCCTGCTTCTCGTCGGTCTTGGGGTCTGTGCCGCTGAGGCCTCGCGGCTATGGCGAGCGGAGCGACCGGCGCCGGAAGCGCCGACGACATCTGACCTCGTTCCGGAGACGCGATGAGGCGCCGCACGCTTGCCAGCAGCCTCGCCCTCGTGGCCCTCGGCACGGTCCCCATCGCGGTGGGGATGTTCCGGCCCCACCTCACGGTTCCCGACCACCACTTCCAGCACTTCTTCTTCCTCGTCGCCGGCAGCCTTTACGGCATCGCCGCCGCGCGCACGTTCGTCCCGGTCGAGGGCGAGGACCCACGGCGCCGCGACGCGTGGCTCATACCGGCGATCCTGGCGCCCGTCGCCATCATGTTCGCCATGTGGCCGACGACCTACCCTTTCATCGTCGCCCGGCCGCTGCTCCACTTCGCAGAGCACTTCTTGCTGGTGGTCATGGCCGCACTCACGACCTTCTCCGCCTACCGTTTCGCACGACCGATTGGCTGGTTGCTCGGCGGGGCGCTGGCCGCCATGTCGCTGCTGGCCGTCTACGGGTACGGCGTGACGCCGGGTCCAAGCACAATCATAGCGCAACTGGCTGCGGCGCAGGCACCTGTTGGCGCGGCCGACGGCGGAGTCGTCTACGACCAGAACTGCGTCGGTTGTCATCAGGCGGAAGGCGCCGGGCTGGCCGGGGTCTTCCCGCCGTTGGCCGGTCACTACGGCCGTCTCCTCGAGGCGGCAGGCGGCGATGCATACGTCATCCGGGTGCTGCTGTACGGGCTTCAGGGGCCGATCACCATCGAAGGTCAGACCTACTCTGGTGTCATGCCCGCGTGGAGCCACCTGAGCGACGATCAGATAGCCGCGGTCTTGAACCACGTCGCAGGCTCCTGGGGCAACGTGGCCGAAGCCGGCGAGCCCTTCAACACCGCGGACATCGCCGACGCCCGTGGCGAGGAGCTGACGCCGCAACAGGTCCACGAGATCCGCCAGGGGCTAGACCTACGCTGAACCCAGAGCGCCGGTTCGCCTTCCCGATGTGAACGAGAGGCCCCGGCTAGAGCCGGGGCCTTCTGCGTTAGCGATGTCGCGACTCATATGTCGCATATGTCGCGACTCTTAACAATGGTCGGGGCGAGAGGATTCGAACCTCCGACCCCATCGTCCCGAACGATGTGCGCTACCAGGCTGCGCTACGCCCCGACGCGAATAGCCAGTCTACTTGACCACAGGCCTCAGCGGCAACACCAAGGGCAAGCTGATGACCCACAGCCCAACGAGCGTCGGGGCTCCTCACTC
>CAZFAQ010000010.1:0-64208 GCA_964517055.1 uncultured bacterium | reverse complement strand
GCGCGCTCGGTCGCCAGGTTGACGTTCGCCTGCACGACGCCGTCGACCTTGCCGAGCGCACCCTCGACGCGCGCCACGCATGCGGCGCACGTCATGCCCGCGACCGACAGGTCCGCGGTCGCCGTCCGCGCGTCGTCTGCGACGGCGCGCTCAGACCCTGTGTGCATCTGGATCATCGCATCAAGCCCTGTACTTCAGGGCCTCCATCAGCTCGTCGACGATGCGGTCGGTGTCGCCACGCTGCGAGGCCGTCACGACGTGATCCCGGACGTGGGACCTGAGCACCGCCTCCGAGACCTTCTTCATGGCCCCCTGAACAGCGCTGAGCTGCTTGAGGACGTCGACGCAGTAGACGCCGTCGTCTTCGAGCATGCGCAGCACGCCCTCCACATGGCCACGCACGCTCTTGAGCCGCAGCGCGGCCTGCTCGCGGGTCTGTGGGTCGAGATGCAGGCAGTGTGGCGCCAGGTCGGGCGCCATGGTTCCCTGCATCCCTACGGTGGATCCTTGAACGGGGTCCGCCATCAACGCACCTCGGCGCGGTAGCCCTGCTCCTGCACGGCAGCGACGAGTGCCGTCGGGTCCGCGCTCCCCGTGACGGTCGCGGTGCCATGGGCCAGGTCAACTGTCGCGACCTGAACGCCCTTCACCTTCTCGAGAGCGCCCTTGACCGCGGCGACGCAGTGGTTGCAGCTCATGCCTGTGACTTCGAGCCTGGTCTGGTTGTCCATGCCGGTAGCCTACCCCTGGGGGGGAGGGGTCGTCAAGCCCTTAGCCAGCACGGCGGCAGGCCGGCGAGGACCGGTCACGCCCAGGCGGTCAAGCGATCCAGCGTTCAGCTCTTGTCGCGTCGCGGAGTGAGTATCGCCGGCGTGTCACTGGCCGGGAACGTGTCATCGAGTGCGTCGTCCAGCTCGAAGCTCCGGCGCCTGACGTCGTTGACCGAACCGTCCTCATGGTTCCGGGCTGGCGAAGCGGGATCCGAGGCCGGGAACGACTCGTCGACCGCTTCGTCGAGCTCGGCTTCGCCATGCCCCTGGGCGAGCCGGGCGTCGCGTTCCTCGCGGTGACGGGCCTCATAGGCGGCTCTATCCTCGTAGTCGAGGGCACCGTCCAAGTCGCGTGTCCTGCCCTCGAGCTCCTCGAGGCGCCTCGTCTGCTTGCGAATGCTGTCTCTGCCCTGACGCTCCATGAGCCGACCTCCTGGTATTCAGAGCCGGCGAACGAGATCGAGTCCCCGGCGGGCGGCTTCGACCTGTTACCCGTTCTCGGGCACCTCGCCCCGGGGGCACGTAGGTCAATGCTTAGACGTTGAGACTAGGGTTACCACATGAGACATGGGTGCCACCGGCGTGGGTGGACGAAGGAGGGTCACGCCCTCCCCTGTTCGCTCAGGACCTCGGCGGCCGGCGCGGGAGCGGCCGCCCGGGCCTCCTCCCACTCGCTCCTCAGCAGCCCGTACACGGCAGAATCCGGGGTGTAGCCGCCCAGGTTGTGACGCCTGAGAACACCCTCGAAAGCGAAGCCGAGCCGCTCCGGCACGCGCCGACTGGTGTGGTTGCGTACGTCGGCGCTGATCTCGAGGCGCTCGAACGGCTCGCCACCGAGCAACGGCTCGGCGAAGCAGCGCTCCACGAGGGCGCGGACCGCGCGCGTGACGATGCCACGGCCCTCATGTCGGCCGTCGACCCAGTAGCCGATCGCGGCGCTACGGGTGCGGTGATCTACGTCGTGAAGGCCGATCGAGCCGACCAGGTCGCCCCGTGACCAGATTCCGGCCTCGAGGCCCGTGTCGTCCACGAGTGCCCGCATCGCCCGCTCGGTGATGAAGCGCCGCTCGGCATCGGGAGACGCGTTCTTCGCCCAAGGCATCCACGGCTCGAGCCGCTCCCTGTTCTCCTGGACGAGCTGGTGGAGCGCGGCCGCGTCATCCGTTTCGTACAGAGCGATGTACAGCTCGTCCGCCTCGTCGACGGTGAGCGCGAACCGTGGCGGCCTGCCCGGCCACCGCGCGGTCCCTGCTACTGGCCGCGCGTTGGCGTCCGGCGCGTACCCTGCCGCCTGGCCCCCTCGCGCTTCCTCGTACTCCTCGCGAAGCAGGCCGAACATCGCCAGGTCTGCAGGCTCGCCGTCGACGAAGATGACCCGGCGCAGTACCGCCTCCGGCCTGAGCCCGAGCCTCTCCACCACCTTGAGCGACCGCTCGTTGCGCGCATCGAGGCCGATGGCTACCCTGCCCACGCCCCTGTCCTCGAAGAAGTGGCGCATGAGCCCGCGCAGCGCCCTCGTCACCAGCCCCTTGCCCTCGTCCGCCTTGGCGATCAGGTAGCCGACCTCGGTCGAGCCGCCGCGCCCACCCCAGTCGTGGAGCCAGAGCTGGCCGACGGGCCGCCCCTGATGGCAGAGCTCGCCGCGCCAGCTGCCCTCGCTGGCGAAGCGCTCCAGCTCGGCTGTCAACAGTCGTGTGACGCTGTCGAGCGTGGCCTCGGCCGTCCAGGGAACCCAGCGACCGAGGCGGTCCCTGTCGCGCTCGACGATCCCGTACACGCTCGGAGCGAGGTGCCGCTCGGCGAGCCTCACAGCCAGGTCGTGGTCTAGCCGCAGGGCGAAGCTGTGCTCGGGCGCCGGGTAGTTAGGGTGCCTCGCGTCTCCCACCTCTACCTCGGCCTCTAGCATGCCACTCCAGACGCGCCGCGCCGCTGACCCTCAGGCTGCGTAGATCTGGAGGATCCAGCCGGCGACCCGCGTGATGCTAGCGTCGAGCTGCCTGAATAGCGTGAGCACCTCGAGGTGATGCGAGCTCGACGCCCGCGACTCGGGTAGCCGCTCCTCGAGCCGCGCCAGGTGCGCGACCCGCATCTTCGCGACGTGCTCCTCGAGCTCCGCCCTACCCTCGATCACCTGCCGCGCCATGGCCAGGTCACCCGTAGCAAGGGCCGTGAACGACAGGCGCATCCGATCCATCACCATCTTGCCGGTCTCCGCCAGCTCGGACCTGCCGCGCTCGCTGAACTCGACACCCTCCTTGCGGAGGCGTTCCTCGCGGCGGTACAGGCGCCGTATCTGATCTCCCATGTTCTCGAGCTCGGTCGCGACGAGCAGCAGGCGCTCCGACGCGGCGTCCTGTTCGTCCGTCGAGCGCCTCAGGTCCGCAAGGTAGTCGACGACCTCGCGCGTCAGCCTGTCGGTCTTGGCCTCGCGGCCCTCGATGGGGGCAGGGTCCCACTTGCCGGTATCGACGTAACCGACGGCAAGTTCCGACATGACGGCCACCTGGTCGCTGATGCGCACCGTCTCCCGTAGGGCCAGCTTGATGGCGACGTCCGGGTCCGAGAGCGCGTCGCGCCTCAGGTACTTCGGGTTCGAGTCGTCCTCGCTCGTCGGCACGATCCGCTCGATGAGCCTCGTAACCAGGCCGGCCACGGGCGTGAACACGAGCGCCACCGCCAGGTTGAAGAAGGTGTGCGCGTTGGCGACCTGCCTGGCGCCGTCACCGCCCAGCAGGCCGATCGCGTCCATGAGCTCGTCGCCGAAGAAGACGACGGCCAGCGCCGACGCGGCCTTGACGACGACGTGACTGATCGCGACGCGCTGAGCCGCGGAGTCGAGGCCACGCGAGACGACGAGCGGGAGGAAGGTGCTGCCGACGTTGCCGCCCGCCACGAGCGCGAACGCCGTCGGCAACGACACGGCGTCCGAGACGACCAGGCCGATGGCGACGGCCGCCGCCGAGTTGGCGCTGCCAAGCGCAGCGCCGAGGACCGCTCCGACGAGCACCATGGTCAGCGGCTGGGCCTCGGCGGCGTGCACCATGAGGCTGAAGACCTCGCCCTGCGACAGTCCACCAATGGCATCGACGGTCAGGCCCAGGCCCAGGAACAGCAGCCCGACGCCGAGGAGGAAACCGCCGACGGACCTGAGGCGGCGCCAGAGCGAGACGAAGAAGCCGACCCCCACCAGGGGCAGCGCGTACTCGCCGACGTTGAACGCCGCGAGCTGTATGGCCCCGGTAGCACCGAGCTTGGCCCCGAGGGACATCGCGAGCCCCGCCGCCACCGGGACCAGGCCGCTGGCCACCATCGACAGCGTCGTGACGGCCAGCGCCGTGCCACTCTGGGTGATGGCCCCAACCGCCGTGCTCGTCGCCAAAGCCCTGTAAGGGGACCCGGTGGCTGCCGCCATCCAACGCCTGGCCGTCGGCCCGGCCGCGGACTCGAGGGCGTCGGAGATGCGGTTGACGCCTAGCAGGAAGAGCGCCAGGCCGCCGAGCATCGTCAGCAACATGCGCGCTCACGCCCTCCCGACCGCTGCGGCTCTCGCATGACCAGAGAGTGTAAGCCGTAGTACAGGCAATGACTCGCGACAAGGTTCAGGGGCCTGTGACCGTGTTACCCTCCAGCCCTAAGCAACCAAACCACTTAGGCAGGAACCGGAGGGACCATGTTGTCTAGAGTCACAACACTTCTTCTCGTCGCTCTGGCCGGCATCGCGCTGGCCCAAGAACCCGTCCAGATCGGTGTGATCACCAGCATCACCGGGCGCTTCGCCGAGTTCGGGGAGCAGCACCAGGCAGGCGTGCAGATCGCGCTCGAGGACGTCAACGCCGCGGGCGGCATCAACGGCGCCCCCGTCGAGGTCATCTGGGAGGACGACACCTCGGAGGTCAACGCAGCCATCGCGGCCGCGGAGCGCCTGGTGAACCGTGGCGTGCCGCTGTCCATGGGCGCGTACTCCTCGTCGATCACGAACCCCATCGCGCAGTACTACACCCGTCAGCAGCGCCCGTTCCTTGTGTTCACGTCGTCAGACGACGCGATCACGCGGCCCGGTTCCGAGTGGATCTACCGCATCAACCAGCCCTCGTTCGCGTACGCCGAGGTGCTCTTCAACGTCTTCGACCAGCTCAACGCCGAGAACGGTGACGGCTTCCTCGAGACGATCGTGACCATCCACGGCAACGGCGCGTTCGAGACGGCCGTGGCCGACGCCGTCGACGAGATCGCCGCCGACCGCGGGTACACGGTCCTCGAGCGCCAGGACTACGACCAGACAGGCAGCCCGGACTTCCGGCCCATCCTCAACCGCTTCGCGGCCCAGGAGCCCGACGTCGTGTTCATGGTCTCCTACGCCGCCGACTCGGTCGCCCTCGCTCGCCAGATCCAGGAGGTCGGCCTCGACGCCAAGGTCTTCGCGGGCGGCGCAGCCGGCTTCGCGTTGCCGAACTTCATCGAGGGCTCCGGCCCGGCCGCCGAGTACGTGTACACGGCGACGATGTGGACGGCGGAGGTGCCGTACCCCGGCGCCGAGGAGCTCAACGCACGCCTGACCGAGGTCCTCGGGCGCACGCCCTCCTACCACGCCGCCCAGGCGTACGCCGGCATCATCACCGCCGTCGACGTCCTCAGCCGCGCGGCCTCGTACTCTCCAGAGGACGTCAGGGCCGCCCTGGACGCTACCGACATGCCCGACACCGTCTACGGCCCGATCTCGTTCTCGGACTACCAGGGCTACCAGAACCAGGCACGCCTCCCGGCAGTCGCGCAGCAGGTGCAGGGCGGCGAGTTCGTGACCGTCTACGTCAACGGGCAGGTCGTGAACCCCATGCTCGAGACACCGGCCTGGGACGCCCGCTGAACTTGTACCTAGGGAGCGGGACGAGGTAGACGCTTGGACGGACTCGTTCCGCTCCTACAGAACCTCACCGGTGGACTCCTGATAGGAGGGATCTACGCCCTTATCGGCGTAGGTCTCTCCTTGATCTTCGGGGTCATGCGGGTCATCAACTTCGCCCACGGCGAGTTCGTCGCCATCGGGATGTACCTGGCGATCGCCCTGTTCGCCGACTTCGGCATCGACCCGTACGTCTCGCTGCTCATCGCGGTGCCGGCCGGGCTCATCACCGGCTGGATCGTCCAGCGCGTCGTGCTGTCAAGGCTCATCGACGCGCCAGGCGACAGCACGCTCCTCGCGACGCTAGGGCTGTCCTTGGTCATCGCCAACACGCTGTTCCTGCTCTTCGGAGCAGAGCCGAGATCCATCTATCTTCCTTACGCGACCGCCACCGTCAGCCTGGCAGGCGTGAGGCTGCCCGTCGCGCAGCTCATCGCCGGCGTCATAACGGTCGTCGCCATCACGGCGCTGTGGCTCGTACTCACGCGCACCGAGACCGGTAGGGCGGTCCGTGCCACGGCGCAGAACCGCCTGGGCGCCGAGCTCGTAGGCGTCAACACCAGGCAGGTCCACGCCCTGGTGTTCGGGCTTGGCATGGCGCTCGCCATGGCGGCCGGCGTCATCCTCGCACCGCTCCTCTTCGCCATCCCGACTGTCGGCTCGAGCTACACGCTCAAGGCGTTCGTCGTCACCGTCCTGGGCGGCATGGGCAGCGTGCCCGGCGCGATCGGCGGCGGCCTGCTGCTCGGCGTCGTCGAGTTCATGGGCGCCTCCTACCTATCTTCCGGCTACCGCGACGCCTACGGGCTGTTCGCGTTCCTGCTCGTCCTCCTGTTCCGCCCGCAGGGCCTGTTCGGCCGAGAGACGAAGCGCGTATGAGCTACCTTCGCCTCGGCCTGGTAGCGCTCGCTGGCCTCGCCTGGTTCCTGCTGCTGCCCGACTACCGCACGCTCGGCATCAACCTCATGCTGCTCGCCGGCTGGGCAACCGCCTGGGACCTGCTGGGCGGCTGGACGGGCCAGACCTCGCTCGGGCACGCAGCCTTCGTCGGCCTCGGCGCCTACACGATCGCGGTGACGAGCACCAGGTGGGAACTGGCGCCGTGGTGGGGCGCCCTGCTCGCCATGGGCCTGGCGGCCCTGATCGCGTTCCTGTGGGGCAAGCTGACGTTCCGCCTCAGCGGCGCCTACTTCGTGCTGGCGAGCATCGCCGTCGCCGAGATCCTGCGGCTGGTGGCCATCAACGAGCGCGGACTGACAGGCGGCGCCATCGGCCTGTTCATCTTCGACCTCAAGGAGCCGTTCGGCCTCGACCTGTTCGACCGCGGCGTCGAGTTCTGGGTGGCGCTCGTCTACCTGGTGATGGTGCTGGCCATAGCCGCGGTCGTGACGCGCGGCCGCCTCGGTTACCAGATGCGAGCGGTGCGCGAGGACGAGCCCTCGGCCCAGGCGGCCGGCATCAACCCCGAGGCGGTCAAGCTGTGGGCGTTCGCCATCTCCGGCGCGCTCACCGCCCTAGGCGGCTGTCTGTACGGCATCGTCCTGTCGGCCCTGCAGCCGCAGCCCCTGTTCGAGATCCACCTGTCGGTGCGCATCGCGCTGGTGGCGATCATCGGTGGCCGCGGCACGCTCTTCGGACCGCTCATCGGCGCGGCCCTCATCACGGTCGCCGCCGAGCTATTCAGGAACGTGTTCGCGGAGGCCAACCTGCTCATCTACGGCGCGCTGATCGTGGTGGTGGTCCTGTTCGCGCCGTCAGGGATACTCGGCGAGGCTCAACGCTGGCTGGTGAGGAGGCGGTATGCCCGCAGCGCTCAGGGCTGAGGGTATGACGGTGACGTTCGGCGGGAACATGGCCGTCAACGACGTCACGCTCACCGTCGAGGAGGGCACGATCATCGGGCTCATCGGCCCCAACGGCGCGGGCAAGACGACGCTCTTCAACGCGCTCACCGGCCACGTGCGCTCGACCGGCGAGGTGACGCTGTTCGGCAGGCGCGTCACCAAGCTGCCTGCCTACGCCCGCACGCGCCTAGGGATGGGCCGCACCTTCCAGGTCGAGAGACCGTTCGAGGGCCTCACCGTGCTCGAGAACGTGCTGATCCCGGCGTTCCTGCACACGTCTGACAGGCGCGTAGCCGAGGAGCGCGCCAGAGCAGCGCTCGACAAGGTCGGGCTGCTGGACCGCGCGCTGCAACCGTCCTCGGACCTCAACCTCGCCAGGCGCAGACGCCTCGAGCTCGCCAAGGCGCTGGCGCTCGACCCCAAGGTCCTCTTCCTCGACGAGCTCATGGCGGGCCTCAACCCGCCCGCACTGCGCGACATGATCACGTTCGTGCGCGGCCTCGCCGATTCAGGGATGGCCATCGTCATGGTCGAGCACATCATGCAGGCCGTCACCGAGCTCTGCGACCACGTCGTCGTCCTGGCGTTCGGTGAGCGCATCGCGGAGGGCACGCCTCAAGAGGTGACCGACGACCCACGCGTCATCGAGGCCTACCTCGGGGTGGAAGAGGATGACTGAGACCACGGGCACGACACCTGTCCTGCAGGTGATCGACGCCGAGCTCGGGTACGGCGAGCTACAGGTCGTGTTCGGCGTCAGCCTCCACGTCGATCAGGGCGAGCTGGTCGGGCTGGTAGGCGGCAACGGCAGCGGCAAGTCCACCATCCTGCGCGCGATATCCGGGATGATCAGGCCCTGGAAGGGGCGCATCGTCCTAGCCGGCCAGGACGTCGGGGGGCTCACGCCCCACGAACTGGCACTGCGCGGCCTCGCGCACGTACCCATGGGCAGGCAGCTCTTCCCAAGCATGAGCGTAGAGGAGAACCTCTCGCTCGGCTCCTACCTGAAGCCGGCCCGGGCGCGCAGGCAGGAGGGCTTCGACACCGTCTACGAGCTCTTCCCCGACCTGCACACGAAACGGCGCTCGATGGCGGGGGCGCTCTCTGGCGGCCAACAGCAGATGGTGGCGATCGGGCGGGCGCTGATGCTCCACCCGCGCGTGCTGATCATGGACGAGCCTAGCCTCGGCTTGGCGCCTCTGCTGGTCAAGGAGGTCATGGCGGTCATCAGGCGCGTCTCCGAGACCGGCCTGCCCATCCTGCTCGTCGAGCAGAACGTCAGGCAGGTGCTCAAGATCAGCGACAGGTCGTACGTGCTCGAGAACGGGCACCTCGTGCTTGACGGCCCGTCCGATCAGCTCATGAACGACCCGACCATCAAGCGCGCTTACCTCGGGATCTGACGGCGCCCAAGCCTCGAGCCCTGCGACGGCGTTGGCGGTCATCTGGTACTTTCGGTGCCAACGGGCGCGGCAAGCGGCCGCGGGCAGCGACCCCAGGCAGAGGCCGTTGTCTCGGGAGGGGCTACCCAGATGGCAGACGTCACCGCCACGAGCAACGAGGAGCGGCGCGCGGGCGCCAGGACCAGAGAGCTGAGGGCCAGGCAGGACCAGGTCATGTACCCGGTCGTCGGCAGGCTGCAGCTCTACGGCGACGAGCCGCTGGCGGTCGAGCGCGCGTCCGGCATGTACCTCTACGACGTCGAGGGCAACGAGTACCTGGACTTCTTCGGTGGCATCCTGACGGTCTCCGTCGGCCACTGCAACGAAGAGGTGACCGAGGCCACGGTCAGGCAGCTGAGGCGCACCCAGCACACCAGCACCCTGTTCATCAACGAGGCCACGGTCGCGTTCGCAGAGAAGATGCGCGACGTCACGCCGGGGAACCTCTCGGTGTCCTTCTTCACGAGCTCCGGCACGGAGGCGAACGAGACCGCGATCATGACCGCACGCATGTACACGGGCCGCACCGACGTGATCGCCCTGCGCCACGGCTACAGCGGCAGGACCCAGACGGCGATGAGCCTCACGGGCCAGGCGCCGTGGCGAAGCGGCCTCGTGTACGACGGCTACATCAAGCACGTCCGCAACCCGAACATGTACAGGCGGCCCGCAGGCATGAGCGAGGAGGCGTACCTCGACCTGTGCGTGTCCGAGGTCGAGGACGTCATCGGCTCCTCTACGGAGGGGCGCATAGCCGCCTTCGTCGCCGAGCCCGTCCAAGGCGTCGGCGGCTTCGTCGTCGCACCACAGGACTACTTCAGGCGGGTCAAGCCGATCATCGAGGAGGCGGGTGGCCTTCTCATCATCGACGAGGTGCAGACCGGCTGGGGCCGCACGGGGACAGGCATGTGCGCGATAGGTCACTGGGGCGTGCAGCCCGACATCATGACCTTCGCGAAGGGCGTAGCCAACGGCTACCCGGTCGGGATCACGACGACCACGCCCGAGATCGCCGCGGCCGTCGACCACCTGACGCTCTCGACGTACGGCGGCAACCCCGTCGCGATGGCGACCGCTCTCGCGACGGTCGAGTACATCGAGAGGCACGGCCTGGTGGAGAACGCGGCCAGGCAGGGCGCGACACTGAGGCGTCACCTGGAGCGCATGCAGTCGCGTTTCGCGTTCGTCGGCGACGTACGCGGCATGGGCCTGATGCAGGCCATCGAGTTCGTTGACGAAGCCAAGCGCCCCGACGCCGCCCGTGCCAGCGCGTTCGTGGCGGCAGCGCGGCGTCACGGGCTGATCCTCGGCAAGGGCGGCATGGGAGGCAACGTCATCCGCATCGCGCCGCCACTCATCGTGACGGCCGACGAGGTCGAGACGGCCGCGATGACCATGGAGCTGGCCTTGCAGGACGTCGCCTGAGCAGACAGTAGCCAGCGTCCACGCACCCTTCGGCGCGGACGCGCGTAGAATCTTCACCAAGACCCAGTCCCTGTCTTGGCATGCGTCTGGCCGCGGGTCCCGGAGCGCTCATGAGCGAGGCGATAGCGGTCATCACCGTGGTTGGCGTCGTCGTGACGATACTCGCCAACCTCACGAACATCGCCCGGTTCCTGGCCGACAGGCGGGAGAAGCGGGCGGTCGGCGCCGGCATCGCAGCGGCTACGGTGGGACCTGCTGTTCGCGCGCGAGCGCCGATCGTCTCCGCGCCGCCGCCGGCGATCCTCACACCCGATAGGCGCATCCGGGTGTTCGTGTCCTCCACGCTCGGCGAGCTTGCCCCCGAGAGGCGGGCGGTCAGGTCGGCGATCGAGAGCCTGCGCCTCACCCCGGTGATGTTCGAGGAGGGCGCCAGGCCGCACCCACCGGCCGAGGTCTACCGCTCGTACCTGAGCCAAAGCGACGTGTTCGTCGGGATCTACGGTGAGTCGTACGGTTGGGTCGCGCCCGGAGCCACGGTCTCGGGCCTCGAGGAGGAGTACGACCTCTCGTCCGACATGCCTTCCCTCCTATACGTGCTCGAGCCGGCACCGCAGCGCGAGCCGCGGTTGGCCGCGTTCCTGGACCGCATCCGCGCCGAGAGCCGGGCATCGTACCGGCGCTACGAGAGCCCGACCGAGCTGACGGAGCTGCTGGCGGAGGACCTCGCGGCCCTGGCCACCGAGCGTTTCCACAGCCCACCGCCGAGGACGGTGGCGCGGCCACCTGCCCAGGAGCCGCCCAAGCAGTCGCCGACACCACCTGGCAGGCGGCGGCGCGGCACGGGCGCGGCATGGCCAGCGCTAGCGGACCACGACCAGCAGGTCGTCAAGCCAACGCCGCCCCGCCTGCCGCTACCGCCCACGTCGTTCGTCGGGCGCTCCGACCTGCTCTCGAGCCTGGCTGGGACGATCACCGACCCAGGGGTCCGGCTCGTCACCGTGCACGGGCCGGGGGGCATCGGCAAGAGCCGTTTGGCCATCGAGGTCGCCGGCCTGGTGGAGGACAGCTTCCCAGACGGCGTGGTCTTCGTATCGCTCGACGCCGTGAGGGACGTAGACCTCCTAGCCGGCGAAGTCCTCGCCTCCCTCGAGGTGCGCGAGAACGAGTCAGGTGGCCCAGAGGAGCGGCTAGTCGACGCGCTAGTTGACCGCAAGATGCTCTTGATACTCGACAACTTCGAGGGGCTGCTTGGCGGGGTCCCGCTCCTATCTCGCCTCCTGTCGAAGGCGCCGATGCTCAAGCTGCTTGTCACCTCGCGGCAGATGCTCAGAGCGCGAGGCGAGGTCGCCTTCTCGGTGCCGCCGATGGGGCTGCCAGAGAGGCGGATCGAGATATCACCTGAGGACGCGATGCAGTTCGATGCCGTGCGCCTCTTCGTCGACCGCGCAGACGATGTCAGTCCGGGCTTCAGCCTGGACGCAGACAACGTGGACGCCGTCATCGAGATCTGCCGCCGCGTGGACGGGTTGCCGCTGCCGATCGAGCTGGCCGCCGCGCGGGTGCGCACGTTGCCTCCCGCGGCCCTGCTGGAGAGGATGACGAGGCGCCTGCCGGTCCTGACCGGCGGCCCCAGGGACGCCCCGGCGAGGCAGCAGACGCTTCGGGCGACGATCGCTTGGAGCTACGACCAGCTAGTCGAGGCGGAGCAGCTGCTCTTCGCCCGGCTCGCGGTATTCGACGGCGTTACCTACCTCGACGCGGTCGAGAGCGTGCTGGCGGACACGAACCTACTCGACGGCATCGGCTCGCTCGTCGACGCCAGCCTGCTGATGCGCCTGTCTCCCGAAGAGGAGGCGTACCACATGCTCGAGACGCTCAGGGAGTTCGCTACGGAGCGGCTCGAGGAGCTGCCGGACCACGACGCCCTGCGCCTCCGTCATGCCCGGTACTTCGTGGTGTTCGGCGGCATAGCGGGCGACGGGCTGCGCGGGGCGGAGCAGCACGACTGGCTCAGGCGCCTGCGGGCCTCCGACGGCAACCTACGCGCCGCGCTCGGCACGCTGCTCGACCGTGGCATGGCAACGGAGGCGTTGCGCCTGGCTGCCGACCTGCGGCCGTACTGGCACCGCGTCGGTGCCCTCAGCGAGGGCAGGCGTTGGCTCGGGCGCGGGCTGGCCGCCGGCTCGGACGCCCCTCCCGCGCTGCGCGGCGCCGCGATGCTCGCAGACGGTGTGCTGGCGTGGCGCCAGGGTGACCTCAAGGGCGCCCGGCCCCAGCTAGAGACCGCCCTGGAGGTATCGAAGGGGCTAGGAGACGACGCCTCCTCGATCGTCGCGCTCCGAACCCTGGGAGCCATCGCCCAGAACTCGGCCGACTACCAGGTAGCCGAGCGGTCTATGCGTGAGAGCCTCGAGCTGGCCCTCAAGACCAACGACCTCGAGGCACAGGCGAACACGTATCTCAGCCTTGGCAACGTCGCCCTCGACATGGGGCATCACGACGAGGCGGAGGAACGCTACCGGCGCAGCCGCGACCTCGCTGAGGATGCCGGCGACACGCTCGGCTACGCGTTCGCGATCGACAACCTGAGCGTCAGCGCGTGGCACCGTGGAGACCTGTCGGAGGCAGCCAGGCTGGCTGACGAGGTCATGGCCATCTACGAGGAGCTGGACCTGCAGGGCGGCCGCGCCAACGTGTGGCACCGGCGCTGCCTGATCGCCATCGAGCGAGGGCACCTCGAGGTGGCGGAGTCGGAGGGCGTCAGAGCCCTGGCGGTCCGCGAGGCACAGGGCGAGGACAGGGGCGCCTCGTTCGTCCTTTACGACCTGGCACGCGTCGCGTTATCGCGGCGCGACGTCGTCACCGCCCGCGAGCGCTTGGCGCGCGGCCTGACGTTGGCCATGCGCCAGGGCGCGCCGGCCGTCGAGGTCCTGTACGTCGAGGGCGCCGCGTGGTACCTGAGCCTCCTGGGTAAGCACGAGGAGGCGTACAGCATGTTGGCGGCCGCCAAGGCCTGGCGTCACGAGATGGGGGTGCCCATAGCCCCCGTCAACGTCGAGCGGCAGAGCCGCTTGGGCAGGATGCTCGAAGGGCGCCTCGACACCTACACGCGGACGGCGTTGGAGGCCAGGGCGCGGGAGCTGGACCCTGCCGACCTGTTGGAGCGCACGTGTGGGGTGCTGGCCAGGTCAGCCAACTGAGGTCAGGACGCCAGGCGCATCGCGGGTGGAGGAACCGCTCCTCCACCCGCGATGCCTCGATCGACTCCGTGGTCTCGCCGCTCCGCTAGTCGCGGCTTCCCATGAACATCGACAGGTAGTACAGCAGGTACATGATCGAGCCAGCCGCTGCCGCGACGTACGTCAGCGCGGCGGCGTTTAGGACCTGCCTGGTCCCGCCGACCTCGCTCTGGGTCGCGATGCCCAGCGTGCTTAGCTGGTTGGCGGCGCGGCTGCTGGCGTTGAACTCGACTGGCAGCGTGACGATCTGGAACAGCACGGCGGCACCGAACAACAGCACGCCAACCTGCACTAGACCCAGGAAGCCGATGACGGCCCCGATGATGATCAGCCAGGGGGCGAAGTTGGCGCCCAGGGTCGCGATCGGCACGAGCGCGCTGCGCACCCTCAGCGGGGCGTAGCCGCCGGCATGCTGGATGGCATGCCCGACCTCGTGGGCCGCCACGGCGTGGGCCGCGACGCTGGCGCCGCGGAAGTTCGCCGTCGAGAGCGACACGACCTTCTTGCGAGGGTCGTAGTGGTCTGTCAGCTGCCCGGGCACCTCGACGACCCGCACGTCGCTCAGCCCGTTGGCGTCGAGGATCGTGCGTGCCGTCTCGGCGCCGGAGAGCCCGGAGGCGGCCTGCACGCGCTGCCACTTGCCGTACGTGTTACGTAGGTAGCCCTGCACCAGCATGGTGCCGACGAGCAGGACGATGAAGATAACGAACATCTTCCTCCCTCGAGTGTCTTTGACGGTTCGCGCCTCGCCGCGCACGGGTGCGGCGCTTCACGCTATGACACGAGGTTACACGGAAGGATGCCGCTCAGGGACGTGGCGCGCGACCTGTCTCGCCGATGCCCGAGTGGGCCAGCTGACGCCGTCGCCAGGAGTTCGTGATCGCAACGGCGTAGTTCCGGGGTCTAGGAACCTACCCCCGCGATCGCCCAGAGCAGGCCCAACCCGAAGACGAGTAGCCCGAAGACCATGAGCACCATGTTGACCATCATCCCCTCCATCTGCCTGGAGCCCGTTGTCTCGAGGTTGCCAGCCGACACCGTGGCGAACATCACGGTGCGCGCGATGCCGAGCAGTAGAGCTATGCCTCCGACGACCATCATCATCGTGATCATGCAGCACCTCCTCGAAGCGTCTTGACGACACGCTAGAGCAGATGCGGGCACTCCGTGGTCGGTTCGCACACCCTCCGATAGAACACGTTGCCAGAAAGGTCGCGTACGAGGCGGTTCAGAGAACGCGGCGCCTGAGGGTCGCCGAGACCAGCTCGCCAACGATGACGATGCCGAGGATCGCGATGAGCACGGTTGCCACCGTCTGCCAGTCGAACAGGTCGATGGCACCCTGAAGTATCAGGCCGATGCCGCCGGCGCCCACCAGTCCCAGGACGGTCGACTCGCGGATGTTGATGTCCCAGCGCAGGATGGCCACGGCGAAGAAGGCCGGCAGTACCTGCGGCACGATGCCGTAGAGGACCACCTTGGCTCGTCCGGCGCCTGTCGCCTGGATGGCCTCGACCTGTCGCTTGTCGATCTCCTCTATCGCCTCGGCCATCAGCTTACCTACGAAACCGATCGACCTGAACGCTATGGCGAGGATGCCGGCGACGACGCCTGGCCCGAAGATGGCGACGAACAGCAGTGCCCAGATGATCGTGTTCACCGACCTGGTGGACACGACGATGAACCGCCCGACCCACAGCATCACCTGGTTGGGCGTTGTGTTGCGGGCAGCGATGTAGGCGGTGGGAACCGCAAGGACCAGGGACAGCAGCGTAGCCAGGGTCGCGATATGGACCGTCTCGATGAGGGCTGCGCCGATCTGCCCGAGGCTCGCCAGCTTGGGCGGGGTCATGCGACCGAGCAGGTCACCGATCTGCACGGGAGCGTCCCACACCCACGGCCAGTAGATGTCGAGGTCGCTCACCGACCAGACCAGGACGGCCACCGTCGCCAGGTAAGCGAGGAAACGCCACAGGCGCTGCGTGACGGTGAAGCGCTGCCAACGGTGGGCTGTCGCCGCGCCCGACTGCGCCGTCACGTCAGCGCCCCCCGGATGCGACCGCTCAGCGCCTCACTGATCAGAATGATCACGATCATCACGATCAGGATCGCCAGCGAGAAGTCGTAGTCGAAGCGCCGGAACGAGTTCATCAGCGTGCCACCGATGCCGCCTGCGCCCACGATGCCAACGATCGCAGAGGCTCGCAGGTTGGAGTCGAGCTGGTAGATAGAGAGACCGACCTGCCGAGGCAGCACCTGCGGGAAGACCCCGTACGCGAGCACCTTGAAGAACCCCGCGCCGCTGGCGCGGATGGCCTCGACCTGGCCGGGGTCGATCTCCTCGATAGCCTCGGCCATGAGCTTGCCGACGAAGCCGATCGAGTAGATCACGAGCGTCAGGATGCCGGCGAAGGGTCCGAAGCCAACGGCCTTGACGAAGATGATGGCGACGATGACTGGGTGGAAGCTGCGAGCTACCGAGATGATGGCCCTGCCGGCCAGGTAGACGGCGCGCGGGACGACGTTGCGGGCCGCCAGTATCCCGAGGATGACGCTGAGGATCACGCCTAGCAGCGTCGCGACCAGAGCGATCTGGATGCTCTCGACGAACCCGTCGATCATCAGGCTGCGGCGAGAGAAGTCGGGCGGGAAGGCGCGGCTGAAGATCTGGATGGCGCGCGGGATCCCGGTCATGACGCGCGCCCAGCTCAGTTCGAGCGAGACGACGGCCCACACCAGGTAGGCGCCCACGCCCACCAGCAACGCGTAGCGGGCCCACGGGTTGGCGATCGCCGGCGGTTTGCGCCAGCGGCGGTGCTGTGACGGGGAGGCCAGGCTCACGTCAGAGGCCGTCCTCGATGAGCTCACCGCGCTTGCCGTCCTGCTTCCCCTCGACCTGACGTCCGCGCGTCGGCGTCCAATCGTCCTCGTCGCCTGTGCCCGCGGTGCCCTCGTAGATCCTGTCGAGCGCTGCCTCGTCCAGGTCGGTCGGGGTCCCGTCGAAGATGATGGTGCCGAAGCGCAGGCCTACGATGCGCTGCGCGAACTGCCGCGCCTGCGAGACGTTGTGGATGTTCAGCAGCACGGGCAGGCCGAGCTCATCGGAGATGTCACCGATCAGCTCGAGGATCTGCACCGACGTCTTGGGGTCGAGCGAGGCTGTCGGCTCGTCTGCCAGCAGCAGCTTGGGCTCCTGCATCAGCGCACGGACGACGCCGACGCGCTGACGCTGACCGCCGGAGAGGGTGTCCGCACGCTTGTTCACGTAGTCCTGGAGGCCTACGCGCTCCAGCAGGCCGAACGCCCTGTCGATGTCGGCCTGGGGGTAGCGCCTGGACGCGGCCTGGAAGAAGGTGACGAACCCGAGCCGGCCAGAAAGTACGTTCTCCATGACGCTGAGGCGGTCGATGAGGTTGAAGTTCTGGAAGATCATCCCGATCGACCGGCGCATGTTGCGGAGGTCCACGCCCTTGAGGGCCGTCAGCTCGACGCCGTCGAGCGTGATGGACCCCGAGGTGGGCTCGACCAGCCGGTTGATGCACCTGAGCAGCGTGCTCTTGCCAGCGCCGGACGAGCCGATGATGGCGGTGATGCCGCTACCCTCGATGTGAAGGTCGAGCTCCTTGAGAACTAGCTCACCCGACCCGTAACGCTTTGACAGCTTGTCGATATCGAGGATCATCTAGATAGGTATGCCACGCCAAGAGGGCGGGGCGCGCCGCGACGTGGTCGCGGCTGGCCCCGCCCGGAACTAGGCGCTTACTCCAGGTTCGCCGGCGTGTACTCGACGCCGTTCGTCTCTTGGATCTGGCGGATGATCTCCCAGTCGGTCTGGTAGTTGATGGGTACGAAGCCAGTCAGGCCCGTGAACTCGTCACCTAAGGCCGTCCCTTCGAAGTCGAAGCTGAAGAACGCCTCCTTGATCAGCTCGACCAGGTCTGGATGGAGGTTGTAGACGTAGTTGTACGAGGTCGTCGGGAACGGGCTGGTCTCGTAGATGATGCGCAGCTCCGCGGGGTCGTACAGGTCACGTTCTGCCATGCGCTCGACGACCTCTGACGCGACGGGCGCAGCGTCGTAGTCGCCGGCGACCACGCCGAGGATCGAGTTGTCGTGGCTACCTGAGAAGACGATCTCGTAGTCCTCACCGGGAACTATGCCCAGGCGCGGGAACAGTGCAGACGGAGCCTGGTGACCCGAGTTGGAGGTGGGAGCGGTGTGGGCGACGACCTTGCCCTTGAGGTCCTCGATCTCCTGGATGTCGGACTCGGCCCTCACGTACACCTGCAGCGTGTAGCCGAAGCGGCCGGCCTCGTTCCCCATGATCGCGAACGGCACCGCGCCGGCCAGGTTGACAGCGAACGGCGTGGGTCCTGTCGAGAAGCCGGCGATGTGGAGCCTGCCTGAGCGCATGGCCTCGACCTCGGCCGAGTTGGACTGCACCGCGAAGAACCGCACGTCCCTGCCCGTGACCTCTCTCAGGTGCTGGATGAACGGCTCCCAGATGTCCTCGTAGATGGCTGGGTCCTCGACGGGCGTGTAGGCGAAGAAGAGCGTGCCTGGGTTCACCCACTGGCTCTCGTCGGTGGGCGCGTCGGCGACCAGGTCTCCGTCGGCGTCGCAGTACATGACGTCGAGATCGCCACGGTTCGAGCACTCCTGCGCCAGGCCGGCCGGCAGGAGCGCTAGCAGCAGCGCCAGCAGGAAGGCGAAGGCAAAGAACGTGGTTCCCTTGCGGCGGGGCGAGAAGTACATCGTCTCCTCCTTCATGTTCCGCGTAGCGGCGGTGGGCACCAGGCCGTCCCTGCAGCTACGAGGTGTTCAGTTATGCCACCGCTGCCTCCGACGTGGAGGTGATGCGACGGTGTCACGGGCGTGGCGCAACCGTAGCACCGGCTGCTGACGTATGTCAATCTGCTCCGAACAGGTGTAACGCCCTCCAGGACGTGGTTTCTTGACCCCCGACTGGAGCGGTGCTAACCTCGCGACACCTGTGCAGACGGTCCGAACGTTCGTAACCAGTCCCTGCGCTGGCGTCATGGCGCGCGCTGCTCGATGATCGGCGTCGACGCCCTGGCGTTCGACCTCGACGGCACCGTCTACCTCTCCGACCAGCCGTTGCCCGGCACACCCGCCCTGTTCGAGCGACTGAACGCCGCGGGCGTCCCTTACGTGTTCGCGACCAACAACTCCAGCGTGCCGGCCTCCCTGTACGAGCGGCGGCTGGTGGCCATGGGAGTACCGGTCGAGCCGGCACAGGTGCTCACATCGACCCACGCGGCGGCTCACCGCCTCAGAACAGCCGGGATCGCCCGCGCCTACGTCCTGGCCTCGGAGGCGGTCCGTGCTGAGCTGGCAGCCAGCGGCGTGGCACACGACGAGTCGGAGCCCCAGGGCGTGCTGCTCACGTTCGACACCTCGCTCGATTACGAGAAGGTTCGCGCGGTCTCGGACCTGCTGCTCGGCGGGGCTCCGTACTTCGCGACCCACCCCGACCTCGTCTGCCCAACACCCTCCGGGCCCATCCCAGACTGCGGGGCGTTCATAGCGATGTTCGCTGCCGCCACGGGCAGGGAGCCCGAGGTCCTAGGCAAGCCGAGCGCGTTCATGGCGGCTGCGATACGTGAGCGCCTAGCGTCCCAGGCCACATACCTGGGCCGGCCTCACCCGCAGCGGATCGCCTTCGTCGGCGACCGCCTGTACACCGACGTGCGCATGGCTAACGAGTACGGGTTCCAGGCCGTGCTGACGCTGACCGGCGAGACGACGACGGCCCAGATCGCTTCCAGCCCTCACGTCCCTGACCTGGTGGTGGAGGACCTGAGCGGGCTCGACTCTCACCTGGAGCTGACGTCTGTCGCCACGGCGGGCCGCCGGTGACGCCTACTGGCCGCCTCGACGACGCGGCCTTCGAGGACGCCCTTAGGGTGGCGCGGATGTACTACCACCTCGGTCACACGACGACCGAGATCGCCAGGCAGCTCGGCGTCGCCAGGCCGACGGTGTCGAGGCTCCTGAGCTGGGCACGTTCGCACGGCCTCGTCGAGTTCCGCATCCTTGACCACAGGGACCGGCAGTTGGAGCTGGAGACGCGTCTCGAGGAGGAGTTCGGCGTCGCCGACGTCAAGGTCGTCCCCGTCCATCCCGACACCGACACCGCGACACGCCAGCAGGCTGTCGCCTCGTTCACCGCCCACTACCTGAACAGCCTGATGGCGCCTGGCACGACCCTGACGCTGGCCTGGGGCGCCACCGTCTCGCTGCTGGCCGGCAGGCTGATACCCAAGCCCCTGGAGGACGTTCGCGTCGTCCAGATGAACGGCTCGGGCAACAGCGGCCTCGGCATCACGTACGCGGCCGATATCGTCGCGGCCTTCGCAGCCAACTACTCGGCGCGCGCGTACCTACTGCCCATCCCCGCCTACTTCGACGACCCCGAGACCAAGGCCGCGATGTTCAGGGAGCGCGCCATCGCCCGGCCGCGTTCGTTGGCCGCCGACGCGGACATCGCCCTGTTCAGCATCGGCGTGCCGGACGCAGACAGCTACGTGTACAGGGCCGGCTACGTCGAGCGTTCCGAGCTAGACGACCTCCAACGTCAGGGCGTCGTCGGCGACATCGCCACGGTCTTCTTCAGGGGCGACGGCAGCTACCACGACATCGCTATGAACGGCCGCTCCAGCGGACCCGACCTCGCTTCGCTGGCGAACCGCCGTCACGCCGTCTGCGTCGTGGCCGGCGAGAACAAGATCCCTGGTGTCGTTGGCGCCTTGCGCGGCGGCTTCCTTAACACGCTGGTGATCGATAGCCCGACCGGAGAGGCCCTGCTCGAGCGGGGGGCCGCCACGTGAGCGCGGTCCCCGGGCATCGCGCCGAGGAACTGAAGCGGCTCGGCGAGGAGCGCTTCGACGTCCTCGTCATCGGCGGCGGCGCCACAGGCACGGGCACCGCGCTCGACGCCGCCAGTCGCGGCCTGAAGGTGGCGCTCGTGGAACGGGCCGACCTCTCCGAGGGCACCAGCAGCCGCAGTACCAAGCTCGTCCACGGCGGCGTCCGGTACCTCGAGCAGGCCGTCAAGCACGCCGACCGCTCCCAGTTCAGCCTGGTCAGGGAGGCCCTGCGCGAGAGGGCCGTACTGCTTCGCAACGCACCTCACCTTGCCAGACCGCTGCCGCTGCTCACGCCTATCTACGGCGCGCTCGAGCTGCCGTACTACTTCACCGGCCTCAAGCTCTACGACATGCTCGCCGGCAAGGCGAACCTCGCCTCGAGCCGCCTGATCGGCAAGGCCGAGGCCCGCTCGCGCTTCCCGATGCTCAAGCAGAAGGGCTTGCGCGGGGCCGTCGAGTACCACGACGGCCAGTTCGACGACGCGCGCATGAACGTCGCGCTGGCGCTCACGGCCGCTGAGCACGGAGCCGTCGTCCTCAACCACGCCGAGGTCACGGCCTTGGTGAAGCGCTCAGGTCGGCTAGCCGGCGCCGTCGTGCAGGACCGCCGGGTCCATGGCGCGGTGCCGATCGAGGTCAGCGCCAGGGTGGTCATCAACGCTACTGGGCCGTTCGCGGACTCGGTCAGGCGGCTCGACGATGCGGACGCCCCCGAGATGCTCAAAACCAGCTCCGGCGTGCACGTCGTGCTACCGAGCCGCTTCAGCCCGCCAGGCACGGGCCTGCTCATCCCCAAGACCGAGGACGGCCGTGTGCTGTTCCTCCTGCCGTGGCTCGGGCACACTCTCGTCGGCACGACGGACAACCCGGCGCCCGTGGAAGCCCACCCGGAGGCCGCTGCCGAGGACGTCGAGTACATCCTCAGGCACGTGCGCCAGTACTTCGACCTGCCGGTCGAGACAACCGACGTCCTGTCTGCGTGGAGCGGCTTGAGGCCGTTGGTGGAGGCCGAGCACGGCAACGGCAAGAGCACCGCACGCCTCTCGCGCGACCACGTCATCGTCGTCTCCGACTCCGGCCTCGTCACGGCCACGGGCGGCAAGTGGACGACGTACCGCAGCATGGCGGAGGACGCAGTCGACACCGCGGTCGAGGCGGGGGGCCTGCAACCGCCCAGGAGCAGCCAGACGCACGACCTCCAGCTCGTCGGCGCTGCTGGCTTCGATGAGGAGGGGCACGTCGCGCTGACCTCTCGGTTCGGCCTCCCGGAGGACGTGGCCCGTCACCTGAACCGCGCCTACGGTGACCGAGCCGACAGGGTGGCGCGGCTGGCGGTAGACGGCCTGTCCGCACGTCTTGCTGACGGCCACCCGTTCATCGAGGCCGAGGTCGTATGGGCCCGCGACGTCGAGCTGGCGTGCACTTCGGATGACGTGCTGGCGCGGAGGCTGCGTCTGTCGTTCCTCGACAGCGACGCGGCTGAGGCAGCCAGTAGTCGGGTCGAGGAGTTGCTCGCTGCGAGCGTCGTTGCCGCTGTGTGAGGTCTTGTGCGACCGGCGATCGCCGGCGCGATCTAGGCACAAATCTAGAAGATCATGTCAGATTTCTAGAAACTTGCTACTCTTCGCTCGATGAGTCAGATCAGCATCAAGAACCCCGAGGTGGCGAAGCTGTTGGGCCGCGTGGCCGCCCTGACCGGCGAGGGCAAGACTGAGGCCGTGAGAAGCGCGCTAGAACTCTACGAGCGCAAGATCCTGGGCCAGTCTGACGTGTTGGCTCAGATCGAATGGATCAGGACCAACGTCCATCCGTTCGTGAGCGCCGAGCACTTGGGAGAAGCACCGTCCAAGGAGGAAGTCGAGCAGGAGCTCGAGCTCACCTGAGATGGTGTTGGACACCAGCGTGCTAGCGCATGTGCTGTTCCGTGAGCCCGGCTGGGAGGCTTCCGTCGCCCTGCTCGCGCTACAGGAAGAACGCCTTATGTCGACGGCATCTGTCGTCGAGTTACAGGCCGTGATAAGCCAGCGCGTCGAGACCGATCCGCTCGAACTCATCGACTCGCTCTTGAGCCGCATGCGTGTCGAGGTCGTAGGCTTCACCGCCGACCAGATGAACGCTGCCCGGCTGGCGTACCTTCGCTACGGGAAAGGTCGCGACAGCGACGCGCGCCTCAACTTCGGGGATGTGTTCAGCTATGCGCTCGCCAAGGAAACCGGACAGTTGCTGGGGTTCGTTGGTGAGGACTTCGATAGGACTGACCTCAGCACGGTCCGCTTCCCGATGCTCACTGGCTGAACCGCGCGTGTCACGTAGATCTGGTGGGCCCGCCGCCGAGGGTGGCGGCGGGCCTTCCAGGCGAAACTGGACAGGGGTCTTCGACCAGCAGGTTCCAGGCTTTCGCCAGGCCTCAGGCCGCCGTCTTCTTGCCGCCACCTGTGAGCGCCCCGACGATCGCGGCGAGGATCCCGCCGCCGGCGCCGCCGCCCACGATCGAGGTCAGGAGCGACATGACGTCGAGCGAGCCGCCGCCTGCGCCGAGGCCGAGCAGCTGCAGCAGCTGTGCCAAGCCAACGCCGCCGGCCGCGCCGGCGATCGTGTTGCCGGTGCCGCCGAGCCCGCTGCCCTGTCCCCTGCCACCGGCAAGGTTGCCGCCGATGGCGCCCGCGACCAACTGGATGACTATCGGAAGCCAAGTTTCCATGTCCCAACCTCTCTCGCCTGGGCATGCGCCCTGGCGCTCGGAGGGTCGCCGCGCCTCATAAGCAGCTCTCCCAAGGCGCAGACCCCGTCGAAGAGCCACCGGCTCGTGCAGCGTGACAGCGGTAGAACTTGCGCAGGTAGCTCAGGCGGATTCTACTCGAATCGTGAGAATCTGATGTGAAAGGCGCCGCAAGAAGCGCCCGGTGCCAAGACAGCACCGGGCGCCACGAGAAGCGTTGAGCCGAAGGGTTACTGCCCCGATACCGCCTCGAACACAGAGGGGTCGACAGCGTCCTCGAACGCGACCGTCTGGCTGAGCAGCCCGACCTGCACGAGCAGGTCTACGGCGCGTTCGAACGCCTCCTGGTTGAGGGCGCCGACGACCGTGTCGGGCGTGGGCTTGACGAGCTTGGCCGTCTCGGCCATCTGCCAGGTCTGGTGGATCAGCGGGCTCTGGGTCGAACCCGAGCCGGAGCAGGTGTCGCCGCAGAAACCGAGGACGATCTGCACGGCTTCCTCCTGGTTGGCGACCGCGTACTCCCACCCACGGATCGAGGCCCGCACGAACCGCTCGGCGACCTCGCGGCCAGAGAGGCCCGAGCCCTTGAAGTTGGGGTCCTCGAGGACCTCTGGGCGCGTGAAGATGTTGTCCTCGAGCAGGTCCGCACCGATGTCGGCTGGGTCGAGGATGACGAGCTGCTCGAGCGGGTAACCGAGGCCGACGATCTGGTCGAGCTCGTTGTATGTCATCGCGCTGGCCGCGTCGACCTCGTGCGGGAACACGAGCGACGGGTCGAACGCGTACACGAGCGCGTTGACGTCCGGGCTGGTCTCCGTCGGGTCGAGGTTCGAGGTGAACCCGGCAGCCGAGAACACGGCCTCGGCGGCGAACTCGTTGCCGAAGCCCCACACGCCTACCGTGGTACCCGCGAGGTCAGCGATCTCCTCTATGCCGGAGTCCGCGAGCGCCACCATGCGATAGCCAGAGTCCTGGAACATCTGGGCGATAGTGACGACGTCCAGACCCTGCTCACGCTGGGCGAGCATGTTGGCGACCCAGTCGGTGCCGAAGTCGGCGTTACCAGAACCGACCTGCACCGTCGGGTTCACGTTGCCGCCGTCGAGGATCGTGACGTCGAGCCCCTCCTCGGCGTAGAAGCCCTTGTCCTGGGCTACGAAGTACCCGGCGAACTGAGCCTGCGGGAACCACTTGGACTGGAAGTTGATGGGGATGAGGTCCTGAGCGAACGCGCTTCCGCTCGCGAGGAGCCCGACCACCGCCAGAGCCGTACCTATCCGACGCAGCATCTACGTACCTCCCGTTGTTCGACCTAGGTCGTCATTGTGGCACGAGCGACGATCCAGCGCCTTCACGTCCTTTTCACCGCCCGTGACGCGACCCACTGCCGTCCCTCAGCCCCCGCGCGCCGACGGGTGCCACGCAAGCAACCACCGCTCGAGGAGCTGCAGCGTCCAGTACAGCAGCATGGACAGCAGGCTCGAGACGAGGATCGCGGCGAACACGACGTCGAACTGGCCACGGTGGGCCGAAAGGCTGATGCGCTGCCCGAGGCCGGTCGGCGGCCCAGGGATGAGGAACTCGGCGACGATCACACTGACGACGGTCAGGACGATCGCCACCTTGAGGGACGTGAACACGTACGGCAGCGCGTTCGGGAGCCTGAGGGCCATGAAGCCCTGCAGCGGACGCGCCGCGTACGACCTGAGGAGCTCGAGCTTCAGGGGTTCGACCGAGATCAGCCCCTGCACGGTGTTGAGCACCACGGGGAAGAACGTGACGATCACGCCTACCGCCGCCTTCGACTCCCAGTCGACACCGAGCGCCCGCCCCAGCACGGGCGCGAGGCCGACGATGGGGACCGCCCCGAACGCCGTTGCCAAGGGCAGGAACCCACGCCGCATGAACGTGCTGAACGCGATGGCGGTACCGGTGACGAAGCCGAGAAGCAGCCCGACGGCGAACCCGAAGAGCACCTCGCGCACGAACGTGAGGTAGGCGTCGGCGACGAGCACGGGCCAGGTCCTCACCAACGCCTGGCCGATGCCGGCGACGGACGGGAAGATGCCGGGCGGGACCCTGAAGCCGACGACGAGTCCTTCCCACGCCAGCAACAGCACGAACGGCACGGTCGCGACGGGCGCGTAGCGCTGCAACGCGCCGAGCACGACCGCGCTGCCGCGGTCTCGTTCCTCTTCCGGGGCCAGGAGGCTGAGGCGACTCATGCCGAACACGGCCGCCGCTAGCCCTAAGCCCAGGGCCAGCCAGTACCACGGACCGGCGCTGCCTGTCGCCGCCCGCTGCAGCACGACGGCGGCGAAGGCGAGCCCCACACCGGTGACCGTAAGGCCCAACACGGCGAGCGCGCCACGAGCCGTGGCCGAGAGACGGCCCGACCTCTGGACGAGCCCGTCGACGGCGCGACCCGCGGCCATCAGCCCCGTCCGTCCGTGCTGGTCATGCCCGTGCGCTGCCATGGGGCGACCAAGCGCTGCACGAGACCGACAAGGGCGACGAGCCCGATGCCGAGCAGCGCTGAGATGCCGAGCAGGATCCAGACGTCGGCAACGTCGCCGGCCTGGACCTGGCCGATGATCGCGTAGCCGAGGCCAAGCCGGTTGTTCGACTCCACCTCGGCGACGAGCGCGCCGACGAGCGCGGCGGCGGCGCCGAGCTTGAGGCTGGTGAAGAGGTAAGGCACGGCGGCCGGGAACCTCAGCTTGAGGAACGACTGGACCGGCGAGGCCGCGTAGGCCTTCATGAGGTCCAGGGCCAGTGGGTCGACCGAACGCAGCCCAGTTACCGTACCGACCGTCACCGGGAAGAACGCGATGTAGGCGCCGACGATCGCAGCCGGCACGAGGCTCGTCTGCACCGTCACGCCCAGGTTCCCTAGTACGGCCACGAGCACCGGCACCAGTGCTATCACCGGGATCGTCTGAGAGGCGATCACCCAAGGTAACAGCGCTCTCTCGAACGGCCGCACCCGCACGAACAGGACAGCCAACAGGACGCCGATGATCGCGCCGAAGCCGAGAGACACGAGGGTGCCGGCCGCCGTGTACAGCGTGGCCCTGATGACGTTGCGGCTGTCCGCAAAGGGGTAGGCCGTGAAGAACGGCACCAACCCCTCAGCGATCCAGTGCGGGAACGGCACCGGGTGCTGCGGCATGCTCAGGAAGCACTCGTACGCCGTCGCTCCACAGGCCGGCCGCGAGTAGTAGGTGTACGACCGCGCCCACACCGGCTCTCCGGGCGCGGGAGGCTCGGCGAGCGTGATGGTGCCAGTCGCCGGGTCGCTCACCAGGTAGTCGGGATGCTGGCGGACGGTGGCGTTGCGGGTCGGGGCGGTGCCGAAGGTGACGACGTTGCCGTCGCGAACGTAGCCCGTGCCCTCGACAAGTTGTCTACCTTCCACGGTCACGATGCCGCGGTCGGACGTGAACGTGAAGGTCCGCTGCGCGCCGTCCACGCGCTCGGCAGGGCGCTCGTCGTCAGCCATCAGCTCGCGGTCGCCGACGTAGAGCCGCCTACCTGGGTCGCGCTCGAGCAACGGCCCATGTTGCAGCTGGAACACGCGGTTCTGGCCGTCTGATGCGCCCGTCAGCCCCTCGACGAGCGCGACGTGCGACAGCGCGACATGCGGAGGGGTCGCCGACGACGACGCGAGGACGACGGTGCCCTCCGCTTCGTCCAACACGCCGTAGTCGGCGGTCACGACCCTGACGGGGGCGTTGAAGGTGGGTGGCGTGGCGAACTCGACGCTGTCACCTTCGCGCTCGAACCCGCTGCCCTCGAGGAGCACGCTGCTCCCGACGACCGCCACGGCGGGACGTTCGACATCGTTCAGCGCCTCGGCCAGCCCGGGCACGGTGAAGGCTCGTCTCACCCCGTCTGCCCGCTCCGAAGCGCTCAGGGCTCCGGGACGCAGGAGCGTCTCGCCAAGGTAGATCGGTGCCCCCAGTTGCGCTCCGTCGGGCCAAGAGTACACGCGACCGGTCAGATCGCCGTCAGCGGCGACCGGGACCAGTTCCGGACCCAGATCGGCGGCGGCGCCGGCTAGCGGCGCCGCTAGCACCGCTACGTCGTCTTCGATCCTGACGCCGCCAGAAACGACTAGGTCGCCGCGCACCAGCACGGCGCTCCCGTCGTCCAGGCCGGCGACGACCGCGTCGACGGCCGGCCCAGACCCGATCGGCAGCCGAGCACCCGTCGCGCCCGCATCGACTATCGGCAAGGCCCTCACCGTCGCGCGCTCCCAGTTGCTCAGGTTCTCCATGCGCTGCCTCGCGAGCGGCATGCCCAGCAGCAGGGCGACGGGGTACATGAGCGCGAGCAGCACGGCGACCACGCCGATGACCGGCCAGGACCGCCCGAACCAAGCACGCACCTTCGGCAACCTCAGAACCCGACCGTCTTCTCGAACGACCCGGTCCCGCCCGGCTGCTGCCCGCCATCGTGCGGCGCGCCCCTCAGCGCCTCCCTGACCTGCGTTGTCAGCTCGAAGAACCTCCGCCCCTCACGGGTCTCCGCGGTGCGCGGGTACGGCAGGTCGACGTCTATGACCTCACGGATGCGCCCTGGCCGCGGCGTCATGACGACGATGCGCGACGACAGGAAGACGGCCTCGGCGATCGAGTGCGTCACGAACACGACCGTCTTCTTGGTCTCCTGCCATAGCCGCAGAAGCTCGAGGTTCATCGTCTCGCGGGTGATCTCGTCGAGCGCCCCGAACGGCTCGTCCATGAGCAGCAGCTTCGGGTCGAAAGCCAGCGCACGCGCGATCGAGACACGCTGCTGCATGCCGCCCGAGAGCTGCCACGGGTAGGACCGCTCGAAGCGCTCCAGGCCGACCATCTCGAGCAGTTGGCGGGCGCGAGCGCGGCGCTGGGCCTTCGGGTGACCCATAATCTCGAGTGGCAACGTCACGTTAGCGATGACCGTGCGCCACTCGTAGAGCACGGGCGCCTGGAACACGTAGCCGTACTCGCGGTCCTCACGCGCCCGCCGCGGCGTCTTGCCCGCCACGGTGATCTCGCCTGAGGTCGGTTCGACGAGGTCAGCGACCAGGCGCATGAGCGTCGTCTTGCCGCACCCTGACGGTCCTATCAGGCTGACGAAGTCGCCGTCCATGACCTCGAGGTTGGCGTCCTGGAGCGCCACCGCCTCGCCCTTGCCGACCTGGAACACCATGTCGACGTCACGTACCGAGATGACTGGCGCCCCGCCCGACGTCCGGCCGTCTTGGCGATGGGCAGCGCCGGCGGCGACACCCGGATCCGCAGGTGCGGGAGCGCCCTCCCTGCTCCGGCCGTCAGCCACGCAGAGGTTCGCGCCTGAGAAGGCGACCCCGACCCGGTTCCCCCACGAACTCGCCGTCCCTGACCGCCACCTGTCCCCTGACCGTGACGACGCTCGGCCTGCCGTCGATCTCCATGCCCTCGAACGCGCTGTAGTCGACGTTCATCTTGTGCGTCTGCGCGCTGATCTTGCCACGGTAGCTGGGGTCGTAGACCACGATGTCGGCGTCGGCGCCGACCGCGATCGTGCCCTTGCGCGGGTACAGCCCGAAGAGCTTGGCCGTGTTGGTGGACGCAACCTCGACGAAGCGCTCGAGGCTCAGGTCGCCCCTGCTGACGCCGTGCGTGTAGAGCAGGTTCACGCGGTCCTCGATGGCGGGCATGCCGTTCGGGATGCCGGTGAACGCTTCCTTGCCCATGGCCTTCTGCCCGACGTCGAAGGGCGCGTGGTCTGTGCCGACCGTGTCGATGAGGCCGCGCGCCAGCCCCTTCCACAGCGCGCGCTGGTCATCCTTGGTGCGCAGCGGCGGCGACATCACGTACTTCGCGCCCTCGAAGTTCGGGCGCTCGGCGTAGCTCTTGTCGAGCACGAGGTGGGGGATGACGGCCTCGATGCTCAGGTCGACGCCCCTCAGCTTGGCCTCCACCGCCTCGCGCAGCGCCTTGGCGTTCGACAGGTGAACGACGTAGCCCTTGGCGCCTGTGATCTCGAGGAAGGTCGCGAACTTGGCGGTCCCGGCCGCCTCGACGACGTCGGGCCGGCTGGGCTCGTGCCACTCGGGACCGGTCTTGCCGTCGGCCAGGAGCGCCTGCTGCATGGCGGCGATGAGGCCCGAGTTCTCGCAGTGCGCGGTGACGATGACGCCGAGCTCCTTGGCGAGCCTCAGGGTCGAGTACAGCTCCTCGTCTGTCACGCCGAAGAAGCCCTCGTACGCGAGGAAGACCTTGAACGAGGTCATGCCGTCGGCGACGAGGTCGCGCAGCACGGCCTCCGTCTCGTCATCGAAGCGCGTGACGCCTATGTGGAACGTGTAGTCGGACGCGGAGTTGCCCTCTGCCAGGCCGCGCCAGTGGGCGTAGCCCTCGCGCAGGTCCTCGTTGCGGCTGGGCGCGAGCATCTCGATGTACGTCGTCGTGCCGCCAACCAACGCGGCCTGCGAGCCGGTCGCGTGGGTGTCCTTCGTCACCGTGCCCATGAACGGCAGGTGGATGTGCACGTGGGGGTCGATGAAGCCCGGGAAGACGTACTTCCCTGACGCGTCTATCACCTCGGCGCCGGACGGCGCGCTCAGGTCCCGGCCGATGGCCGTGATGACGTCGCCGTCCGTCAGGACGTCGGCCTTCACGCGGCCGCCGGCGGTGACGACCTCCCCGTTCTTTATCAGCAGGCTCATACTGGCACCAGATCCCCTCCCGGTGTTCTCCCTATGACCTCGGACGACCGCTCCGTCAGTGGATGTCTATGCCCACTTCGGCGCGGTACGCGTTCATGGCGTCCCAGTCGGTCGTGACCTCGGGCCGCGTGCGCACAAGCTCGTTCCAGGTAACGCTGGGGCGCTCCGGCGGCACCTCGACCATCGTGATGCATCCCTCGACCGGACACACGAGGCTGCACAGGTCGCACCCGACGCAGTCCTCCTCGCGGACCCGCGGCTGCGGTCTGGCGCCCTGCGGGCCGACCCCGGCGTTGTTGCTCGCCCTGACGCCGGCGATGCCTGCCGGGTCGATGCGCGCCCCGTCGACCGTGATGTCGATGCACTGGTGCGCGCCCTCGTCGCAGGCGACGTAACAGAGGTTGCACTGGATGCACTTGTCCTCGTCGATGCGGGCCACAGTCTTGAACGACAGGTCGAAGTCCCCGAAGTCCGAGACCCTGTGCGTCGAGGCCCCGATGACCTCGCGAACGCTGGCTACGCCCTTGGAGTCGAGCCAGTTGGAGAGGCCGTCGGTCAGCTCCTCGATGAGCCTGAACCCGTAGTGCATGACCGCCGTGCAGACCTGGATGGAGGTGGCCCCGAGCAGCAGGAACTCGGCTGCGTCACGCCACGTCTGGACCCCTCCCATGCCCGAGATGGGCACGCGGGCGGCCTGCACCTCTTCGTCTATCGCCACCTGCGAGAGCATGTGCAGCGCGATGGGCTTGACGGCCGGGCCGGCGTAGCCGCCGTGCCCTCCCTTGCCGCCGATGTTCGGCCGAAGCTCGAACGAGTCGAGGTCGACGCCGACGATCGAGTTGATCGTGTTGATGAGCGACAGAGCGTTGGCGTTGCCTGCGATGGCGGCTCGCGCCGGCTTGGTGATGTCGGTGACGTTGGGCGTGAGCTTGACGATGACGGGGATGCTCGCTGCCTCCGTCACCCAGCTCGTGATGAGCGAGCAGTACTCGGGCACCTGGCCGACGGCGGCGCCCATGCCGCGCTCGGACATGCCGTGGGGGCACCCGTAGTTGAGCTCGATGGCGTCGGCTCCGGTGTCCTCGATCTGCTTGACGACCGTCTTCCACGCCTCCGGGTTCGACGAGACCATGGCGGACACGACGACGGCCCTGTCCGGCCACAGCCTCTTGACCTCGGCGATCTCCTTGAGGTTGACGTCTATGGGCCGGTCGGAGATCAGTTCGACGTTGTTGATGGCCACCAACCGGTTGCCTGCGTATTCGAACGCCCCGTAGCGGTTGCTGACGTTGAGCACGGGGTCGCCGATCGTCTTCCAGACCGCGCCACCCCAGCCGTACTCGAACGCCTTGTTGATCTGGTAGGCGGTGTTGGTGGGAGGCGCCGAAGCCAACCAGAACGGGTTGGGTGAGCGCACGCCCGCGAAGTCGATGCTCAGGTCAGCCATTGGCGCCTCCGACAGGCTCCGTCTGGATGGCGGGTGGTTGCGTGAGGATGGGACGTCCGGTCACGTCGCCGATCGCCGGCTGCGGCACGTCCACACCGAGCTGCCTGGCTACCGCGGCCGCCGCGATCTTGCCGTCCTGCGCGGCGGTCACCGTGAGCGCATGGCCCATGACCCGCGTGCAGTCGCCGGCCGTGAAGACCTTGGGGTTCGAGGTGCGAAGCTCCGCGTCCGACTGGACGTAGCCGTGCGTGACCTCGACCCCGAACTGCGCGAACAGACCGAGGTGTTTCTCCTGGCCGATAGCCAGGATCACCTGGTCGGCAGGCAGCACGAACTCGCTGCCTGGCACCGGCTCGGGACGGCGCCTACCGCTGTCGTCCGGCTCGCCGAGCGCCATGCGCACGCAGCGCAGGCCAACCACGCGGCCGTCCTCTCCCAGCACCTCGACGGGTTGGGTGCGCAGCCTGATGTCCACGCCTTCGTTGCGGACGAACGCGACCTCGAAGTCGTAGGCAGGCATCTCGTCGAGACCGCGACGGTAGACCATCGTCACCCGGTCTGCACCCAGACGCCTCGCGATCGTCGCGGCGTCGATGGCCGTGTTGCCTGCACCGACGACTATGACCTCGTTACCGACGGGCACGTCGTACAGGTGGGCGAGCCCGTCCTTCTCCGCCATCTTGGTCGCCGCGATGAAGTCGAGCGCGTCGGTGACGCCCTGCAGGTCCTCGCCAGGGATCCCGAGGGCAGGCACCTTGCCGGTCCCAGCGGCTATCACGACCGCGTCGTAGTCGGCGATCAGTCGTTGCGGGTCGATGTCCTTGCCGACCTCGACGCCGGTGTGGATCTGGACACCGAGACGCTTCACGAACTCGGCCTCTTCGAGGGCCACCGCCACCGGCTCGCGCATGACGACGATGCCGTAGGTCGAGAGGCCACCCGGCAGCTCGTTCTTCTCGAAGACGTGTGCCTCGACTCCCAGCTTGGCGAGCTCGCCGGCGCACGTCAGGCCGGCGGGGCCGCCCCCGACGACAGCCACCCGCTTGCCGGTGGCCGGCGCCGGCTCGAACGGCATGTGACCCGCCTCGAACAGGTGGTCTGTCGCGTAGCGCTGCAGCCGCCCGATCGCGATGGGCCGGTGCTCGTCGCCGAGAACGCAGGCGCCGACGCATAACTCGTCGACCGGGCAGACCCGGCCGCAGCTATGGCCCATCAGGTTCGACTCGAGGATCGTAGTAGCGGAGCCGAGGACGTTGCCAGTGGCGATCTTACGGATGAAGGTCGGGATGTCGATGTCTGTCGGGCAGGCCTTGATGCATGGTGCGTCGAAGCAGTACAGGCACCTGCTGGCCTCGACGATGGCCTCGTTCTCGGTGTACCGAGGGTACGTCTCGGTGAAGGCGCCCTGGAGCTGCTCCAGGGTGAGCGGCGAGCCTTGCATGCTTAGAACGTCCGGCTCCACTGCTTGGGCCAACGCTCGATGACGACCTTGGTCTGCGTGTAGAACTCGAACCCGTGGTGGGCCTGCGCGTGCAGGTCACCGAAGAAGCTGTCGCTCCAACCGCTGAACGGGAAGAACGCCATGGGGGCGGCGACGCCAAGGTTGATGCCGATGTTGCCTGCGATGGCGTTGTGCCTGAAGTGCCTGGCGGCGGCACCAGACGAGGTGAAGATGCTCGCCTGGTTACCGAACCGCCTGTCGTTGACGATGGCGATGGCGTCGTCGAGGCTCTCGGCGTGCATGAGCGCCAGCACCGGCCCGAACACCTCGTTGGTGGCGATGGTGCTGCGCGGGTCGACCTGGTCGAGGACCGTCGGGTGGACGAAGTAGCCGTCGCGGAAGCCGTCGACCTCCTTCTCGCGGCCGTCGACGAGCGCCCTGGCGCCCTCGCTCAGGCCCTGGTCGACGAGAGAGCCGATGCGCTGCCTGGACTCGGCGCTGATGACGGGACCCATCTCGATGCCCTCGTCGAGCCCGTAGCCGACCTTGCGACCCTGGGCCGCGGCCGAGATGCGCTCGGTGAACTCGCCCCTGGCCTCACCGACGGTGATGACCGCAGAGGTAGCGAGGCAACGCTGGCCCGCGCACCCGAAGGCGGAGTCGGCCAGGATGCGTGTCGACATCTCCATGTCGGCGTCCGGCAGCACGACGGCCGGGTTCTTGGCGCCGCCCTGGCACTGGGCGCGCTTGCCGTTCGCCGCGGCACGCGAGTAGATGTACTTGGCGACGGGCGTCGACCCGACGAACGAGACCGCCTTGACGTCCGGGTGGTCGAGGATCGCGTCCACCGTCTCCTTGCCGCCGTTGACCAGCCCGACGACGCCGGGCGGGAAGCCGGCCTCCTCGAACAGGCGGAACAGGAGCTGGGTCGTCATCGGCACCTTCTCGCTCGGCTTGTGCAGGAAGCAGTTGCCTGCCGCGACGGCGTACGGCATGAACCACAGCGGGATCATGCCCGGGAAGTTGAACGGCGTGATGGCGGCAACGACCCCGAGCGGCTGGCGGATCATGTGCTCGTCGATGCCGTGGGCGATGTCCTCGTTGTTGGAGCCCTGCATCATGATCGGCGCGCCGCAAGCGACCTCGACGTTCTCGATGCCACGCGCCATCTCGGCGAACGACTCGCCGTACGTCTTGCCTGCCTCGTTGGTGATGGTCCTGGCGAGCTCGGCCTGGTGCGCGACGAGCAGGTCACGCAGCTTGAACAGGGGCTTGATCCGGTCGACGACCGGTGTCTCGCGCCAAGCGGGGAACGCCTCCTTGGAGGCCTTGACCGCGGCGTCGACCTCATCGGCTGGGCTGAGCGGGACCATGGCGATGGTCTCGGCCGTCGCCGGGTTGCGCACAGGGCTGGTGCTACCGGCCTGCGAACGCGTCCACTGGCCTCCGACGTAGTTGAGAAGGACTTCTGCCTGCGCCTCTATCATCGTCTAGCTCCGTCTCCGGGTATGAGGTTCCTGAGGCTTCCCCGGGTTCCGGGAAGCCTTGGCCGGTTTGGGTTTGAGGCATTCTAAGCCTAGGTGCGACGGCTGGGCCCGGTGGAAGTATGAGTACGTGACCCGTGCCAAGGACCAAAGAGCGTTGTTGATCTTGCTTCTAGTCATCGACGGCACGCTGATCCTGGTGCACGTGTGGAGCGCTCGACTTGGTGCTAGCCCTCTAGACCCGACCTGGCTCGTGATGCACCCTTGGCGCATCGACACCGACAGAGGCTTCGCCGAGGCCTTCCAGTACCTCAAGTACGCTGCGCTCGTCGGTCTCTCGCTATGGCTGTACAAGTTCCGCGGGTTGCGCTCCGCGCTGCCGCTTGCTGTGCTCGCGGTGCTGTTGTTCGTCGACGACGCTTTCCAGCTCCACGAGACCATCGGCGCCGCGCTCACTGCGCGCCTGACGCTCGTCGGCCCCGAAGCGATCCTGGTCGGAAGCCTCGGTGAGCTGATCGGCTTCGTGGGCCTCGGGTCAGCGTTCGTATGGTTCGTCGTCGTCGGCCTCACAGCCGGGGGCCGCGAACGCCGCTTCGTCATCACGGTCACGTGGTTGATCGCGCTGCTGGCGTTCTTCGGAGCCGTCGTCGATCAGGCCGCCAACCTCTACATCCTCTCCTCCGTCCTCGACATCGTCAGGGTCTCCGGACAGACAGGCATCGAGGTGCTGACGTCCCTCGGCCTCCTGGTCACCGACTCCGTGGCGGGCGCGGGCATCTCACCTCGATCGGTCGACCTGACCTCCAGCCTGCTCGGGCTCGCGGCCGAACCGGGCCTGCAGGGAGCCCTGGCCGACCTCCGCGTCACGAAGGTCGTACTGGTGGTCATCGAGGAGGGTGGTGAGCTGATCTCCATCAGCCTCCTGTGCGCCTTCCTGGTGGCGGCAGCGATGCGGGGCAGCGAGGTCGACCTCCAGCACGTGCACGAGTCCGCATTCGGTGGCCCCCGCTCGCGGCGTGCGGGCCCCTCGGCTACGATTAGCCATCCGCCCGAGAGGCAGCCGTGAGGAGCCGGGGCGGCGCCCGCCTCCAGACGAGAAGGTGAACCGTGGAACAACCAGTCGCTTCCGCAGACAAGGCCCCCTACTACGACCTAGGCGGCTACGGCCGGCCCATAAGCACGAGCTCTGCCGAGGCCCAGCTCTGGTTCGATCGGGGGCTCAACTGGTGCTACGGCTACAACCACGAGGAGGCGATCCGGTGCTTCCAGCGCGCGGTCGGCCTGGACCCAGACTGCGTGATGGCGCACTGGGGCGTGGCGTACGCGGCGGGCTGCAACTACAACAAGCCGTGGGAGGCGTTCCTGCCCGAGGAGCGGCGCGGCGCGCTGGCCCAGGCTCACGAGGCCGCCGGGCGCGCGTTGGACATCGCGAGGCGTGGCGGCGCGACGGCCTCACCGGTCGAGGCCGCGCTGGCCGAGGCGATCACCAGGCGCTACCCCGCACCCGAGTCCGGTGACGGCGCCCCGTTCCAGGCCTGGAACGACGACTACGCAGCCGCCATGCGCTCGGTGTACTCGACCTTCCCTGATGACCCCGACGTCGCGGCGCTGTTCGCCGAGGCGCTCATCAACCGCACGCCGTGGCAGCTCTGGGACCTGGCGACCGGCGAGCCCAAGGAGGGAGCCGACACGCTCGAGGCGCAGGGGGTGCTGGAGCGTGCCATCGCCGAGCGAGAGGCAGCGGGACTTGCCGCCCACCCTGGGCTGCTTCACGTCTACCTGCACACGATGGAGATGTCGCCACACCCCGAGGTCGCCCTGAGGGCGGCGGACGGCCTCCGTGACCTGGTGCCTGACGCCGGCCATTTACGGCACATGGCGTCTCACATAGACGTCCTGTGCGGGCTGTACCACGACTCGCTCGTCGCCAACGAGAAGGCGATCCTGGCCGACGATGAGTACTTCGCTCGGAGCGGCGATGGCTTCTACACGCTCTATCGCTGCCACAACATCCACTTCAAGATCTACTCGGCGATGTTCCTCGGCCAGCTCGGGCCGGCGCTGGAGGGCGCCAGGCAGCTCGAGGCGGCGGTGCCTGAGGAGCTGCTGCGGGTGGAGATGCCGCCCATGGCGGACTGGCTCGAGGGGTTCCTCAGCATGGGCGTTCACGCCCTCATCCGCTTCGGGCGCTGGCACGACGTCCTGGCGGTGCCGCTACCCGAGGACCAGGACCTCTACTGCGTCACGACCGCGATGACGCACTACGCGCGCGGTGTCGCGTTGGCGGCGCTGGGTGACGTGGCGGGCGCCGAGGAGGAGCGGGCGGCGTTCCGGTCGGCCGCGGCGCGCGTTCCCGACAGCCGCACCGTCTTCAACAACACCTGCCGGGACATCCTCGGGGTCGCAGCCAAGATGCTGGACGGCGAGCTCCTGTACCGCAAGGGCGAGCACGAGGAGGCGTACGCGAGCCTGAGGGAGGCCGTCGCGCTGGCAGACGCCCTGCCTTACGACGAGCCTTGGGCCTGGATGCAGCCGGTCAGGCACGCGCTCGGCGCGCTGCTTCTGGAGCAGGGCCGCGTCGAGGAGGCGCTCCATGCCTATCGAGACGACCTGGGCCTGTCTGGCAAGATCCCCCGGGCATTGCAGCATCCTGACAACGTCTGGGCGCTCCACGGCTTGGTCGAGTGCTTGGAGCGCCTAGGCCGGCACGAGGAGGCGGCGCCGTTCCGACAGCGGCTCGAGCTCGTGAAGGCTCGTGCCGACGTCGCGATCGACTCGTCTTGCTTCTGTCGACTCGAGACTCACGGGCACCATCGTCATCACGGGCATGCACACGGGCATGGTCACGGTCCCGTGGGCGGGGGGCACTGCTGCTAGCAGCCGGCTTTCGCGGATGCCGAACGCTGGCCGGCCAGGGCGCACCGTTGTAGGGACTGAGAAGCAAAGCTCACCCCCGCACGGGCGCCCGATGTCATCGTGACAGCATGCCGGACCTCTCGGACGATGAGCTAGAGCCTGGGATGACCCGCCGCGACCCTCGCGGGTTCGCAACGCTGGCCGTGCGTGCCGGCAACAGTCCGGACGAGGCGACCGGTGCCCACGCGACCCCCATCTACCAGACCAGCACGTTCCTGCTGGGCAGCGTCGAGCGGGGCGCACGGCTGTTCGCGGGCGACGAGCAGGGCGGGATCTACTCACGCATCGGCAACCCGACTGTCACAGCCGCCGAGCAGAAGCTAGCGGCGCTGGAAGGCGCCGAGACCGCCGTCGCCTTCGCCACGGGCATGGGCGCCATCGCGGCGACGTTCCTCACGCTGCTGCAGCAGGGCGATGAGATCGTGTACCTGGGACCGCTGTACGGCGGCACGGCCGGGCTGCTCAGGGACATGTTGCCGAGGTTCGGGATCACGTCTACAGAGGCCGAGGACGACACGCTAGAGCAGACTCTGACCGACCGCACGAGGCTCGTGTACGCCGAGTCGCCCACCAACCCGAACCTCAAGATCCACGACCTGAGCGCCATGGCGAGGACCGCCCGCAGGCGCGGCGTCCTCACCATGGTGGACAACACGTTCGCCACGCCCTACCTCACGAGACCCATCGAGCTCGGCGTCGACTTGGTGACGCACTCCGCCACCAAGTACCTCGCTGGCCATGGCGACGTGCTGGCAGGCTTCGTCGCTGGGAGCGCCGAGCTCCTGGAGCCGGTCCGCATCGAGGGTTTGAGGCACGTCGGCGCGATGCTCGACCCGCACGCCGCCTTCCTCGTCCTGCGCGGCATGCGCACGCTGCACCTGCGGATGGAGGCACACTGCCGCAACGCCCGCGCTGTGGCGGAGGCGCTCGTCGGCCAGCCTGCGGTCAAGCGCGTCCTCTACCCGGGGTTGGAAGACCACCCCGGCCACGACCTCGCGGCCAGGCAGATGCGCGACTTCGGCGGCATGGTCTCGGTCGACCTGCACGGCGGGGCGCCCGCGGCGGAGGCCTTCCTCTCGGAACTGCGACTGATCGACCACGCCGTGTCCCTGGGTGACGTCTCGTCGCTCGCCTGTGTGCCAGCGGCCAGCACTCACCTGTTGGTGGGTGAGGCTATGGAGGCCGCCGGGGTGTCGCGGGGCCTGGTGCGGATCAGCCTGGGCGTCGAGGACCCCGACGACCTCGTCGAGGACGTGAAACGGGCGGCCTCTGTCGCCGCCCGTGTCGCTGAACCAGTGCTGTAGAGGACCGGCCTAGGCCTAGGAGTCCTCGCTGTGAATCGCGCCGGTCGCCGGCGGTGCCGGCATGGTCGGCTGAGAGGCGGGCTCCGGGTTCACCCCGGCCTGCCCGCCCGGCCGCGCCTCCGTGCCGGCGGCCGTAGGGCCACCGACCCGGTCGACGGCGATCGTGAGGTTCGCGGCCAGCGCGGCGATCGCGCCGATCGCTGCCCATACAGGCAGCAGCACGGTGCCTATCACGCCGATGGTCAGCGGTATCTCGATGAGGACCTTGCCATCGTCGTTCTTGATGGTGATGCGCCTAACGTTGCCCTCATGCACGAGCTCCTTGACCTTGGCGAGCACCCGCTCGCCCGAGACGCGGAACTCCTCCGTGTACTGACGACGCGGCTCCTCGCCCTGCGGCATATCGTTCTGATCGGTCATGGTCGTGTCCTTCCCGGCGGGCCTACCTCGCCCGCACCGTGGTCTCAGGCTAGGGCCGCGGTACGCCTCCTCGCATCCGCCGTTCGTATGACGTATCTACGGCCCTGAGGACCACAGGTTCGACCGACCGTCAGGCAGGGCAACGCGCTCCACGATCGCGGACAGGCCCTCACCGGCTGCTTCGGACGCCTCGTCGTCTGCGGACACCACGCGGGTCTGAAGCTCGAAGCAGTGCCCGCGGAAGTAGAGCCGGTGCAACGCCACCGAGATCACGCCGTCATCGCTGTTCTCTCTCACCTCGCCGAACGCAGCCGTCGCGTGGTCACCTCCCCCGCCAACCTTAGGCAGTCGGTCAGCGAACTCCGGGTTCGGGTCGAGCACGCATGCGGCCTCGGACCCTAGGTCTGGACGGGTCGAGACCCTCAGGCCGGAGGACCGGACAGTCGATGGGCTGGACTCCGGGTAGACGCAGTAGTCGAACCCGTCCCGGCAGGCGCCAGAGGCTGTGGCCTCGTCGAGCTGCGCTTCGTCGGCCGCCAACCCGAAACCTTCCGGGTACCTCAACAGGACGTTGGAGTCGCCGATCGACACCGTGCGGCCATCGCCCGGCGGCGCTTGCACCAGGTTCTCCCTCGTAGGTATGGCAGGCGTGGCCGTAGCCCCGACCTCGGCTTCTGCGGGTTCGGACCCCTCCCACGGGCGCGTCACAACGACCGCCGCCAACAGCACCGCGCATACCAGTAGAAGCACGACTCCCCGGCCCACGGCCCGAGTATCGCCTTCGAAGATGCGAGGCGTTTGACCTTTGGGTTAAGGGGTCAGTTCGCGGGCCGCATGTAACGGCGCAGGCGCTTTGCCATGACCGACATGACGTGCAGGCCGAACGTCGGGGAGCGGCGGATCAGGTGCTTGAACCACTCCTGGTCGATCGGCTCGATCTTCACCTCTGTGCGCGCCACGGCGTCGGCGCTGCGTGGCGACTCGTCGACGATGGCCATCTCGCCGAACACGCTGCCAGGCCCCAGCTCCTCGATGCTCTTGCCGTCCAGGAGGACGTCGACTGTCCCCTCGATGAGCACGTACATCTCGTTGCCGACGTCGCCGGCCCGGAAGATGACATCGCCGGCCGGAAGCGAGCGTGCCTTCGGCGAGTCCTTGAAGATCTCGAGAACGTCCATGCCCTTCACCACCCTCTTCTGCGTGAACGTAAGCATGCCACACGTAGTAGCCTCTGCCAACGCTTCGGCGCCCAAGAGGCTGTGGGCCGTGGAGGACCAGGTAGGGCGACGGCCTCGAGCCGGACGCCCTGCGAGTCGACGGCGAGCCCATCGACGAGCTCTGGATGGGGCTGGTGCTCTAGCCTGCGGGTTCCGTGCGAGACCCCCGGCCGCCACCGTCCATGCCGCCACCCGAGCCCATCCCGCTGTCGACGGCGAACGAGATCTTGGTGTTGACCCGCCACTCTGTGATGCGGTCTCCATCGACTATGGCTTGCAGCTCCTTGACGTAGATCGACTTGATGTTCTTGACGGAACGAGACGCCTCGCGTAACGCCGTCTGGACGGCGTCCTCGAAGCCCTTCTCCGACTGGGCCAGTACCTCGATCACCTTGACGACGGACATCGTGCACCTCCGAGAAGTTCAAGGCTGACCGTAGCAGCGCCTCCTTAGCAGGCGATTAGGCAGCCTGGTCCCCGAGCTGACCGACTATCAGGATGGCGCCTTGTCCGGGCAGCATGCTGACGAGCGGCAGCAAGTACGATGCGCTGGCTTGGCCACGGGCGAGCTCTTCCCCACCATCTCGCGTCTCGTGCGCTTCTCGGTGCCCGCCATGCTCGCCGGCATGACGGTGCCCCTCATGGGGCTCGTCGACGTCGCGGTCCTGGGCCGCCTAGGTGACGCCGCGATCATCGCAGCCGTCGGCGTCGCCGGCACGATCTTCACGACCATCGCCTGGTCGTTCAGCTTCCTGCGCTTCACGACCACGGGCCTCGTCTCTCAGGCTTCTGGCAGGGGCGACGAGGCCGGCGTCGTCGTAGAAGGCCTGCGTCCCCTGCTCGCGGCGTTGGTCGGCGGTCTCGCGCTGATCATGTTCCGGGGTCCGCTGGTCTCGCTCGGCCTCGCGCTCATCGCGCCCGAGCCGGACGTCGCCGCCCATGCTCGCGCCTACTTCGACATCCGGATCTTGGGTGCCCCGCTCACGCTGTCCCTGTACGCGATGCAGGCGTGGCTGATGGGGACCGGTCGGCCGCGGACCTTGCTCGCCTCTCAGGCCTTCATGACCGCATTGAACGCCGTGCTGAGCGCCTATCTGGTCCTGGGCATGGGTCTCGGTATCCCCGGAGCGGCGTGGGCTACGGTCACCGCCGAGGCCGCCGCCGTGGTCCTGATCGTGGCCTTCGTCTTGCGCCAGGTGCCTGCCGCAAGGTGGCGCAGAGGCTTCGCCAACGTGCTCGACGTAGCCGCATGGCGCCGGTTGCTCGCCGCCAACACCGACCTGGTCGTGCGCACGGTGCTGCTCAGCCTCAGCCTCGCGCTGCTCAACGAGCGCAGCGCCCGTCTGGGCACCGAGGTCCTTGCCGCCAACCAGCTGCTCTTGCAGTCGTACCTGCTGTTGGCGACGCTCATCGACGGTGTGTCGCTCGGCGTCGAGGTGTACACGGGACGCGCTGTAGGCGCACGGGACCCCGCGGCGTTGCGGCACGTGGTGTCGCGCGGCGCCGTCATGGCAGCGGGCTGGGGCGTGGTGGTGGCGCTGCTTGTGGCAGCCGTGCCCGGCGTGTTCCTGCCGCTCCTCACGACGAGTGAAGAGCTGGTCGAGCTGGCTCGGAGCTACTGGGGTTGGCAGGTGGTCATGCCGCTGGCGGCCGTGTGGGCGTTCCTCTGGGACGGCGTTTTCTTCGGGGCCGTGCGCACACGCGCCCTACGCAACTCGATGATCTTATCGACCGGGGTCTACGTCGCCGCGTCGTTCGCCCTAGGCGCGGCGTTCGGCAACCACGGGCTGTGGTTGGCCTTGGCTGTGCAGCTCGTAGCGCGCGCGGTCACCCTCACGGCTGCCTGGCCCGGCCTCATCGGCAGCGTGCAGCAGCGAGAAGCCATGCCAAGCTAGGCGTCTATGCGCTCGTCACGCCCGTCATCGGGGTCCGCCCCGTTGCGCGCCCTGATCGCGTTCGCTGCGCTGGCGGTGGGAGTGGTCGGTGGCATCCTGGCCACCAGCCCGCCCCAACCCATAGGAGCCGATGCGCCAGGAGACGTCTTCGCGGTCGGTCGCGCGCTGACTGTCATGGAACGACTCGTCGGAGACGAGACCCCGCACCCGGTCGGGACCGCGGCCAACGCGGCCGTGCGCGATAGGTTGCTAGCTGAGCTGCGAGGCTTAGGGCTGGAACCCGAGATGCAGCGCCGGTTCGCGTGCAACTTGCGCTTCGAGCTGTGCGGCGAGGTCGTCAACGTGCTGGCCACCCTGCCCGGACCAGACGACGGTCCCGTCCTGGTACTGAGCGCGCACTACGACTCGGCGCCGGCTGGGCCAGGGGTCTCGGACGACATGGTGGGTGTGGTGGCCGTGTTGGAGGCCGCTCGGCACCTCATCGCAGAAGGACCTACGACCAACAGGGTGGCCCTGCTACTGAGCGATGGCGAGGAGGCCGGGCTGCTCGGGGCTAGGGCGTTCCTGGCCCACCCGCTGGCTCAGGAAGTCGCGCTGGTGGTGAACGTGGAGGCGCGCGGTAGCCGCGGCGCCAGCCTCCTGTTCGAGACGAGCGCCGATAACGCCTGGCTCATCCGCGCCTACGCCCGGGAGGCGAGGCGGCCGATGACGAGCTCTCTCCTCTACCAGGTGTACGAGTTGCTGCCGAACGACACCGACCTGACCGAGTACAAGTCAGCCGGCATGGCTGGGGTCAACTTCGCGTACGTAGGCGGCGTGCAGCACTATCACACGCCGCTCGATGACCTGGCCCACCTCTCGCTCGCGAGCTTCCAGCACCAGGGCGAGAACGTCCTGGCGGCGGCCCGCGCCTACGCGGCGGCCGACCTCGGCGCCATGCCAGAGGGTGGCGCCATCTTCACGTACGTGGCGCCTGGTCTCGTGGCCTCTGCGCCGCTGTCCTGGGCGTTACCGCTGGCGGCGCTGGCGACGCTGGCTCTGGTCTTGGCCTTCCTGCAAGCACGGCGCCGAGGCATGGTCACCGTAGCGGGCTGGGGGCTCGGCTTCGTCGCCGCGCTCGTGGCCGTCGCCTTCGCAGGCCTCTTGGCAACGGGCGCCGTCGGCCTCCTGACGCTTCTCAGGCCCGAGGCTCAGCCCTGGTACGCGAACCCGTTAGCGACGCGAGTGGCTGTCTGGAGCCTGGCCATGGCGGCCGTCTCGCTAGGGACGGCGGTCGTCGCCCGGCCGGCGAGCCGCTGGGGTCTGGCGCTCGGCGCCTGGACCCTCTGGGCGCTGGTGACGCTTGCGGTCGCGGTCATGCTGCCGAGCGCCGCGCCCGAGCTGCTCCTGGCGCTACTCATCGCAGCGGTCCTGCACCTGGCGACCTCGTTCATCGGGCTAGACAGCCCGCTGTACAGCTCGGCCGCTTCGTTCCTGAGCGCGGCCTTCGCGGCGTACCTGCTCATGCCCCTGGCACTCGACCTCGAGAGCGGCCTCGGTCTGGGTCTCGCGGGAGCCATCGCCGTCGTCGTCGGACTGGTTGTCGCGACGGCCATGCCACTGCTGGCCGCACGGCGCCCGCGGCCGGCTGCCAGGCCCGCCTACCTCTGGCTGGCCATGGCGACGCTCTGCGCGGCGTTCGGACTCGGAGCGGCCCTGCTCATGCCCGCTTACACCCAGGAGTCACCACGGCAGGTCACCTTCACTCATCTCGAGGAGTGGGAGAGCGGCGAGCCGGAACTCGCACGGTGGCTGGCGGCTACCGAGCCGGGTGGCCCGTTGTCCCTAGAACTGAGCAACGCGGCCGACTGGCAAGTCCCGGCGGCGTTGGTGCCGTGGACCGGGACCAGGTACCACCACGCCGAGGCCCCACGCGTGGGCGACGTGCCTCCGCAGGTCGAGGTCGTCTCGGACACCGAGGCGGGCGGAGAGCGGGTACTGCGCCTCAGGCTGACGACCACGGCTCCCCCGCTGCGCACCGTGCTGCGCCTACCGCCCGAAGCGGGAGTGGCCGAGGTCCGGTTCGAAGGCACGCCGTCTGCGTGGGACTTCCGGCGCGCGTCCGGCCTGCGGCCCCACACGATCGTCTGCGTCGGCGAGACCTGCGCCGGGCGCGTCGTCGAGCTGGTGCTCAGGGGCGAGGCACCGTTCGAAGTCGTGTACGCCGAGATGCTGACCGGACTTCCGGAAGCTGGCGCACCCATGGGGGACGCCCGTGGGGACGCAGCCGTGCCGAGCCACCTCGGCGACGTGAGCCTCAGGGTCCACCGTTTCTCCCTACCCTGATCGCTACTCGACCTGAAGTACCGCACCTTCCAGCGGTACGCCTAGCACGATCGCCTGCAACCCAGTTTCGACACCCTGTGCCACCAGTTCATCTAGCGACACCTGGTAGGAGACCGGACCGACCGGAGGCGGTTGCCTCGCGCAACCCGCGACCAGCAAGACGATCGCGAGCATCGTGAGGGAGAGGCGCCTACGCGTCCACCGGACCGCCAGCAACAGAGCTGCCAGGGAGACAGCCGCGACCGGTGCGAGGTTCGCGGCGGACTGACCGGTAAGGTCGACCACCACCAGCGCCGTCATTGAGCTACCAGACGGCATCGGATCCATCTGTAGGGCGAGCGTGGCCTTCCCCTCGTCCTGACCGAACTTGCCGGAGGCGAGCAGGTCCTCGCCAGCGTCGACCTCGCCGTCGGCGTCAGCATCGTCGTAGACGCGGACAGCGGCGATACCGCTAACGTCATCCCCCGTCCCGGCAGCCCGCAACGTCAACGCTGCCAGGTCGACGGGCTCTGCGCTCAGGTTGACGAGGTCGGCCTGAAGCGCCGCGGTCGTGCCTGCGGCCTCGGCGTCATGAGGCGCGGCCGGCCCCGGCTGAACCACGATCGTCGGGCTACCGCCCGTCTGCACCGGTGATACGACAGTCAGAGCGCTGGCCGAGTCGTTGTCCGGATCAGGGTCGTTGGACGTACTGGTAACGGAAGCGACGTTCGTGAGCAGCCCGAAGTCGGCCGGCGCGACCACCTCGATCTCGATCGTCGCCAGCTCGCCAGGGTCGATGTTTCCGAAGCTGCACGTGATCGTCAGGGTCCCGTCACAGTCGATGGGCGCGAAGTCGAGCTCCAGCTCTGGCGGGAGCACGTCGGTCACGACCACGCCCTCGGCCAAGTCGGGGCCGTTGTTGAACACGGAGACCTGGTAGGTGAACGTCGTGCCGGGTTCGACCTGCAGCGGCGCCGACTTCAAGACACCGAGGTCGGCAGCCGGCTCGAAGTCGAGCACAGCGAGCGTCGTGACCGCGTCTGTGTCGTTGTCTGGGTTGGGGTCCGTAGTGTCACTCGCGACCGTCGCCTCGTTGACGAACTGAACCTCGGAAGCCGGCGCCCTCACCGTGATCAGCAGGACTGTCTCTTCGCCAGGCGCCAGCGTGTCGGTGGAGCACTCGAGGACCAGGTCGACGAGCCCACAGTCGAAAGATATCGGCCCGGACTCAGCGAAGAGCGGCGTCACCTCAGGCGGCAGGGTGTCCGTGACGACGATGTTCTCGGCCGGCGCGTTCCCGCCCTCGTGGCTCACGACCAGCGAGTAGGCGAACTCCGTGCCAACAAGCACCCCAGACGGTCCTGTCTTGCGCATGCGCAGGTCGGCCACCGGCGCGACGACCTGCGTAGAGGTGCGGTCCTGGACGGAACCTGCGATCGTCGCCGAGGCCACGACCTCCAGCTCTGTGAACCCTGGGGAGTCGGGCGCACGGACGTCCACCTCGAGGACCGCGACCTCACCTGTCCCCCTGCTTCCGACGCTGCACTCGAACGTCGTGCTGGACGTCGCGGAGCAGGCAGCGGGGGTCGTTTCAACCGCGGCACCGCCGGAGATGCTGCCTTGGATAGTGATCGTGCCCGTAACGCCGTTGCCGACGTTGGATACGGCGATCCTGTACGTGAAGTCCTGGCCTGTGAGCACGGGGTCCGCGGAGTCCGACAGGTCAAGGGCCAGGATCGGGCTAGGTTCCTCGATCGTTGTCACCTCGGACGCGCTGTTGTTAGCGAGCAGAGGGTCAGGCAGATCGCTTACGACGTCGACCGTAGCGGTCATCTCGCCGGAGCCGGGGTCAGGGAAGACCGAGAAGCTCCTCGTGACCTCCTCACCGACGCCTAGCTCGCCTAAGAGACAGCTTATGGAGGTGGGTCCATCCATGTTGCAGATCGTCCAATTGACGATCTCGCCTCCGGTCACGAAGCCAGACGCGACGACGTCTGTTGCCGGCGCCGGCCCGTCGTTTCGCGCGGTCATCTCGTAGAAGAAGACGTTCCCGAGGGGCGAGGGGTCCTGCGTATCGACGACCTGGATGCTCACGTCGGCGTTGGCGGTGCCGGCGCGCTCGACGGCGCCGATGTCGTAGCGGTTGGTACCGTCGCCGTTCCCATCCATGGGCCTGTCGACGCCGCGTTGGTCGACCCGCAACGGGTCGGTGATCCCCGGTATCCCGCCCTCGTCGACGGCCGGGCTGTCTGGGGCCGGCATGTGCGTTCGCGTGGGACCCCCGTTGTCAGCGAGCGGGCCGAGCAGCGGGTCGATCGGAGAACTCGACGACCCGGTCTCGTCGGATGACGAATCGAAACCGGCGCAGCCGGTGGCGTCACCGATGAGGTTGAAACCGAAGCTGTCGAAGGAACCCCGGCAGTCGGGCGAGGACTCGTTGGCGGAGTTGCCGGCGATGAGCGTGTTGCGCACCCTCACGTCGCTATCGGGGCCGTCGACGTAGACCCCTCCGCCGCTGCCGCTTGTGGACTGGTTGTCAGTCATGGTCACGCTCGAGAGCTCAGCGTCAGTCCGGATGAGGTACAAGCCGCCACCGTGATCAGCGGACCTGTTGCCCGAGAAGGTCGAATTCAGGACCTCAAGCTCGAGGTCGGAAGCCCATATCGCGCCACCCTCACCGCCCGACACACTGTTCGACACGGTGGAGCCGACGATCGTGAGCCGTCCACCGCCCTTGAAAGCCCCTCCTACCGAAGAAGTGTTGTCTGTCAACTCGACATGGTCGAGCGTCACGTCACCGCCGCATGACGAGATGGCGCCTCCGTACTCCCCGCTGCCGCCGGTGATCGTCAGGTCTCTCAGTACGACGGTCGAAGGCGTGTCGCAGTCGATGTCGAAGACGCCGCCGAAGAGGTTGAAGCGGTCGGGCAGAGACGCGCCGCTGATCGTCGTCCTGTCCGCACCACGTCCCTCGATGATGACGTCGCGGTTCAGGTCAAGGTTCCCGTTCGTCCCGTTCTTGTAGGGAATCCCCTGGGTCCTCACGAGGCTCATCGTCCCCTCCGGCAGCGAGATGGTGTCGTTCTGACCGTACGTCCCGGTCGCGGTGCAACCGAACCGGTTGCCGCCCTCGTTGACAGAGATGACCGCCTCGCGCAACGAGCAGTCGTTGGCCAGGTCGAACCTGTCTTGGAGCTCGTCAACCAGCGTAGTGACGGTGAGCGTAGCGGCGTGGGCGCCGGAGACGACAGCGAACAGCAGGGCACAGCCGACCGCACGGCGAACGTTGAGCGCCCTCATGCCGGCTTCCCAACGACGGACATCTCGATCGACTCGAGGTACCGGACGCACGCCTCCCACGAGGCGAACTCCCGTATCTCACCCGTCTGGAGCCTCTGGACCGTTATCCACTTCGCGCCCGCAACGAGCTGCAGGCGCACGACGAACCCTTCCGTAGACCCATGACGTCCCATGGCGGGAAGATAGTGAAGCGGTGCGTTACGCGAACGTTAGGCGGCCGGGCTCCCGGGAAGTCGGGATGCGCGGACTACCGTGCCCTGCGTCGGCTCGCCTGCCAAGAGCTCGAGGGCGACGCTCTCGAGTCCTGTCCTGACGGCCCTTCGGCGCAGGGCCTTACCGCGTCCTGCGACCAACGCGGGCTCGACGTCCGCCAGCAGTTCCCGCGCGGCGCGCTTGGCATCCGGCAGGCTCGCCCGGTTCTCCAGCACGACCGCCGCAGCCACGAACGCCGACTCCGGATCGGCCTCGCTCTTCACCCTGGCCAGGGTGACGAGCGCCGTGGCAGCCACGTCGGCAGCGCCGATCCTCAGCGCCGATGCGAGCGCCCGGGTGAGGGGGACGTCGGCCTCCAGTGACCTCTCGGCCGAAACGAGGCAGGAGCCGATCGCGGCCAACGTCGCCGAGGCCTCCCTTTCATGACCGAGCCGCTCAGCGATCGCAAGTGCCTCCTCGAAGCAGGTGAGCGCCTCGCCCGAGTGCCCCCCGTACTGCAGGAAGTTGCCGAGGTTGTGGAGCCTCGGGCCGACGGCCCTCTCGTCTCCCATGTCTTTGGCCACCTCGAGGCTCTCCCTAGCCAACCCCGTTGCCTCGTCGAGGTCGCCGAGCGCGTGGGCCACGCCTGCCAGGTTGTTGAGGCCAGCCGCGACCCTCGCCCTGTTCCCTATCCGCCTCTGGATGCGCAGGCTCTCCTCGAACGCTTCGCGGGCGGCCTCGTTGTCTGCCAGTCCGTAGCGCGCGATGCCAAGTGACGTCAGCGCTTCGGCCGTGGCGTGCTCGTTGTCGGCTTGCCTCGCGGCCGCTAGGCTCCGCTCGGCGCTGGCGAGGCCCTCCGCGTGTTTGCCCTGTCGTAGCTGAGCTAGGGCCAGGTCGTTCAGCAGCGTTGGCACTGTCTCGTCTTGCCCCAGTTCGAACGCCTCACCCAACGCCTCGGCGAAGTAGGTCTCGGCCGTCGTCAACTCGCTCGAGTGCATGGCCACGAGCCCGAGGCCCGTTAGTGCGGCGAGCCGAGGCGCGCGTTCGCCGCTGGCTTCCGCTTCGTCGAGCGCGTTCTGGTATAGCTCCCGGGCCTCCGCGTAGCGGCCCAGCCCGTCTAGGCTGGCCGCGAGCCTGGCGTACGCGTCTCCTACCCAATCCCGATCCGGTTCCCCGACGAGCACCTCCACGGCCCCGCGAGACAGCCTTTCCGCCTCCTCGAAGCGTCCCAACCGGCACAGGACCCCTCCTAGCAGGCAGTCGACCTTGGCCCTGAACCTCGTGCCGGGCTCCACCAACTCCGACGCCGCGCTCAGGAGATCGACCCCCAGCGGGTAGGTGCTAAGCCTGTAGACGTGCTTCTCGAGCCCCCGCAGGGCCGCCTCCAGCTTGGGGATGTCTCCCACCTCGGCCCCGTACCGCCACGCGACGGCGACGTTGGGTCCGTCACCGGCGAGGCGTTCGAGCGCGGCGATCCTCCTGGGGCGCTCCCCTATGCCGTCGACACCCGCCAGCGCACCCAAGAAGTGATCGGCGTGAGCCCGCCTCGCGCTTGCGGCCGACCCGGAGCCCTCGAGCTTCTGACCGGCGAAGCGCCTTATCACAGGGTGCATGTCGTAGCGGCCGGCACCTAGCTTGACGAGCAGGGATCGAGCTACTAGCGCCAGCAGGCGGCCGAGGTCGACCCCGAAGACAGCTCGCGCGTCCGCGCGGGAGAGGCCGCCTTCGAACACCGAAAGACGACCGAGGTCCTCGCGTTGGCCATCCGCGAGCAGTCGCCACGAGCGCTCGAAGACGGCCGCCACAGCGTGGTGTATCTCGCCTGCCGAGTCCTTCTCCGAGGCTCGCGGCGTGTCGAGCGCGGCGAGATCGGACCCGAGCTCATGAGCCACTTCTACCGGATCGAGATACTTGAACATGGCCCCCGCTAGCTCGAGCGCGAGCGGCAGGCCCGCGGTCAGCGAGCAGATGTTCGCAAGGTGCTCCGCGTCTGAGCTCGACGGCCTGAAGCGACGGTTCGCGGCCGCTGCTCGAGCCAGCAACAGGCCGCCGGCCGCCGAAGACGCGAGAGTCTCGAGGTCGGCATCGTCCGGTTCGGGTCTGTCCAGTCCCTGCAGTCGCAACGTCACGCAGTTCGGCAGCTCGGGAGCCTGCCTCGAGGTCATCAGCACCTTCAACGCCGGAGCGGCCTCGAGGAGAGACGCCACGACACCCACGGCGGCCATGACGTGCTCGAAGCTATCGAGCACGAGCAGAGCCGACCTGTCGCGAAGGAAGTCCTCTAGCTGCACGTCGCCAGATCGGCCGGCACCGAGGGCCAAACCAACTACACGTGCGATCTCGGGCACGACCTGCGTGGCATCGATGTTGGTCAGCGAGGTGAACCAGAGCCCGTCCGGGAACAGGTCGGCGAGCCCTGCCCTCGCGTCCAACACCTCAAGCGCCAGGCGCGTCTTGCCGACCCCGCCCTCGCCCGTCAGGGCGACCAGGCGACAGCTCGGATCGTTCAGGTGGGCGAGAAGCTCCTCGCGCTCGCTCTCGCGGCCGAAGAAACCGCGGCTTACCGGCGTACCCGCCGCCTGCAGTGAGGCGACGAGCGCGCGAGTCTCCGGCAACGGCTCGAGGCCGAACTCGCCGGCAAGCAACTCCTCGTACTTCGCGAACGCCTTCAGGGCCTCGTCCCGCTGACCAGCCTCGCGTGCCGCCCGCAGGTAGTCGTGCAGGGCGTCGTCATCGAGAAGGTCGGCATGCCAGACCGCCTCAAGCACGACAGCGGCCGCTGTCGCCCTGCCGCTCGCCCGTAGCTCGCGCGCAAGTGCCGCGGAGACCGAACGCCACTCGGACCGGAGCCCCTCACGGGCCTGCTCCAGCCAGCCGGTCCAACCTTCGGCCTCGTCAAGTTCCAAACCGAGACAGATGTCCTGTCTCACGGCGCCGTGCGCCCTCTCGAGCTCGCCGCTCTCGACGGCTGCCCGGAACTCGCTCAGGTCTGATCTGACGTCCCACCGCAGGTGCGTTCTGTCGTACTCGACGTTCTCGCCCAGTCGGTGACGCTTCAGACGCGTGAGGAGCTGGCGCAAGTTCCGGCGGGCCGCAGCGTCCGTTGTGTCGGGCCACAGCAAGAACGACAGCCGCTCTCGGCTCACCCAGCCGCCGTCGATAGCGAGATACGCGAGCAGCGCTCCACGCTTGTCCCGTGGCAGAGGGACCAACTCACCTCCGCTCTCGGCAACCGGCTCACCGAACAGGCGAACTGCCTGTGCCATGAGCCCATCTTAGGGAGTCGTGCATCGTCACGCACCGATATATGACAGGTTACCATCGGCGACATGCTAAGTACCGATACCTTGAGCGCGCTGCTGGCGGGCGGCAAGTCGGCCGGCGCCGACTTCGCCGAGGTCTACGCCGAGCGCTGGCGCCGGCGCGGCATAAGAGCCGTCAATGGCGAGGTCGAAGACGCTACGAGCGTCGTGCAGCGCGGCGCAGGCATCCGCCTGTTCTTCGGTCACGACGTGCTCTACGGTTACACCAACGACCTCTCGGACGGTGGTCTCACCGAGGTACTCGACAGCCTCGTCGCTGTCAGGGGAACCGGCGGCAACGGTCGCCCGGACGCGGCTGGCAAGGGCGGCATTGACCTGCGAAGGCTCGACTCCGGTCCGGACCTGCCCGGCCCGAAGGTGCCCCCGACCGCGCAGGACAAGCGCTGGCGCTTGGAGCGGCTGCGGGAGGCCGACGCCGGCGCCCGCATCGACTCAGCCATCTCCCAGGTCGAGGCGACACTGAACGAGGTCGAGCAGGAGGTCCTCGTAGCCAACTCCGACGGCGTGCTGGCCGAGGACGAACGCACCCGCACGCGGCTCGTTGTGCAGGCCATAGCCCGCGAGGGAGGTCAGACGCAGACCGCCCATGTCGGCCCAGGGCTATCCGTCGGGCTCGAGCTCCTCGACCTGTACCCGCCGGCAGAGACCGGCCGGCGTGCCGCCGAGATCGCGTTGACCAACCTTCGTGCCCGCAAGGCGCCAGCCGGCACCATGCCTGTCGTCGTCGGCAACGCCTTCGGTGGCGTCATCTTCCACGAGGCGTTAGGCCACTTACTGGAGACGACCGCCGTCGCACGCAACGCTTCTGTCCTGACCGGCAAGCTGGGCGAGCAGATCGCCAGTCCAACCGTCACGTACGTCGACGACGGCACGATCCCCCACGCCTGGGGCTCGACCCGGTTCGACGACGAGGGGGCTCCCACGGAGCGCACCGTGCTGATCGAGGACGGCGTCCTCAAGAGCTACATGGTGGACCGCTGGGGAGGCCTGGTGACGGGCTACCGGCCGACGGGCTCCGGCCGCAGGCAGGACTACACGTTCGCCCCGACGTCGCGCATGCGCAACACGTTCGTCGTCAACGGCGACACGCCCAAGGAGAAGCTCTTCGACGGCATCGAGTACGGGCTCTACGCGAAGGTCATGGGCGGCGGCCAGGTCAGACCGGGCTCCGGCGAGTACAACTTCGCCGTCAAGGAGGGGTACATGATCCGGGACGGCGAGATAGCGGAGCCGGTGCGGGGGGCGATGCTCCTCGGCAAGGGACCGGACACCATCAAGAAGATCGTCGCCGTGTCCGACGACCAGGCGAACGAGCCCGGGATGTGTGGCTCGAAGTCCGGCTCCATCCCTACGGAGGTCGGTCAGCCTCACCTGCTCGTCAGCGAGATCGTGGTCGGGGGTGAGGCATGACCTTCGAGGAGGCCAAGCGGTGGCTGCTGGCCAAAGCCGGTGAACGCGGCGTCGACGCCGAGGTCCTCGGCAACACCCAGCGCGAGCTACGGATCAACGCCCGGGACGGCAAGGCGGACGAGACGACGGTCTCCCAGCGCGGCGGCGTCGGTCTGCGGGTCGTGGACGGCGGCCGCGTCGGCTACGCGTCGACGGAGGACCTGAGCGAGGAGTCGCTGCGCTGGGCTCTCGACGAGGCGGTCGACAACGCCTCCCTGCAAGCCGCTGGCAAGGCGACCCTGCCGGCAGGTAAGGCACTCGGTCGGCACGACCTGCTCGATGAGGGCCTCTCCGGCACGATGGACGAGAAGCTCGGCATGGCCATCGCGGTCGAGCAGGGGCTCAGGGCGGACCCGCGGGTCCAGGCGGTGCAGTACGCCTCGTACGTCGAGAGCCAGTTCGAGTCGCACGTCGGCTCCACCAAGGGCGTTGACGGCTCGTACCGCAGCGGGATGGCGGCGAGCTTAGCTGGCCTCGTCATGCGCGAGGGCGAGAGCGTCAAGCAGGGCTGGCAGGTGGACGCCGTCAACGACTTCCATCAGCTCGAGCCGGGCCGTACGGCACAGTTGGCGCTGGACAGGATCGGCAGGCAGCTCGGCGCCAGGGGCCTGACGACCGGCAGGCGACGGGCTGTGTTCGAGCCTGAGGTCGTGACCACGATCCTGCAGCTCCTCGTGTACTCGCTGTCAGGCAAGTCGTTGGCCGAGGGGAAGAGCGGCCTGGAAGGGAAGCTGGGCGAGCGCGTCGCGTCTGAGGCGTTCACGCTCGTCGACGATGCGACGCTGCCGCACGGTCTCGCCAGTCGCCCCTTCGACAGCGAGGGCATGCCTTCCAAGCGAGTCGTGCTCGTAGAGAGAGGGATGTTCCGCTCCTTCCTGCACAACACGGACACCGCGGCGCGCACCGGGCAGCAGACGACCGGCCATGCTCGGCGCGGGTACGCGGAGACCCTCGGCATCGGCATCTCGAACCTGGTGCTGGAGCCTGGCGCCGGTGTCTCGGCAGGTGACGGGATCCTGGTCACCGACCTGATGGGCGTCCACGCCGGCGCCAACCCGGTGACGGGGGACGTCAGCGTTCAGGCGATGGGCATGGAGACGGCCGGCGGTGAGACGTTCCCGGTGGACGACTTCGCGGTGTCGTTCAACCTCTTCGAGCTACTCAAGCGCATCGAGGAGGTAGGCACGGACACGGTGACGAGGCTGAGCATGATGGGCACCGGCGCCGTGTCCGCGCCGGCCATCGCGGTGCCTGACGTTAGCTTCGCCGGCAAGTAAACAGGATGCCGCCCGCTGCCTAAGTCCGAGCGGGCGGCATCCTCCCTGCTGTCTTCAGCGCACGTTGACGAGCTGCATGCTCCACTCGGTGACGGCGCCGCCTACCTGCTGCGAGCGGTAGACCTCGACCAGCCAACCGCTGGCGCGGTCGTAGACGTAGCTCGTCGTCTCGGAGGGCAGGCTGAGATCGAGGACGACGACCTGGTCATCAACGCGCCTAACGGACGTCCTGGCTCCCGTTACCGGGTCCTCGTCGATGACCGTGCCAGGCTGCAGCGCGGCTGCCAGCTCCGGCGCCATGTAGTAGCCGAAGAGCTGGCTGTTCGCCAGCACGAAGTCGTACTCGAACTGGTCGGGGATCATCGTGATCGGGTCCTCGGTGGACTGCAGGACCTTGAGGGACAGCCAGCCAGAGCCCCTGGCGACCACGCGCACCTCGTGGCCACACCTCAGGCCCATCGACGTCCCCATGAACGTCATCTGCGTGTAGCAGTCGTAGTCGAGCGCGCTGACGTTGCGCACGTGGTCAGGCAGCGTGGGGTTCATCGCTGGCAACGGAAGCGGCCGGGCCGTGAGCAGCTTCGAGTGGGTCATGAACGTCGACCCTTGACCGGTGAGGACCGTATTCCCCGGGCCGGGCGTTGGTACCGGTCCACCGCCCGTCGCCGTGTCGGCGAAGACCAGTAGCCCGGTGGCCAGGTCGTAGACCATGTTGTTCGTCGCGTCCTGCCTGGTCGTGCCGATGCCGACCGTGTCAAGGGTCATCCCGGCGAGCTCTACGGGCCCGCGCACGATCGTCACTTCGCCAAGCTGTGGGGTGAGCGCGGCGAGCTGCTCCTGCGGCTGCCAGAAGTCGCTGCACGAGCCGCGCGTCGCGAACCCGGAGTACCCGAGCACCGAGAGCGCGCCGGTAAGGCCGTCCATGCCGAAGGACATGAGGCTGCCGACGCACGTCTCACCGTCGGCGTAGACGATGTCTACGACCGTGTAGCCGTGGCCGCCTCCGCCCGAATGTGCCTCGAGGTTGAACTTCTGGTTCGAACCAGTGATCGTGAAGCCGCCACCAGCTCTGGGGACGAACTGCACCCGGCTGCCCACCACGTTCGCTGACGCGGAGTAGTGGACGATGCGCGTGCCGGGAGGTGGCTGAGCCACCGCCAACTGGAACGCCGCGACCATCGAGATTAGGAACGTGCTGCGAAGGAGTGCCATCGTTTCACCGCCGATCTTGAGTCTGTTCATGCACGACAGGCTGCGACACTGGCGGTTAGCGACCGGTTAGCACCTCCCATGCGACCGGTTAGCGCCGCCTATACTTCGGGCCGAACAACGTGATCGGCCTGCGGCCAAGCGTGCGTGGCCAGTACCTGGAGCGCACGAGACTCCTGAGCGCCATGCCACGGTCTCGCCAGAGCGTGGTCTGGCTAGAGGCTCCGTACGGCTACGGGAAGAGCGTCCTTGCCAGCCAATGGTCGACCGACCTCGAGCGGGAGGGCTGGCGCGGAGCCTGGATGTCGAGGCCTGGCAACGAGACCCGCCAGGCGCTGGCCCGCCTATTCAACCTGCCGGCGAACACCCCGTGGGACCTCGTCCTCGAGAAGTTGTGGGCGGAGCCAACAGCCCTCGTCCTCGATGACCTGACCGGAGATGAGCAGCTCTCGCCCCTCCTGGAAGCGGTCGATGGACTCCTTCTCCTCACCTCAAGGGCCCCGCTTCCGTTCGCCGAGCTTCCACGTCTGCACACCTCGGGCAGGTTGACGCATCTAGGCGCCGGCGACCTCTCGATGACCCTCGCCGACGTTCAGCGCCTTCCTGGCCTGCGCGGCCGGGAGCGCGACGTCTGGGAGCAGACGAGCGGCTGGCCGCTGCCAGTTCACTACGCGGCTCTCACCGGAGGGTTGCCAAGGCTCGACTGCCTGGCAGACGGTCTCAGGACGAGCCTCGACGTCGAGAGTTGGAACGAGGCCCTGCTGCTCTCCTGCGTCACCTACCTCCCGGACGAGCGCTCTGTGGACGCCACGAGACGCCTCTCGCGCGGCGGATTCGCACAAGAGGTCGAGCGCGGCACGGCGCTTCACGGTCTGGTGGCCGAGGCCCTGAGGTCGGCCGCGCCCGCCGAGGTGCGCGAAGCGGTGAGAGCGAGCGGCGCGCGGTTGCCTCCGCTCCTACGTGCCGAAGCCTACGAGCGTGCCGGGCTGTACGAAGAGCTGGCGCTCCTTCTGGAGGACCACACCGCCGAACTCGATCGGGACGATCCGACCGGCATGATCAGGTGGCACGGGCTAGCGCCCGGCCCGGCCGGCCCGGTGAGGCGAGCGTCCCTCGGCAGCGCGCTGTGCATGACAGGCGACACCGAGGCGGGCCTGCGACACCTGCGTGAGGCGGCCTCCGACACGTCCCTGGGTTCGGAGGCCCGGCTCGCGGTGATAGGCGCCGCGCTGTGGTTCCTGGCCCAGAACGAGCTTCCGGACGAGGCGATGGGACTGGCGGCAGCTACGGAGCCCCTGCTGGAAGGTGCCGCACCGGAACGTGTGGGGCGCTTCCTGAACAACGTCTCGTTCATACACTTCCAGACGGGTGACTTCGCTGGGGCGGCTCTTGTGGCTGAGCGCGCGCTGTCTCACTACCCTCCAGACAGCCCGTTGCGCTTCGGCCCGCTCACCAACCTCGCCGTGCTGGCATGGAACATGACGGGCGACCTGGAGCGCCGACTTAGCCTGCAGTCCGAGGCCGTACGCCTCTGTCGGCATCATCAGAGGGACTCCTTGGCGGTCGCCTGTCGCGACCTGGCGCGGGTCCACATACTGCTCGGAGAGACCTCGAAGGCCAGGCACCGGCTCGAGGAGGCCGTCGCGGCGTCCGACGTGGCGCCGCTCGTCGGGATCGAGTGCCGCGCGCGCCTCGCGGAGCTGGCCGGTGACGTGACCGCGTGTGAGCGGCTGGCCGGCGAGGCGGCTCGGTGGGGTGACCCGTACACGACCGATGCCGTCAACGCGGCCTGGCTCCGAACCGTCTTGGCCCAAAGCGCACCAGCCGAGGTATCGCGAGTCATCAGAGCTGTCGAGGAGGGAGCCGGGGGCTTCGTGAGGGTAGCCATCGCCAGGGCGTTGGTGGCGGCCGGCGACGTTGCTGGGGCGTTGGCCGAGCTGAACGCGGCCGAGTCGGCCTACCCGAACAGGGAGTTCAGGCTCGCCTGGCTGGCGACTCGCTACGAGGTGTCGCGCGACGAAGCGGCGCTCGATGAGCTGCTGGCGCACACGACGGGAGGTGCGCGCGTGCTGCCTGGGCTGCTGCCGTTGGCCACGCTGCCACAGGATCGACCAGACCTCGCCAGGCACTACCCGCTCGAGGCCGTCCTCCACTCCGGCTGGCGCGAGGCGGTCAGGTTGCGCATCCACGAGGCGCCACCGCTCGTCGTCGACCTGCTGGGCCGCTACGAGGTCAGGCTCCAAGGTGGCCTCGTAGACCTGGCGCCCAGGCTCCGGGACATCTTGGCCATGCTCGTGCTCGGTCTCACCCGCGAGGAGATCGGCGCTACCCTGTGGCCGGACGCCGATCACCAGAAGATCAAGAACAACCTCGGCGTCCAGCTCAACGCCCTGCGGAAGGGGCTAGAGCCATGGCGAGTGCCGACCTACCTCTTGGAGAGCGGGCTGCGGAACGTGGAGTCAGACTTGCTTCGGCTTCGAACGGCGCTTGGCAGCTCCGACGTCGCCACGGTGCACGCCCTGTACCGGGAGCCGATCGCGCCGGGCGTGACGGTCGCGCCGGTGGGGGAGGCGGCAGAGAACCTGCGGCGGGAGGTCGTGTCACTGCTGATGAGCCAGGCTGCGCATGCCGAGCCGGACGTCGCTCTCTCTTGGCTCGAGCGTGTGCTGGAGCTGGAGCCCTTGGAGGAAGCCGCTCTCAGGAGCTCCCTGGAGATCCTCGTCCGCCAGGGCCGTAGACCCGAGGCCCGGGCACGGCTAGAGAGGTTCGCGGTCATGCTGCGTGAGGAGACGGGGCTCGAGCCGTTGCCCGAGACTTCCGACGTCGTGTGAAGCGGTCACGGCCTTACACTCTTGCCGTGCGAGGCACGCGCCGGTCGTCCACCTAGGGGGGTGACGGCGGCGCCAGGAGGTGCACGTGAGACGAGAGCTACTTCGCCGCTGCCTGACGGCCGCGCGTTTCGTGTTGGTCTTCGCGGCGCTGTTCGCCGGTTGGGCGGCGGCCCAGCAACCGGTGCGGGTCTACGCCATCATCAACGAGGACGACGTGCGCCTCCTGGCCGAGATGTTCGAGGAGGCAACCGGCATCCCGGTCGAGTACCTGCGAGCGTCCACGGGTGAGCTCGTCAGCCGCGTCATGGCGGAGGCCGGCAACGCCCAGGCCGACGTGCTGCTCGGCGGCCCGAGCAGCCAGTACATCGCGTTGGACGAGGCCGGCGCCCTCCTCGCTTACAGGTCCCCGCTGGCCGAGGCGCTGCCTCCGGAGGCCACGGACCCAGAAGGGGCCTGGACGGGCTTCTACCTGACAGCGCTGGGGATCGGGGTGAACGAGGCACGCTACGGGGAGCTCTACGGTGACAAACCGCTGCCTCAGACCTGGGACGACCTCATCGACCCTACGTACGACGGTGAGATCGTGCTGACCGACCCCGCCTCCTCTTCGACCGCGTACCTCTTCGTGCAGAACCAACTACAACGCCTCGGCTGGGACGACGGTTGGGCGTACCTAGAGGCCCTGGCGCCGTTGGTCGGGCAGTTCCCTGCGTCTGGCGGCGCGCCGCCCCAGCTAGTTGGCGCGGGCGAGTACGCCATCGGCGTTGCCTACGTTCACGCCCTTGAGCGCTACCGCATAGACGGCTTCCCGATCTCCTCCATCGTTCCGCCAGACACCGTCGGCGAGGTGGGGTCGCTGGCCATCATCGCCGGCGGTCCCAACCCGGATGGCGCCAAGGCGTTCGTTGATTTCGTGCTGTCTGCGGAGGTTCAATCTTCGTTCTCGGCGCAGTCGCACACGACGCCACTGAACCCAGACGCCGTGCTGCCGGAGGGCTACCCGTCGCCGTCTGACTTCGACCTCATCGACTACGACGCCGAGCTGGCCGGAGAGCAGCGCGACGATGTGCTCCTGCGCTGGCAGCAGGTGGTGGACTGACGGACTCGTCCGCCGCGCTGGGGCCGGCCCGGCGTGGGTCGGGGGCGTGGTTCAGGAGCCTGGCTCACGACCCCGTTCTGGCGGTCGGGTACGTCGCCGTGCTCCTGTTCCTGTTGGCCTTCGTCGCCTCCCCGCTGGTGGCTGTGGCGTTCGCCCCCAGCGCCGCTGACTGGTCGCGGGTCGCCAGCACCGCCAGGTGGCGTGACGCCGGCCTCAACACGCTCCTGCTCGTCGGGCTCTCGACCACGTCCGCGCTGGTCCTCGGCACCCTCTACGCCTTCGCCGTGACGCGCGCGCACGTCCCGTTCCGGCGGGTGTTCGAGGTCGTGCCGTTGGCGCTGCTGGTGACGCCGTCCTTCGTGTCCGGCCTGGCGTTCATACTCCTACTGGGCCGCAGGGGGCTCTTCACGTACCACCTGCTGGGGCTGGAGACCTCGATCTACGGCTGGCACGGAGTGTGGCTCGCTCAGACGCTGTCGTTCTTCCCCGTCGCCTACCTCGTGCTTAGGGGCGTCTTCCTGGCGCACGACGCCCGTCTCGAGCAGGCGGCCCGCGGCCTCGGCGCCGGCAGATGGCGGCTCCTGAGGACCGTGACGTTGCCGCTGGCGACGCCTGGCCTGCTTGCCGCAGGCCTGTTCATCGCCATCGGCGTCCTGGGCGATTTCGGCAACCCCATGCTGGTCGGTGGCCGCTTCAGGGTGCTGGCCACCGAGGTCTACACCGAGCTGACCGGTTGGGCCAGCGTCGGCACCAGCGCCGCCCTCGGCCTCGTCCTGCTGGTACCCGCCGTGCTGTTGTTCGCAGCCCAGCAACGGGTCCAGGCGGCGACGGCCGGACGCTTCCAGTCCGTCGGAGGGCGCGGATCTGGACTGGTCGCGTCCCCGGCACCTGGCAGCCTGCGCATCGGGCTGACGGTCATGTGTGCGGCGGTCACCTTGTTCGTCCTGGCTTCACAAGGGGTGATAGTCGCCGGCTCCCTCACTCGCATCTGGGGCGTGGACTACGGGCTGACGGGAGAGCACTACACGTACATGCTGACGAGAGCCGCGCCTCTCCTCAACTCGATCAAGTTCGCTGCCTTGGCAGCCGTCGCCGGGTCGCTACTGGCGGCCGTCACGTCTTACCTGGTGCTGCGCACCGGCGTGCCGCTACGGCGAGGGCTCGACCTCGCGACGCTGCTACCCGCCGCAGTTCCAGGCACCCTCATGGGCGTCGCGTACGTCCTGGTCTTCAACCGTCAGCCCTTCCAGCTGACAGGCACCGGCGCCCTGATCGTGATCGCCATGGCCGTCTCGTACCTGCCGGTCGGTTACCGGATCCTCGCGGCCTCCGTTCAGCAGATACGGCCCAGCCTCGACGAGAGCGCAGCCAACCTCGGCGCCAGCCGGACACGCACCTTCCTTACCGTGCTGGTACCGCTGCTCTGGCCGGCCATCGCGGCCGCGTTCGCGTTCACGTTCGTCCAGGCCGTGGGTACGCTCAGCACGGTGATCTTCCTCGTCTCGTTCGACACGCCGCTAGCCTCTGTCGACATCCTCAACCTGGCGGCGCAGGGGCGCTGGGGTAGGGCGTGTGCCCTGGCCACTGGTCTCCTCCTCGTCACGGGGGCAGCCCTGACGCTCGCGTACGCGGCCACGGGAGGACGCCTGCGGCCGTTCGAAGCCGCGGCCGGCCGCGCCGGTGGCTGACCTCCCTGTCACCGCCATGAGCGGCCGGGTCACGCTGCGTGGCTTGCTGAAGCGTTTCGGTGAGGTGACCGCGGTAGACCACCTAGACCTGGAGGTCACACCCGGCAGCTTCACTACCCTGTTGGGACCGTCCGGCTGTGGCAAGACGACGGCCCTGAGGATGGTGGCAGGCTTCGTCGAGCCGGACGCCGGCGCCGTCCTCGTAGACGACCGCGACGTGACCGGCGTGCCGCCTGACAAGAGGGGCGTCGGCATGGTCTTCCAGGACTACGCGCTCTTCCCGCACCTCAGCGTCAGGCGCAACGTGGAGTACGGCCTGAGGGCGCACAAGGTCCCGGCTGGCGACCGCACGCGGCGCGTCGCGCGCACCCTTGAGTCTCTCGGCCTGGCGGCGCTGGGAGACCGCTACCCTCACCAGCTGTCGGGCGGACAGCAGCAGCGCGTCGCGCTCGGCCGCGTCATGGTCCTCGAGCCGCAGGTACTGCTTCTCGACGAGCCGCTGTCCAACCTTGACGCCCAACTGCGGGTACGCCTGCGAGGCGAGCTCAAGGAGCTGCAGAGGCGTCTCGGGGTCACAGCGGTCTACGTGACCCACGACCAGGAGGAGGCGCTGTCGCTGTCCGACCAGGTCGTCGTCATGAACGCCGGCAGCATCCAGCAGGTGGGGACCCCCGAGGACGTCTATCGCCTGCCGGCGACGGCGTTCGTCGCGCGGTTCGTGGGGCGGGCCAACCTCATGCCCGTAGCGGCGGTGGGTCAGGGAGGTCAAGGGCGGGTGCGCGCACGTTGGGAGGGTGGCGACCTGGAGCTCAGGCTGCCTGACGAGCGCCAGCCCGAAACGGGCGCGAGGGGCTTCGCCGTGCTGCGGCCGGAGAGGGTGGCGCTGAGCGCCGAAGTGTCGAGCGACGTGGACGCCACGGACGGGATGTCGGGTCGCATCATCGGCGTCGAGTACTTCGGGGCTTACAGGCGCTACCAGGTGCAGGTCGAAGGGCTCGAGGAGCCGTGGCTGGCAGACGTCCCGGACGACTCCGGTCGCGTCTTCGTTGTCGGGGACCCTGTCGGCCTCGAGTTGGCAGGCGAGCCATCTTGGGCGTGGTGAGCCTTACACCCGCTACCGGGTCGCCAGCCCAGGGGTAGGCACGCAGGTGACGGAGCTGCAGTGGGTTGGTCAGCAGCAGGTCGCCCAGGCTTGGGTCAAGCCCAGGCTCACGGCAACACGGTCTTGACGATGGCCGCGTCTAGCTCCTCGTAACCCTCCAGGTCGATGACCTCGTACAGCTCGGCCCGCGTCTGCATGCGCGGCAGCAGCGACTCCGCGCTGCCCTCACGCGCCAGCGTCTCGTAGAGCTCGGCCTGAGCCTTGTTGGCGACGCGCAGCGAGGTCACGGGCCAGATCACGATCTTGAAGCCCAGGTCCTCGAACTCCTGGGCGCTGAGCATGGGCGTGCGCCCGAACTCCGTCATGTTGGCGAGCAGGGGTACGCCGGGCAGCGCGGTGGCCACCTCCCTGAACATCTCGCGGCTGGTCAGGGCCTCCGGGAAGATCACCTCGGCGCCCGCTGCCAGGTAGCGCTCGGCCCGGGCGATGGCGCCGGACGTGCCCTCGCTGGCTGCGGCGTCGGTGCGTGCCACGATCACGATGTCGGTGGATGCCTTGCGCGCGGCCGCGACCTTCAGCGCCATGTCGTCGGCCGAGGCGAGGCGTTTGTCGTTGAGGTGCCCGCACTTCTTCGGCAGGACCTGGTCCTCGATGTGCACGGCGGCGGCTCCGGCAGCCTCGAACGTCCTGACCATGTTCATGACGTTGAGGGCCTCGCCGTAGCCGGTGTCGCCGTCTACGAGCACGGGGAGACCCGCTCGCGCCACCTGCCTGAGGTGGAACGCGACGTCCCCGACGGTGATGATGCCCAGGTCGGGCAGACCCATGGACGCGCTCATCGCGCCGCCCGAGAGGTAGAGCGCATCGAACCCGGCGCGCCGCGCCTGCATGGCGGCCATGCCGTTGTGTGCTCCCGGCAGTCTCAGGATGCCGGGCCGGTCTAGGAGGGCGCGGAACCGCGCTCCCGGCCTCTCGCTCGGCTGGTCTGCCCCTACCAGGTGGTTCATCCGCTCGTGGCCACCGGGGCGAACCGGGGGCGTCACCTCTGGCCCAGCGGCACGAACTCGCGGTCACCCGGTCCGACGTAGTTCGCCGAGGGCCGGATGATGGTGCCGTCCTGTCGCTGCTCGATGACGTGGGCGACCCAGCCGGCCGTGCGCGCTATGACGAACAGAGGCGTGAACATCGCGGTGGGAACACCCATGACGCCGTACGCGACGGCGGAGAACCAGTCGAGGTTGGGGAACATCTTCTTGGTGGACATCATCGTGGTCTCGATGCGCTCCGCGACATCGTAGGTGCGGGTGTCACCGGCCTCGTCCGAGAGCCGCTTCGCCGCCGCCTTGATGATGGCGCTTCGCGGGTCGCTCACGCGGTAGACCGGGTGGCCGAACCCGATGATCACCTCTCGGCGCTCGAGCCTCTGCCTGATGTCAGCCTCGGCCTCGTCCGCCGACGCGTAGCGGCGCTGGATCTCGTACGCGACCTCGTTGGCGCCACCGTGCTTGGGTCCCCGCAGGGCGCCGATCCCTCCGCACACGGCAGAGTAGACGTCGGAGCCGGTGCCGGCGATCATCCGGCAGGTGAACGTGGAGGCGTTGAACTCGTGCTCGGCGTAGAGGATCAGCGACAGGTGCATGGCCTTGACCCATTCGGCCTTCGGCTCCTCGCCGTGCAGAAGGCGGAGGAAGTGTCCGCCCACGCTGTCGTCCTCTGACTCGACGTCGATGAGCTCGCCCTTGTGGGTCCAGTGGTACCAGTACAGGAGCATCGAGCCGAGGGAAGCGATGAGCCGGTCTGCGATGTCGCGCGCGCCCGCGTCGTCGTGGGCGTGTCCCTCTGGGAGCACGGTCCCCAGCGCCGACACACCGCTTCGCATGACGTCCATGGGGTGCGCCGCGGCAGGTGTGGCCTCGAGTACCGCCTTGACGGCGGCGGGGAGCCCCCGCAGGTGCCTCAGCTTCTCCTTGTACGCCCGAAGCTGGGCCGCGTCGGGCAGCTCGCCGTGGACGAGCAGGTGCGCGACCTCTTCGAACTCGGCGCCCTCCGCAAGTCGCCCTATGTCGTAGCCGCGGTACCGGAGCTCGTCGCCGCTGGCACCCACGGTGGACAGCGCGGTGTTGCCGGCCGCCACGCCGGACAGCGCCACGGACTTCTTGGGCCTGGGCGCCGTCCGGCCCGGCACCGCGTCAGTGCTGGCGTCTTCCGCCATGTGCTTCCTCCCTGCCTGAGCGCCCCGTCCGCCTTGGCGCGGAGGGCGCGGCGCTCGTGCGCTCTCGGTAGTGCTAGAAGATGCCCGGCGGGACCTCGCCGCCCAGCCTGTTCTCGCTCACCACGACGTTGAGTTGGGCCACCTCGTCCGGCTTCAGCTCACCGATGCGTTCCGT
>CAZFAQ010000009.1:0-64678 GCA_964517055.1 uncultured bacterium | reverse complement strand
TGGCGGTTGGACCCGGCGGCAAAGTCGGAGTGCGAGGCGCTCGCCGCCGAGGTCGACCGGCTCCTCGCCGGGACCGGGCGCGTCGTTACGCACCTGTGGTCGAGCGCCGAGCCCAAGGCTGTGGGCACGGCGGAGGCGATGGCGCCCGGCTGGGGTCTGGACGTCCAGGTGCACGAGGGGTTGGGCGAGCACCGGCGGGGCCCGCTGCCGTTGGTCGGAGACCTCGAGTGGCGAAGCTCGATAGCCGACATGTTCGACCGCCCGGACGAAGTCGTATTGGGCCTCGAGTCCGCGACCCAAGCCGGGGCGCGGTTCGAAGCGGCGGTCAGGGACGTGCTGGACGCCGCAGGCGAGGGCCGGCTGAGCGCGGTGGTCACGCACGCCACGGTCATGACCCTCCTGCTGGCCGACGCCAACGGGGTGGTGCCCATGACGTTCTGGGGGTCCTTGGCGATGCCGGACGCCGTGCTCGTCGACTCGCGCCGGGGCTTCAGGATCCTCTGGCGCGCCTGGCGAGGCAGACCATGAGGGGGCTGATGTCGGAGAACCGCGACCTGTCGAAGCCGCCGTACACCTCGAGCCTCAGGCCGGCGGCCCTGACCATCCTCTCGACCTCGAAGCGGGTGTAGAAGCGCTGCCTCAGCTCGCTGACGCGGCGCCTCACCGTGCCGTCTTGTGCAACCCGGTCGTGGAAGTAGGTGGTGGTGGCGACCTGGGCCAGGCGGTCGACCGACTGGACGATGAACACGTCCTCCCGCGTCATGTCCATGGCGCCGGGCCCCACCTCGCTCGCGCCGAGCTCCGGCTCACGCCTGACGACGCCCTCGGGGCCGAAACGGGGCGCGTAGAGGTCGAACGCGAAGACCCCGCCCGGCGCCAGGTGGGCGTCGACGGTCATCATCGTGCGGTCCTGGTCGTCGAGCGTGTAGGCGTGCATGAGGGCGTTGAACGGGGCGATCACGAGCGGGAACCGCTCGCCGAGGCGGACGTCCCGCATGTCGCCAGCCACCAGTCGTACCTCGTCGGCCGTGCCTGAGAGCTCGAGCCTGTCGGCGGCCCGCGCCAGCATGGGCTCAGCGTTGTCGACGCCGACGACTCGGTGGCCAGCCCTGGCCAGCGCCTCTGTGACCCGCCCCGTCCCCGCTCCGAGCTCGAGCACGGGAGAGCCGACGTCTGCGGCCAACCGCGTGTAGAACGGCAGGTCGTCTCGGTAGCTCAGGTAGTGGGCGTCGTAGAGGTCGGCGTCGTCGTAGATCACGTTCGCTCACCCGCTCCGTGCCGGCGCGTCCTCGACGACGTCGCCTCGAGCCTCGAGCTCGATGATCATGTCGGCGATCGAAGCGAAGGCGGGCCGGTGGCTGACGGCGACGACCAGGCGACCCGCGGCCAGGCGCGCGAGCAGCGCCACGATGTCGGCCTCTGACGCCTCGTCGAGGTTGGAGGTCGGCTCGTCGAGGAGTAGCACCCTCGGGTCGCCGACGAGCGCTCGCGCGATGGCCAGGCGTTGCCTCTGCCCACCAGACAGCCCGCTGCCGTCCTCGCCTAGTCGGGCTCCCAGGCGCCCTGGCAGCCCCTCCACGACGGCGTCGACGCCAGCCGAAGCGAGCGCCGACCACAACGCGGCGTCCTCTACCTCTCGCCCCATGGTGAGCACCTCGCGGACGGTTCCCGAGAGGAGCTCGTGCCCCTGTGGCACGTAGCTGACCTCGGCCCGCAGCGCGTCCTCAGGGACAGACGACAGGGCGCTCCCATGCAGCTCGACCTCGCCGGCCAGCGGCGGCAGCAGCCCCAACAGGGTGCGCAGCAGCGTCGTCTTGCCCGCGCCGCTAGGGCCCATGACCGCCACCAGCCCGCGCTCAGGTAGCAGGGTGTTCAGGCCGCTGACGACCGGTGAGCCCGTCTGGTGGCCCGCCGACAGGTCGACGAGCCTGAGGCTCCCGCGCGTGGCTGGCCCGCCGCTAACGCGGACCTGGACAGGTCCTCGTTCGCTGACCAGCTCGTCGCTGTCACCTTCGCTTCCGGCCACGGCAACGGCGCCACTTGGTGCAGGCCCACGCCCCCGCGCCAGTGCCTCCACCCGGCCCGCCGCGGCCGCCGCCTGGCGGTACATCGCGTAGGCCGCCGGTAGCAGCTGAGCGGGGGTGGCCGCGAGCGCCACGAGCGTCAGGAAGGCGACCATCTGCCCAACGCTGAGCTCGCCCCGCTGGACGGAGCCGGTCAGCACGACGACGAGCGCTCCCAGCGCGCCGAACAGGAGCACCTGCGTCAGCGGGACCTGCAGCGCCGCCAACAGGCTGCGGCGCGCGGTCGTTCGCGCCGTGTGACGGTTGGCCACCTCGAACCGCTCCAACAGGAAGCGCCTCGCACCGAACGCGGCGACGGTCTCGTGGTGCCTGACGCCCTCCTGGACGTGACGACCCAGCTCTTCCGTGCCCTCCATCGACCCGGCGGACGCGCGCTGGAGCGCCATGCCGACGCGGCGTAGCACCCAGGCGGCCGGCACGCCGAGCGCGACGAGCAGCCCGGCAGCGAGGGCGTCTGCCCTCACGAGCGCGGCGAGGATCAGCGCCAGCGTCACGCCTTCGGCGACCAACGACCCGAGGCCGTACCTCACGTAGGTCTCGATCTCCTTCACGTCCGTGATCAGCCGGCTGGAGAGGGCGCCGCTCGAGCCCGGAAGCGTGCCGACGGGTCTAACCAGGAGGCTGCGGTAGACGGCGCTGCGCGTCGCCGCCGCGCCGTGGGCCGCTGCCCGGCCCAGGAGGGCGTCCTGTGCGAACAACGCCGTGCTGCCCACGACGACCACGACCGCTGCCACGACGAGCAGCCCCGGAAGCTCGGAGGGGTCGGAGAGCGCCCGGTCTATGAGCGGCGTGACGAACAGCGGTATGACAGCCACGCGCGACACCGCGTTCACGACCGCTGCAGTCAGCCCGAGCGCGGCGTCCGTGCGGCGCGGCCACAGCAGCCGCGACGCCCCCTGCCCGAGGACATCGGGCTCAGTCTGGAGAGCGTCCATGCAGCCCCGCGTGCTCGCTCACGGTCCTGACCAGCTCGGCGGCGGCGCCGGGCCGAGGCATCGACTCACGCAGCCGCCTCCGGCGTCTCGCCAGGTCCGCGTCGTCCGAAAGCATGCTCAGGGCGCGGTCTGCCACCCCTTCTGGGTGAAGACGTCCCGCCACCTCGACCATCAGCTCCTCGCCCGTCATGCGGTTCGGCAACGACACCGGGACCGAGAGGCCCTCCACGAACAGCTTCACGGCGTAGCGCTTGAGGTACCTGCCGACCAGCGGCACCAGCCCCAACCAGTGGCCGGCGCCCTCCAGTGGGATCAGCTCGGGGCGGTTCATGGGCAGCATGACCAGGGCCGGGACGCCGGCGACCCCCAGCTCGAGCGTGTTCGTGCCGGGGATCGTGACGGCCAGGTCGGCGGAGCGCATGTGAGCGTAGCGGTCCTCCTCAGGGACCAGCTCCAGGCGACCTCCGGCCGGCGTGTGCACGACGTCTCCATCGCGTCGGCCCGCCATGCCGTGCAAGGTCCGCGCCTCCTCGCCTGCGATGCCGGCAGCCACGGTCCTCTCGTGCAGGAGCCTGCTCACTGGCCAGACGAACTTAGCGCCAGGCAGCGCTCCGGCCAGCTGGTCTACCAACGCGATCATGAAGGGGATCAGGTGAACGGCGAACTGGTCTCGGCTGCCTGCGAACAGGAGCACGTGCGGTCGTCCCGCGTCCGGGACGGGCTGCGAGGACTCCACAGCGTCGGCGACCAGGTTGCCGACGACACGCAGCGAGCCGGCCGGGGTGCCGTGCCTGATAGCGCGGTCCTTGACGCGGTCGTCTGGTAGCAGAAGCAGCTCGAGACCGCGGTGCCAGTACGGTTCGAAGCTGTACCTGAACGCGGGCAGCCCGAGCCTGCGGGCGATGTTCACGGGCGCGCCTGCGCTCCCGCCCAGGCCGATGACCGCACCGGGTCCGGCCTCGGGGTCGGTCAGGCCCCGCGGCGCTGACTTGCCTGCCAGCGACCTGACGTACTCGGACGGGGTCGTGACGTGGTCGGCCCCGTAGGTGACCGCGACCTCGGCCTCGTTGCCAGCGGCGAACTGGCACGGCACGAGCGCGACGGACAGGCGGGCTCCCGGAAGCGCTCTGCGGACCTCCGTCACGACCGGCCTTACCCAGGTGTACAGCTCTCCCGGCCCGTTGCTGACGAGGACGACCTGCGCCAACTAGGCCCTCCCCACGAAACGCGCCACGCCGCGCTTGCTGCCGTGAACGAAGTCTCGCAGAAGCGCGGCGTCCGGGTTGGTCGCCGCGAGCTCGTTCAGGAGCTCGGCGTCGCGGCGCCGCACGGCTCGCATGGCGGCTTCGAGGTCCCGGTAGCGTTCGCCGTCGAAACCGGAACGCCTGAGACCGACGGTGTTGAGCCGGTAGTGCTTGGCCGGGTTGCCGCGCGCCATCGCGAACGGCAGGACGTCCTGGTTGGCGGCGCTGGCTGCGCCGAACATCGCGTACGGCCCGACCCGGCAGAACTGGTGCAGGAGGCTGGATGAGCCGATGTTGGCGCGGTCGCCGACCTGGCTGTGGCCGCCGAGCTTGGCCCCGGCGGTCAGCACGCAGCCTCTGCCGACCACGGTGTTGTGTGACACGTGGGCGTAGCTCATCACGAGCGTCCCAGACCCGACCCTTGTCGTTGCGCCCTCGCCGGTCGCGCGGTGCACGGTCGCGAACTCGCGCAGGGTCACCCCGTCCTCGATCAGCACGCCGCTGGCCTCGCCACGGAAGGCGGTGTCCATGGGCTCGCCGCCGATGACGGCGTACGGGCCGACGACGCACGACGCCCCGAGCTGCGTGCCGGCGTACAGGACGGTGCCGGTCAGAAGCCGGGTGCCTGCCCCGACACGTACGCCCACCTCGATGACGACGCCGGACCCGACCTCCACGCCCGCGCCCAGCACCGCGCCGGCCCTGACGATGGCACCGGCCGCGACGCTGGTGCCGGGCCCCAACGAGGCAGGGTCCTCGACGATGGCCCTGGCATCCACTCGAGGGTCTGTGTCGGGCGTAGAGATCGGCGGCGCGGCCGGGTGTCCGTGGGAATCGGGGCTCATCTCACCCGGCGTAGACGAAGGACAGTGTCGCCTCGGCGGCTACGTCGTCGCCGACCAGGGCCCTCGCCTCCACCTTGCACAGCCCCCTGCGGAACAGAAGTATGCGGCCCGTCAGCCTCAGGACGTCGCCTGGCACGACCTTGCGCCTGAAACGGGCCGACTCGATGCCGGCCAGGTAGCCGACGCCACCTGGCGCACCTCCCTCGCGGGCGGCCAGGGCGACTCCGGCCGCCTGCGCGAGCGCCTCGATCAACAGCACGCCGGGCATGACCGGCTCCTGGGGGAAGTGACCCTGGAAGAACGGCTCGTTGTGGGTGACGTTCTTGACGCACTCGAAGTCGTCGCCGGTCTGCGACACGAGCGCGTCTACGAAGAGGAACGGGTAACGGTGGGGCAGCACCGAGCGTACGTCGAGGGCCATGCCAACGAGTCTAGCGTGGAGGGTCAGACCGCCAGCGTGCCGTCGGGCGTCCTCAGCTCTGATAGCAGGTGAGATGCGAGCGACAGCGACCTGAGGTCGTCGGAGAGCGTGCCGATGGGCGCGGCGATGCCGGCCTGCCTGGCGAGGAAGTGCTCGAGCTCCTTCTTGAGAGGGTTCTCCTCGTGGATGACGTGTCGGTCGAGCTTCACGTGCCCTGGGCTGGTCGCCTGGCCGGGCGTGCGGTACACGGCCAGCTCGGCGTACGGCTCCTTCGCGAAGTCGACCCTGACGGTGCGCTCCCTCTCGGCGACGAGGAGGCTGCGCTCTGCGTCCGGCGCGACTCGGCTCGCTAGCAACCGTGCGATGCATCCGTCCTCGAACACGACCTGAGCCGCGGCCACGTCCTCGTGCGGGCTGCCGTTGAGGCAGCGGCCGACGGCGGACACCTTCACGACGTCGCCAGTCACCAGGCTGAGGACGATGTCGATGTCGTGGATCATCAGGTCGAGGATCACCCCAACGTCCTTGACTCGTGTCGAGGGGACGAGGCGCCGCGCCTCGATCAGGTAGGGGTCGTGCACCTCGGACCTGAGCTTCTCCACCGAGCCGTAGAACCTCGTGATGTGCCCTACCTGCAGCACCAGGCCGCTGCGTTGCGACAGCTCGGCGAGCTCCTTGGCCTCGGCGACGCGCGTCGCCACCGGTTTCTCGACGAGCACGTGCACGCCGGCTCTTAGGAGCTGCCTGGCGACGCCGTAGTGGAGGCTGGTTGGGGTGGCGACGCTGGCGGCATCTATGCGCTGCTCGGCCAGCATGGCGGTGACGCTTGGGTAGGCGTGAACGCCGAGCTCGATCTGGGCGGACAGGCGCCTGTCGGGGTCGGGATCTACGACCGCAACCAGCTCCGCGCCGGGCAGCGAACCGTAGTTCATGGCGTGATATCGGCCCATCACGCCGTAGCCGACGACGGCGACCTGGGCGCTCATACGTTCTCCGACTTCGCTGGGTCGCCGGCTGCTGACCCGCCCGTCTCCCTCAGTATGGCGAGCATGAGGGCGTGATGGAGCGCGTGCGAGCCACGTTGGATCGTGACCGCAGCGGCGAGGGGACGACCGAGGAGGGAGAGGTCGCCGAGGGCGTCGAGCGCCTTGTGGCGCACGGGCTCGTCCTGGGACCTGAGTGGGCGCAGCGGCCCGTCATCGTCGAAGACGATAGCATGCTCCAAACTGGCTCCCCGGACCAGGCCCCGCGCCATCAGCTCCCGCGCCTCCGCCAGGAGCCCGAACGTGCGGGCGCCAGCCAAGTCACGGTAGTCGGCCGGGCCGCCCCGCCACGCCTGTCTTCCGATGGCGGGGTGGTCGAAGTCGATCACGCACTCCAAGCACTCCGAGCCCGGTACGGCCCGCGCCTCCGAGCCGCCTGACCTGACGACCAGCTCGCGGTCCAGTGTGAGCGGAGGCGGCGGCGGCGGAGGGTCGCCGAGGTCGGCTATGGGCTCCAGCCAGGGCTCCGCCGAACCGTCGAGGATGGGTAGCTCCTCGGCGCTCGCCTCCACGACGACGCCCTCGTGGAAGCCGGCGATCCGCAGGGCTCCCAGTAGGTGCTCGACGAGCGCGACCCGCGCCCGGTCGCTGGCCAGGGTGACCGCGCGGTCCGTGCTCACGACGTTGGCCACCCTGGCGTCTACATGGTCGCCGTCGCGCCGGAAGCGGATCGGCCCACGGGAGCGGTGGAGGCGCACACGGCACTCGGCTCCGCTGTGGAGACCCAACCCGCTGACCACGGTCGCCACCTCAGCCCCGTTCTCGCAGCTTGAAGGCGTTCCAGATCTCCTCTAGGCGGTCCTGCAGGTAGAGGGCCCTGGCGAACTGCCGGTACGGCCGTGCTGGGAAGCCCGCCCACGTCTCGCCGGCGGGCACGTCCTTGGTCACGCCGCTACGTCCCGCTATGCGGGCGCCTTCCCCGATGCTCACGTGGTCGGAGACCGCGACGGCTCCCCCGATGATCACGCCGTTCCCGATCACGACGCTGCCGGCGATGCCTGTCATGCCGGCGATCAGGCAGTCGGTGCCTATGCGGACGTTGTGGCCGACCTGGCAGAGGTTGTCGATCTTGGTGCGATCGCCTACGACCGTGTCGTCGAGCGCGCCGCGGTCGACGGCGGTGTTCGCGCCGATCTCGACGTCGTCGCCGAGCCTGACGCCGCCGAGCTGTCTCACCTTCAAGGCGCCTCGCGGGGACGGAGCGTAGCCGAAGCCGTCGGCACCGATCACGCAGCCGGCGTGAAGCACCACGCGCGAACCTAGTTCGACCCCGTCGTAGAGCGTGACGCCGGCGTGCAGGACGCACGCGTCGCCTACGACGCTGCCCGCACCCAGGGCCACGCCGGGCCCGACGACGCTGCCTGCTCCGACGACGACCGAGGGTCCCACCCAGGCGCCGGGGCCGAGCGTCACACCCTCGCCGAGCCGCGCCGTGTCGTGCACCACGGCCGTCGGGTCGACGCCCGGCGGCACAGGCGGCGGTCGAGAGTCGAAGGCCGCGCTGAGCAGGGCCAGCGCCAGCCGCGGTTCCGCGACGCGCACGAGAGGCACGTCGCGCAGCGCGGCGGGCACCTCGAGGTCTTCCTTCAGGACGATGAGCCCCGCCGCCGCGCCTACGAGCCGCTCCAGCTCCGACTGGCCAGGCACGACGACGACCGCGCTGCCCGCCTCCGGGTAGCCAGCCGCCACACGGCTGACCGACGCCAGGTGCGTCAGAGACGCGGCCGCTCCGCCGTCCTTGAGGCTGCCGCCGGCTGCTTCCGCGACCTGAGCGGGCGAGAGGCCGGACGGCCTGGGCTCGGACATCAGGGGGCCTCCTCCTCGCCGCCACCGGCGGCTCCGTCGTCGTCGGCCACACCTCCCGCAGGGAGGATGGTCACGTGGAGGTCCTGGCTGCCGATCACGACCCAGGGCAGCGGCGCTCGGAGGAGACGCCTGACGTCTCCGTGCTCGTCCACCGACTCGATGACGATCTCGCTGCCCTGCACCTGCTGCCTGAGCGCGTCGAGCAGCTCGGCGAAGGTTCGGGGCTCGTCGACCTCGCCGCCCTCCTCTGGTGCCCCTTCGATCTCACGTGGCACGTCGCCGCCGCGCACCAGCAGCGTGACCTCGCCGGTAAGGTCCTCTGGCAGGGGGGCGCTGAACGTGCGGACGACGGCCTCCTGCCGGTACGGCTGCAGGCGGACGTGAAGGATGGCGTGCTGGCCGGCCACGAGCTCCTGCGTCTCGAGCACGACCTTAGCCACGTCGGCGCTGCCAGGGTCGCGGCTCAGGCCGACGCTCAGGGAGACCCGCGTCACCGATGGGTCCTCGAAGCGGTTGGTGGCGAGGATAGCAAGGGGTCCTGCCGCCAGGCGGGCCGCCGCCAGCGCGACGTCCGTCTCGCTCGACACCTGCTCGACCACGTTCACCTTGTCGCCGCCGCTCAGGGTCACCTCCCAGGCCAGCTCGGCGCGGCCCGCCCCCGTGGCGCGCAGCACGCGGTCGGAGGCCTCGAGAGCGGCGATCGCTGTCAGTTGCGGGTAGAGGCGCTCGTCGGCAGCCAGCCGCATAGCGAAACGCTCCTCGCGGCCTGTGGCGCTCACGGTCAGCTCGAGCTCGACCGTGCTCGGAGCGACGCCTGTCGCGCCGACGAGCGCGGCCGGGGTGTCGTGACTGACGGCGCCAACGGTGGCGCCCGAGACGTTCGCTAGCTTGAAAGGCACGACCGTGCTCGGCACGAACGCGGTGACCTCCGCGGTGGCGAGGCCGTACGACGCCGTGCCTGTGCCGAAGAGGGGGTGCCCGAAGGCGAGCAGCGAGCGCCCCTCTACGGCTGTGAGCGTGCCGAGAGCTGCGAGCTGCAGGTCGCCGCTCATCAGCTGTACCGCCACGGCGTCGCCCGGCGCCAGGTCAGCTTCCTGGGACGTCTCGGCCTGGCCGGCGGCGCCCTGAGCGCCGCGCTGCGCGACCACAGGCGTCGTGGGCGCGCCATGGAAGAGGTCGGTGAGTAAGGGGGCGGCGCGTGGCGACGCGCCTGACATCAGCACGGGGGTGGACACCGGTCTGGCGGTTCCCAGCCCGGCCACGCGGACGCTTGCGGGAGCCGTGACGACCCGCCGGTCCCGCATCGCGGCGATGGGCGTGACCAGCGCCAGGTCGTGGTCCGACTCGGGGAAGACGTAGCCGACGGCGCCGAGCAGTGCGTCCTTGCCGCCGCGCCGAAGGTAGACCGGGCTGCCGCTCATGCCGGCAGCCACGCCGCCTGCGGCCTCGATCAACGCCCCCGAGGCGCGCACTAGCACGAGTGGGAAGCCCGGGCCCGCGTCGTGCTGTACCGAGACGACCTCGACGTCGAACCGCTCGACCGCGCCGCCTGGGACCTCGGTTAGCCCGTAGCCCGTCAGCCCCGTGATCACCTCGTCGAGAGGGAAGTCCGGCACCGCGCCGATGCCCTGCGAGCTCGCGGTGCCGCTGCCTAGAGCCGTCACCAGGACCAGGTACGTGAGGACCGCTTTGGCTAGCGGCCCCACCCTCAGCGTCTCAGGAAGTTGTCTGAGATCAGGGCGTCCTGTAGGACGTGGATCATGTCGAGCGCCTGCCCCGTGCCCAGCGCCACAGAGTCGGTCGCGTTGTCTGCGACCATCACCGGGATGCCGGTTGTCTGCCTGAGCAGCTCGTCGAAGTTCCTGAGCAGCGAGCCGCCGCCCGTCATGATGATGCCGCGGTCGATGACGTCTGACACCAGCTCGGGCGGTGCCTGCTCCAAGACGCGCCTGACCCCGTCGGCGATCTTCTGGATGGGCTCCTTGAGGGCCTCGACGATGTCGGACGTCGAGACCTTGACGCTCTTGGGCAAGCCGTTGATCAGGTCGCGACCGCGCACCTCGACCTCGAGCTCGTCTGACTGGTTCCTGACGGTCGCGGCGCCCACCGTGTGCTTGACGGACTCGGCGGTGCGGTCACCGATGAGCAGGTTCTCCTTCTGCCTGATGTAACGGATGATCGCCTCGTCGAACTCGTTGCCGGCGATCCGGAGGCTCTCCGAAACGACGATGCCGCCCAGGCTGATGATGGCGATGTCGGTCGTGCCGCCACCGATGTCGACGATCATGCTGCCCGTCGGCTCCGCGATCTGCACGCCCGCGCCGATCGCCGCCGCCAGCGGCTCCTCGATGAGGAACGCCTTGCGAGCGCCTACCTCGCGGGTGGCCTGCAGGACCGCGCGCCGCTCGACCTCGGTGACGCCAGACGGCACGCAGACCATCACCTGCGGCTTGAAGAGGCGGCTGGGCCCCTTGAGAACCTTGCGGACGAACGCCTGCAGCATCTTCTCCGTCAGGTCGTAGTCGGCGATCACGCCGTCGCGCATCGGACGCACCGCCACGATGTTGCCAGGCGTGCGCCCCAGCATGCGGTAGGCCTCCTCGCCGACGGCCTTGACCTCGCCGGTGTCGCGCACCATCGCGATGACGGAGGGCTCCCTCAGCAGGATGCCTTGGCCCTTCACGTAGATCAGGACCGTGGCCGTGCCGAGGTCGACCCCGATCTCTTGTCCGAACTTGAAGAACATGCTCAACTCCCACCCTGGCGGGATTCCGCGGCAGTATAACTTCTGCCTCTCAGAGGTAGACCGCGGCCGCCGGCCCCGTCTGGGCGCTCGCGGCGAGCGCCGCGGCGTCGGGTTCCCGCGCCTCTACGACCCGGGTCCCTGGCTCCAGTTCGCCGGCGTCCGCTGCAGGCAGCTTCACCGCCTGGCCGACGACCTCGACGCGCGGCGCGCGTTCCGCGTCGCCCCGGTCCCTCCGGCACACCGCCGCGTAGACGTTGCCGCGCCTGGCGTCCAGGGTGACGATGCCGTCCTCGCCTGGCCGTAACACCCCGGCCGCTAGAGCGGCGAACGTCGGTGCGCCCCGTAGCTCGGCTGCAAACGCCCTCGCCAGGCCAGACGCTGTCGCCAGCGCCACGCGCAGGCCCGTGTACGAGCCGGGCCCCGTGCCGGCCACGACGCGCGCCACCCGCTCCCGCCCGCCGGTCAGTGAGCCGAGCAGCATGGCCACCTCCGGCACGGCCCTGGCGGCGTGGTCCCGCCCGACGTCCTCCGCGAAGCGGCCGTGCACCGTTCCGTCGTCGCCCACGAGGGCCAGCGCCAAGAAGCCGGTAGCGCAGTCGATGGCGAGGGTCAGGTCCCGCTCGGCCGCGAGGGCAGGGTCCACGTGGGCATCGGTGCTCACGCGGGCGCCTCGGGTCGCCGCCAGACGACGCGTCTCCTGCCTGAGTCGCCGGCGACGAGGTCGAACGCCAGGTGGTGGGCGCCCGCGTAGATGGGAAGTAACGCCTCGCCCCACTCGACGGCCACGAGCCGCGCCCTGTCGAGGTAGTCGTCGAAGCCAAGAGCTCCCGGGGCCACGTCCGCACCGAGGCGGAACAGGTCGGCGTGCACCAGGACGCCTGCGGGCGTCGGGTACTCGTGCACGAGCGTGTAGGTCGGGCTGCTCACGGCTGCATGCGAGCCTAGCGCCGCCGCCAGGCTCTGGACGAACGTCGTCTTGCCGGCGCCGAGCGGCCCCGTGAGCACCAGTAGGTCGCCCGGCCCCGTGGCGCCGGCGACCTCGGCGGCGAGGGAGTCGAGGTCGGCTAGGTCGGCGAGCTCCAGTTCGCGCGACCTCTCTCCAGTCACGGCGCCGCGGCGCTTCAGTCGCCTGTGAGGTCGCGACGGAGCCGACCGGACACGACAGGCGCGAGCGTCGGCGAGTCGACGCTCAGGGCGACGACGACCTCACCCGTGAACGCCACGACCATCTGGGCGCCAGAGCCGCCGACGCTCACGATCACCGGCTCGGCGGACCCTGCCGCCATCGCACCGGCCTCCATGTGAGCCGCTGCGGCGTCCCTGAGCGCAGCGAGTCGCTGCCATGTCGCCTCGTCGGCTTGGCCGTCGGGTCCGGCCAGCGGCTCGCCGCCGGCCGCGAACACGCTCACGGAGGTGACGCCTGGCGTCTCGGAGTAGCGCTCGAACAGCTCGATCGACGACGCAACGTTCGCGTACGTGTCCGCGGGGCCGTCGCCTTCCAGTGCGCCACCGAGCGGTCCCAGCATGTCGTCGAGCAGACCTTCGGACACCAGCTGGTCGGCGATGAGGCGCGTCGCCTCGTACTCGTCCTCGAGGTTGCCTAGGAGCTGCTCTGCGTGCGTGAGAGACGCCTCTAGCTGCTGCTTGAGCCCGACGGACACCCTCCCAAGCGACGCCCGCTGGGAGTCGAGGTGCGTGAGCACGCGCCTGACCGTCGCGACGTCGTCGCTGTTGAGCTTCGCGACGTCCTCGAACCGCGCCAGGGCGGCGTCGATGCGCGCCGGCACCCCCTCGATGCGATCCTCGAAGCGGGCCTCTATCCCGTCGAGCAAGAGGGCGGCCTCGCCGAGCCGCTTGGCGTTGCCTCCCTGGTTGAGCCTGTCCTTCTCCGACGCCAGGAGCTTCTCGAGCTCGGCCACCTTGGGGTCGTCGAGCCCGGTGAACGTCTGGGCCTCACGCGAGAGGCGGTGGAGCTCGCCCATCTGCTCGATGCGGGCCGATTCACGTGCCCTGCCCAGGTCGGCTTCGAGCCCGACAAGGTCGGGGAAGACGCCCCTCTCCAGGTCGGAGACGGCGTTGGAGAGACGCTCCCCGAACCTGATGCTGCCGACCTCGGCCGCCTGCTCGCCCAGCTGCTCGAGCCGGCGGCGGGCGCTGCCCATGGCCTCGGTGCGCAGCGACGCGACCAGCGCCTCGAGCGCGGTCACGTCCTCCATGTCGTCGCCGGTAGGCAGGTGCGGTAGCGGGTCGTCGATCAGCAGGGCGCTGGCAGCCTCGGTGCCGGCGTGGTCCTCGAGCAACCTGGCGACCTCGCGGTGGGCCGCCTCTAGCCTGTCAGTCAGGGTGCTGGTGACGGGGAAGGACATGAGCTGCGCGCGGATCCCCTCCAGGCGGGCGCGACGCCGCTCGGACTCCTCGGTAGCGCGCTCTGCGAGATCGCGCACCATGCGCTCCTCTGCCTGCCTGACGGAGGCCATCACCTCGGGCACGATGGTCCTGGTCGACTGCGCCAGACGCAGCGACTCGAGCTCAGAGCGGAGCCGCTCGACGTCCTCAGCCGGGCTGTGCGACTCGTAGCGCACGAGCGTCTCTTCGAGCCGAAGGGCGAGCTCCTCCTGGCTCCGCAACTGCGCTGCCAGGGCCTCGTCCGCGCGCCGCTGCGACTCTGCCTGCTCCTCCACCAGGTGGTGGAGCTGGCGCACGTGCTCGACGTCGGCCGCGGCCGGCAGACCGGTAGCGAGGATGCCGAGCGAGACGGTCACCGCCTGCCGGATCTCGGCCGCGTCAACGCCTTCGGATAGCCCGTCGAGTGACTCGTTCAGCCTCTCGAGCTCGGAGCGAAGAGACTCCCTGACGCTCTCCACCCCGGCAGCCAGCGCCTCCCTGAGCTCGGGCAGCTCAGCCGCGACGGAGCGCCCTTCGTCTGCATCGGCGCCGAGGGTCGTCACGCGCTCCGCCAGGTCAGGGCGGTACTCGAGCAGGTCGGCGTACTCGTCCCGCAGGGAAGCGAGGTCGTGCGCCTCGGCCGCCAGGTCGATGAGCCGCAGGCGCTCGCTCGCCTCGGGCGTGAGGTTCTGCATGTCGATGGCGAGGATCTCCTCGTCCTCCGACTCGACGTCGTAGACGCCGTCGTCTGGCAGCACCTCATCCTGCGGCGCTGCCTCCTCAGCCAGGACGCCTTCGGCCTCGACCGGCGCAGGTGAGGTCTCCGTCTCCGAGTAGACGCTCGACTCCATCAGCTTGCGCAGGTCGCGCGCCAGCTTGCGGGCACGTTCCAGCTCAGCGGGAGCGAGCTGCCGCGCCTCCTGGGCCGAGCGCATGTGGTTGACGAGCGACTCGAGGCGTCTGACCTTGGGGCCGCCGAGCGAGCGGACGAGCTCCAACGCCTCGGTCAGCTCACCGACCTCGAGCGCCTGTAGGACGAGTTGGTCCTCCAGCTTCTGAACGACGACCTCGAGCTGTGCCTCGGCGTCCGCCACCAGGCCGGCGGCCTCGCGTTGGCTGTCGTGCTCGGACTCGAGGAGCTGGAGCTGGGCCCTGAGCTTCTGGACCTCCGGCCATTCGAAGTAGAGGTTGAACGGCTTGAGAGCCTGTTGCAGAGAGGAGAGGCGCGTCGCCTGGGACTGGAGCCCCGAGCGCGGGTCGGCGTCTTGCGTGCCGTCCTCACCCACCTCCCTGAGGCGGTCAACGATGTTGGCCACGGTCGACTTCGCTTCCGTGACCGGCATCGAGACCTGGAGCTGCCTGTAGACCTGACCCTTGAGTATGTTCTCGAGGGTCGCGATGTCGACGGAGTCGGGCGACCGGCCGTGCTGCCTCAGGCCCTCCTTGAGCGAGCGAGACACGACACGCGGAGAGAGTACGGCCTCGAGCTCCTGGACGGCCGTCTGGTAGACGAGGTTCGTCATGGCTCAGCACGGCAGCCGGCCGGGCCGAATGAGCGAACGTCCTGACCGGCGTGACGCATCTCTAGAACTCGTCGTCCCAGTCCACAGCGGAGCCCTGGCGTACTCCGCTGCTCTCAACGAGCGTCGGCGAGTTACCGGCAGGCGATGCACCACGGCCGCCGAGCAGCCCGAACTGGGCGGCGATGCCGCGCAGACCCGTGGTCGCGAACAGCAGCGCCAACAGCCCGAGGACCGCCCAGGCCACGTGACCGATCGTGCTGGTGAACATCGACCAGCGCGACAGCAGGTCGAGCTGCGGCATGTCGAGGAGGTCGGCCAGCACCGAGCCGAGCGCGGCCAGGGCCTCGTAGATGAAGGGGACGAGCAGCAGGAACAGCGCCCAGGCCACCATCCGCCAGTTGGCGTTGCCGCCGCCGAACGCCAGGTTCAGGTAGCGCAGCGGCACGAACGCGAGCAGGCCAAGCACGAACACGACGACGAGGCGCGGCCAGCCAGCCCAGACTGCGTCCACGGCGCGCTCGACATCGAGGCCGGGATCGACGACGGGGGCGAGGCTGGTGGTTCGGGCGGCGTCGACTTGCGCTGCGAGCAGCGTGAGGTCGTGCTCGCGCAGCGCCGGTCGGTCGAGGATCGATGCGAAGAGGTCCCTCGTGGTGACGGCCAGCTCGGCGTCGCGTGCGCTGAGCACGCCGTCGAGCGTGGAGAAGCTTCGCCTGGCGGCGTTCACGGCGTCCTCGGCAGCTCGCCTGTCGCCGAGGCGCAGGGCGGCAACGGCCTCGCTCACGTCTGCGGCGACCGTGTCGTGCGCGGCGCCGACGGTGGTGAAGCCGGCGTCGAGCAAGCCCTGGGCCTGGCTACGGGCCAGGCCGGTAGGGAGGCCGGCGGACTCGAGCTCGGTGACCAGCGCCGCGATCTGCTCGTCGCGCTGCTCCTGCTCGAACTGAGCGCGCGCCAGCGCCAGGTCGATCACACCCTGCTCCGCCTGGTCAGCGTTGGGTTCGTCTTGGGGCAGCTGGGCTAGGGACGGTAGGGGCGCGGACGCTGACTCACCGGTCTCGCCCGGCACGCCCTCGCCTGCCACGCCAGCCGGCGTCGTCTCGGCGCCCTGCTGCTCGGCCGCGGCGGCAGGGGCCTCGGTCGGCGGGGGCGCGGTCTCGGCGCCCGCCTGGTCGGCCGGCTCCGCTTGAGCGTCCTGCGATTCCGGTGCGGCGGCGTCCTGCTGGGGCCCGGCGCCCGGGAGCGGCGGAGCCAGCAGCGGCGCCGTGGCTCCCGCCCTGGCAGCCGCTGCCAGCCGCGAGAGCTGGCTCGTCGCTTGGGTGGTGGCTGGCACGAACGACTCGTCGTCGCCGCTGACCAGCGCCTGCGCAGCGCTCACGAGGGACTGGTTGAGGCCGGGGTCGGCTCGAGGGGAGTCCTGCACGAGGAGCGAGTCTCCGTAGGCTGTCGCCAGCGCCTGGTACGCCGAAGCCCTGTCGCTCGGCAGCAGGCGCTCCGCCACCTCGAGCTCGGTCGCGATAGAGGCGGCCGCGCCGGCCTCGAACGCCAGCCGCAGCGCCTCGACGGACGCGCTGCCGGCCCCGAGCGCAGCTTGGTCTTCGGCCGAGAACCCCATGCCCGACGCCAGGTGGCTCAGGCGGGCGGCGGCGGTGGCGAGGTCGCCGGCCGCGCCGGCCGTGTACGCCGAGTCGGCCACAAGGCGGCGGAAACCACCACGCAGCACTGCCGCCTGTACGGCCAGGTCGGCTCTGCTCTGGTTGTCGACAGCCACGCGGGCGCTCTCGAACGTCTGCTGCATGGCCTCGACGAGCGTCGCGCTGGTCGTGTCGCGAGACAGCGTCAGCAGGGCGTTGACGGCGCGCTCGAGCTCGTCTCTGGCCTGAATGGCGTCGCCTGGGACGGACTGGACAGCGAACTCGAGGTTCTCCACCGCCAGGTCGTAGCGTTGCAAGACGCTGTCCTCTTGGGCCAGCGCCGGGGCGCCACCAAGCGCCAACAGCGCGGCTACGACGGCTATGGTTCTAAGACGAGCGATCATGCTGCCTCCTCGAGTGCGGCGCGGGCCGCCAACACCGCGCCGAAGTTCACGTTCGGCCTAGTGAGCACGACGAGCTCTCCGCCCGTCAGTGGGAACAGGAACACCGCGCCCGACGGCCTCTCGAGCGCGAAGACGTGAAGCCGCCCGGCTCGCGACAGCAGGCCGGAAGTGGCCTTGACCAGGCCGGGTAGCTCCTGTGGGTCGAGCCCTTCGCCGCCCGCGTCGACGAGCTCGCCCTTGGCGACGGCCACGACCTGTCTGACCGTCTCCAGCTCGCCGAAGACCTTGAGCGCCCTGGCTATCAGGTCGGTGTCGAGGCGCGGCAGCGCTGCAGGTCGGCGCCTGGTCGGCGACGTGACGGCGCCACCGCGGCCTCGCGAAGTGGCGGCATCATGACCACCCGGCGTCGCGGCGCCCACGGCGGCTGGCGCGGCGCTGTCGAGAGGCGTCGTCGCCTCGTCGTCGAGCTGGTGTGCGGGCTGTGTCCACGCCGCGTCCGTCGACCTCACCGAGGTGGCGGGTCCCGACGTGGCCACGGCCTTGGCGGCGGCGGCCAGCGCAGGCACCGGTGCGCCGGTGCGTTCGCGCTCGGCTCGGTCGCCTAAGTCTTCGGCTGCGTCGCCCACATGGCGCTCGCCGTCTTCATTTCGCTCGCGACCGAACCTCCACCAGCGACGTTTACGCGGTACCTCTCCATGCAGCTCGGCGGCGATCCTCTTGAGGCCCGGCCCTATCGCAGACGGCGGTAGGACGCCCGCTAGCTCGTCGCGTATCGGTCCCAACAGGAGGCGTCGCATGGCTGCGACGCTGACGTCGTCCGACGTGCGCCGCGTAGCCCGTAGCGAGTCGTCGACCAGGCGCTGCGCCGCGCGCGGCGGCACGAGGGCGGTCAGGCCGTCGACAGCAGCACGGTAGACGTCGTTAGGCACGTGTCTCGCCCCCTGTTTGCACGCCACCGAGCATAGGGCCGAGGGCAGGCCGGAAGTTGTGAGATATCACGTAGGGATGCGGCCTTCTGGCTCTCATGCGCCGGTCAGAGGGAAGCGGTTCCCGGCGCGCCAGACCCCTATGGCTGGCGCTCGTCCTGACCCGGGCTCAGGGCCCTGCCGAACTCGCTGGCCACGGACAGCGCCCGCGGGTAGCGCATGCGCGCCGGGCCGACGATCGTGAGGGCGCCGTGCCCGGCACCGAACGCGAACGAGGCGCTCACCATGGCGAGCCGCTCATCGAGCTCGAGGTCGAGCTCGCCGCTCGGCGCGCCGGCACCTCCCGGTTCGCCCTCGACGTGCTCGACGACGAGCCTCACGAAGCTGGGGTCAGCCCCCTCGGGCTCCGAGAGGAGGAGCTTGAGGCCGTCCCTGAAGCGCTTCGGTGCCCTGAGCCCGCTCCAGGCGATACAGATCGCCTCGAGAGTCCGGCCCAGCTCATCGTCGCCTGCGGTGGCCGCCACGGCGCGCAGCGCCGCTGGCACCTCGCCGACGCTGAGACCCAGCTGCCTGAGGTTGCGCTCGGCGTCGTCGATGACCGTCTCGCTCGGCGCCGGGTCGACGTCGACGCCGATCTGCCTGACCAAGCCGTTCTCGAGCACGACAACGGCCAGTAGGCGGCGCGACGAGACGAGGGAGAGGTGGATCTCGTGGATCGTGAGCTGATCGTCTGGCGGCAGCGTGACGAGCACCGCGTAACCGGAGAGCCGCGCGGCCAGGCGCGAGGCCTCGAGGAAGACGTCGTCACCTTCGGCGCTCGATAACCGCTCTTGGATGACCGCCCTGTCGCCCCTGGGGAGCCGGCGCGGTGGGAGGTAGGAGGAGGCGTAGTACTGGAAGCCTGCCGCCGTCGGAATGCGGCCGGCCGACGTGTGCGGCTGCTGCAGGAGACCGCCCTGCTCGAGCGCGCCGAAGTCGTTGCGCACGGTGGCGGACGAGACCTCGAGGCGCGTCGCCACGGCCTGTGACGGTACCGGGTGAGCCGTCCTGATGTATCCCTCGGCGACGGCGTGCAGCACGCGCACGTGCCGGTCCGGCATAGGTCCCATGGCGTTCCTCATGCCTGCGCCGTGGCCGGGCCCCGCATCATGAGCGCGAGAGCTCCAGGATGCGGTCGAAGTGCTCCGGTTCGATGGGCATGACGCTCAGGCGGTTGCCCCGCTGCAGGAGGCGCATGCCATCCAGGGCAGGGTCCTCTCTCATCTCTGCCAGCGTCACGGGCCTCTCGAGGGGCGCGACGGGCCTGAAGTCGACCAGGTGCCAGCGCGGCTCGTCCGGTGTCGCCTTTGGGTCGTAGTACTCGTCCCCTGGGTCGAACTGGGTCGGGTCTGGGTACGGCTCAGACGCGACCTCGGCGATGCCCACCACGGCGGGCTCCTTGATCGATGAGTGGTAGTACAGCACGCGGTCGCCCACCTTCATCTCGTCGCGCATGAAGTTGCGGGCCTGGTAGTTGCGTACGCCGTCCCAAGCCGAGCGACCGTCGCGGGTCAGGTCCTCGAAGGAGTAGCAGTCGGGCTCGTTCTTGATCAGCCAGGCTCTGGCCATGCCCCGATGATACCAGCGCTCACTCCCATTCGATGGTGCCGGGTGGCTTGCTGGTGATGTCGTAGACGACGCGGTTGACCTCGGCTACCGAGTTGACTATGCGGCTCGACACGGTCGCCAGGAAGTCGTGGGGAAGCCGGGCCCAGTCGGCGGTCATGCCGTCCTGGCTCGTCACCGCCCTGAGCGCGACGAGGTAGCCGTAGGAGCGGCCGTCGCCCATGACCCCAACGGACCTCACCGGCGTCAGGACGGCCAGAGCCTGCCACGTCTCGTGGTAGAGGCCGAACTCGCGCAGGGAGGACACGAAGATGTCGTCGACACGCGCCAGGACCGCCAGTCTCTCGGGCGTCACCTCGCCGACCACGCGGATGGCGAGCCCTGGGCCGGGGAAGGGGTGCCTGTCGCGCAGGTGGGGTGGCAGGCCGAGCGTCTCGGCGACCTCGCGCACCTCGTCCTTGAAGAGCATGCGGAACGGCTCGATCAGCTCGAAGCCCAGCTCCTCAGGCAGGCCACCCACGTTGTGGTGCGACTTGATGACAGCGGCCCCGTGCGATCCGGCAGACGACTCGATCACGTCCGGGTAGAGCGTGCCTTGCGCCAGGAAGCGGATATCGCCATCCCCGGCGAGGGCGCGGGCCTCGGCGTCGAAGACGGCGATGAACTCCCTGCCTATGGCCTTGCGCTTGGCCTCGGGGTCGGTGACGCCTTCGAGAGCCCCAAGGAACCGGTCCCTGGCGTCGACGACCCTGAGCGGCACGCCTAGCGCGGTGAGGGCCCTGCGGACCTCGTCGGCCTCGCCCAGTCGCAGGAGGCCGTGGTCGACGAAGACAGGCACGAGGCGGTCGCCGATGGCACGGGCGAGGAGCAGCGCCAGCGTCGAGGAGTCGACGCCGCCGGACACTGCGAGCAGCACGCGTTCGTCGCCTACCTGCTCCCTGACGGCTGCGATCGCTGTGGTCACGATGTTCTCGGCTGTCCAGTCCCTGGCTACGCCCGCACGCTCAACGAAGCGCTCTAGGAGCGCGGTCCCTTTCGGCGTGTGCCTGACCTCGGGGTGGAACTGGAGCCCGTACACGCCGCGCGATTCGTCCTCGATGCCGGCTATCACCCCGTCGACGGTGCGGGCTGTCACCCGGAAGCCTGGTGGAGGCTTCGTCACGCTGTCGCCGTGGCTCATCCACGCCACGAACTCGCCGTCGACGCCGTCGAACAGCCTGCCGTCGAACTCGGCGAGCTCGGCCTTGCCGTACTCTCCTCGTCCGACCGTCGCCACCTCGCCACCTAGCTCCCTGGTGACGAGCTGCATCCCGTAACAGATCGCCAGCACCGGCACGCCAGAGCCAAGCACGCCTTCGGGCAGCCCGGGCGCTGCCGCGTCGGTGACGCTCTGTGGCCCTCCAGACAGGATGATGCCTGCCGGCTCCAGCTCGCTCAACCCGGCCGCCCCGACGTGCGGGCCGACGACGACCGAGTAGACGCCGAGCTCGCGCATCCGCCTGGCGATGAGACGGGTGTACTGTGACCCGTAGTCGTAGACGACGATGCTCTGCAAGCCCGCCTACTGCTCCGGCTCTGGGAAGGTCAGCGCGATGGCGGTGTCTTGCGGGACCTCGAGGGTCACGGGCGGGGTCTCGCGGCCCTGGAAGCGGCCGTGCACGACCCAGCGGCCGGCGGCGTCGAACGTGACGGAGCGGGGCACAGCCGCCATGACGGTGCCTGGTGGGTTGTTCGATCCGGCCGGGCTCTGGTCGACGACGAGCTGAACGGGCGGAAGGTTGGCCGGGAGCACGCTCACATCCACCAGGTAGCTCTCGAAGGCGCCGGTGAGCGCGTCTGAGTCCGAGTTCTGGTTGAGCAGCGCGAGGTACGCGGCGAAGCCGGCTACGAGCAGCATAAGGAGCAGCAGGGCGGGTCCGCGCCAGGCGCGCCGCGTCGCGCGGCCATAGCTCTCCTGTCCGTCCATGCGGATGGGCGCTGGGCGCGGGCCCTCGTCCAGGTTGCCGTGCCTGTATGTGGCGCCGGGCGGCGGCGCCTTCACGAAGCCAGGCGAGGAATCGCGAGGCGACAACGGCCTGGCCGGGGTGAGCCCCGGGTCGCTCACCAAGGTGATCGGCTCAGGGTCGAGCGGCGTTGGCTTCGGACCAGCATCGCGCGACGGGGTTGGGGCGGCCCGTTGCCGGTCCCGCTCGGTCGCGGCCCTGGTCGTCTTGGGAGGGGACACGCCGCTCCGCGCTTCTTCAGTCGCAGAGGTAGGTGGCACGGGGAACGTCGGCAGGGTGAGCTCGGTGAAGCCGGAAGCCGGCACCTTGACGGCGCCGCCAGCCAGCCTCTTGACGATGCCGTAGAGGCGCTCGGCCGTCATCGGTGGGGCGGTCGTGGCTGAGGTCGCGGCGCGCAGCGCAGCGACTACCTCGGTGCTGACGTCGGCCCCACCCAGTGTCAGCAGAGCCTTGGCCATGCCTACGACGTCGGCATGCAGCAGGCCCTTGACGTCGCCGTCCGCGCCCTTGGTCGTGTGCCACGGCACCCCGTAGCCCTCGATGCCGACATCACCGTGCGTGTACAGGAGGCGTGACGCGCTCAGGTCACCGTGCACCACGCCGCGCGCCTGTGCGTCCCTCAGGCCCTCGAGAGCCTGCAGGACGAACCTATCGTCGACCGCGCTCTCTCCTGGGGCGACCAGGCTGGCGCCGTTGGGGAACGCGGCGACGACGCGCCCGCGCCTTGCACCCGCCTCCTCGTAGACCTCGGCCCGCAAGACCTTGAGCACGTGCTCCGAGAGCGCCGCTCCGGACTTGAGGGAGGGTGTGCCAGGGAAGTCATAGATCAGGACCTCGAGCCCCGTTATGGGATCGACGCCCTGGTGGGTGACGACACCATGAGCGGCCGAGTACTGCTCGCCGCGCTCGAAACGTCCGGCGTCGGTCACAGAGCGAGTATAGCCCCGGCCGCCTGTGGTCACCTCCGCCACTTCTTGGACCCGCCGCGGCGTGCGGCGCTGGTACGCTCGAGCCGTATGGAGATGACGAGAGAACAGGTCCTGGCGACGTTGAGCCAGGTGATGGAAGAGGACTTGGGTAGCGACCTCGTCGACCTCGGGATGGTAGGCGGCGTCGACGTCGAGGGGCGGAAGGTCAGGATCGGCCTGCGGGTTCCGGCGAGCGCCGAGCGCGAGGCGCTGACCGCCGCGGTGAAGGACGCGCTCGTCGCAGCCGGCGCCCTCGAGGTCGAGGTCGAGGTCGCGGACGCGCTGAAGCTACCCTCCCAGGCCCCGCTGCCTGGCGTGGCCGGCATCGTGGCGGTCGGGTCGGGCAAGGGTGGCGTCGGCAAGTCGACGGTGGCCGCCAACCTCGCGGCTGCCCTGGCGGCCGAGGGGCTCAGCATCGGCATCCTCGACGCGGACATATACGGCCCTTCGCAGGGGAAGATGTTCGGTGTCGAGGGCCGGCGGCTGATGGCCGACGACTCCAAGAACATCGTCCCCCTCAAGAACCACGGCGTGAAGGTCATCTCGATCGCGAACCTGGTCGAGGACGGTCAGGCCCTGACGTGGCGTGGGCCGATCCTGCACGGAACGCTCACCCAGCTTCTCAAGCAGACGGTGTGGGGCGAGCTCGACCTGCTGGTCGTCGACCTGCCGCCGGGCACCGGGGACGTCCAGCTGTCGCTCGCGCAGCTCGTGACGGTGACCGGCATGGTGCTCGTCACGACGCCGCAGGACGTGGCCCTGGCCGACGTCAGGCGCGCGTACACGATGGCCCGCAAGACGCACGTCCCGCTGCTCGGCGTGGTCGAGAACATGAGCTACTACCCGCTACCTGGCGGAGAGCGCGACTACATCTTCGGGGAAGGCGGGGCGGAGAGGTTCGCTGCCGACGTGAACTTACCCGTCATAGCCAGGGTGCCCATCACCAAGTCGCTGCGCGAGAGCGGGGACTCGGGTGCGCCTCTCGTGTCCTGCTCGCCGAGGGACGACGCCTCCCTCGAGCTGAGGCGAGCGGCTCGTAGGCTCCTCAACCTGCTCGCCAGGGAGTCCATGAGCTCGTTGCCGATGGCGTGAACTCTGGTATCATCGGGGACTAAGCGGGAGGAGTAGCGGCCCCGCGCACGCCAGAGAGCCCCGGTCATGGGCTGGAAGCCGGGGTCGTGAGGCCGGCCGCGAACGTCGCCCGCCGCTGCGCATGGTTTCGCCTACGCAGCCAGGGAAGAAAGCCCGCCGATCACGTCGCGGGCCGGTAGAACCCCCGCACGGTCGCGCGGCATGCGGCCTTCGGAGAAGAGTGCCCTGTTCTGCGCGAGATGCACCGCGCGCCGGGGAAGAGCGGTGGTACCGCGGGGTTAAGCCTCGTCCGCTTGGGTAGTCGGGCGGGGCCGTTGTCGTTGACGTTCACGAGAGCAGGCGGCGCCCGGCCACGGAGGGTGCCATGGAAGTCACGAAGCACGCAGGCACGAAGGCGCTCGAGCTGGCGCCGCGCTACGACCCCGAAGAGGTCGAGACGCGCTGGGCGAAGCGCTGGGCGGACGAACCGTTCGCCGCCGACCCGCACAGCGACAGACCGCCCTTCACCATCGTCATCCCGCCGCCCAACGTCACGGGCGCGCTGCACCTAGGTCACGCCTTCGACAACACGATCATCGACGTGCTGATCCGGTACAAGCGGATGCAGGGCTTCGAGGCGCTGTTCCAGCCTGGCACCGACCATGCCGGCATCGCCACGCAGGTGGTCGTGGAGCGCGAGCTCAAGCGTGAGGGCAAGAGCCGTCACGACCTGGGTCGCGAGGCCTTCGTGGAGCGCGTGTGGGAGTGGAAGGACACCTACGGCGGCGTCATCATCGAACAGCTGCAGCGACTGGGCATCAGCGCGGCTTGGGAGCGTCTGCGGTTCACGATGGACGAAGGGTTGTCTGAGGCCGTGCGCCGTCAGTTCGTCTCCCTCTACCACCAGGGCAAGGTCTATAGGGCGGAGCGCATAGTCAACTGGGACCCGGTTAGCCAGACCGTTCTGTCTGACATGGAGGTCGACCGTGAGGAGCGGCCGGCCGAGATGTACGACCTCGCGTACGAGATGGAGGATGGCGGCGCGCTGGTCATCGCGACGGTCCGCCCGGAGACGATCTTCGCCGACGTCGCCGTGGCCGTGCACCCGGACGACGACCGCTACACCTCACTGGTCGGCAAGCGCGTGCGCGTGCCGCTGACCGACAGGTGGGTGCCGGTCATCGCCGATGAGAGCGTCGAGCGCGACTTCGGCACCGGAGCCCTGAAGATCACCCCGGCGCACGACCCGACCGACTTCGAGATCGGCGCGCGGCACGACCTGCCACGCCCGAGTGTCATCGACAAGGACGCCAAGCTGACGGGTGAGCTTGTGCCCGAGGCGTTCCGTGGCCTCGACCGGTTCGAGGCGCGGGCCCGGGTCGTGGAGGCGCTGGAGGAAGAGGGCACGTTGCGACGCCGCCGCGAGCACACCGTGCCGCTCGGCCTGTCGCAGCGCACGGGCGAGCCCGTCGAGCCGTTGCTGTCGTTGCAGTGGTTCTACGACACAGACGAGGCTGCCGCGAAGGCGCTGGCGCGGGTCGAGAGCGGTGAGACGCGCTTCGTGCCCGAGCGTTACACCAAGGTGGACGCCGACTGGCTACGGAACCTGCGCCACTGGTGCATCTCGCGCCAGCTCTGGTGGGGCCACCGCGTGCCTGCCTGGTACGACGAGGAAGGCAACGTGTACGTGCCGCCTGCTGACGACCCGCTGACGGACCCGACGGAGGACCCCCGCAATTCCGGGCTCGGGCTGCGGCAGGACCCAGACGTCTTCGACACCTGGTTCAGCTCGAACCTGTGGCCGTTCTCGACGTTGGGCTGGCCGGACGCGGAGGACCCGTTCTTCAGGAAGTTCTACCCGACGGACGTGCTGGTGACCGGCTACGACATCATCTCGTTCTGGGTCTCGCGCATGCAGATCGCAGGTGAGGAGTTCACCGGCGGGCCACCGTTCCACACGGTGCTCCTGCACGGCCTGGTGCTAGATGCCCAGGGTCGGAAGATGTCGAAGTCGCGCGGGAACGGGGTCGACCCGCTCGACACCATCGCGCGTTACGGCGCCGACGCCCTGCGCTTCGCCGTCAGCCGCGCCTCGACCGGCGGGCAGGACGTCCGGTGGGACGACAGGCTCGTCGAGATGGGGCGCAACTTCGCTACCAAGCTCTGGAACGCCGCACGGCTGGTGAGCATGCAGGGCGCGGGCGAGCCGAACGCTCCCATCGGCGAGAGCCCGAACCTGGCCGACCGCTGGGTGCTCTCGCGCCTGCAGCGCGCCACCGAGGACATCACGGCCGCGCTGGAGGCCTACGACCTGGGCGCCGCCAACCGCGCCGCTTACGAGTTCGTCTGGTCCGAGTTCTGCGACTGGTACCTGGAGGCAGCCAAGGCGCCGCTGAGGGCGGGAAACGCTCACGCGATACACACCGCCAGTCACGTTCTGGTCAGCATCCTCGAGCTCCTGCATCCGATGATGCCGTTCGTCACGTCGGAGCTGTACCAGGCGCTCGGGCACGACGAGCAGCTCGCCATGGCCACCTGGCCGGAGTCAGACCCCGGGCTTGTCGACGAGAAGGCGGAGGCAGACTTCGGGCTGCTCATGGCCGCCGTGACGGCGACCAGGAACCTGCGCGCCGAGGCCGACCTGCCGCCGTCACAGGCGGTAGAGGTATGGGTCGACGGTCCCGGCGCGGCCGAGGTGCTCTCGAACGCCGACCTGATGGGCGCGCTGGCCCGCGCGAGGTTCGAGGCGGGCCGCCCGGACGGAGCGGCGCTCCTGGGGGCGTTGCCCTCGCTTGAACTGCGGCTGCCACTCGCAGGTCAGGTGGACGAGGACGCGTACGTCGCCAGGCAGCGCGCCCGCCTCGACAAGGCTCGCGGCGAGGCCGAGCGCTCGCGGAAGAAGCTGGGCAACGAGAGGTTCGTGGCCAGCGCGCCGGACGACGTGGTAGCGGAGGAGCGCAAGCGGCTGGCCGACGCCGAGGCGCTGATCGAGCGGCTCGAAGGCGCCCTTGAGGGCTTGTCGGCATGACGACGCCTGCGGTCGAGGTCGGGCGTGCCCTTACCAGGCAGGACGTCCTCGACGTAGCTCACGCTAGGCGCGAAGCCGTGCTGACGCCGTCCGTCAGAGAGGGCGTCGCTCGCAGCCGCGCCTACGTAGACGAGCTGGTAGCCGCCGGCGAGGTCGTGTACGGCGTCACGACCGGCTTCGGCAAGTTCGCGACGACGTCCATCGCCCCCGACGAGGTCGTCGAGCTACAGCGCAACCTCCTCCGGTCGCATGCGGTTGGCGTCGGTGATGCTCTGGGCCCCGAGCTGGTGAGGGCCATGCTCCTGTTACGTGCCCACTCCCTGGCGCTTGGCGCCTCCGGCGTGCGGCCTGAGCTGATCGGCGCGATCCTCGACCTGCTGCGCTCCGGTGTGGTGCCAGAGGTACCGGCCAAAGGCTCCGTTGGCGCCTCAGGAGACCTGGCCCCGCTCGCGCACATGGCGTTGCCGCTCATAGGCGAGGGGTTCGCGTACGTGGGTGGCGAGAGGCTGTCAGGCGCCGATGCCCTGGAACGTGCCGGGTTGGAGCCTGTCGAACTGCAGGCGAAGGAGGGCCTCGCCCTCATCAACGGGACTCAGTACATGGCCGCCCACCTGCTCTTCGCGCTAGAGCGAGCCGAGCGCGTAGCGGACGCCGCCGACGTGGCGGCCGCCATGACGGTCGAGGGTCTGATGGGCAGCCATCGCCCGTTCTCACAGGCGGTCGTGCGGCTCCGTCCACATCCCGGGGCGCGGCTCGTGGCGAAGCGGATGCGCGGCTACCTGGCCGGTTCCGGGATCGAACCGTCGCACGCGGACTGCGGCCGGGTGCAGGACGCCTACTCGCTGAGGGCCGTCCCCCAGGTCCACGGCGCCAGCCGCGACGCTCTGGCGCACGTCTCAGCCGTCCTCGACGTTGAGCTGGCCTCTGTCACCGACAACCCTCTGGTGTTGGCGGAGGAGCACAGCGTGATCTCGGCAGGCAACTTCCACGGCCAGCCTCTGGCGCTGGCTGCCGACTACGCCGCCATCGCCGTCGCCGAGCTGGCCAGCATCTCGGAGCGGCGCGTCGAGCAGATGGTCAACCCAGCGCTCTCCGGTCTGCCCGCCTTCCTCACGCCGCGCGGCGGACTCAACTCGGGCTTCATGGTCGCGCAGTACACCGCCGCGGCTCTGGTGAGCGAGAACAAAGTGTTGTGCCACCCAGCCTCGGTCGACTCGATCCCGACCAGCGCGAACCAGGAGGACCACGTCTCGATGGGCGCTCACGGCGCACGCAAGCTCATGACCGTCGTCGACAACGCCGCTCAGGTGGTGGCGATCGAGCTGATGGTCGCCGCCCAGGCGCTCGACCTCAGGCGGCCGCTGCTTCCCGGTCACGGGGTCGCCGCAGCGCACGCCGCCATCCGCGAGCTGTCGGAAGCCTTGCAGCATGACCGGTCGCTGGCGGAGGACGTCCGTCGCCTAAAGAGCGCCGTGCTGTCGGGCGAGGTCGCTGCCGCTGCCGATGCCGGCGCCACTGCCTCGGTCGAAGACGGTGCCACCTGAGTCGTCCAGCTCGAGGCGGTCCGCCCTCGAGAGGCGCGGCTGGTAAGTTCCAGGCATGACCGCCGAGGTACCTCTCAGGAACCCACCGCCCGCCTTCCTCGGCTCGGGCTTCGCCGAGTTCGCCGCCCAGCAGCCGCTCGTCGCCAGCCTGGTCATCGGCGCCGGGCTCGTCGTACTCGCCTACCTATCGTTCAGGCTGACGCGCCTGCTGCTTGTCCGGTTGATCAACCCGCTGGCCGAGCGCACGACGTACCGCTGGGACGACTCCCTGCGCGGCAGGAAGTTCTTCTGGCGCCTCTCGTACGCCGTGCCGGTGCTGGTCCTGCGCGCCGGGTTGCCGTACCTGCCGGCGCTCACCACTACGGTCGTGCTCGAGCGACTCCTCGCGATCGCCATGGCCATCGTCGTGGCGCGCGCCTTCGCCTCGTTCGTGAACGCCTTCGGAGACGTCTACGCGAAGGGGCCTCACGCAGCCCAGCGGCCGATCAAGAGCTACCTGCAGGTGATCGTCCTCGTCGGCTACCTGGTGGCGGCCATCGTGATCATCGCCATCGTGATCCAGCGCGACCCGGTCGTGATCCTCACCGGCATCGGCGCGGCGTCGGCCGTGCTGATCCTGGTGTTCCAGGACACCCTGCTCTCCTTGGTCGCCGGCATGACCATCACCAACAACGACCTCGTGCGCGTCGGCGACTGGATCGAGATGCCGGAGTTCAACGCCGACGGCTTCGTTCACGACATCGCCCTCAACACGGTCACGGTGCAGAACTGGGACAAGACGTTCAGCGTCATCCCCACGCACAAGTTCCTCGGCCACTCGTTCAAGAACTGGCGCGGCATGCAGACCTCGGGCGGCAGGCGCATCAAGCGCAGCCTCGTCATCGACATGTCGACCGTGAGGTTCATCGACGACGAAGACGTGGAGAGACTCTCGCGTTTCGCCCTCCTTAGGCCCTACTTCGAGGAGAAGCGCCGCGACATCGCTCAGTGGGTCAAGGATCACCCGGCCGCCGAGGAGGACCCCGTCAACTCGCGCCGGCTCACGAACCTAGGCACGTTCAGGGCCTACATCACCCGCTACCTGCAGGCGCACCCAGACATCGCGCAGGACATGACGTTCCTCGTCAGACACCTAGAGCCCACCCCGAACGGCATACCGATCGAGCTCTACGTCTTCGTCTCCGATGTCAGGTGGGCGGTCTACGAGGGCGTGCAGGCCGACGTGTTCGACCACTTGCTTGCGATCCTGCCGGAGTTCGGGCTGGAGGTCTTCCAGGCGCCGAGCGGGGCTGACCTGAGGTCGCTAGCCGGGCGGGACGCCTTGCCCGCCCAGCCTCACTCGACCGCCTCGAACACGTAGGTCAGGGCGCCTTCGCCGATCGCCACCGTCGGACCCCCCGCCACGTCCTCCTCGAGCTTGACGGGCAGCCCGCTGGTCGGGCCACCGTACGTGACGTAGCTCTCGAACTCACCCTGGCGGTCTAGGTACGGGCGCACGTCCGTGCGGAACTCGCCGGCGTCGAGGACGAGCTGGTCGCCCTCCATCTCGAGCGTGATGGTGCCCAGGGCCGGGTTCGAGTAGTCGCCTAGGAAGGCGCTCACCTCGCCGGCGTCGGCCGACGGCTGGACGCGCTTCCGCGTCTCCTCGAGCGACCGCTCCATCTGTTCCGCGTAGAACTCGAGCTGGGGTGCGGCATCAGAGGGCTGGTCGTACAGAAGCTCGATCAGTCGCAGGCCGATCAGCTCGACGAAAGCGTTGGCGCCCTGGGCGTTCGCCAGCACGACGATGCCCAGGTCGGCCTCAGGGACGAGCGTGAGGTCGGAAGTGAAGCCGAGCGTGTTGCCGCCGTGGAACACGACCTTCAGGCCGTCGATCTCGCCGACCATCCAGCCCAGGCCGTAACTGATGTCGGCCGAGACCTGTACCTGTGGCTCCCATGTCACCGCGAGGTTCTCTGGTGACACAACGCGTTGGCCGTCAGGCGTCACACCGTCCCCGAGGAGCGTCAGGAGGTAGGTCGCCATGTCCACGGCCGTCGACCAGTGCACGCCGGCCGGCGCCACGGGCAGGAGCATCCGCTCGGCCTCCAGGTCGAGGGGCACGTAGTCCCCTGTCTCCAGCTCGATCTCGTGAGGCATCGCGTGGTCGCCCCGACGTTCGACCTGCTCGAACGACAGCGTCGTGTCGTTCAAGCCGATAGGCTCCAGCACCCGTTCCTGTAGCGCACCCACGTAGCCGGCCATGAGCTCACCGTGTTCGGTGCCAGCTGCCGCAGCGGCCACGTACCCTGCGGTCGCCACGAGCTGGTTGCTGTACTGGAACGCCTCACCGAAGTCCGTGAAGAACTCGAACGTCTCCAGCGAGCTGACGACGTCCTCTGCCGAGAGCTCCGACGCGTTGAACGCGAGCTCGATGTCGCGCCGCGGCACCCCACTGCAGGCGCACAGCAGGTTGCGGATCGTCATGGTCCGGCTGATCTGGGGATCGGCGACCGCGAACTCCGGCAGTACCGCTTGCACGGGTGTGTCCCACTCGATGATGCCGTCGTCGACGAGCGTCGCAGTGAGCAGCGAGGTCAGCGACTTCCCGACCGAGCCGATCATCATCTGCGTGTCAGGCGTGACGGGTTCCTCGCCGCCTGCCGACTTGACGCCGAAGCCACCCGAGTAGACGATGTCTCCACCCTGCACGATCGCGATAGCCGCGCCCGGTATCCCGAGGGTCTCCATGGCGACATGCACGAAGCGCTCCAGCTCCGTCTGCACGTCGGCGACGGCGCCCGGCTCGAGGCCGCTCAGGTCGTCGTCCTCGACGGACGCGATCCGGAAGCTCGAGGCCACGACCTGAAGCTGCGCGCTGCGCCTTTGCAGCTCGGATAGCTCGGCCTCGACGAGGAGCATGTACGTCTGCTCGCCTACCACCTGCGCTACGGCCTGGCGTACCTGTTGTGGATCCCCCGCGTCGTAGTTCATCACGAGCGTCCTGTCGACGCCCGTGTCGGACGGCGGCTCGAGCGTCTCGTACGGTTCGAGATCGAAGTCCGCGACGTCAGCCCACGCCTGCGCGACCGCCTCCTCCGCGGCGCCCGTTTCGGCCACCACCACGTGGACGAGGATGCCGCCCTCCGGGCTCTCGACCGTTACGTATCGGTCCTGCTCGTCGAGCGTCCAGCCGCTCGGCACCTCGACCGTGTAGCGACCCTCGGGGTCCACGTACTCGGTCGACGCGGCGGCGCCGGCCGGTTCGGCCGTGCCCGCGCCGCTACGGGCGAGCGAGAACGGGAACTCCTGCCCCGACTGGGTGAACGTGCCCGCCATCTCGTCGCCGGCCACCGTACCCGTGAACGTCGGGTCGCCAGGAACGTCGGCGATGGAGAAACTCACCCGGTCGCCTTCCACCGAAACGTCTCTCAGCGGCAAGCCGACCGCGCCCTGCGCCGGGATGTCGATCGTGCCGCTCCAGGAGGCGCCGTCTGGGACAAGCGTGACGCTCACCCCGAGCGGCGATCCGGGGATCTCGATGGCTCCGGTCCAAGTACCGGCGGCGCCGCCTGCCACCTGCGCCACGGCCATCATCAGCGAAGCGACGATCCATGAGAGGACGGCTGCCCTCAGCATGTTCTTTCTGATAGCGATCACTCCTTCACTTGCGGTGTTCACTCATAGGGTCGGTTCGGGTCGCGGGCGGGCCGAGTCGATGCCGCCCCGACCTCCGACCGTAACCGGTGCTCGCGTCAGAGAATCGGCTCGAGGAGACATCGAGTCGAGCGGCGGCCGCCTAGCTAGGGTTCGCGCCCGCCGACCTGGCCGGTCACGATCGCTACCTCCAGGCCGCCGCTGACCGAAGGCAGCACCGACGTGTCGCTCACGTCCGGATGCCCCCTGACGCGGCCAGGCTCGTTGGTGAGAAGCGCGAACCGCCAGCGGGTCGTACCGGCTCCCAAGGCGCTGAGGAAACGGCGGGTGAGGGATTCGGCCGCCTTGGCGTCGCCCAGCCTGACGCCGTACGGGAGGTTGCTCAAGATCGTGCCGCTGCGCGCACCGAGCGCGTCGAAGTCGAACCCGAGGCTGTCGCCGGCGTGAAGGACCGCGCCGTCGTGACCGGCCGTGGCCAGGTTCGTGCGCGCCGCGGCGAGGGCGCGCTCGTCGACGTCGATGCCGAGCAGCCGGGGGACACCAAGGCCCCATGAAGCGTCTGCGCCCAACCGCCTGCGCACCTCCCGCCACCGGCCAGGGCGGAACCAGCCAGCCTCCTCGAAGGCGAAGGACCGTGCGCGCCCCGGTAGCAGGCCATTCAGCGCGTCCGCGGCCTCGATCAGCACCGCGCCCGATCCACAGAACGGGTCGACGACGACGTCGGGCCTAGGCAGCCACGTCAGACCGAGCATCGCGACGGCGGCGGCCAGGGTCTCGCGGACAGGTGCCTCGCCGACGTGCGTGCGCAGACCCCGGCGATGCAGGTGCGCGCCCGAGGTGTTGAGGCTCAGCGTGCAGCGGTCTCGGTCGAGGCGCGCGTGGACCTCGAGCGGCGCTTCAGGGTCCGGTCTCGGCGAGAGGCCGAGCGAGCTCAAGCGCCATGCGATGGCCCCCATGACGGTCCTCGCCAGCTGGTCGCCGGCCTGCAGCTTCGAGCGCCGCGACGACATCCGAAGCGCGTAGCGCTGCGCGAAGCCCAGGTGGACCTCCCACGGCACGCGGCGCGCCTGATCGTGCATCATCTCGGCGGACGTCGCGCTGAAGGTTGCCAACCTGAGCAGCACGCGCGAGGCTGTGCGTAGCGCCAGGTTGGCCGTCATCAGGCCCTCGAGGTCGAGCTTCAGCGAGACGCCACCGCGTTCGAAGGGGGGACCAGGGCGGTCTGGCAGGAGCCCGAGCGCCGTCAGCTCGTCTGCGAGCAGCGGCTCGAGCCCGGGTGCCACCTGCACGTAACAGTCGAAGGGCGCCGAGAGGAGCCACCTCTTGACCCGTCTCTCCAGCGCCCTCCTCGTCAGAGCCCCACTATCCTCGTTACCCGTCAGGCTCACCGCGCCCGCGGGTCGAGCAGGTCGCGCAGCCCGTCACCGAGCAGGCTCCAGCCGAGCACGGTCCAGACGATCGCGAGGCCGGGGACGAACGCCGGGTACGGGCTCATCGACAGGAACCCCTGAGCCTCGCGCAGCATGTTGCCCCAGCTGGGCACGTCGGGCGGCGTGCCGAGACCGAGGAACGACAGCGCGGCCTCCGCGAGCACGGCCACGGCCAGGCTCAGGCTCGCCTGCACGACGAGCGGCCCGACGGCACCGGGCAGCACGTGCCGCAACAGGATGCGTGCGTCGCCAAGGCCCAGGGCGCGGCCAGCCTCGACGTAGTCGCGCTCCTTGATGGAGAGCACGCTGGAGCGGGCGATGCGCGCGAAGATCGGCACGGTCGCCACGCCGATGGCTGTCATCGCCGTCAACGTGCCCGGGCGGTAGATCGCCGCCAGCAACAACGCCATGAGGATCGCGGGGAAGGCGTACAGGACGTCGACGAGGCGCATGATCACCTCGTCTAGCAGGCCGCCGAGGAACCCGGCCACCGAGCCGAGGACGGTGCCTGCCAGCAGGGCGATCCCTACCGCCAGGAAGCCGACGTACAACGTCCCGCGTGCTCCGACCAGCAGCCTCGAGAAGAGGTCGCGTCCGAAGTGGTCGGTGCCGAGCCAGTTGTCGGCGGTCGGCGGCGTGAGTTGGGCACCGAAGTTCAGGGCGTTGGGCGGGTGCGGGGTCCAGGCGAAGCTGAGGAGCGCGCCGACCACGATGGCGCCTATCAGGAACGCGCCGAGCCACAGGTTGTAGCGACGCGGGCCGGCGTGGACCCGGTTGTCTAGGGAGGCCGTGGCAGCGGCGTCAGTCATAGCGGATCCTCGGGTCGAGGAGGCCGTACGACGCGTCGACCAGGAAGCCCAGACCGACGATCGTGGCGGCGTAGAGGAGTATCTCGCCCTGCAGCAGCGGGAAGTCGCGGGTGCCGATGGCCGTCAGGGCCAGCCGGCCGAGGCCGGGCAGTGCGAACACCTGCTCGATGACGATCGAGCCGATGAACACGTTGGACAGCGAGAGGCCCAGGATGGTGACGATGGTGACCATGGCGTTGCGAAGCGCGTGCTTGAGGACGACGCCCCGTTGGTGCAGGCCCTTGGACCGTGCGGTGCGGACGAAATCCTGGCCGAGGACGTCGAGCATGGCAGCCCTCGTCATGCGCGTCATCACCGCAGCCTGCCCGAGGCCGAGCGCCAGGACGGGCAGCAGCAGGCTGCGCGCCCATCGCACGGGGTCCTCGGCGAAGGGCACGAACCCGCTGGCAGGCAGCCACCTGAGCTCGACGGAGAAGTACAGGATGAAGATCAGCCCCAGCCAGAAGCTGGGGATGGCAGCGCCTAACTGCGAGAGCGATGTCAGGAGCGGGTCCCAGGCGGTGCCTCGGCGCAGCGCCGCGAAGATGCCGACCGGGAACGCGATGAGACAGGCGATGAGGGCGGCCCCCAAGGCCAGCGGCACGCTCACGCCGAGGCGATCGACGATCAGGCCGGACACCGGCCTCTGGTAGTTGAGCGACTCGCCTAGGTCGCCTCTGACCACGCCGCCGAGCCACTGAACGTAGCGCTGTGGAGGCGGCACGTCGAGGCCGAGCTGCCTAGTCAACGCCTCGCGCGCCTGCGGTGACGCGTTCATCCCGAGGATCACGGACGCCGGGTCACCAGGCACGGCCAGCAGCGCGCCGAACACGACGACGCTGGCCAACAGCACGCTGAGGGCGGCCGAGAGGAAACGGCGGACGAGGAAGGCGAGCATCAGTCTGGATACCCCGGTGGGACCGGTAGGCCCCACCATCGTACGCCGGTGCGGTCACGGAGTCGCCATGGCGGGACAGCTTGCTTCGGCGACGAAGTGATGCGGCGACACATTTCGGTACGAAACGAGCATAAACCTGGATGTTAGTATCCGAGTTAAGCTTCGAGCGACGACTACTGACACCCCGTGAACGGCTCGGAGTGACTTCCTTGCTGGCAAGCCGTGAAGGGGGAACGAACATGCTCGAGAGATTCAACCTGTTCGTCGTGGTAACCGCTCTCCTGTTGGGAGCGAACGTGGTGCTCGCGCAGAGCGACTCGGAGGTAGCGCCAGCCGAGCCGGACCACCGGTTCGTGCTCGCCACGGTCAGAGGCGACTTCGCTCAGGGCCGGCTCGGATACGTCGGTCTCAGTGAGAAGCTCGCAGGCGTCATGAACCCGACCCTTCGTGTCGAGGTCGGGGACGTCGTCGAGATAGTCCTGATCAACGGGGATGGCGGTACCCACAACTGGGTCGTGGACGAACTGGCGCTAGCGACCGAGTTGATCCAGCGAGAGGCCGGTCTAGGCTCCACGACCAGCATCGTCTTCACGGCCGGCGAGGAGGGTGAGTTCACCTACTACTGCTCGGTGGGCAGGCATGCTGAATCAGGCATGATCGGTCGACTGGTCGTTGACCCTGTCAGCGAGGACGGTCAGTAAGCCAAACAGAGCCAGCAGGACCTTGGCGTGAACGCCTCGGCCGGCCGGGTGCCGCAGCGACTCGGTCGTGACGGTGCGCTTCGGTTAGCGACTGGTTGCCAGATACGGAAGTCAGGGGACGGCCGACCATTGCGTCGGCCGTCCCCCCTGATGTGCGACTACTGCGCCCTGTACACCTGCACGAGGTCGATAGCAGGCGTCGGTTGGTCGGTCCAGAAGCCGTACACGTCCTGCTTCACGGCCACCAGGTAAGGCGAGGAGAAGACCCAGACGTTGACGGCGTCGTTCGCGATGGTCTGTGCGATCTCCTGGTACTTGGCGGTCGACTCCTCCTGCGTTGGGGCGGCCTCCGCCTCCTCGAGGAGCTGCCCGATCGCCGGGTTGGCGTAGTGGTAGTAGTAGTCGGGGTTGGCGTAGACGTTGATGTCGCGCGGCTCCGAGTGCCCGATGATCGTCATGTCGTAGTCGCCGCCGAGGAAGATGCGGTCGATCCAGGTGGCCCATTCGACGACGGACAGCTCGATGTCTATCCCTACCTGCTCGAGCTGCTGAGCGATGACCTCGCCGGTGCGTCGCTCGATGTTGTACGGCTCCGGCAGCTCGAACTGCACCGTGAAGCCGTCCGGGTAGCCGGCCTCCGCAAGCAGCTCGCGAGCGCGCTGCGGGTCGTACGGGTAGGTCTCGGTGAGGTCGATGTAGTAGCCCTCTGACGGGCTCATGTGCGTGCCTATGACGGTGCCGAGGCCGAACATGGCGCCCTGCACGATGGCGTTCTTGTCGATGGCCAGCGTGATCGCCTGGCGCACGCGGACGTCGTCGAACGGCTCGCGGGTGTTGTTCATCGCCATGGTGATCTCGGCCGTGCCCGTGCCCTGCGTGCCTTTGAGGTCCGGGTTGGCGAGAACCTGCTGGAACTGCTCGGGCAGCAGCGCCACGCCGATCATGTCGATGTCGCCGGCCTGGAGGGCGGCGAAGCGGGCGTTCGGGTCGGAGATGATGCGGAAGGTGGCCGAGTCGAGGTAGGGGAGGCCCTCCTCCCAGTAGCCGTCGAAGCGCTCAAGCGTCACGTGGCTGCCTGGCACGTACTCGGCGAACACGAAGGCGCCCGTGCCTACGGGCTGCGTGCGCTGCGTCTCAGCCGTGCCGGACGGGTTGATCACCGAGTCGGGCCGCGCCAGGTTGTAGAGCAGGCTCGAGCTCGGGCGCGAGAGGTTGAACGCCACGGTGTTGTCGTCCACGGCCTCCACGGACTCGATCGCGGCGTAGTACTGGTTGTTGGTGTGCCCGGAGTCCGGGTCCATCGCGCGTTCGAACTTCTCGACGACGTCTGCCGTGTCGAAGCTGGACCCGTCGTGGAAGCTGACGCCCTCGCGCAGGTCGAACGTCCAGGTCAGGCCGTCGTCGGAGACGCTCCACTCGGTCGCCAGCGCCGGCACGATAGCTCCGGTGCGGTCGAACCGCACGAGACCCTGCATGACGTTGTCGTAGACGACTCGCGGGATCTCCTGGGAGGTCGAGACCGACGGGTCCCAACCCGGTGGCTCGGCCGTGATCGCCACGACAAGGCTGCCGCCGGTCTGTGGGGCGGGGTCCTGGGCGAGGGCCCAGCTGGCGCAGAGCCCCAGGGCCGCAGCGAGTACCAAGAAACGCCTTCTACGCATCCTCTTCCTCCTCCTCGGGCGAACCTCGTCGCCCCCGAGCGAAACTACTTGTGATCGCGGCAGAAGCCACCCCGAAGGGGGCTCTCGAAGGCATTCTTGCACGGTCACCGGCCGGCTAGACGCGCCGGTCGGGATGCTGGGGGCCGCGGTCCGGAGGCGCTCAGTCGCACAGGTACTCGATGGCCGCGGCCGCGTACAGCCGTGCCGCCGCGATGGTGTCCGGCATGCGCACGAACTCGTCGACCTGGTGGGGGATGGTCCGGTCGCCTGGGCCGATGGTCACGATCGGGATGTCCTTCCACGCCCACAGGAAGGTGCCATCCGTCGCGCCCGGCACGCCGCCGTAGCGCGGCTCCGAGCCAAGCACCGGCCGGTACGCCCGCTCGACGGCGGCGACGAGCGGGTCGGCAGGGTCGGTCGCGGTCCAGGGACGCGACTCGAAGCAGTCGAGCTCGAAGCGAAGGCGCGGTGTCCTCGCCTCGAGGTCACGGGCGATGGCGTTCATCTGGGCCTCGAGCTCGGCGTGGTCCTGGCCGGGGACGGTGCGCACGTCGAGCGCCATGTACGCCTCGTCGGGCATGACGTTCAGTTGGGCCTCGCCCTTGGCTGGGGCCTGGAGGATGGTGGGGGTGATCCACGGCATGCCCAGGTACTCGTGCTCGCCGAGGCGTGCCTGCTCGCCGCGCTCGAGCTCGCGCAGGCCGATGACCAGGTCGGCCAGCCCCCGCACGGGGTTCACGCCGGCGTACGGCATCGCCCCGTGGCTCATCACCCCGAACGCGCGCACGTGTAGGCGCATGGCGCCCTTCTGGAAGAGGCAGATCTCGTTCTCCTCCGGTTCGCACACGATCGCGCCATCGACGTCGTCTGCCCAACCGTTGGCGATGAAGGACTTGATGCCGAGCATCATGCCCTCCTCGTCGGCAACGATCCCCAGTCGCAGGCGCCCCGGCAGGTCGGGCGCGACGCTCCTGACCGCCTCGACCGCGGCGATGGCGGCGGCGACGCCTGCCTTCATGTCGGCGCTGCCGCGCCCGTGCAGTACACCCGACGCCTCCTCGCCGTCCCTCCCAGGCTCGACGCGCCCCTCGAACGGCGGGACCGTCCAGACCGACGGGTCGCCCTCAGTCACCACGTCGGTATGTCCTTCGAACATCAGCGTGCGGTGCCGCTCGGGGTCGAAGCTTTCGCCCTCGAAGTCGCAGACGACGTTGGGGCGGCCGGGGGCGGCCTCCTCTACGACGGGCTCGAAGCCAGCCGCCCTGAGCTGGTCGGCGACGTACCGAGCTGCGGGTGCCTCGGTCGTGCCGCGGGCCGCGTCGTAGACGCTGCGGATGCGCACCAGGCCGCGGGCGAGCTCGATGACGCGCTCCGGGTCGACGGCGTCGGCCGCCCTGCGCGCCAGGTCTTTCACAGGGGCGGGGTGAAGCGGCCGTCGATCGCCGTCCAACCGCCGTCTACGTAGAGGATCGAGCCCGTCACGAAGCTGGCGGCGTCGGAGGCCAGGAAGACGACGGCGCCGACCAGCTCGCTGGGCTGTGACCAACGGCCGAGCGCGCTCTTCTTGGCGTACGCGTCGTACCAGCTGGGCTGGTCCTTGATCTGCTTGGTGAGCGGCGTCTCGACGACGCCGGGGGCGACGGCGTTGGCGCGCACGCCACTCGGGCCCCATTCGGCGGCCGCGGCCCTGATCATCTGCAGCGTGCCGGCCTTCGTGGCGGCGTAGACGCCCTGTCCTGGCTCGACGACCTGGGACCGGATGCTCGAGAAGAACACCATGCTGCCCTTGCCCTGCTCGGCCATGCGCTTGCCGGCCTCGCGTAGGGCGAAGAAGTTACCTCTGAGGTTGATGCCGACGACCCTGTCGAACTCGTCGGCACTGACGTTCGCGAGCGGCTTGCGGACGTTGATGGACGGCGTGCACACGAGCACGTCGAGCGCGCTCATGCTCTCGACAAGGGCCTTGACGTCCGCCTCCGACGCGACGTCGGCCTTCACGCCCCTCGCGTCCGAGCCGCGCTCCCTCGCCTCCGCGGCGACGGCGTCGGCGGCCGCCTGGTCCAGGTCGGCGCACGTCACGCTGGCGCCGAAGTCAGCGAGGCCGTGGACCGTCGCTCGGCCGATGCCCGAGCCGGCGCCGATGACGAGCGCGCGCTTCCCTGTCAGGTCGAAGAGGTCTCTGTAGTTGCTGCTCATCCCTGTCTCCCTGCCGTCAGCTCCTCGAAGGCGCCGACCCTGCCAGCTACGACCTCCAGGCTCTCGCGCCAGAAGGCCGCGTCCTCTATGTCGATGTCGAACCGCTGCGCCAGGTCGGCGGCCGTGGTCGTGCCGGTCGAGGCGAGGAGCTCATCGTAACGCCGTTCGAACGCCGCTCCCTCCGCTTGGTAGCGGGCGTAGAGGCCCAGCCCGAAGAGCCAGCCGAACGTGTACGGATAGTTGTAGAACGATAGGCCGCTCGAGTAGTAGTGGGGCTTGTTAGCCCACATCAGCCGGTGCCCAGCGTCCTCGGCGAGCGCATCGCCGTAGGTCGCGGCCTGCGCATCGAGCATGGCCTGGGCCAGCTCCTCGGCTGACAGCTCACGCTCGCGGCGCCTCTCGAAGACCGCGGACTCGAACAGGAAACGGCTGTGGATGTCTAGGAGGAGCTGCGTGGCGTGCTGGAGGTTCTGCTCGAGGACGGTCAGACGCTCGTCCTCCGTCACCGACCTAACGAGGCCATCGAAGACGATCGTCTCGCAGAAGATGCTGGCCGTCTCGGAGAGCGTCATCGGCGTGGGCACCTGCAGGATCGTGCGACCGAAGAGCACCTTGCGGTCGTTGTGGTACGCGTGGCCGAGCTCGTGGGCGAGCGTGAACACGTCGGAGAGCGTCCCCCCGAAGTTGAGCATCACCCGAGACTCGCCACGTGGGTGGATCGCGGAGCAGAAGGCGCCGTTCCGCTTGCCCTTGCGAGGCGGCACGTCGATCCATCCCTCTTCGAAGGCGCGCCCCGCGAAACCTGCCAAGGACGGCGAGTACGTGGCGAAGCGATCGAGCACCAGTCGCTTGGCCTCCTCCCACGTGAACGTCATCGGCTTGGCCTGCGGAAGCGGGGCGAACAGGTCGTACCAGGCGAGCCTCTCCACGCCAAGTAGTACCGCCTTCGCGCGAAGGTAGCGGCGCATGACGGGGAAGCTCGCCTGGCACGCCTCGTGCATGCTGGCGATCGCTCTCTCCGAGACGCCGTGCTGGAACAGGCTGTACTCGAACGCGCTGTCCCACCCGCGCCTCCTCACCAGCGTGTCGACCTGCCCCTTCACCCCGTTCATGGCGGCTGCGAAGGAGAGCTCGTTGCGTCCGAGCAGGTCGAGCTCGGCGTCGTAGGCGCCGCGCCTCACTTCCCTGTCGGGATGAGCCTGAAGGGTGCGTAGCTCGGCCACTCCGTACTCGCGTCTCTCGAGGGGATCGCCGCCGCCTTCGAGCGGCGGGGACGTGAGCCGCTCGCGGGAGATCAGCTCGGAGTGCAGCTTGGCCCACGCCGAGCCTCCGCTGCCGTCGAGGGCCGCTGCCAACGCCTCGGCCTCGTCCGCCATGAGGTGCGTGGCCTCGCGCTGGTGGCGCTCCAGCACGTACCGGTGCTCGACGACACGTGACGAGGAGCCCGCCGCGGCGTCCAGGTCGATGCGCGCCAGCCACGCCTTGAAGCGGGCGGCGAGCGCCTGGAAGCGCGCGTCCTTCGGCTTCAGGGCAGACGCCTCGGCCTGCGCCTCCTGGTCGAACGCGTCCGTCGCGACGCGAAGGTTCAGGTAGGTACGCAGGCACGTGAGCAGCTCGGCACAGCGTTCATGCAGCTCCAGGACGTTGTCGAGCAGCGGGGCTTGGTCACCGGGCACGGCGTCGGGGCCTCCCTGCACGTCGTTCGCGTCGAAGAGCCTCTCGAGGGCTCCTAGCGCGGCCGCGAGCTCACGCGCGTCGGTGGTGTACTCGGTTGACTCGATGCCCGCGTAGAGCGAGTCGAGCTGCCAACGGGGCAGCGGGTTCGTTGTGACGGGCTGCAAACTTGTCGACCTCCTCAGGGCGGTGGCGGCGGCTCGAGCTCCTGTGGCCAGCTGCCTCCCAGCTCCAGCCAGGCAGCTACGATATCGGGCCTGACCGGGGCCAGGAAGGTCACGGGCGAGTCGTCGCGGGGGTGCGGCAGCGTGAGGCTGCGGGCGTGTAGGGCTTGCCTGGCTATGTGCTGACTGGCGGTGCCGTAAACCTCGTCACCGAGGATCGGAGCCCCCAGGTGCCAGAGGTGGACCCTGATCTGATGGGTGCGGCCGGTGTGTGGCTTGGCCCGTACGAGCGTGTGGCCGTGCGCCTTGCGCAGGGCCCAATAGAGGGTTGAGGCGCTGCGCGGCGCCTCGCCCCCGACCGTCATCTGCTGGCGCTTCACCGGGTGCCTGCCGATCGGAGCGTCGACGATCGCGCCGTCCTTCACGTCGCCGACCGCGATCGCGACGTACTCCTTCTCCGTGAACCGCCGTTTGAACGAGTTGGCGAGGTGCCTGTGCGCCTCGTCGGTCTTCGCGACGACCATGACGCCCGAGGTGTCCTTGTCCAGGCGGTGGACGATTCCTGGGCGGTAGAGCTCGTCCGTCGGGTGCTGGAAACGCTCCTTTGAGAGCGGCATGCGACCCAGCAGCGCGTTCACGACGGTACCGGTGCGCACCGTGGCCGTCGGGTGCGCGACGATGCCTGGCGGCTTGTCGATGACGGCGAGGTACTCGTCCTCGTAGAGGACGGTGACGTCCAGGTCCTCCGCCTCGACGTCGAGCGGCCGTGGCGGCGGCAGCAGCACCGACACGACCTCGGTGCCGGCCAGCTTGGTCGCCGGCTTGCCCACCGGTCTGCCGTCCAGGGTCACCCAACCGTCGTTGACGAGGTCCTTGGCTAGCGTTCGGGACACCGACAACGCTTGGGAGATGGCGACGTCGAGCCGCTCGCCCGCCGGCGCGTCGAAGGTGCGGAGGTCGGCGTCCACGACCTCCAGTCTAGTGCTGCCGATCCAGCGCTTGCTCCGGCGTGTACGGGGCCTCGTTGTCTATGTTCCCGACGAACTGACCGAGTCCGGAGTGGCCCATCAGCTTGCGCGCGGCCATGTTCTCGCCCAGGTGGTACCAGTAGTGATAGATGACGCGCTGGAGCAGGTCGCCGACGATGCGCCCACCTTGCGCCGCGCCCCCTTTCGTGTACGGCTCCAACAGTTCGTTCGTTGTCAGGGTGTCGAGCCACGGATCGGCCGACGTGGTCACCTCGGTCCAGCGGGACATCATCTCCATCAGATCGGGGGTCGTGCCTGGCGCACCGGACCGGAACGTCTTGTCGATCTCGGGGAAGGGCATCTGACCGGTGCCCCAGTAGAGGAAGTACTTCTGCTCCTGCCACGCCAGGTGGCCGACAGACCATCCAAGCGAGTTGAGGCGGCCTACGCGCCTCTCGCCGTCGCCTTCGGGGACGCCGTGTAGGCCGCGCCGGAACTCGCGCCGGGTGAAGCGTAGCTGCATGACGAGCGGGTGTGGCATCTAGGGAGGCCTCCTCCTCGCGCCCCTCCGTGTAGGGGCAGGCTCACTCCTGAGCATGAGCCCGAAACCTGACAGGACCTGACCCGGTAGCGAAGGTCGCCTTACGATATGTAGTCGTGACCACGTCGGGAGCAACCAGTACTTCGACAGGCACGTCCCCGGCCAAGCGGCCGCGGGTAGCACTAGACGCCATGGGCGGTGAGAACATGCCTCGGGCGGCCGTCGAGGGCGCCATGGCGGCGGCGCGTCAGGGAGCGCGGGTCGTGCTCGTCGGGAACGAGTCCGCCCTAGCTGAAGAACTGGTGCGGCAGAGTACGGCGCCCGGGCCGTTCGGACAGGCCGGCGGCGAGCTGACCCTCCGTCACGCCGCAGACGTGATCACCATGGACGACCACGCCGCCGACGTCAGGCGTCGCAAGGACAGCAGCGTCATGATCGCGACCCGGCTCGTGAAGGAAGGCGAGGCGGACGCCGTGGTGTCGATGGGTCACTCGGGCGCCACGATGGCAGCCGCCCTCCTCGTGCTCGGGCGGCTGCCCGGCGTCGAGCGGCCGGCGATCCTCGCCAACGTCCCGACGCGCCACGGCTTCGCTGCGCTGCTCGATGCCGGCGCCAACGCCGATGCCAAGCCCGCCTACCTGCAGCAGTTCGCGGTCCTAGGCAGCGCGTTCGTGCGCAGCGTGTGGGGGGTGCGAGACCCAAGCGTCGGCCTCCTGTCGATAGGGGAGGAGCCCCACAAGGGCAACGAGCTGGCGCGGGCAGCACACGAGCTGCTGGCCTCCACCCCAGGCATCAGGTTCCACGGGAACGTCGAAGGGCGGGACGTGCTGGCCGGCACCACGGACGTCGTGGTAACGGACGGGTTCACGGGCAACGTCGTCCTCAAGCTGGCCGAGGGCGAGGCGCGAGAGCTCTTCGCCTGGGTGAGGGAAGCGCTCACCAGCTCGTTCAGAGCGCGCTTGGGTGGCCTGCTGGCCCGGCCGGCGCTGCGCGCGGTCGGCGCGCGGATGGACCCGTCGGAGTACGGGGCGCAGCCGCTCCTCGGCGTCGACGGCTACTCGTTCATCGGGCACGGTAGCGCGGACGCCAAGGCCGTCGAGAGCGCCGTTCGCACCGCCGTGCGGGCCGTCGCGTCCGGAGCGCTGCCGCGCACCAAGGAGGCGCTGGCCGCCTCGAGCGTCCCTGGCTCCTGACGACCGGGCAGCCGTTCAGCCGCGGTGCGGCTCACGGCTCCTCAGTCGTGAGGGCCCGCACCCAGCCGACCACCGACAGGGGCCCGTCCTCCGCCTCCGGGAGCTCGAGCTCGGGCAGCGGCTCCGTGTGTGGCCGGAACGACCTGTCAGAGTCGCCGCCCGTCAGCAGGTCGATGATCGTCATCGTGCCCTCTGACACCGCGTAGCCGAAGCGGATCACCGGGTCGATCGTGGCGGCAGTCGCCTGCCGTGACGTCAGGTCGGGGTCCGGGTCGAGGGGACCTGAGTGGAACGCGACGCTCGCCCCCGTCAGCACAAGGACCTCGGGCGAGACACCTGTCTGGTCGACGACGAGGTCGAGCCCGCCAGCCCGCGTGTCGGCCCGTTGCACAGCGTCCTCGCCGACCAGGTCGACGCTGAGCAGGTCCTCTTCGGCCAGGACCACCAGGGTGTCGCCCGCACCGGCGGCAGAGACGAGGCCGCTTGCCGGCTCCGGCACGTCCAGAGCCGGCAAGCGTTCGGACGAGCCTTCGCCGATGACGTGCCTGTAGACGTGCGTCGAGCCTATGCCATCGACGAGGAAGTAGACGACCTGGTCGGTCCCTCGCTGATCGAGGTAGGCGGGCAGCGCGGCGACGTCGTTGGTGCCCTGAAGGGCGAGCGGGACGCCGCCTGGCTCGAGCGGCACTAGCCAGAGCTCGGCGTGGTCGGCCGACCCGCAACGACTCGGGTCATCGAGCACGACGGCGTGCTCGCCCGCCCTGTCGACCTGGAGCGCCACCGGGCACGTGACGGGCGACGTGAGGGACAGGCCGTCAAGCACGCCGGTGCCACCGGGCTCGGTGAGCGTCAGCCGTACGGTGGTGTCCTCAGCGAACGCGACTGGGTTCGCCGGGTCGATGCCTGCCACCGTGAAGCGTTGGAGATGAGCCGTGACTGGCGGCGTGCCGCCCGGTCCGGTGACGCTCCTGACGAGTACCCAGGCGGCATGGCGGTCGCCCGAGCGGTCCTCGAGGTCGAGCGCCACCGCCGGCGCCAGCAGGTCGCGGGCGGCGCCGGTCAGGACCTCGAGGCGCGGCTCCCCACGCGGCGCTGTCGCCGAGACGTCCTCGACGAGCAGGAGCTGCGGCTGCCCGCCGGGAGCCGCGCCCACCACGAGCAGCGTCGGCGGTCTCGGCTCGGACGTGCCTGTGCAACCGACGAGCGTGACAAGCGCGGTGGAGGCGACCAAAGCTACCCAGCGCCTCATGGCGTCCTCCTCGGGATGATCCAGCCGGTGTCGAACACCTGGCCGATGCCCTGCTCCGCGCCTGGGGTCGTGAGCGTGATGGCGACGGCGCCCGTGGCGCTGTTCCAGGAGCCGTAGACCGCCCAACAGCAGCGGTTCCAAACGACCGTGAACTCCGGCCTCAGCTGCACCAGGCGGTTGGGGTCGTCGCCCGTCAGGTCCCAGACCTCGTTGACGACCATGCCCAGGTAGAGCTCGTCGAGGGGACGGACCACCAGCGCCACGTCGGACAGGCTGAGCCTCGAGCTCGTGACCTCCTGCGCGACGCTGCTGAAGCTCGCGGCGTACCCGACGGAGCCCTGCAGCCCGACCCTCTCGTACAGTTCGACGCCCAGCTGAAGGTTCGCGCGCCTCAGGTAGGTGACGCTTTGCAGGTCGTCGCGCCATGCCAGCTCGGCGAAGCCGTCGACCCTCAGGCGAGCCGGCCCGAACACCCGTGAGTCGAGGAGCGCCCTGCCCGTCAGGGTGGAGCCGCGCAGGCCGCCGGTGCCGGCCCCCAGGTCGGGGTCGTAGCGGGTCGAGAATGCCACGCGCCACTCAGGCGCACCGGCGACCGGGGCGTCCTCGACGGAGAACTCGAGGTCGCGGGCGTAGGGCTCCGGTGGCTGCAGGCCTATGGAAGCCGGCGGCAGCCACTCGAGGCCGCGCGCCTCGGCAGCCGCGACGCCCCGCCACTCCGCCCGCAGCCTGCTCTGGGCCAGCCTGGCGGTCGGCAGCGACAGGCGCTCGAGCGCGTATAGTTCGACCTCGCCCAACCTCGCCGTCAGCTCCACGCCGAACCCGCTCACCCTGCCGACGTCGAGGTCACGGGCGTACTCGAGGGAGAGGCCAGGCACCGCGTCGTCCTGCCCTAGCGTGCCTATCGTCAGGCGGACCCGCAGGTCGTCGAAGTGGTCCGGTGGCTCGCCCACTTGAGGCGGGGGCGGGGCGTAGCGGTAGGCGGTCGAGACGGACAGCTCGAACGCGCCCCGGAGGCCGGCGGACACCGATAACGAGGTCTCGCTGTCGTCCGTCAGCTCGCCGGTTATCCGGTCGGGCGTGACGGCCAGGTCCTCGACGTGACCGACGTCGAGCGACAGGCGCAGCGGGCCGGGGCTGCGTAGCCCGAGGTCGACGTCGAGCACGCCAGGGTCGCCGTCCTCCAGGTCGTATGCGTTGCGGACGCTGAGCGAGATCCAGTCGACGTTCCTCAGCAGGGTGAGCGTCGTCTCCAGCGGCGCCCAACCCTCCTGGTCCGGGTCGCGGTCGTCCAGGAACACGTACCCGCCGCGCTGCTGGACCCTAAGCCAGGGCGCCGGATCGAGGAGCAGGGCCCCTAGGAGATCGGTGCGCGAGCGGTACGGCAGGACGTCGAACCGGAAGGGCGTCTCGCCTTCGGTGACGTCACGAGTGAAGGTGAGCGACAGGGACCCGACACGCCCGAACGACTGCTTGGCTGTGGCCCTGGTCAGCCAGTCGACCTGACGCTCGGCCGTGCCGTAGTAGTGACCCGTGAAGTCCGTGATCGCCTCCAGCTCGGCGCCGGCCCAGGGCCGCAGCGGCCCGATACGAAAGGCGTGCGACTCTATGACCCGGCCGGAGCTGACGGTGGCCATGAGCGCGGCCGAGCGGTTGATGGGGTTGCTGACGTCCTCGAACACCCCCAGGTCCAACAGTAGGCGGTCGACCGTCAACGGGCCCAGGCTGAGCGAGCCGTCTGCCGGGGTCAGCTCGAGCCTGGCTGGCGTGTTCAGGGGCGTGCGAGGACCTGCATAGGACGGTCTATCTATGTCATCTGTCGGCTCCAGGTCGACGAACACCTGGCTCGAGAAGACGGCGTCCAGACCGTAAGACACGCGGCGGGCCCTCAGGCTCGCCTCCCAGATGAACGGCCGGCTGGCGTCGTCTCGCACCAGGCGCACCTGGGTCGAAGGCGGCCCCAGGAGTTCGTCGTCGGCGTACGCGAACGTGACGCTCCACTCGGGCGGAGTCCGACCTGCCGGCTCGTCGAAGCTCGGCATGAAGTCGATGACGAGGTCGCCCTGCCCTCTGGCGGTGTAGAAGTCGTGGTCGAGACGCACCCCGAAGTACGAGTTCCTCACCGTCCCGCCCAGGAGCGCGTCCCCCAGACCGCCGCCGCCCGGCTCGACGTCGGCCAGGTACCTGAACGTCACGTCGCCGTAGGCGTCTGGGCCGGCGACGTACGGCCATGTCAGCTCGATGAGCGCGCGCTCCTGGGCAGTGCCCGTGCGATAGAAGAGGCGCGGGCGGCGGTCCTCGGGCCCGAGCGGCAGCACGAGCAACGGCACCTCGAACGCCGGCGTGCCACGCAGGAGCACGACGACGTCGAACGCCACCAGCCTGTCGCCGGGGTACAGCTCTATGCGGGCGGCGCTGAAGCCGTAGTCCTCGACCTGTTGGTCGCAGCGGCTGCACGGTGAGAACTCGCCGGCCGCCACGCGGATCAGACCGGGAACGCGGCTCGCCGAGTCGCCCCTCACGTCGATCTGCTCGGTGATGATGAGGACGTCACTGGCCTCGAAGCTCTCGCGGCTGAGGTCGATCACCAGGTCCTCGCCCTCGACCGTCTCGCCGTCCGTCGTGAAGCTGCCAGGTCCGACCACCCTGACTAGCCTGTTGGTGAGGTCGAACTCGACGTGGTCGGCCTCGAGCACGTCGTCGTCGATGGTGACGGTCAGGCCGACGCCGATCAGGACGTAGAGCTGGACCTCCTGCCCGCCCGGCAGCGTGACGGTCCTGATCTCGAGGCGGCTGTCGGGGTCTTGCGACGCGTCGATGACGATGCGGGCAGCCGAGGCCGTCGTCGCCATGAGCAGTACCGCGAGCCCGGCCACGACCAGGGGCCACCAGCCGGCTCGGCCGCCGGGCATCAGCGCCTCCAGGCCAGCGCCATGAGCACGGCGCCACCCGCGACGTAGATGGCTACCGGGGTCCAGGCTGCGATCCACGGCATCAGCGTCCCCTGGGCCCCGAGCAGCTTGGTGACGCTCCACGTCGCGTAGTAGACGAAGGTCAGCACCAACGCAGCCACGAAGCCGACGCTGGCGCCGCGCCTGAACGTGAACAGGCCGAGTGCCAGCGCGAAGAGCGCGAACGCGGTCGCCGCCAGCGGCTCTGCGAACTTCCTGTGCAGCGCCGTCCGCTCGGCCGGCATCGGTGAGTCGCCCGCGCCCCTGATGCGGGCTAGTAGCTCGGTCATTGGCAGGTAGACGAGGTCGCCCGTCGCGCTGGTCCGAGCGGTCAGGCCCCTCACGGGCAGGACGGCCTCGTCGGCGGAGATGTCGAGCGATACGCTCGAGTCCCTGAGCGCCTGGAACGTGATGTCCTCCAGGTGCCAGACGCCCTCCTCGGGGGCGGCCATGCCGCCACCGGCCCGTATCAGCTCGTGCGGGCCTCGGCTGTTGCCCGGCGTGATCACGACGACGTCAGCGAACCTGCCGCCTGGCTGGATGTCGCCGATGAAGATGTTGCGACCGAGGGCGTCGCCGAAGAACGTGCCCTCGGTGAGCACGGTCTCGGGGGAGAGCAGCAGGATGTCGCGCTCGACCTCGCCGGCCGCTCTCTCGGCACGCGGAACCAGCAGCTCGTTGTTGGCGAAGGTGAAGAGGCTGACGACCAGGCCGAGGACGACGACGGGGGCGGCGAAGCGGCCGGGACCGACCCCGAGCAGTAGCGCGGCCTTGATCTCGCTGTCCTGCCCCAGCCTGGTCAGCGCGATCAGCGCGGAGAACAGCAGGGCGAGGGGGAGGCCGGGACCGATGGCCGCCGGCAGCTTGAAGAGCATGTAGCGCGCGACCAGCGCAGGCGGCACGCCCCTGGCAAGGACGTCGGCAAGCACGCCGAGCACCGCGTAGAGGACGAGCAGGAGCACGAGCACGACGAACGCCGCCACGAACAGCGGCACGATCTCGCTCAGCAGGTAGCGGGAGAAGCGCCTCACGTCGGCAGCGTCCTGGCGGCCACCAGGGCGGCCCCCGAGCCGGCCAACGCCGGCGTCAGCCAGGCGGCCACCACCGGTCCGAGCGCCCCGGAAGAGAAGAGGTCGCCAGACAACACCCACGTCGCCCAGAACAGCACCATCAGGACGATGGTCCAGGCGAACCCAGCCTCGCGTCCCCGGACGCGCAGGGCTATCGCGGCGGCGAACGCCGCGAAGATGGGCGCCGCGAAAGCGTCGGCAAGGCGTCTGTTGAGGTCGTAGCGAAGCTCGCGCGTATCGCCGCCGGCCGCGCCGACCGTCCTTAGCCGCGAGATCAGGGTGTCCAGTGGCAGCTCGGCTGGACGGGCGAGGGTCTGGTCCGGCGTCGCCTCGAGGGCGAACGGCAACGAGACCGTGCCGATGCCGACGGGAGCAGCGCCGCCCTCGGTGCGCTCGGCGGCGAACAGGCGCCACACGCGGGCGGCAGAGTCCCACTCGCCGTCGAGTGCCGTGGTCACGGCACCATCTGGTGAGACCACAAGGACCCCGGTCAACTGCGCGCGCTCCAGGTCCTCCGGGACGCTACGCATGCGCGACGCGAAGTAGACGCCGTCCTCGTACGCGTACGCCACGTTCACCTGCAGCTCGGAAGGCGGCCTCACGTACAGGAACTCGTCGACCTTGGCCTGGTACGCGGCCTCGCCACGAGGCTCGAGGAAGCCGTTGTTGACGAGTGACAGCAGGCCCACGATGCAACCGAACGCGACCAGCGGCCAGAACAGGCTGGTAGGCGCGACGCCGCCGGAGTACGCGGCCTTGAGCTCGGAGTCCTTAGCCATGCGGCCGCACGCGAGCAGGACGGCGAAGACGACCGCTACCGGCAGGCCCAGGTGTAGGAACCATGGGACCTTGTAGAGCAGCAGCCTGGACGTGTCCCCGAGGCTGGCCTGGTTCTGCACGAGGAACCTGGCCAGCACCGACAGGAGGTCGACGCTCTGCAGGAGACAGATGGTGGCTACGCCCAGGACGTAGAGGCCAGCGGTCTCCTTGAGCAGGGTGCTGGCCAGTCGTTTGAGCACCGAGGCAGTATACCGGCGGCCCTGAGCACCGAAGACCCGCCCCTGGCGTGCGGATGTGGCTTAGGTGGCTGGAGCGGCCGGTCCGCGCGGGATACCATTCGAGCGTGACGGGGACACTGGGACTGTTCTCCCTCGTCGACCTCTTCCAGCTCCTCGCTTCGGCGCGTCGGTCAGGGCGCCTGACCGTCGACCACCCGAGAGGCAGGGCGCGGGTCTACTTCGACAAGGGCGCCGCCGTGCATGCTGACTTCGACGGCCAGCTCGGCGAAGAGGCCGTATACGCGCTGTTCGAGGACGAGCGTGGGACGTTCGAGTTCCGTATCGGCATGCCTGCGCCCGAGGAGACGATCGCCACCAGCACGGAGAACCTGGTGCTGGAGGCGGTCAGGCGGCTCGACGAGGCGCGGCGCGACGCTGCCGGGCCACCCGACCCAGCCGAGCCACAGGTGGGCCGAGACGCTATCCCGACGCGGGCCACGCACGCCGACGAGCTGCTGCGCACAGGGAGCCGCGTGTCCCTCACCACCGAGGAGATGGCCCTGCTCGACGGCGCCGACGGCATCAGGACGGTCGCGCGTCTCGCCGCACAGACCGGCATCGACCAGGAGCGGGCGCTGGTCGTCGTGCAGCGGCTCGTCAAGACCGGGATGCTCAAGCTCCAGACCAAGCGTCCCCGCACCGCCCGGCTGGTGGCCCGCCTCACTCAGCTCCCCATCGCCACCGGCGCCGCCGGCGTCGACGTCAACATCGTGGCGGCGTGGGAGAGGGCGCTCGAGAAGCAGGTGACCCACGTGGCGTGCAGGCGCGAGGACGGGTCCGTCCTCGTCTTCGACCTCCAGCTACTCGAGGGCGCCGGCCCGTTCCTCGAGCTGTCCCGGGACTCGTTCCTTAGGGCCAACCTCGTGGCCAACGAGGCCCTGCTCGTCCGACCATTCCTACCGGAGCAGGTCGAGTGACGCCCGCGGCGTGAAGCGCGTCCTGCTGCCTTGGCGCACGCTGAGCTTCCCAGCCGACTGGGACGCGGTCTTCGAGGACACAGGTGACATGCACGTCGAGGTCGGGTTCGGAGACGGGCGGTTCACGGTGAGGCGCGCGGCCGCCGAGCCAAAGTCCAGGTTCGTTGGCCTCGAGGTCTCTAGCGGCAGCGTGCAGAGGGCCATCAGGAACGTCAGGCGCTCGGGCGTCACCAACGTGCGGATCGCCAAGGTGGGAGCCGAGTTCGCGCTGCGCCAGCTCTTCGCTGCGCGGAGCGTGAGCAGCGTCGTCGTGAACTTCCCGGACCCGTGGCCCAAGGCGCGCCACGAGAAGAACCGCCTGCTGAAGGCGTCCTTCTTCGAGCTGGCCGCCGCTAGGCTGACGGACGCTGGCGAGGTGAGGCTGGCTACCGACCACCCGGAGTACCTCGCCTTCGCCAGGCAGAGCGCGGCGGAGACGGGGCTCTACGACGAGGAGTGGCGCGAGCCGCCCGTCGCCGTGTTCGAGACCAAGTACGCGCTCAAGTGGCGCGAGCAGGGCAAGCCGCTCGACTACGTCGTGTTCCGCAGGAACGACTTGCCCGCGCCAGTCAGGTCCCACCTCGAGAGGCCAGAACAGATGCCACACGCACTGCTGCAAGGAACCCTCCCGCCAACCGCGACCCTCGCCAAGACGGTCAGCCAGCACGGCGCGGGCCACGTCGTGCTCCACGAGGCTGCCGCTGTGCTACCAGGCGGCACGGAGCGGGGGCGCTGGCTGGTGCGGGCCACCGTCGACGAGCCAGACATCAAGCAGCAGCTGCTGGTACTCGTCCAGCAGCGCTCGCCCGGCGAGGTGATCGTGCGCCTCGAGACCTTCGGCGACCCGGTCGTGACGCCGGCCGTCCGCGGGGCGGTGCACGCGGTGACCGAGTGGCTGAGCGCAGAGACGGGCCTCGCCGTCACGGAGCGGAACTACTGATGGCCGGCCCGACCGGTGCGGTCCCTATGCTCACGGCAGACGGCTTCACGGCGCCGCACGGCTTCACGACGCGCGGAGGCGGCGTGAGCGGGGGGCCGTACGCTTCGCTCAACATGGGGCTGTCGTCCGGCGACGAGCCGGCCCTGGTCGCCGCGAACCGCGAGTTGGTGCTGAGGCAGGCGGGCGCCGGTCGCGAGGACGTGTGCGGCTACCACCAGGTGCACGGAGCCCGCGTCATGGTCGCGGCGCCCGGCTGGTTCGAGGAGCAGGCCGACGCCGGGGTCTCGAACGACCCGGGCCACCTGCTCGTCGTCAGCGCCGCTGACTGCTACCCCGTCCTGTTCCACGACCCAGCTACAGGCGCGGCCGGTGCGGCGCACTGCGGTTGGCGTGGGACCCTCGCGCGCCTCCCGGGCGCGGTAGTGAGGTCGCTCGAGGAGAACTATGGTGTCGACCCGAGAGGCCTGAGGGTCGCGATCGGCCAGGGGATAGGTGGGCGCTGCTATCAGGTGGACGCCGAGGTCGTGGACGCGTTCATGGCGGCCGGCTTCCCGGCCGAGGTGAGCCCGCCTGGCAGGCCGCCAGCCGACCTCGAGAGAGGAGAGCCTGGCGACGACAGGCGCCTGCTCGACGTCCACGCCGCGATACTCCACGGCCTGACGGAGGCGAGGGTGGAGGCGCGAAACGTCACCTCGCTCGGGCGGTGCACGCACTGCGAGCCCGACGTGTTCTTCAGCCACAGACGCGATGCCGGGCGCACCGGCAGGATGTGGGGCTTCGTGAGGCCCACTCCCCGCTAGCATGGGTGGCATGCCGCCAGCCACCGGCACGACCGTCGCCATAGGAGACGTGGAGCGCGCGCTGTCAGGTTCGAAGCCGCGTCGTCTCGCCATCCCAGGGTTCCGGCGTGCCGCGGTCCTGGTGCCGTTGGTGGAGGAGGACGGCGGGCTGAGCATCCTGCTCACCGTCCGCGCTGTCACCCTACGGAGCCACGCCGGCCAGATCGCCCTGCCGGGCGGCAGGCTGGAGCCGGGTGAGGACAGCGTCGCGGCGGCCATCAGGGAGACCCACGAGGAGGTCGGCGTCGTCGTTCCCGAGAGCACCGTGCTCGGCCAGCTCTCAGACCACCCGTCGCCGGCCGGCTACGTCGCCCGCCCCGTCGTGGCGGCGGTCCCCTGGCCACAGCAACTCGCACTCGACCCCGGCGAGGTCGCCGAGGCGTTCCTGGTGCCCTTGGCTGACCTCAGGAGCCTCACGCCGACCAGCGAGGTCAGGCGGCTCAACGACGGCATGAAGAGGCGCATATTCAGCTACGCCTGGCGGGGCCGGAACATCTGGGGGTTCACGGGCAACGTCATCAAGGAGCTTCTCGACGTCTTGGACGGGCGCGCGGAAGACCCGTTCTCGGCCTGATGGCTGGCCTCAGCGCACGTGACCTCAAGGTCGTGAGGGGTGAAGAGACCTACCCGTACAGCGGTGGCGCGTGCATCGAGGCGCTGCAGAGCGCAGGCATGCTCACGGACGAGGCCGTCATGGCCGTCCATGAGGTCGAGGAGGAGGTGAGGTCGCGGAGGCAGCGGCGTATCGCCCTCGACGACCTCCTGGAGTTGCTCGCGGAGTCCGCCACCAGGCGCGGGGGCGAGGCCGTCGGCGCCAGGCTGCTGAAGCAGACGCCGCCGTTCGTGCCGCTACTCGTCACAACGGAAGGCCAACCGCCGGCGCGGTTCTCGCGCCGCACCCTGAAGGCCTCGCTCGAGAAGCTCGGCCTCTCGTTCAAGGACGCACACGCCGTGACCCTGCACGTCGAGCAGGGCATCAGGGCCGAAGGCATCGAACGCCTGTCGCGTATCGACCTGGCGCGGAGGGTGGCGTCGGCTGTCGAGGCGAGGCACGGGCGCGCGGCACGGCTGCGCTACGAGGCCCAGACGCACCGGCCGTTCGAGATCCGCGTCACCGGCCGCGACGGCAGCCAGTTCCCATTCAGCCGCGGAATCCTGGCGCGCTCCCTGATGGGCATCGGCCTGGGACCGGAGTTCTCGCACAACCTGGCGAAGCGCGTCGAACAGGAGCTTTACTCCCTCGAGTCCGACGTCGTGGGCCCTACAGACGTGCGCGAGCAGGTCGCCGAGCTCCTCAGACACGAGGCCTCTGATGAGTACGCTCGGCGCTACCTGATCATGAGGCAGATGCGGCAGCACGAGCGGCCGATCATGCTGCTGATAGGGGGGGCTCCGGGCGTCGGCAAGTCGGCGATCGCGGCCGAGGTCGCTTACCGGCTAGGCATACCGCGCGTCGTGTCGACCGACATCGTCAGGCAGGCGCTGCGCTCGCTGATCGGACCGGAGCTGAGCCCTGTCCTGCACGCCTCGAGCTTCACCGCCTGGCGCGCCGAGCTGTTCCCAGACGAACAGGCAGGCTCCCTCCCGGAGAAGAGCAGGGTGCTTAGGGGGTTCCTGGCGCAGGCGCGCCAGCTCGACCCGGCCATCACAGCCATCATCGAGCGCAGCGTCGAGGAGGACATCTCCCTGGTGATCGAGGGCGTGCACCTCGTACCCGGCGCGGTCGCTGAGCGGCGCGTGGACGGCGCCACCGTACTCCGCGTGATGCTCTTCGTCGACGACGAGGTCGACCACCGCCGGCACTTCGCGGCGCGCGAGATGCGCACCGCGCACCGGCTGGCACAGCCGTACCTCGACCACTTCGACGAGATCAGGATGCTCCACGACTACATGCGAGAGCGTAGCGAGGCCGAGGGCGTGCTGGTCGTCGACGCCTCGGACTTCGAGACGGCCGTCGAGAGGTGCGTCGACCACGTCCTCGACGCCCTACTGGAGATGCAGCGTCACGGCGTCGGGCCCTGGGCGGCGGCGGGTTGAGAGTGGGTCCGAGAAGAATGTTATCGCTCGTCTGGCAGCCGCCTCCATAGACTGCCGTTAGGAGCCCACACTCGTGCCTGAGCCATCGATCGAGTCTTCCAACCTCACGAAGTCCTACGGCGGCCGGCCGATAGTTCGCGACCTCAGCTTCCAGGTGAACCCTGGCGAGGTTTACGCGCTCGTCGGCCCGAACGGGGCTGGGAAGACGACGGTGATCCGTCTCGTCTCCGGCCTGGCCTTCCCGACGAGCGGCCACGTCAGGTTGCTCGGCAAGGACCCGCACCAGCACCCGGACGTGAGGAGGTCGTTGGGAGCGGTCGTCGAGGCTCCGGCGGCGTTCTACCCCTTCCTGTCGGGCAGGGCGAACCTAAAGCTGCACGCCGACCTGTCGGGCGGCGTCGAGCCAGGTCGCATCGACGAGCTGCTGACCCTTATGGAGCTGTCGCACGCGGCGGAGCGCAAGGTCGGCGTGTACAGCCTCGGCATGCGTCAACGCCTAGGGGTCGCCGCGGCGCTGTTGACTCGCCCCGAGGTCCTCATCCTCGACGAGCCGGCCAGCGGCATGGACCCGCTCTCGCTACACCTGGTCCACTCGGTGCTGCAGCAGGCCGCGCATGACGGCACCGCCGTGCTGCTCTCGACGCACCACCTCGACGAGGTCGTCGCGTACTGCACCCGCGTGGCGATCATGGAGGAGGGCGCGCTCATCGACGAGGTCAACCTCTTCGATAGGCGCGAGCGCTTCCGTGCACGCGTGACCGAGCCTGCGAACGCGAAGGCCCTCCTGGAGACCGCTCCGTACGTCAAGCACGTCGTCGTGCGCGGCGACGAGGTGGTCTTCATCCCCGTCTCGCCAGATGCTGTCGGCAAGGTGTCGGTGACGCTCGCCCAGGCCGACATCGGGGTCCTGGAGATGAGCCGCGACATCTTCGACCTGCGCGCTTACTACAGGGACCGCGTCTCGGCGGAGCGGGCCAGGAGGACAGGCGGCTTCCACGCCGCCAGGCCAGACGGCACACTTCCGGGCACCAGTACCGGTAGGGATCGGACAGGGGGGGAGCTGTGACCACCCTGCTGCGCATGGAGTTCGGCAAGCTCTTCCGTCTAGCCAGCGTCCGCTTCGGGCTGGTGCTCCTCGTCCTCTTCCCGCTGCTCTGGGCGTACGCGCCTGGCATCTTCGAGGTCTACGGCTTCTTCCTCGTGTCCGGCTTCCAGGTGCCCGCGCTGTCGTTGCTCTCCAGCATGCAGTTCCTCCTCCCACTGCTGGTCGCCATCACCGCCGCCGAGCTGCTGGGGGTCGAGCTCGCGCACGGCACCCTGCCGACGGTCCTCCTCAGGCCTGTGACCAGGCCTCAGTGGTTGGCCGCCAAGCTCATCGTCGTGGCGGTATACCCCTTCATCGTCATGGTCGTCTTCCTGCTCACGTCGCTGCTCGCGGGTACGCCTTACGGCTTCGGTGACTTCGTTGGCGGTACCGGTCTGGGCGAGGCCGGCCTGCTCGGCACCGGCCTGATGAGCGCGTCCGCCGCCATCGGCGAGCTGGTGCTCGCGTACGCCGTCGCTGCGCTCGCGCTCGTTCCCATCGGCATGCTCGCAGTCCTGTTCAGCGTGCTGTTCATGAACGCGGCCGGCGGTGCCCTGGCGACGCTCTCCACGCTCATCTTCATGCAACTCTTGGTCGTGTTCCCGAGCGTCGAGCCGTACCTGCTCACCACGCAGCTGAACGCCTACTCCTCACCGGTAGCCAGCCTCAGTTGGGTCGTCGCGCTGATCCTCCTCTACAGCGCCCTATTCGCCGCCGCCGCAGTCGTGCTGTTCGAGCGTAAGGACTTCTAGGTGCGTGGGCGGGTCGACAGGCTCGCACCGGCAAGGCTCGCCCTAGCGCTCGCGCTGACCGGCTGCCTGGCGCTGACGCTGGCGCAGAGCGTCTCCTACACGGTCCAGGTGGTCGCCCTCTCTGACCGCGAGGCCGCCCTCGGCATCCAGACCGACCTCCTGAGGCAGGGTTTCCCGGCCTACGTGGTTCGCTCCGCCAGCGAGCAGGGTGACGTGTTCCGGGTCCGCGTCGGCGCCTTCGCCGACCGCGCAGCGACCCTTCTCTACGCCGCCGGCATGCCCGCTGTGGCCGGCGGCCAGCCCGTCCCCGCCCTGGCGGAGGGTATCCCCAGTGGCGTGACGCCCCTCGCCCCCGCGCTCCTCTTGCAGGTCCCGACGCCGGAGGGCGCCGGCGTCTACGCGTGGCAGGGAGGCTTGGTGCTGCGGCTGCCGGCGGACACCGGCCCGGCCGAGTACGTCATCGTCCACGGCATGAGCGTGCAGCGGCACCGCGCCTACCTGCTCGGCGAGCGGGACGGCGCCCGGCTGTGGGTACGTGAGACGCTGTTGTGGCCGCCCACCTGGCAGGAGGAGAGCGAAGCGGTCAGGGAGGGCTTCAGGACGTCGCTGTTGGGGCTGCTCTCCGAGCGACTTGGCGAGAGCTTCGAGGCGGTCGAGGCAGCAGCGTTCGTGCCTGCCGAGGGCGCGGCGCCGAGGGTCGTCGTCGTCGAGGTGGAGGCACCGAGCGAACCGGACGGCGTAAGCCTGCTTGGGCTGGGCCTGCCGGGGGCCGGCATGGGCGAGCATGGGCCGCTGGAGTACCTGGGCCTAGACGCCGCCGACCTACCTGAGCCGCCAGAGGAGACCTCACTAGACCAGCTCCTGGCAGAGCCGCCGGACGCCGTGGAGGCTGAAGGTTACGTAGCTGTCGCGGACGAACCGTACAGCGTCCTGCAGGTTGGGCAGCGCTCGTGGCGGGCCGTCGCTGGGACCCCGCTATGGACCGACGGGCAGCACCTGCTCGCCAGCCTCGGCGGCGACCTGCTCGTCTACGGTTTCGTGGCTCGCTGAGAGCGAGACACCCTGCCAGTCGGTCTCGACGAGGTAGCGCTCGGCCGTCATCGCGGCGCGCGTGCCGGCGCCGACCGAGGTACCAAGCTGGCGGTAGACCTCGTCCGCCACGTCGCCAGCCGCGAACAGGCCGGGGACGCTGGTGTAGACCTCGTCCCGCACGTCGAGGTAGCCGCTCTCGCGGAGGTCGACAGTGCCCTCCAAGTAGCCCGTGTTGGGCTCGTGGCCGATGTAGACGAACACCCCGTCGGCGGGGACGAAGCTCTCCGCCCCGGACTCGACGTGGCGCGTGCGAACGCCCTTGACCAGGCCGCCTTCGCCTACGACCTCCGTCACCACGGTGTCCCACACGAAAGACATCTTCGGGTTCGCGAACGCGCGTTCCTGAGCCGAGCGGTTGGCCCTCAGCTCGTCGCGCCTGTGCACGACCACTACCTCGTCCGCGAAGCGCGTCAGGAAGCCGCCCTCCTCGACCGCAGCGTCGCCGCCGCCGACCACGACGACCCGCTTGCCGCGGTAGAAGAAGCCGTCACACGTGGCGCAGGTCGACACGCCTTTGCCGTACAGGTCGCTCTCACCCGGCACGCCTAGCAGGCGGGGGTTGGCGCCCGTGGCGACGATGACGGAGCCGGCCGAGTAGTCAGCCACCTGACCCCTGACGACGAACCCTCCGGCCCCGTGAGGCTCCACGCCCGTCACCTCGTCGAGCTTCAGCTCGGCGCCGAAGCGTTCGGCCTGCTGCTGGAAGCGCGCCGACAGCTCGGGACCCGAGATGCCCTCCGGGAAGCCTGGGTAGTTCTCAACGTCGTCGGTCTGCGCGATCTGGCCCCCCGGGACGCCTCGCTCGATGATGGCGGTCTTGAGCTGAGCGCGGCCGGCGTAGATACCAGCGGTGAGTCCGGCCGGCCCAGCGCCGATGATCACGACGTCGTAGGCGAGAAGCGGCCGCTTCTTGGGCGTGGTGGGTGCGATGAGGTCCATCTCGCCACCGATGATAGCCCCGCTCCATACCGTGAGGCTGTCCGCTCCGGTACCCTTGACGCTCTCATCTGGGGTGAGTGGAGGCTTCTCTTCGGCGGCGTGATCCGGCCCACAACGTGTCGGAAAGTCACCATGGCATTTGTCATACGAGCTTCATGAAGCACGTGATAGCTTTCACCAACGGAAGAGGATGGAGGCTTCGCTGTGCAACCCGTTGGCGAGGAGCCGAGCGCAGACGCCGCGCTAGCTGACGGAGCGGCGAGCGCCGGGGGGGACCTTTTGGCGTCTGCTCGCGCCCTGTTCGAGGGCGAGAGCTTCGTCGTGATCGACCACACACAGCTCGGGAACCCGATCGTCTACGCCAGCCCTGAGTTCGAGACCCTGACCCTGTACGCGGTCGAGGAGGCGCTCGGTCGGAACGTAGGCTTCCTCACCAGGGACGACGGCGGCCAACCGGGCGAGGCCGAGGCGCGCGCCGCCGTGGCCGAAGGTCGCTACGCTGTCGTCACGGTGCGCGCGTACCGCGCCGATGGCGCCCTCTTCTACGCCGAGATGCGTCACCATCCCGTCAGGAACGAGGACGGGCAGGTTGCCTTCGTCGTCACGCTCATCTCCGACGTGTCGGCTACGGCCCACGCCTCTGCAGCACAGGAGGTGGCGAGCGAGCTCAACGCCTCGCTCGACGGAGACGGCCGCTTCTTCAACTACGCCATGCTGGTCAGGGACGACGGTGAGGTCAGCGTGCCTTGGGTGTCCGAGTCGTTCAGGCTGGTGACCGGCTACGGCCCGGGCGACCTCCAGGAGGCCGGCTTCGAGCGTTTCGTCCATGAGGACGACCGCGAGAGGCACTCCGCCAGAGCCGCCGCGCTACGTCGCCAGGAACGCCGGACCGATCAGTACAGGCTGCTCTCCCAGGGTGGCGCCGTCGTGTGGATCGAGGACTTCGCGGTAAGGCGCTGGCGCTCCGATGAGGCCGGCGTCACCGCGATCTACGGGGTCGCTCAGGACGTGTCCCGTGCCAAGCGCGGCGCGTCTGACATGTGGCGCCTGGCGCACGTAGACCCCCTGACCGGCCTGCCGAACCATCACCTGCTCGAGGACCGCGTCCACCAGGCGCAGCTCCTAGCGAGGAGGAACAGGCAGTACCTGGCGCTTGCCATACTCGACCTAGACCACTTCCGGTTCATCAACCAGACGTTCAGCCGCCGACGTGGCGACAGGCTCATGCTCGAGCTGAGCCGTCGCCTGAAGCGGACGCTTAGACGCACCGACACGCTGGCGCGGTGGGGCGGCGACAGCTTCGCGCTCCTCTTCTCAGACCTGCCGCACCGGTACGCCGTGCTGGCGACACTGCGCAAGGTGTTCGCCGCGGTCGAGGAGTCGTTCCTCGACGAGGGCGTGAGGATCGAGCTGGCCGCCAGCGTCGGACTGGACCTCTACCCGCAGAGCCTTTCAGGCGACGCCAGCGCTGATAGGGCTCGCGGCTCCGGCGCCATGATCGAGCGGGCCGCCGACGCTCTGCGCAGGGCCAAGGAGACGCGGCGCGGTGGCTACCGCTTCTTCGACGACGATGTCGACGCCGATATGCGCACGCGCTCGCACATGGAGGACGAGGTCAAGGGCGCGCTCCGAGCCGACCAGCTTGTCCTCCACTACCAGCCGCGCATCGACCTCGGCTCCGGCTCGATCGACAGCGTCGAGGCGCTCGTGCGTTGGGTACATCCGCAGCGCGGGCTCCTCAAGCCGGCCGAGTTCCTACCGCTCGTCGACGAGGTGCAGCTCGGGCAGGACCTCTTCGAGTGGGTGCTCGAACGCGCCTGCCGACAGGCCAAGCGCTGGCAGGACGAGCTCACGCCGAGGCGCGTGGCCGTGAACATCAGCCCACAGGCCCTGGAGCGCCACGACCTGGCTGCGACGGTCAAGGCCGCCCTGCAGCGCCACGACCTACACCCCGGGCTGCTAGAGGTCGAGGTGAGCGAGAAGACCGCTCTCGAGACCCTCGAGGCCAACGTCGGTCGTCTCGGCGAGCTGAGAGAGATGGGCGTGAGGGTCGCTCTCGACGACTTCGGGGTGGCGCAGGCGTCCCTGTCCCAACTGCGCGAGCTGCCGCTGGACGGCCTCAAGATCGACCGTAGCTTCGTCGCCAAGATCGGCGACCGGGCACCTGGCGCCGACATAGACCTCATCAGGGCTATCATCGGCATCGGCAAGAGCCTGAAGCTGCGTGTCACCGCCGAGGGCATCGAGACGAGAGCGCAGAACGCTCTGCTCCGTAGCCTGAAATGCGACGAAGGCCAGGGCTACCTCTTCGGCCAGCCTGTGCCTGCAGAGTACGTACCCGTCGTAGCCTAGGAGACCGATGACAGATGACACGCTAACGGGGGAGAGCTCACCCGCGAACCCCCTGCTGAGGACCGACCACCGCCTGCCGTTCCATGAGATCGAGCCAAGGCACTTCGCCCCCGCCGTCCGCGCCGCGCTACGTGAGGCCCGGGACGAGCTGGCTGCGCTGACCAGCCAGACCGGAGACCTGACGTACGACTCCGTCTTGGCGAGGCTCGGGCGCATCGTCGAGTGGCCGTCCCGCGTGTTCGGCATCGTCAGGCACCTCAACTCGGTCATGAACTCGCCAGAGTCGAGGGCTGCTCACAACGAGGTCCTCCCGGAGTACACGTCGTTCATGTCGGGACTGAGCACCAACATCGAGCTCTGGTCCGTCGTCAAGCGCTACGCAGATTCGCCAGAGGCGAAGAGACTCGACCCGCTGAGGCGTCGGGACGTCACCAAGACCGTCGAGGAGTTCAGACGAGCCGGCGCCGACCTTCCGGACGCCCGACGCAAGCGCGTCGAGGCGGTCAAGGTCGAACTGGCCGAGCTCTCGACACGCTTCGCCGAGAACGTGCTCGACTCGACGAACGCGTTCGAGATGCTGATAGATGACCCCGAGCGCCTGACCGGCTTGCCCGACGGCGTGCTGCGCCGCGCAACAGCCGACGCCGCGGCGCGAGGTCACCCGGCAGGCACGTACCGGTTCACGCTCCTGGCCCCCTCGTACCAGCCTGTCATGAAGCATGCCGCAGACCGCGACCTGCGGCGCCACATGTACGAGTCCTTCCACGCGATAGCCACCTCTGGAGAGCACGACAACCGACCGCTGCTGCGGCGCATACTCGCCAAGCGGAGGGAGCTGGCGGAACTGCTCGGCTTCCGCCACTACGCGGACCTCGTGATGGAGGACCGCATGGTCGGCAACGCTGAACGCGCGACGGCGTTCGAGGCCGAGCTGGCAGCCAGGACGCGCCCCTACTTCGACGTGGAACGCCACGAGATCAGGCGTTTCGCGACCGAGGAGTTGGGGCTCGATGAGCTGAGGCCTTGGGACCTCAGCTTCGTCACCGAGCGGATGAGGCTGGGCAGGTTCGACTTCGACGACGAGGCGCTGCGGCCCTACCTCCCGCTAGACAGCGTGCTCAGCGGGCTGTTCGAGCTGGTGGAACGCCTGTTCGGCGTGCGTGTCGTCGCGGCCCCCGAGATGCCGACGTGGCATGAGAGCGTGAGGGTCTACGAACTCCACCACGAGGACGGCACCTACCTCGGAGCTGCCTACGCCGACTGGTTCCCGCGCGAGTCGAAACGGGCGGGAGCCTGGATGAACCCCATCGTCACAGGAGGCCCGGAGGACGGCGGGTTCGCGCCGCACGTCGGCGTGATCGGGGCCAACTTCACCCCGCCGGACGGCGACGGTCAACCGCTGCTGACGCACGACGAGGTCACGACCGTCTTCCACGAGTTCGGGCACCTGCTGCACCACGTGATGTCTCGCGTCGAGGTCAGGGCGCGGTCGGGACTGACCGTGCCATGGGACTTCGTCGAGCTCCCCAGTCAGATCATGGAGAACTGGTGCTGGGAGCGCGAGGCGCTCGACCTCTTCGCGCGCCACCACGAGACCGGCGAGAAGGTCCCGGCCGAGCTCTTCTCACGTCTCAAGGCCAGCCGGACCTACCTGGAGGGCACGGCCCAGATGCGCCAGCTCGCCTTCGGCACCGCCGACCTGGCGTTGCACGTGACCTACGACCCCGAGTCAGGCGAGGACCCGCTCGAAGTGGCCCAGGCGGCGATGGAACCCCTCAGCCTGGGCCCGAACTTCACGGCGACCCGGCGCATGCCAGCCTTCTCGCACGTCTTCGCAGGTGGCTACGCCGCCGGCTACTACTCGTACAAGTGGGCCGAGGTGCTCGAGGCCGACGCGTTCAGCCGGTTCTTGTCCGAGGGCATCTTCAACCCGGACACCGGCAGGGACTTCGCCAGGTGTGTGCTTGAAGCCGGCGACAGCGACGAGGCGGACGAGCTGTTCAGGTGCTTCATGGGCCGCGGCCCCGACGTCGCCGCGCTCATCGAGCGCAACCTGGGCCCGGTCCCGGGCGGCGGGCAGCCCGCTCCGGCCGAACCTGTCGCCAACTAAGCGGAAGCGGGACGCGCCTCTGCGGCCGCGGCCCGCGCCGGGCTGGCTGTCAGGGCGCCTTCGCCGCTGCCCGCGCTCGGCTGACCGTCACGGCGCCGGGCGGTCAGCCGTGAGGAGCCGGACGAGCAGGTCGGTGGCGCGGTCGTAGTCGGTCATGCCGGCGGTCACGCCCTGGCTCACCAGGTACGCGTCGTAGCCGCGCGCTGCCAGCCGTGACAGCCCAGCCGACTGGTGTCGGGCAGTCACTTCGGCGGCGACCCGCAGGTCCTCGAGCGCGGCAGCGGGCCAGGTCGCGACGTAGTCGGCGCGCTGGTCTGCAGGTAGCCCGGCCGCCAGGCGCGAGGCCGACGCCAGCGCGGCTGCGTACCTCACAGCTGGTGCGGGACACCTGAGTCCGGCCAGCAGGGCGACGGCCTCCGTCTCCGCCTCCCTGGCGAACCCGGCGCCGTGAGCGAGCTCGTGCAGAGCGACCGCTGCCGCCGAGGCCGGGGGAAGCGCCGCGTCGACGTGGGGCTCGAGTAACCAGGGGACGACGAAGCCGGCGAACCCGATCGTCACCAACGAGCCCGCTGGTACCGGTTTGAAGCGGACAGGAAGGCGGAAGCCGACGTCGGGCCTGAGCTCCGTCACCGTCGCGGTGACGCAGGCCGCCATGTCGGCGCCGAGGGCGTGTGCGCCGGCGCCGTCGAGCGCTGCCCTGCCTGACGACGTGGAGGCGGTCAGCAGTTCGGCGACCTCGGAGCGGGCGGCTTCCTGCTCGGCTGCCGAGGCCTCCGGTGCGCCGACCAGGAGGGGGGTCGTGTGGTAGCCGAGCCCGAACGTGAAGGGGAACGTGACGAGCAGCGCCGCTACCGTCCAGCCTATGGCGCGGCCCGCCCTCCGTCGCCCTCCGGGCCATACCAGCACGGCGACGATGCTGACGACCCCGAGCAGCGCCAGCGCCACCGACACCGAGCCGGGTACCGCGCTGACCAGTCGGGACGTCACCCGAGACCACGCTGGCAGTGTGGCGCCGAGGTAGACCGCGTCCGCCCACTCGGCCGGCCACGGTGCGAGCTGCGCCGCCACGCCGAGCAGCGCCCACGTCCACCAACGCCTGATCAGCGTGGGCCGCCCGTCTCGTGGCCGGG